>JBMFWG010000028.1:0-24288 GCA_049965515.1 Leptospirillia bacterium
AACTTCTGGTTTGAGCGGAACACACGAGAAATTTCCCGGTCGGCCTCCCGACGTTTGATGGCCTCCCGCTTGTCCCCCTGGGTCTTCCCTTTCACAAGGGCCAGAGTGACCTTGAATTTCTTTCTATTGTTAGAATATATCCCCAGCGGAACGACCGTCAAGCCCTTCTGGAGCGTCAGGCCGAAAAGACGGAGGATTTCCTTCCGGTGGAGGAGGAGCTTTCTGACCCGGAGAGGGTCGTGATTCTCCCGGTTACCTCCGCGGTAGGGGCCCACATGCATCTGGTAGAGCCAGGCCTCCTCCTTCTCGAAGCGGACAAAGGCATCCCCGAGATTCACCGAGCCCTCGCGAATGGCCTTCACCTCGGTTCCCCAAAGGACGATCCCCGCCTCGAAGCGTTCGAGGACCTCGTATCGGAAGAGGGCCTTCCGGTTGGTGCTCACCGCCCGGGCTTTCTCGTCGGCCTCCCTTTCGTCCTTCTTTTTTCCCGCCATGGGCTATTTTCTGGACCGGGCAGCGCGAGGTGCCGGCGCCTTCCGGCCTGTCTTCCGGGGAGCGGAGGCCGCCTTCGGAAGGAGGGAGCCGTGGGCACGCTCTTCCACCAGATGGGTCAGAAGTCGAACGCCGATGCCCACATTGCCCTTGGGCTTGTAGGGCTCTGAAGAGTCCACCCAGGCGGTCCCGGCAATATCGAGATGGACCCAGGGGGTCTCGTCCACGAAATGGTGGAGGAAGGCCGCTCCGGTAATGGTTCCGGCCCCTCCCTTGTTTCCGGTGTTCCTGATATCGGCGATATCGCTCTTGATCTGGTCAAAATACTCGTCGAAGAGGGGCAGGGGCCAGCCGCGCTCCCCGACCCGCTCTCCGACCTCCCGGACCCGGGCGATGAGGGTTTCGTTGTTCCCCAGGACCCCCATGGCCTGTCCCCCCAGAGCGATGACCACCGCCCCGGTGAGGGTGGCCACATCGACTACCAGCTCCGGGTGGTAGGTCCGGATCCCGAACGAGAGGGCATCGGCCAGGATCAGACGGCCTTCGGCATCGGTATTGATGATCTCGATCGTCTTCCCGTTGTAAGCCTTCACCACATCACCAGGCTTGTTGGCCCGGCCCGAGGGCATGTTTTCGGTGGCGGGCATGACCGCCACCACATGGACGGGAAGACCCAGGTCGGCCACCGAGAGAATGGTTCCTAAAACGGCGGCCCCGCCGCTCATGTCCCCCTTCATGAGCTCCATCTTGTCCGCGGGCTTGAGAGAGATCCCTCCGGAGTCGAAGGTCAGGGTCTTGCCCACGAGGAGAATCGGCGCAGAATTCACGGGCTTGGCCGGTTTGTATTCCAGGATGATGAGACGGGCGGGTTCGTCGGAGCCCTTGGCCACGCCCACCAGAGCGTTGAGCCCCATCCTCTCGAGCTTCTCCCGGTCGTATGAGAGATAGGAAATCTTTCTCTTGCGGGCCTCCTCCTCGGCAAGCCGCGCGATCATGGTGGGAGTCGCCACATTGGCGGGATGGTTCCCCAGATCCCGGGCCAGGAGGGTATTCTTCGAGATCACCTCTCCCCGGTGCAACCCTTCCGAGGCGGCCGGCCGATCCTTCGCTGCCACCGCCACGAAAAGTTCGGTCAGGGCATATGGAGCCTTGTCCTTGCCGGGGCTTTTGTAGGTATCGAAGTCATAGAGGCCCAGAAGGGTCCCCTCCACCACCGCCTCCACCGCCGCTGCCGCGTCGGGAAGGACCAGAGCCAAAGCCGAGACCGCGTCGGTGAGGTTTCGTTTTTTGAGGGCGGTGGCGGCGCTTCCCGAGGCCTTCCGGAGGGTTTCAGGGTGGAGCTTGTCCCGCTTGCCGAGACCGACGAGAAGAAGGGTGCGGGCCGGGAGCTTGCCGAAGGTCGGCAGGAGGGTAACCTCTCCCGACGCCCCGCGGATCTCTCCGTTTTTGATCATCCTGGCAATCTCCCCGCCCAGGGTGTGATCGACAGTGGCGGAGACGCCGGAGAGGGCCTCCTCCTCAAAAAGAGGGAGAATCAGGGCGGCAGCTTTCTTCCTGGCAGGGTCGGTCGCGAGTATCTCGGTCTTCGTCATGAGGGTCCTTTCATCGCTTCTTATGGGTGTGGGCCGGAGGGTTTCCCCTCCGGCGGGGTCGAAAGATCATAGGGAAGAGGGTCGGGCACTCCCGCCCGGGCAAATCCCCGCAGGCGAAGGAGGCAGCTGTCGCAATGGCCGCAGGCCTTCTCTCCTTCCCGGTAACACGACCAGGTCATGGCAAAGGGAACGGACAGGGAGAGCCCCGTACGCACGATCTCTCCCTTGTCCATGTGAATCACGGGAGTGACGATGGAAAGGGACGAGCCCTCCCTCTCCATCGCCGTCCCCAGACGGGCCGCGTGCTCGAAGGCGTCGTAGAAGGCCCGGCGGCAGTCGGGATATCCCGAACTGTCCTCCTCTACCGCCCCGATATAGATCCGGTTGCAGGAGAGGACCTCCGCCCAGGAGACCGCCACCGAGAGAAAGTGGGCGTTCCTGAAGGGAACGTAGGTGACCGGGATGCCTGTGCGCTCGAGGTCTCCCTCGGGGATCTCGAGGCTCCCGTCGGTCAGCGCTGACCCTCCCACCGCGGCCAGAGAGGGGGACTCGGTGATGAGCGTCCGGTCCGGACGGAAATGGTCGCAGAGAGCCCGGAAGGACTGCTCCTCCCGCCTCTGGGTGCGGCCGCCGTAGCGCACATGAAGAAATCCCAGAAAATCGCACTCCTTCCGGGCCAGGGCCGCAGTCACCGCACTGTCCATTCCTCCGCTCACCAAAACCACGCCCCGTCCGCCCGTGGCCACTAGACTCCCCTCCTTTCAGGATCGAAAAGGATCTTGTGAAGCTGAAGACCCATCCGGATCTCTCTCCCGGAGGAGAGGACCCACTCGGCCAACTCTCCTGGAGAGCACTCCCCGAAGACGGGAGAGACCGTCACCGGAATCTCCCGGGGAAGAGCCAGCCGGTCGAGAAAGTCGAGGCAGTAGTCGAAGTCGCGCCGATCGGCGATGACCGCCTTGATCTCATCCCCCGGACGCAAAGCCCGGAAGGTCTCCTCCGCCATGAGATGCGCCATCCCCGAGCCGGGAGGCTTGATATCCATCACAAGATGGCAGCGCCGGTCGAGCCCTTCGGGCACCGGCAGGGCTCCGGACGTTTCGATGAGAACGGTCTTGCCGGCATCGAGAAGTTCCCGGACAAGCCGGGAGAGCTCAGGGGCCGAAAAAGGTTCCCCTCCCGTGACCTCGACCAGAGGGACCGGATGGGTCATCGCCTCCTCGACGAGAGAGTCGACCGATCTCTCCTCTCCCTCGTAAAAGGAATAGGTCGTGTCGCACCAGCGGCACCGCAGGGGGCATCCGGTCGTCCGGATAAAAAAGCAGGGCCAACCGGCAAAGGTCGACTCCCCCTGAATGGAAAAAAAGGTCTCGTTGATCCTCATCACTTCTTTCCGGAACTGCCCGCCCTCTCCGTTTTTGAAGTTCCTCCGGACCCCGTGCCGGAAGCCGTCTCCGGATTTGCGGCCGCCTTCATCTTGCGGCGAATGGCGGAGATCTCCGCCGTCACCTCGTCGGGGTTGGGATAGCGGCCCATGACGTCAGCCAGAAGGGACAGCGCCTGACGGTCATGGCCCTGCGCCGAGAGGGCCCGGGCCAGGTTGTACTCGGCGATGTCGGCCATGGGGCCGTGGGGATGGCTCTTTAAAAAGGCCCGGAGATCATGGGCCGAGGCCTTGGCATCCCCCAGGATCCCTTCGAGGAGTCCGACCTTGAGCCAGGCCCGGATCCCCTCCTTTTCATCCTCATCCTTCTCCCTGACCTCCCGGTAAAGGGAGAGGGCTCCCCTGTAGTGCTGCTCCCGTTCAAGAATCCCCGCGGAAAGGGAGGTGGCCCTCATCCAGAGGATCCTGTCGGGATGGGATTCCCGGAGTTTTTTCAGTACGGAGAGGGCGTTGTTCATGCGCCCCTGGCTTACCAGATCCCTCGCCAGATAGAAGGAGGCCCGGGAGCGGACCGACTTGTCGGAGAGGTTTTCCAGGGCCCGGATATAGTTTTCCCCCGCACGGTCGGGGCGGTTTTCGTAGCGATCCTCGATCTCGCCCAGACGGAAATACGACAAACCGGCGATTCCCGAACGGGGAGCAATGCGGATCGCCTTCTTGAAGTCCTTCCGGGCCTCCTCGATCTGGAACTCGCCCAGGGCCTTCTGGCCCTCATGGTAGGCCATCCGGGACTGGGACTGGGAGCACCCCGCAAGACACAGAAGAGAGGCCACGGCAAAGGGGACCAGCCGGCCGCGGAAGGAGGGTCTGTCAGATGTCATGAAGGTCAGATCCTGACGTCGGGATCCTTGTCCCCATCGATGGACTTCTCCTGAGACTCCTCCATCTCGCCCCGAACATCCTTGCCGGCCGGCTCTTTCTCGAGATAGGCCTCAAGGGGAGTCGGATCCCGCTTCGGATTGATGGCGGCACAGACAATGGTCTCCTGGGGGCTGTCGGAGAGGGAGACGAGCTTGACCCCCTTGGCCCCACGACCCACCTTCCGGATATCCTCGGAAGGAATACGGATCACCCGGCCGGTGTCGGTCACCACATCGATATCGTCGCGCTCGGTCACCTTGAGTATGGCGACGACGGAGCCGGTTTCCGGGGTGACCTTGGCGATGCGAACGCCCTTGCCACCCCGCTTCTGGAGGCGGAAGAGGTTGGTATCGACTCTCTTGCCGAAGCCCTTCTCGGTGGTCACCAGAAGAAGGTCGCTTTCGCTCACCTCTTCAAAGCTTACCACCGAATCGTCCGGGGAGAGACGAATGGCTCTCACTCCGCGGGTCGCCCGGCCCGTGGGACGGATGTTGTCGGCCTCGAAGCGGATGGACATCCCGCCCCGGGTGGCCACGAGGAGCCGGCGGTCGGGGTGGAGAACCAGAACCCGGGCCAGGCGGTCTCCCTCTTCGAGGACCGTAGCGATGAGCCCCCCCTGACGGATGTTGGCATATTCCGAAAGACGGGTCTTCTTGAAGTACCCCTTGACCGTTCCGAAGAGAAGGAGGTTGTCCCCCTCGAAGGAGCGAACAGGAAGGATCGCCGCCACTCTCTCGTCGGGAGAGAGAGAGAGAAGGGAGAGAAGGTGCTTGCCCCGGGCGGTCCGCTGGGCCTCGGGAAGCTCGTAGGTCTTGAGACGATAGACCTTGCCCAGGTCGGTAAAGAAGAGAAGGGTGTCGTGAGCCCGTGCGTTGAGGGTCGCGATCAGGCAGTCATCCTCCTTGAGCGTCACCCCGATTCGCCCCTTGCCCCCCCGGCGCTGGGTGGGGAGGACGGCATCGGGCATCCGCTTGATATAGCCCTCATAGGAGAGGGTCACGATGTAGGGCTCGTCAGGAATGAGGGCCTCGGGGGTCAGCTCTCCCTCGTCGGGAACGATCACCGTTCGCCGCCCGTCTCCGAAGCGCTCAAGAAGGGTGCGGGTCTCTTCCCGGATCACCTCGAGGAGGGCCTCCCGGGAGGCCAGGATGGCTTCAAGCGAAGCGATGAGGGCCGCCACTTCCCGGTACTCGGCCTCGATCTTTTCCCGTTCGAGGCCGGTGAGGCGCTGGAGCCGGAGGTCGAGAATGGCCTGGGCCTGGAGCTCGGAAAAGGCGAAGAGGGAGACGAGGCCGTTTCGGGCCTCATCCGGGGATCCGGATCGACGGATGAGGGCGATAATTTCGTCAATGAGGTCGATCGCCCGCCGGAGACCTTCGAGGATGTGGAAGCGCTCCCGGGCCTTCCGGAGGCGGAAGAGGGTCCGACGGGTCACCACGTCCTTTCTGAAGCTCAGAAAGACCTGGAGGGACTGGGAAAGGGAGAGGGTCTCGGGGCGGCCGTTGACGATGGAGACGGCGTTGTAGCCGAAGGAGCTCTGGAGAGGGGTCAGAAGGAAGAGCTGGTTCATGATGATCCGGGGAATGGCCTCTCGCCGCAGATCGATCACGATACGCATCCCGTCCCGGTCCGATTCATCCCGGATGTCGGCGATATGTTCAATCTTCTTTTCCCTGACAAGCTCCGCGATCTTCTCGATCAGACGGGCCTTGTTCACAAGGTAGGGGATCTCCCGGATCACCAGGCACTGGCGATCACTCCGGGTGCTGTCCTCCACCTCCACGACCCCCCGCATAACGATCGATCCCCGGCCGGTGCGATAGGCCGATTCGATCCCCGAACGACCCAGGATCACTCCCCCGGTGGGGAAGTCGGGACCCGTGACAAAGGTCATGAGATCGGAGTCGGTAGCCTCGGGATTGTCGATCAGATGAAGAAGAGCATTCAGCACCTCGGTGATATTGTGGGGAGGGATGTTGGTGGCCATCCCCACCGCGATACCGGAGGAGCCGTTCAAAAGGAGAAGGGGAAGGGAGGCGGGAAGGACCCGGGGCTCCTCAAGGGACTCGTCGTAGTTGGGAGACCAGTCCACCGTCTCCTCGTCGAGCTCGCCCATCATTTCTTCGGCGAGGCGGGTGAGGCGGATCTCGGTATAACGCATGGCGGCGGGAGCGTCTCCGTCCACCGACCCGAAGTTGCCCTGTCCGTCGATCAGGGGGTAGCGCAGGGTAAAGGGCTGGACGAGCCGAACGGCGGTGTCATAGACCGCCGTGTCCCCGTGGGGATGGTATTTACCGATAACGTCACCCACGATCCGGGCGGATTTGCGGTAGGCGGTCCCGGGACGCACCCCCATCTCGTGCATGGCGAAGAGAACGCGCCGCTGGACGGGCTTGAGACCGTCGCGGGCGTCGGGCAGGGCCCGGCCCACGATCACGCTCATGGAGTAGTTCAGGTAGGCGGTACGGATCTCCTCGTCGATCGAAACTGTGGTTTCGCGGGGGGTATCCTGGGGAAGGGGAGTATCCAAAAAATCCTCCGGAGGCTAGATGTCGAGGTTGGAAACGTCGAGGGCGTTCTGTTCGATGAACTCCCGTCGGGGAGCCACCTGGTCTCCCATCAGGATGGTAAAGATCCTGTCCGCCTCGAGATAGTCGGGGATCGAGACCTTGAGGAGCGTCCTCTTGGCCGGGTCCATGGTGGTTTCCCAGAGCTGCTCCGGGTTCATTTCTCCCAGCCCTTTGTAGCGCTGGAGGGTGATCTTGGAGCGGACGGGGCCGGTGACGGCCGCCAGAAGCGCCTCGGGAGAATCGAAGGTCCTGACCTCTCCGGACTCGCGGTCCCTGATCCGGTAGGGGCCCTGAAGCCCCTCCGTCCGAAGGATGCGCAGCGAACGGCTCCCCCTGACCATGCTGCCAAAAAGGGCCGGGTCGAGGGTCAGGCGGGATTCGTATCCCAGCTGGCGGCTCTCGAAGACGAGGCGGAAGAGCGGGGTCTCCCCCGAGCCCTCCACGGGGTGGACCGATCCCTCGAGGACCCCGCCGCCCGAGGATTCCCCGTAGCGGGATCGACAGAACTCGACGAAAGACCGGGCCTCCTCCTCATGGTGGAGGATCTCGCCGGAGAGGGAGGGATAGAGCCCGAACAACCTCAGGAGCGGTCCGTGGCCGACCCGATTTGTCCAGTACCTGACCTCCTGCTCATACCGGGAGAGGACGAGGAGGCGCTTGACTGCCTCCGCCCCCTCCAGCCAGGGAGCCGACTCGGAGATGGAAAAGGCGATCTTCTCGGTCGCCTTCTCGAGAATAAAGGCCTCCAGGGCCTGGTCGTTGAGCAGGTACCGCTCCTGCTTCTGGAAGGCCACCTTATAGAGAGGGGGCTGGGCGATGTAGACGTAGGAGCCGTCGATGAGCAGGTTCATGTGGCGGAAGAAGAAGGTCAGAAGGAGGGTCCGGATGTGCGCGCCATCCACATCGGCGTCGGTCATGATGATGATCTTGTGGTATCGAAGATTCTTGAGAGAGAAATCCTCGGCTCCGAGACCGCATCCGACGGCGGTGATCAGGGCCCGGACCTCGTCGTGGGTGATGAACTTTTCGACCCCCTTGCTCTTCTCCACGTTCAGGATCTTTCCCTTGAGGGGAAGGATGGCCTGGAAGCGCCGGTCCCGTCCCTGCTTGGCCGAGCCGCCGGCCGAATCTCCCTCCACGATGTAAAGCTCGCTCTTGGCGGGATCATTCTCCTGGCAGTCGGCGAGCTTCCCCGGGAGGTTGGAGCCCTCGAGAACATTCTTTCTCTTGGTGAGCTCCCGGGCTTTACGGGCGGCCTCCCGGGCCTGTGCCGAGAGGATCGCCTTGTCGGCGATGGCCCGGGCCACGGCCCCCTGCTTCTCGAAGGCATCCTCGAGGGATTCGGCGAGGAAGGTCTCCATCGCACCGGAGACCCAGCTTGAACCCAGCTTGGCCTTGGTCTGCCCCTCGAACTGGGGGTTGGGGATCTTGATGCTGATGATGGCGGAGAGGCCCTCGCGGATGTCCTCGCCCTTGACCTCTTCTCCCTTGTTGAGATTCTTTTCCTTGATGAAGCGGTTCACCACCCGGGTGAGGGCGGCCCGGAACCCGCGGACGTGGGTCCCTCCTTCCCGGGTGGGGATGTTGTTGACGTAGCTCAGGAGAGTTTCGGCGTCGGTGGTGTCCTGGTACTGGAAGGAGACCTCGAAGGTGGATCCGTTGTCGAAAGACTTCCGGAAGGAGAGGGGATCGTGGAGAGTCCTCTTGTTTTCGTTGATGAAGAGAAGAAAGGACCGGATACCGCCTTCGTCGTGGAAGACCTCCTCCCGGAGCGTGTCCTCGTCCCGGAGGGTAATGGTGAGGGCAGGATTGAGGTAGCCAAGCTCCCGGAACCGGTGGGCCAGGACATCGAAGGAAAAGGCATCGGTTTCCATGATCGTGAGGTCGGGATAGAAACGGATGGAGGTTCCGGTCGTCTCCGAGGGGCCGGTGATGGCCAGAGGGGCCTCAGGTATCCCCTTGTGGTAGATCTGGCGATAGTGGTTCCCCTTCTGGTCGATGTCCAGAAACAACGTCTCGGAGAGCGCGTTCACCACTGAGACGCCGACACCGTGAAGTCCTCCCGACACTTTGTAGGTGTTGTTGTCGAACTTTCCTCCAGCGTGAAGAACGGTCAGGACGACCTCGGCCGCCGAACGGTTCTGTTCGGGATGCATCCCCGTAGGGATCCCGCGGCCGTTGTCCTTCACGGTCACCGAGCGATCGGAGTGAAGGATCACCTCGATGGCGGTGCAATATCCCGCCAGAGATTCGTCGACGCTGTTGTCCACCAGCTCGTAGACAAGGTGGTGGAGTCCGTCGATACCTGTGCTTCCGATGTACATGCCGGGCCTGACGCGAACGGCCTCGAGACCTTCGAGAATCCGGATCTGCTGTTCGCCGTAAGTGTCCTGGATCTGCGAGTTCAAATCGTCACGCTCCCTCATATGGATGATGCCGGAGTTTCAGAGAACGCCGGAGATGATTGCCGGATCTTTTCCGGATCGGGATTTCGCCTTCAGGAATGAGTCTCAAGAGGCATGATAACATAACGGGAAAGAGGTTCCTCGACAGAGCTCCAGACCACGGGAACCTTGCTGCGCTCCAAGGGATCGTCGAGGATCACCGCCTGCATCCGGAGGGTGGTTCCCCCCACGACTCCCAGAAGCTTGGAGAGGGACTGGATGCTGAAGAAAAATCCGCTGGGAGGCCCGGTCACGATAGCCGGGGTCTGCTCCCGGGAATCGCCGATATCGATGTTCTGGGAGGTCATGGTCACCGCCCGCTCGTCCCAGGTCAGCTCAAGTTCGACGTTTTTTTCGGAGATGAGCCCGGCCCGACGAATGATGGCGGTGGCCGCTTCCCGCCCCATGTCCACCGTCACCGAGTGTTCTTCGGGGAAGACATCCCGGTAGTTGGGAAAACGCAAATCGAGAAGCCGGACGAAGAAATAGAATCCGAGCCACCGAAACTGGGCGTAACGGGGGTTGACGGAGATTTCCACGGTGAGCTTCTCGTCCTTGGCGTCGGTCTCAAGCATGCGAATGAGATCGGCAGCATGGCGCCTCTTGATGAGAAATCTCTTCTCCCCCTGTTCGGCGAGGTCGATCCCTCCCTCTTCACCCAGAGAAATCTGCCCGTGATGAAGACCGTTTCCGTCGGTTCCCACCACATTCAGGGCGGCCTTGCCTCCGGAGGTTCTCTCACGCTGGAACAGGACCCCGTTCATGTAGGTTCCTTCCTCCTCCACCACGAAGGGAAGGGTCTTCTCGACCAGCTTCTGAAGATCCCGGATCGGCACCCCGAAAGAGTATTCCGGGGTGATTTCGGGGAAGGAGGCAAAGTCCCGGGGGTCGATCCCCTTGAGGTGGAAGACGGCGGAATCCTTTTCCACCGTCGTCATCCCCTTGCGGCCTCCCTCCTCCCGGAAGAGATGGATCATCCCGGGAGAGAGCTCCCGGACGATCTGGAAGATTTTCTTCCCCAAGACCGTCGATTGACCGGGAGTAGTCACCTTGGCGGGAACCCGCAGACGGCCTCCGGCTGACTGGTCAAAAGAGAGAAGGGTAATGCCATCCTCTGCCGCCTCGATCAGGATGTGGGAGGAGAGGAGGGCGATATTTTTCCGGTCGGAAAGAACGGAGACCTTTTCGAGGGCTTCGAGGAAGACGCTCTGTTCGATCAAGAAATCCATGAAAACTCCTGGCAAGGGCCATGATGGGGGAGGGCCTCGAAGGCCCCTCCCCCAGGGCGGTTGGAAGAGCGGCTCTCCGGAACCTAAAGCTGAAGGAGCCGCCGTTTCAGTGTTTCAATATCCCGGGAAAGAACGGCATCGGAGTCCCTGTTGTCATCCACAGACCTGAAGGCATACATCGCGGTCGAATGGTCTCGTCCTCCCATCTCCCGGCCAATTTCCGGAAAGGACATCTGGGTCAGGTCCCGAAGAAGGAAGATGGCTACCTGGCGAGCCACCGAGATGGAGCGATTGCGTTTCTTCGAGCGGATGTCCTTGGGGGAGACCTTGTAGTAAGAGGCCACCTCGTTGACGATGATTTCGGTATGAACAGGAGCCGGAGCCGTCTGGATCAGGTTCGACAAGAGCCGGCGGGTCACCTCCATGGTGACGGGCTTTCCCATGAGGGTCTGGTAGGCCCCAAGCCGGATCATGGCCCCTTCGAGCTCCCGGATGTTGGACTTGATGCTGGTGGCGAGAAAATAGATGACGTCTTCGGGGAGGGCAATTCCCTCGAGTTTCATCTTTTCGATGAGGATGGCCACCTTCGTCTCGAAGTCCGGAATCTGTATGTCGGCAATCAGCCCCGAGGCGAAACGGGACCTGAGCCGCTCCTCGAGGGTCGAGATCTCGTTGGGGGGGCAGTCGCTGGTCAGGATGATCTGCTTCCCCTTCTCGAAGAGGGAGTTGAAGGTGTGGAAGAACTCCTCCTGGGTCTTCTCCTTGGTCGAGATGAACTGGATATCGTCGATGATCAGAACGTCGATGGTACGGTAGCGCTCCTTGAACTCGATCATCTTGGCAAATCGGATGGCGCTCACCATCTCGTTGAGGAACGATTCGGAGGTCAGGTAGAGGATCCGGGAAGAGGGGGTCTTGACTTGAATCGCATTGCCGATGGCGTTGACAAGGTGGGTCTTGCCCAGACCCACCCCCCCGTAAATGTAGAAGGGGTTGTAGGACTTCCCGGGATTTTCAGAAACCTGGAAGGCCGCGGCATGGGCGAAGCGGTTCGACTCTCCCACCACATAGGTGTCGAAGGTGTGGCGGGAAATCAGATGGCTCTCCCAGGAGGGGTCCCGGGAGACGGCCCCCTTCACGACAGGAAGGGGAGGCTTGGGAGCCTGTCGGGGTTTTTTGGCCTTCTTTTCTTCGGAGACCATAATGGAAAACTCGAGATCCTCAAGACCGGTGAGGACCTTGCAGGCCTCGATGATTGATTCCTGGTGGCGTCCGGAGACGAGGCGGCTCACAAAGCCGTTGGGAACAACCAGAAGGAGGCGGTTGCCTGTTCTTTCGAGGCGGCACTCTCGGTAGAGATCCCGAACCCCTTCCAGGACAGAGGTTCCCTCTCTCTTGTCGATATGGTCGAGTACGTCGTTCCAAAGATCCTGCATGAAAATCTCTTGGGTCCAGATGCCGAAGACATCGCTATGAAAAGTTTTTAACAGTCTGTGGAAAACCTGTGAAAAAATACCTTACAAACCGGGAGGAGAAGGGGAAAAACAATCGTGATTGTAATATCTTTTAAGTTATTAAAAAATAAAAGAAAAATAATGTGATCGTGGCCTTTTTCTGAGGAGAAATCAGGGGCGGGTTTGATCCTACCAAAGAACAGAGTGAGGGTCAAATGAGTGATTTTCCGACAGGGATTCACCAGACTTTCCATAGGATCAACCCCCTTTCGCTCAATAACAATCCCTTCATTTTCCCCAAAAAGATCCGCCTCTATCTACGACTTCAAGATTTTTATGAAATGAAAAACCTAAAAAAACAGAAGAGTCCCGGTCGACTTTTTTCTCCCAGGCCTCACCGGCTCTCCCCTTCGTACCAGACGGTTCTAATAATCAGGAAGTTACTTTCATTCTTGAAAATATATGTCGGAGATCCCTGAATCGGGCGCGCTCTGCACTTGACCCCCTTTCCCGGTATTCCTTACAATTTACTTTTAAACCTCGATGGACCTCCCGAAGGAGTTTCAGGATATGGTAAAGATGACCGGTGCCGAAATACTGCTCGAATGTTTCAAGAAAGAGCGTGTTTCCCAGATATTCGGATATCCGGGAGGCGTCGTCCTCCCCATTTTTGACGCCCTCTACAAGGACCCTTCCCTGTCGGTGGTCCTGACCCGCCACGAGCAGGGAGCGGTCCACGCGGCCGAAGGATATGCCCGAACCACGGGAGAGGTCGGCGTGGTTCTCGTCACGTCCGGACCCGGAGCCACGAACACGGTGACGGGACTCGCCGATGCCAACATGGATTCGATTCCCCTCGTGGTTGTCACCGGTCAGGTTCCCACGAAGATGATCGGCAACGATGCCTTCCAGGAAGCCGACATCGTGGGGATCAGCCGCTCCTGTACCAAGCACAACTACCTCGTTCGGGATATCTCGGAGCTTCCGCGAATCATGAAGGAGGCCTTTTATATTGCCCGTTCCGGACGTCCGGGCCCTGTTCTCGTGGATATCCCCAAGGATGTCATCGTGGATCGGGCCGAGTTCCGGTATCCCGAAACACTGGCCCTTCGCGGTTACAACCCCACCGTCCACGGAAATCGCTGGCAGATCCGGAAGGCGGCCGGCCTCATCGCCAAGGCCAGGAAGCCCGTTCTCTATGTGGGGGGAGGGGTCATCGCCTCGGATTCCCACGCCGAACTGGCCGAACTTGTCGCCCTCACGAAGATCCCTGTCACACTCACCCTGATGGGTCTGGGGGCCTATCCCGGCAATGATCCCCTCTTCATGGGCATGCTGGGCATGCACGGGACCTACGCCGCCAATATGGCCGTCCACCACAGCGACCTCCTCATTGCCGTGGGTGTGCGCTTCGACGATCGTGTCACCGGAAAGATCTCGGAATTTTCTCCCCATTCGAAGGTGATCCACATCGACATCGACCCCACCTCGATCCGGAAGAACTTCCGGGTGGACGTTCCCGTCGTGGGAGATGCCCGCCTGATCCTCTCCGATCTTCTCGAGGATGTGCGGAAGATTCAGGAGGAGGAAGGTCTCTCCGACCTTGCCGAGTGGCATGACCGGATCTCCGGATGGAAGGACGAACATCCCCTGACCTATCGCCACGACACCGAGGTGATCAAGCCCCAGTTCGTGATCGAGAAGGCCTTCGACCTCACCGGAGGAGACTGCATCGTCTCTACCGACGTCGGACAGCACCAGATGTGGACGGCCCAGTATTTCAAATTCCTTCGCCCCCGCACCTGGCTTACCTCCGGGGGGCTCGGAACGATGGGCTACGGATTCCCGGCGGCTATCGGTGCCCAGAGGGCCTTTCCCAAATCCCGGGTCATCGCGGTGACCGGAGAGGGGAGCTTCATGATGAATATCCAGGAGATGGCCACCGTGGCCTCCATGGAGATCCCCGTCAAGATCGTGATTCTCAACAACAAGTATCTTGGCATGGTCCGTCAATGGCAGGAATTTTTCTACGGGGGCCGTTACTCCTCCTCCTTCGTGGGCCAGTCTCCCGACTTCGTGAAGCTTGCCGAGGCCTTCGGCGTGGCCGGATTCCGGGCGACCCGGACGGGAGAGGTCGAGGATATCCTTCTCAAGGGGCTCTCCACCAAAGGTCCCGTTCTCATGGAGTTCATGGTGGATCCGGAAGAAAATGTCTTCCCCATGGTTCCGGCCGGCGGCTCGAATGTGGAAATGATCTTCGAGGCCCCCGGAGCCTCCTCCGGAAAGTCTCCCCGTTCTTCCCGCAAGGAGAAGGACTCGGTGATCACGGCATGAGCTCCTCTCCCGAAAAACGCCACCACATTCAGGTTCTTGTGGAAAATCGCTTCGGAGTCCTCTCGCGGGTGGCCGGGCTTTTCAGTGCCCGGGGCTACAATATCGAGAGTCTCTCGGTCGGTCCCGGTCAGGATCCCAGCGTCGCCCAGATGACCATCGTCACCGTCGGCGACGACCATGTCGTCGAACAGATCACCAAGCAGCTCAACAAGCTGGTGGATACGATCAAGGTGGTCGACCTCTCCACGACACCCTTCATCAGCCGGGAGACCGTTCTGGTGAAGGTCAACACGACGACCCGACCGGAGGACCGTCAGGAGGCTTTTCGCATCGCAGAGATCTTTCGGGCCAACATCGTCGATTCCTCCCCTTCGACCTATACCCTGATGGCGACGGGAGAGGAGGACAAAATCGATGCGATGATCGCCCTCCTTCGACCTCTGGGGATCAAGGAGCTTGTGCGTTCGGGGACGATCGCCATTGCCCGGGAGGAGGTCCGGATTTCCTCCCGGGGCTCCCGCCATGAAAGCGAGATTACCGCCTGACTCCGATGCCGGAGGAGAGCCGCTTAGGAAGAACTGAAAGACCCGCCCGTCCGGGAAAAGAAAACAACGACAAAGAGACGACCCATGGGGTCCGGAAGAGCCCAAAGGCAAGAACCTCTCTCCGGATTCCAGACCTTCCACCCCTCATCGTATGGAGTGATCCTTGAAATCTTCGATCTATTATGAAGCCGACATCAACCTCGAACGGATCCGGTCCAAGAAGGTGGCGATCATTGGCTTTGGAAGCCAGGGCCACGCCCACGCCCTCAACCTCAAGGATTCCGGAGTCGACGTGACCATCGGCATCCGCCAGGGAAGCTCCCGGGGCAAGGCCCAGGGCTTCGGATTCTCGCCGGTCTCCGTCGCCGATGCCGTCAAGAAGGCCGACTTCGTAATGATCCTGCTCCCTGATGAGAAACAGGCGGAGATCTACCAAAACGAGATCGCCCCCCATCTTCGTCCCGGGATGACCCTGGCCTTTGGCCACGGCTTCAATATCCACTTCGGCCAGATCCATCCCCCGGCCGACGTGGATGTACTCCTCGTCGCTCCCAAGGGACCGGGACATCTCGTTCGGTCCGAATACCAGAAAGGATCGGGGGTTCCCTGCCTCATTGCCGTTCACCAAAATGCCACCGGTCAGGCCAAGGAGACCGCCCTGTCCTATGCCGGAGCCATTGGCGGAGGACGGGCCGGAGTCTTCGAGACGTCCTTCCGGGAGGAGACCGAAACCGATCTCTTCGGTGAGCAGGCCGTGCTTTGCGGGGGTCTTTCCGCCCTGATCGCCGCCGGCTTCGACACCCTCGTCGAGGCGGGGTATGCTCCCGAGATGGCCTATTTCGAATGTCTCCACGAGGTCAAGCTCATCGTGGACCTCATCTACGAGGGAGGTATTTCGAACATGCGCTACTCCATCAGTACCACTGCCCGCTACGGGGATCTGACCCGGGGTCGCCGCATCGTGAACGATGAGGTTAAAAAGGAGATGAAGAAGATCCTCGACGAGATCCAGACCGGAGTGTTTGCCCGGGAGTTCGTCTTGGAGAACAAGGCCGGCAAGCCCGTCTTCCAGGCTCTCGAGCGCCAGGGCCGGGAGCACCCCATCGAAAAGGTCGGAGAAGAGATCCGGGCCATGATGCCCTGGCTCAAGAAATCCCGCATCGTGGACCAGTCGAAAAACTGATGGCCCATTCACCCATTGCCTGCGACGGGGTTTTGTCGTGAAGGTCGGACCGGACCATTTCCGGACCCCCATCGCCCGGGAAGGGATTCCCTTCATTCTGATCGCCGGGGGAATAACCGCTGTCCTTTTCGTCTTTTCGAAGGTTCTCGGTATCGTCGGGCTACTTCTCGTGGCCTTCGTGGTGAACTTTTTCCGGAATCCTCCCCGTCGGATTCCGTCCGGTCCTCCGGGCCGGATCGTCTCTCCCGCCGACGGCAAAATCGTCGTGGCGGAGACGGCGCTGACGGGACGGGTGAAGGTCTCCATCTTCATGAACGTCTTCAACGTCCACCTCAACCGGATTCCCGTCGACGGGACGGTCACCGGGGTGACCTATTTCCCCGGGGCCTTCATGAACGCCTCCTTCGACAAGGCCTCGGAGCAGAACGAGCGCAACCGGGTGGAGATCCGCACTGAGAAGGGGGAGATCCTGACCATGGTCCAGGTGGCCGGCCTTGTGGCCCGCCGGATCCTGTGCTACGCCGAGCCGGGGGAGACTCTTTCGGCCGGGACGATTTATGGCCTGATCCGCTTCGGCTCCCGCGTCGACCTCGACCTTCCGGCGGGAACGACACTGTCTGTGCGCCTAGGCGAGACGGTCAAGGGAGGAGAGACAGTCCTTGGAACACTACCCTAATTCCCACGACGAACCAGGAGAGGAAACTCCGCCGGTGGGCCATCGCGGCCGCGGCATCTATATTCTGCCCAACCTCTTTACCGCCGGGAACCTTTTCTTCGGCTTCTACTCCATTCTGGCGGGCTTTGGCCACCGGTACCGGGAAGCCGCCTTTGCCATCCTGATCGCCGCCATTTTTGACAATCTTGATGGCAAGATCGCACGCCTGGCCCGGGCGACCTCCGCATTCGGCGTGGAGTTCGACAGCTTGGCCGACCTCGTCTCCTTCGGGGCGGCTCCCGCCCTTCTGGTCTACAACTCCGACCTCTTTGCCTACCATCGCCTGGGGATGGCCGCGGCCTTTCTCTTTTTGGCCTGCGGGGCGCTGCGCCTGGCCCGGTTCAATGTGATGACGGCCAAGATCTCCTCGAAGTACTTCCTGGGGCTTCCCATTCCTGCCGGGGCCCTGGTCATCGTCGCCTCGGAGCTGGCCCGCACAGGACCCCTCTCCCATGTCTTTTCCTTTCCCCCGGGATTCTTCCTTCTCTCGACCTATCTGGTCTCGATCCTGATGGTGAGTCCTTTCCGGTACAGGAGCTTCAAGGAGGCCCGCCTTCTGAGGCGCCCGATGACCACCTTCGTCACGGTGATGATCCTGGCCCTCTCCTTCGTCCTCTACCCCACCTCGAGCCTCTTTGTGGGCGTTCTTCTCTACGCCGCCCTGGGGCCGACGGAATACCTTCTCTACCGCTGGGGCCTTCGCTCTCCGGTGGGAGATCCCGGGGAGCCTCTTCTGGGTTGGATGGGGGGAACAGTGAAGCGCCGGGGGCGGATCGTCCGGTTTCGGAAGCCCGGTCCCCCGAGGGGGCGCTAGCCCCCTCGAAGAGATCCTCCAGCATTGTTTTCGACGGGATTTAAGGAGAGAACCATGTCAGATCGCGACAGAAAAAAGAGCGAGGAGCGGGTCCGGATCTTCGATACCACCCTCCGCGACGGTGAGCAGAGCCCCGGCGCCTCCATGCAAAAGGAGGAGAAGCTCCAGATCGCCCGGCAGCTCGAGAAGATGGGGGTCGACATCCTCGAGGCGGGCTTCCCTGTTGCCTCACCCGACGACTTTGCGGCGGTTTGTGCCATCTCGGAAGAGATCCGCCATGCCTCCGTCTGCGCCCTCTCCCGATGCCGCTCCCAGGATATTGAAGCCGCCGCCCGCTCTCTCGAGAAGGCCCGCTCTCCCCGAATCCACACCTTTCTGGCGACCTCCGCCCTCCATATGGAGAAAAAGCTCA
Source organism: Leptospirillia bacterium (assembly GCA_049965515.1). Classification (GTDB taxonomy): domain Bacteria; phylum Nitrospirota; class Leptospirillia; order Leptospirillales; family Leptospirillaceae; genus UBA4572. The sequence continues at coordinate 18,090 of JBMFWG010000028.1, forward strand.
AGCTCTCCCCGGAGGAGGTCCTCGAGACCATCGACCGCTCGGTTCGCCAGGCGGTGCGTCTTGTGGGGGAGGTGGAGTTTTCCGCCGAGGACGCTACGAGAAGCGACCGGGACTTCCTGGCCCGGGCCGTGGGCGTCGCCATCGCAGCGGGGGCGCGCACGATCAATATTCCTGATACCGTGGGGTATGCCCTTCCCACGGAGTTCAAGGAGCTTTTGACCTTTCTCCGCACCACCGTTCCCGGAGCAGACGGGGTGATTTTTTCCGCCCACTGCCACAACGACCTGGGGCTCGCGGTGGCCAACTCCCTGGCGGCGGTGGAGGGGGGGGCCCGCCAGATTGAGTGCACCATCAACGGCATCGGCGAGCGGGCCGGGAACGCCGCCATGGAAGAGGTGGTCATGGCCCTTCGGGTGCGGAAGGCCTTCTACCACCTCGAGACGGGGATCCGCACCGAGGAGTTCGTCCGGGCCTCCCGCCTGGTCTCCACCATTACCGGTATGCTGGTCCAGCCCAACAAGGCGATCGTGGGGGCCAACGCCTTTGCCCATGAATCCGGGATCCACCAGGACGGCCTTCTCAAGGACAAGCGGACCTACGAGATCATGCTCCCCGAACAGGTGGGGCTCTCGGAGGGGAGCCTCGTTCTGGGCAAGCACTCCGGCCGCCACGCCTTCCGGGCGAGAATCGAGACCCTGGGCTTTCGCCTCTCCGAGGAGGAGCTCTCGGCCGCCTTTCTTCGCTTCAAGAAGCTGGCCGACCAGAAGAAGGAGATCTACGACGAGGATATCGAGACCCTCCTCTCCGAAGGCTCCGGTACCCCGGAGGCGGACCGCTTCCGCCTCGAGCGCCTGGCAGTCAGCGGCGGCACCCTTGTGCCTCCCACCGCTACCATCGTCCTCTCGGTCGACGGGGAGGAGCGCCAGATGGCGGGGTTGGGGACGGGGCCGGTGGATGCCATCTACCGGACCCTGTCGAACCTCACCGGCTCAGCCGCCCGCCTTCTCTCCTTCACCATCAAGGGGATCACGGGAGGCAGCGACGCCTTGGGGGAGGTTACAGTGCGTCTTGAGGAGGAAGGGCGCGTGGCCGCCGGCCACGGGGCCGACACCGACATTTTGGTGGCGGCCGCCCGGGCCTATCTCGAAGCGCTCAACCGGCTTGAACGAAAGAAGGAACGGGACCGGAGGGCCGGACTCTCCTCTCAAGTCTCCCTGTAGTTTCCGGGGGGAGGGCCGTCCCGGGAATTGACCCGGACGGCTCACCCCCTCTCATCCTGCGGTTCGGGGGCTCTCCCGGACCGACGACTCCCTGCGAAAGGATTCAACGTGACACACGGCAAGACCCACAAGATTCTCCTTCTCCCTGGCGACGGCATTGGCCCCGAGGTCATGAAACCCGTCTTTGCCCTCCTCTCCGAGATGATCTCCCGGAAGACGGTCGACCTCCAGGTCTCCGAGGCCCTCATCGGGGGGGCCGCCTTTGATCAGACCGGCCATCCCCTTCCTGCCGACACCGTCTCCCGGGCGCTGGACTCCGATGCGGTTCTTCTGGCGGCGGTGGGAGGACCGAAGTACGACACCCTTCCCTACGAGCACCGGCCCGAGCGGGCCCTTCTGGGGATCCGGGAGAAGCTGGGGGCCTTCGCCAACCTTCGCCCGGCGAAGCTCTTTCCCCAGCTGGCCAACGCCTCCACCCTCAAGCCCGAGGTTATCCGCGGCCTCGACCTGGTGGTGGTCCGGGAGCTCACCGGCGGGATCTACTTCGGCTCCCCCCGGGGGATCGTCACCGAGGACGGGGTCCGGGTGGGAATCAACACCGAGCGCTACTCCGAACCCGAAATCGAACGCATCGCCCGGGTGGCCTTCAATGTGGCCCGGAGCCGGAAGAAGAAGGTCACCTCGGTGGACAAGGCCAATGTCCTCGAATCCTCGGTTCTTTGGCGGGAGGTGGTGGTGCGGGTGGCCCGGGAGTTCCCCGACGTGACACTTGAGCACATGTACGTGGACAACGCCGCCATGCAGCTGGTGAGGAACCCCGGGGGCTTCGACGTCATTGTCACCGGGAATATCTTCGGGGACATCCTCTCCGACGAGGCCTCCCAGCTGACCGGCTCCATCGGGATGCTGGCCTCCGCCTCGGTGGGGGGAAAGACCGGTCTTTACGAGCCCATCCACGGAAGCGCTCCCGACATCGCCGGGAAGGATCTCGCCAACCCCTCCGCCATGTTCCTCTCCCTGGCCATGCTTCTCGACCACTCGTTGGGCGAGCCGGCACTCGCCCGGCAGCTGGAAAAGGCCGTGGAGAGTGTCCTCGAGGAGGGGGTTCGGACCCGCGACATCGCGGAGCCGGGATGTACCCTGGTGGGTTGCCGGGAGATGGGCGAGAGGATTTCCCGGGCCTTCTTCCGTCTTCTCGAGAGCTCCGGGAGGGGAAAGTGAAGGTTGCCATCGTCGGCGCCACCGGCGCCGTGGGGCGGGAGATGGTCTCCGTCCTTGAGGAGAGGGAATTTCCGGTCACCGAGCTTCTGCTCTTCGCCTCGGAGCGCTCCGAGGGGGAGAGAATCTCCTTTCGGGGAAAGACCGTCTCCGTCCGCCGCCTTGAGAAGCCCTCCCAGCTGGCCGGAGTTCCCCTGGCCCTTTTTTCGGCGGGGGCGGAGACCAGCCGGGAGCTCTCTCCGGCCCTGGTTGCCCAGGGGACCTCGGTGGTGGATAACAGCTCGGCCTTCCGGATGGTTCCGGAGATCCCCCTCGTCGTTCCCGAGGTCAATCCCCACCACCTTCCCGACAAGGGGCCCTGCCTCATCGCCAACCCCAACTGCGCCACCATCATCCTTCTGGTGGCGGTACGGCCGCTTTTGGATCTGGCCCCTCTGGAGCGGATCGTCGTCACGACCTTCCAGTCGGTTTCGGGAACCGGGCGGGAGGCTATGGACGAGCTGGCCACCCAGGTGGCCCAGATCTTGAATGGTGAGGCGGACAATATCGTTCCACGGGTCTATGCTCCCCACCAGATTGCCTTCAACTGCCTTCCGCGAATCGATGCCTTCCTCCCCGACGGATCGACCAAGGAGGAGGAGAAGATGGTCCGGGAGAGCCGAAAGATGCTGGACAGGCCTGATCTCCCCGTCTCGGCCACCTGTGTCAGGGTGCCGGTGATGGTCGGCCACTCCGAGTCCGTGAATCTGGCCTTTTCGGCGCCGGTTTCTCCGGAGGCGGTAAAGGAGACTCTCTCCCGGGCCCCCGGGGTCCTCGTCTGGGACGACCCGGCGCACGATCTCTATCCGGTCCCCCGGAGCGTCGCAGGCCGCGACGAGGTTCTGGTGGGCCGGATCCGGCAGGACCTTTCCGTCCCCCACGGGATCAACCTCTGGCTCTGCGGGGACAACCTGCGCAAGGGGGCGGCCACCAACGCCGTGCAGATCGCCGAGATCCTCCTTGAGAAGGGGGCGCTTCGATGAGTGGTGGCGCTGTGGTCTGCGATCCGGTGGTGGAGAGGATCAAGGCCCTGAAAAAGAGCCGGGACGCCATTATCCTGGCCCACAACTACCAGATCGGCGAGATCCAGGAGGTGGCCGACTTCGTCGGGGACTCTCTCGAGCTCTCCCGCTACGCCGCCCGGACCGACCATCCGGTGATCGTCTTCTGCGGGGTCCACTTCATGGCGGAGACGGCCAAGGTCCTCTCCCCGGAGAAGACGGTGGTGGTTCCGGACCTTCGGGCCGGCTGCCCCATGTCGGACATGATCACCCCCGAGGAGGTGAGGGCCCTCAGACGTCGCCATCCGGGAGCCATCGTGGTGACCTACGTCAACTCCTCCGCGGCCGTGAAGGCCGAGTCCGACATCTGCTGCACCTCGGCCAATGCCGTGGCCATCGTGAAATCCCTTCCGGCCGACCGCCCGATCCTTTTCATCCCCGACCGCTACCTCGGAGAGTATGTCAAACGGCAGACCGGCCGCGAACTCCTTCTCTATTCGGGCTTCTGCCCCACCCATGTGCGGATCATGGCCAGCGACATCCAAAGGGAGCGGGAGAGCCACCCCGACGCCCTGGTCATCGCCCATCCCGAGTGTCCCGCCCCCGTGGCGGAGGCCGCCGACGTGGTGGCCAGCACGAGCCGGATGGCTTCCGAGGTCCGCCTCTCCGACAAGAAGACCGTCATCGTGGGGACGGAGCTCGGCATGATCCACCGCCTCTCCCGGGAAAACCCCGACAAGACCTTCATTCCGGCTTGCCAGACCTGCGACTGTGCCAACATGAAGGTAAACTCCCTCGAACGTCTCCTCTGGGCGCTGGAGGATCTCTCTCCCGAGATTCTCCTCTCTGATGAGGTGATTGCCGGGGCGCGCCGGGCCCTCGACCGGATGCTGGAGGTCTCCTAGCGCCATGGTTCGGATGCTGGCCATGGCCGGAATCTTTCTTCTCGTCCTGGCGGGGATCCTGGCCTTGGTCGAGCGACTGGGGGGCCGGGGGCTCCTCTCCCGGTTCGGCCACCTTCCCGGGGACATCGTCATCAAGAAGCCCGGGATGATTTTTGCCTTTCCCCTGGTCTCCGGTCTCCTCCTCTCCCTCGTTCTCTCGCTCGTTCTCTCTCTCCTTTTTGCCTTCTTTCGGCGGTAGCCATGGACCATGTCTCCCCGGAGGCCCGGGACTACGACTACGAACTGCCGGAGGAGAGGATCCGGCTCGTTCCTCCCCCCCGCCGGGAGGAGAGCCGGTTGGCGGTGGTTCCCCGGAGCCCCTCTCTCTCCCGCCCCCCCTTCCTCTCCTCCTCCGTCTCGCACCTTCCCTCCCTCCTCGCCCCCGGGGATCTTCTGGTGGCCAACGACTCGCGCGTCGTTCCGGCGAGAACCCTGGCCCGGACATCCCGGGGACGGGCGATCGAGATCCTCGTTCTCGGGCCCTTCGACCAAGGGACGACAGGGACGGTGCGCTTTCTGGGGAAGGGGCTGAAAGGGGAGAACCGCCTCCATCTCTTCGATGGACGGGGGATTCTCGACGGGATCCACTATGACGAGCTCCTGGAGTGCTTTGTGGCCATATACCGGGGAGAGGTGTCGCTGGGGGACTTTCTCGAGGTCCAGGGGGAGATGCCTCTGCCGCCCTATATCGCTCGCCGGAGACGGGCCGACAGAAGCGACCGGGAGCGCTACCAGACGGTTTATTCCCGGGTGCCGGGGTCGGTGGCCGCCCCCACGGCGGGGCTCCACCTGGGAGTGGAGCTTCTCGACCGGCTTCGGGAGAAGGGGATCGAGCGGGCCAGTGTCACTCTCCATGTGGGGGTGGGGACCTTCCGGGGGCTCTCCGAGGGGCCGGTGGAGCGCCACCGGATGCACGAGGAGTGGTATGATGTGCCCCGGGAGACGGCCGAGGCCATCGTCCGGACAAAGGCCCGGGGGGGCCGGGTCGTGGCGGTGGGGACCACGTCCCTTCGGGCGCTAGAGTCGGCCTATGGCCAAGGGGAGATCCCCGAGGGGGGCCGGTCCGGATGGACCCGTCTCTACGTGCGGCCGGGATACCGCTTTTTGGCCATTGATGCCCTCCTCACGAACTTCCATACCCCCCGGTCGACCCTGCTTGTTCTGGTGGACGCCTTTCTCGGAGGGGACGGGCGATGGCGGGAGATCTACCGGCGGGCGCTGGAGGAGGGATTCTTCTTCTTAAGCTACGGGGACGCGATGCTCATCTTGTAGGGGCGAAGGCCGTGAGGCCCTTCAGCCGTTCTATCAGACCGACTCAAACCTGCCTAAACAGGCTCAAAGCTGATTTCCTGCTTCATCGAGGCTGGTTTCACTCCGGTCGCAAGACCGGAGCCAGAGCCTTCCTCTCCACAGGCGTCACATTCGGCGGAACTCGCCGTAGGGCCGTTTAGGACGGCCAAGCCATACGCCAGGAGATTCCTGGCCGCATTCTCATCCCGGTCGTGGAGGACCCCACAGTCCGGACAAGTCCACTGGCGAAGAGCCAGCGGCATTTTTCCTGAACCGTCCCGCAAGCCGAGCAGGTCTTGCTGGACGGAAACCAGCGGTCGGCCACTATCACCAAACCACCGCGCCGCTCGGCCTTGTATTCCAGTTGCCGCCGGAACCCGAAAAAACTCCTATCGGCAATGGAACGAGCCAGACGGTGGTTCTTCAGCATCCCGCGCACGTTCAAGTCCTTGATGACGATAGTGTGAAACCGTCGCGTGAGGTCGGA
>JBMFWG010000029.1:0-23129 GCA_049965515.1 Leptospirillia bacterium
TTGCGGTAGCGGACCCATCCGACCTTCGGCAAGAAGATCCGGGCGCCCTCTTGGTCGAGTTTGACCCCCTGCGGGAAGCGGAAGGCGTCGTTTTGTCCCTTCTTCCGGAAGTTCGGGAACCCGGCCCGTTTCTCGAAGAAGTTCCGCCAGGCCCGGTCGAGATCCTTGAGGGCCTGTTGGAGGATTTGTGAGGGGAGAAAGGCCAGCCAGACGGTCTCGGGGTCCTGTTTCCAGAGGGGAAGGAGGTTGGCCGTGCCGACGTAGCCCAGACGTTTCTCCCCGGCGGCGTGCCGCTCGATCTCGAGGGCCAGCGCCCGGTTGTAGACAAAGCGGCAGGCCCCGGCACATTGCCGGAAGAGCCGTTCCTGATCAGGGTCCGGTCGCAGGGCGAACCGGAAGGCTTGACGTCGTTTCATGGCTCCTATTCTCCCACGAGACGGGACACGCCTTATATCCCCGGCCTTAAGGCCGGAGTTTTACGGCGCTTTTCGGATAAAGAAGAGCGTTGGAGCTTCTCACGATCCTTTCCGTATTGTCTGTCTCTTCCGTCACCTCCAAAATCGCCGATAATTTTTTTGTTGACACCTGAGGGTCGGAACATTTATAGTCAACCGCTGTGCCGAGGTAGCTCAGTCGGTAGAGCAGAGGCCTGAAAAGCCTCGTGTCGGCGGTTCGATTCCGCCCCTCGGCACCATTCCTCCCTAGCCTCCCTGATCCTCCCCCTTTCCCCTGACCCCTTTCCCCTGATGCGGCCCTTCGACTCAAGACACCTTGAAGATATTGTCTCAGGCTTAGAAAAAGGTAAATCCGATGACAACAGGGACATAGGTCATCGTCCCCAGAGACCCCTGGGATGTGGTCAGAACGGGGCCCATGATCTGGGCATACCGGATCTCGCCGTAGACGGGTCCGAGATTGACCCCCAATGCGGCATCCCATGTCATGCTGTTGCCCCCTGTCCCTGCCGCCTGAGTGTTGTTGTAGCCAGCGTCGAGGGCTCCGTAAAGATAAAAAAGACTGGTGAATCTCAAAAAGTCGTATTCAAGACCCAATGTCACCGGGAAGGCTGTCATGAGAGGGGTTCCCGTAAAATGGAGATAGTTCGCCTGCCCTCTGAGAGCCACCGAATCGGTCAGGTGGAGGGTTCCGAGAAATCCGGCGCCAAACCCTCCCCCGCTGTACCCTCCGACATCTCCGGAGAGAGAGGACTGACCCGACAGGGCCCCTATGCCTATTCCCTGAACCGACAAGCTCAGAGGAAGCACCGCCGCGCGAGCCACTCCCCTGACGGGAAAGAGGAAGAGTGCGACCAGAAAAACGACAGACACAAGGGACCGACATGGAAGATGATGGGGAAAGCGGTCAGCTTTTTTCATGGGCAGTCCTTCTGGCAAAAAGGAGGAGAGTGCGACCCGGATCGAGTCCTTGTCGTTGACAGGGCCATTATAGGACAAAAACGGAAGATGGCCAAGGATTTTGCTGGATCTTTCCCGGGGAACATGAGAAAGTAAAAAAGAGGAAGGAGGCAAAGGAGATTCTCGCCTTCCGTTTTCCGGCTTCTTGTTTTTCGTCCTCTCTTTCAAGGATCGGAGGAGTCCTCGTGAAGAATGGCTATTCTCCCCAATCCTCCCTCTGGGAAAAACTCTTTGCCGCGGTCTACGACCCTCTCCTGAGGTCGGTTGAGAGTCGACGGCTCTCGCCCCTTCGAGGAGAGCTCCTTCGGGGCATTCATGGAACGATTCTCGATCTGGGCTCCGGAACCGGAGCCAATCTCCCTTTTCTTTCGCAACCCGGAACCCGGACGGTCTTTCTCGAAATCTCCTGGCCCATGATCGTGAAGGGGATGGCCAAGGGGATGGGGCGGTCGGGACACGTTGTCAGAGGATCGGCAACCTCCCTCCCCTTTGGCGATCAGAGCTTTGACAGTTGTGTCTCCGCTCTGGTCCTTTGCTCCGTCTCCGACCCCGAGGCCGCCCTTTGGGAAATCCGGCGCGTCCTCCGGCCAGGAGGAACCCTTTTCATGATGGAGCACGTTCTTTCCGGGCATCCTCCGGTTGCGACCCTTCAGAGGATGGCGACCCCACTCTGGAAACGTATGGCTGGGGGGTGCCACCTTGACCGGGACACCGACCGGATGGCCTCCGGGATCTTTGACAAGAAGGAGGAGTGGACCGAAACCTTTTCCGGGATTCCCTTTCGATTGGGGCGATATCTCAATCGGGGGACAGGGTCCCCGGACTCGCCTTCCCCTTTCGTCTCCTGACCCGGCCTTCCCGTTCAAGAATGACCCGAGTCTCCTCGAGAACCCTCCCATAAAGCCAAACCGCTCTTTCATATTCGGGAAAGCGATGAGGGAGGCGAAGCGCCAGCCACCGGTAGAGGGTGATCCTCGCCAGGGCCTCTTCTCCTTCCTGCCGCCCCCCGATGGACCGGATCTCGGGCGCTAGAATGACCGGCTCTCTTCCCAGACCACCGCCCGCCACCGTTGCTACCCAGCGCCAGAACTCATATTCGGTCGTCCGGTTCTCCGGAGCAAAGAGGAGAAGCCATCGCTCGGAGAGCGGAAGAAGCGGCGCGAGTCGCTCGATCCTGGCCGCCTTCTGCCGAAGCTCGGGCCCGATGCCGGAACGGAGATGTGCATCGGAGAGGATCGAGGCATGCAGTCGGGAAAGCAGGAACTCGAGATTGGAGCTGCCCGTGACCTCCGAGGCAGACAGGACGATCGGATAGTCCGGAACAAAGGGAAAGGGGCCGTTCAGGGGAAGGGAAGGGTGCGTGAACTGTCGGGCGATGATCTGATGGGTTCGTCGGTCCATTCCCGCAATGATGCCCTGTTCGTGGAGACCGAATCGTCCGGCGCGACCGCCGATCTGACGGACCTCCTCCGGTTCGAGGATCCGGTCCATCCGACCGTCGAACTTCGCAGCCGTGGAGAAAATGACATATTCGGCCGGAACGTTGAGGCCCATGCCGACGGCATCGGTGGCCACCATGACCAGGGCTTCCCCGTTCCGGAATCGGCGGGACTCCGCCCGCCTGAGCTCGGGCGGCATGGCCCCGTAGATGGTGGCGACCGGTCGTCCCCGGTCTCGAAGTGTGCGGGCGAGGGAGAGCACGTCGAGGCGAGTGAAGGCCACGACGATGCTCCCGTCAGGAACCCGGTCGAGCGGGATGGGGGAGGATGAGACGGAAAGCGGAGTCTTGCGCCGGGTGTATCGAACATCAAGTTCGACTCCGGCATAGTCGGCCAGGCGCCGAAGGGCTCCCTCTGCATGGGGTGTCCCGCAGACCATGATCTCTTCGGAGGGGGAGCCCAGAAGGCCGCGGACCCAGGCGGGTCCCCGTTCCCGGTCCGCCATCATCTGAACCTCGTCGATAACGACGCAGGGCGCCTCTTCCGTTGTCGACCCCATCTCGACCGTGGCGGAGAGATGGCGCGATTCCTCCCGGAGAATCCGTTCCTCTCCCGTGTGGAGAGTCGTGGGAATTCCCCTGGACTCAAAGCGTTCGTGGACCTCTTGGGCCAGAAGACGAAGGGGGGCAAGATAGCGACCTCCCCGGGACTCGAGATGGACCAGGGCCTCATGGGTCTTTCCGGAGTTCGTTGGACCCAGCCACGCGGTCCAGCGACGCTGGACACGCCGGGCGTCGGGCCAGAGATCCTTGGCGAGGGGCGGAAGGATGCGACGGACGGCGACAATCTCCCTTTCGCGCTTTTCGATGTTTTCCGGAGACCTTCGGGGGCGTCTTTTATGCTTCGACATGGCTTGCCTCAACAACTCCCCTCGTCCTTCTTACCTCCATAATCTCTGGTCAAAAGAGAGATTGGACGGGAGTCCTCTAGAGGTACCCTCCTTCCCCCGTCTTTTTCTCTCCCCGCCCCCCTCCTCCCTTTTGGGCATCGATCTGGCGAAGGGTATGACCGAGCCATTCATGGAAGGAGCGGACACTCTGCAAGTTGGCGACCATGCCGCACTGGACGGTCCGAACCACCTTCTGTTCGGCAAATTCGACGGGCTTTCCGGCGGGGTTCGCCTCAGAGATCTCCCGGATCTCATATTCCGGTGGAGCCATCCGTTCCAAGAAGAATTCCAGGAGGAGGTCTCCCGAGGGCAGAAGTCCTCCGTAAATCCCGGAGACCGGTTTATGAGAGAAGTCTTCGGGGTACTGCCATTCGAACCTGAGGCGCTTGGACATGGGAACTCCTTTCGTATCTTGCGGGTTAGGGGGGGCTCTGCGGGAGGAGCCGGGCAAGAAGAATGGCCATATGGGCGACCTCGACCTCTTTTCCGAGTCCATCCCGAAGCTTGATCTGACAGGCGGGGCACCCTGTGGTCACGGTGGTGGCGCCGCTTTCCTCCACGGCGCGTCGCTTGCGCTCGAAAATCTGACCGGAGAGCTCCGGATTCTTGAGAAGGTAGGAGCCCGCTCCCCCGGCACAGCGGTCCGAATCGGCCATGGGTCTGAAGCGCTCTCCAAAAAGACCCGTGATCAGGCGGTGTGGAGCCTCGGTGACCCCTGCCGCCCGGAGATGGCAGGATTCATGATAGGTCAAAGTCCCCGGGAGGGGATGGTCCCCCAGAGTCCTTTCAATCTCCCGGCGGGCGTGGCTCATCTCATCGGATAGCATATACTCCGAGATGTGAACCACCCGTTTTGACAGCGCCTGGGCCTGTTCATGCTGGAGGGATCCCGGGTCAAAATGTTCGGGAAGATCCCGAAGGGCCAATGTGCAGGAGGCACATCCGGTCACTACGACAGGATAGGGCAAGAGACTCTCGAGATTTCTTCTGGCCGCCTCGACCACCAGCCCGGCATGGCCATAGGTTTCGATAGGAGTCCCCGAACAGGTCTGTGAGGGAAGAACCAGACGCCGGGATGATCGCGAAAGGAGCCGGATCATGGACTCCCCGATTCCGTCATCGAAGAATTGGGCGGCGCATCCATGAAAATACGCCAGATCGCCCCTCCTTCCCCCCTCTGTCGTGAGGGAGCGGTGACGGGCCCGAAGGGTTCTCGGGGCCAGACGAGGAAGACGAAGGGCGGAGGGAATACGGGCGGTGGGAGCGATTTTTTTCATGAGCGGGAGGCTTGCCCTCTCGACGATCTTCCGCACCGAGGGGCGGTCCCAGAGATTCTGGCTTTTTCCGAGCCAGGGGACGATTTTTTCGAGGGAGCCGGAGAGCAAGGCTCGGAAAAGACTCTCCGAAATCGGATCCCCTCCCCTTTTTGCCCGGGCATCAAGGATGACCCGGGAGACATCGACCCCTGCCGGACAGGTGGCCCGGCAAGACTTGCAGTTGAGGCATCCGTCGATAATCGTGTCGGAGACATTGGAAAGAGACGGGTCGGCCAGGATCTGGTACCACCCCCTGGCGCCCTGGGACTCCGTTCTGAGAACGTCGAAGGAGGGACAGACTGTGTTGCATTTACCGCAGGTTGCGCAGGGACGGGCTACCCGATCAAGATCTAGGTTCTTCAGGAAGGAGACATCGGAAATCTTGACCCCGGGAGCCAGGAGTCCGTGGGGATCGAAAAGACGCTTGACCTCCCGAAAAATCCCGTAGATCTCCTCTCCATAAACCTGAGGAAGAAATTCGGCCCGCACCCGCCCCTCTCCATGCTCTCCGCAGGGAACCCCTCCGAAGCGTTCAATCGCGGTGTGGTGGATCGTGCGGCTGATGGAGAGAAGCCGATCCATCGTTCCCGTCTCCCGGACGTCCAAAAGGGGATTGATGTGGGCATTTCCGTTTCCGATGTGGCCATAGACCGCGACGGCCACACCCTCCTCCCGGAAGTAGTCGCGGAGAAAGGCCAAAAGTTCGGGAAGTCGATCGACGGGAACGGCCACATCGTCGGCAAAGTTGATGGGCCGATGCACGCCGTCATAGCGATAGAGGGTCGGAAAGAGCGCATGGCGGGCTCGCCAGAGGGCCTTCTGATGATCCGGGTCGGTGGCCACCTGGGGGGAGACCGGAGCGGGAAAGTTCTTCAGGAGGGCCAGAGTCCGGAGGACGAGCTCCTCCTGAGGTTCGGAGTCAAACTCGATCAGAAGAAGGGAGTCGGCCTCCCGCGGAATGCCGAAGCGTTCCCGCCCGATCAGGTCGAGTGTGGCCCGATCCATCATCTCAAGGGCCGACGGGCCCAGGGATAAAATCTGGCCGACGGCGGTACCCAGGTCAGAAAGCGTCAGGAAGTAGGAGAGCAGCGTGACGCGGCGGCGAGGCAGCGGGAGGACCCGGAGCTTCGCGGAGAGGGTAAACCCCAGGGTTCCTTCCGATCCCACAAGGAGCCTGACAGGGTCGACGACCCCCCCCTGCCCTTTCTCTCCTTGCAGGTAATCCCGGGCCAGGTCGAAGAGATTGTAGCCGGAAGAGTTCTTCGTGACCCGGGGAAGACGGGCAAGAAGCAGGGGTGCCCAGAGAGGTAGACGTCTGACAAGCTCCTGCATGGCCGGATGAAAAAGTCTCGGGCCCACCTCCTCCCACCTTGTGTAGGGAATGGGGCGGACCTCGCCCTGTCGACCCTCCCAGTCCATAAAGGTGATTTCCCGGACGTTATCTTTGGTGGCGCCATATTTGAGAGCATGGGCCCCGGCCGCGTTCGTCCCGATCATTCCCCCGATCTGGCACGCCTGGGCGGAGGAAGGATCGGGAGGGAAAAAATACCCCCGACGGGCGAGAACGTCGGTGAGCTCCTTGAGGATGACTCCTGGACCGGCCCCCACCCACCCCTGGTCAAGCCCAGAGAGGTCGATTCGGTTCATTCGGGTAAAGACCACAGAAATTCCGGGGCCAATGGCGCCCCCCGTAAGATTGGTTCCGGCGGATCGGGCCGTCAGGGGGATCCCGTTTTTGGCGGCAAAGGAGCACAATCTCTCCAGGTCGTCGGAGGTTTCCGGAAGGACGATGGCTCCCGGATCGACCCGATGGATTCCTGCATCATAGGAGTAAGCCTTCCGCTCCACCTCCCCGGAGAGGACCTTGTCTGATCCCAAAAGATGGCGAAGGTCAGAGAGCATCGTTGAAGAAAGCCGGGAAGGGGTCACGGATCGAAGACCCTTCGTGCCCCCTTTCCCAGTGGGGTCCGATCGACCTCGGCCGGATCCGATCCCCCCTTATAGATAAAGGCCCCACGGTTTTTTTCATATCCCCATCCATCGGCTCCGGCCGCTACCTGGCGCATGGCAAAGACCTGACCCGAGAGGTTGTCAATCATGTGGACGGCCATGGCTTCGGGGGTCGCGGGAAGAACCGGAGAGCCGTACTCGAGCTCCCCATGATGGGCCAGTATGAAGTGGTGGAGGAGGCGGAGGAGCCTCTCGGGAAAGTCCGGGCACTGCTTGGCCACCTGGGTGCACTTTTCGACACCCAGGGCCATGTGCCCCACAAGACGCCCCTCGTCAGTATAGGAAAATCCCGCGGAAGAGGAGATCTCCCAGCACTTTCCGATGTCGTGAAGGAAAAGACCCAGAAGGAGCAAGTCCCGGTTGAGGGAGAGGATCGGGGCAATGGCGTCTCCCATGTCCAGGCATTCAAGGGTGTGCTCCAGGAGCCCTCCTACCAGGGCATGGTGATTTCTCTTGGCGGCCGGAGCCCGGGGAAAGAGCTCCTTTACCTCGGGGTCGGAAACAATCGCCTGGCCGAAGGCACGCAGATGGGAGTCAGACAGGGAGTCCATGTACTCCCTGATCTTCTCCATGCCCTTGCCGGATTCGACCTTGCTTCGGGGGATGAAGGACTCGATCTCCTCGCGGGTGGCCTTGAGCGGATCAATGCGTGACAGCCTGAGCTGGGTCTCGTTGTTGTAGTTGATGAGCTGGCCTTCGGCCATGACAAGCTCCCCTGTCCGGATTCCCTTTTCCACATGGGCGACATTCTCCCAGAGGCGTGCCTGGATGTCCACCGGTGGGTCGTCCTTTCCCTCTCCCCGGAAGGTCAGGGTCAAAAAGAGGGACGGACCGTTTTTTCCTTCGTTAACGGTCTTCGTCTTGACGAGAGCCACACCTTTTTTCGATGCCATGGATAACGATCCTCACAGGGTTAGAGAAAAGCCGAACCGGAATGTTTTTGTCTGGCTCATTATATCCGAAGGGGCGCGCCGGAATCGACCGACACCGGCCCTGAAGCTTTTCCCTTCAGGCGAGATGTTCATCCCGCGCCGAAAGCAGGCGTTCGACGTCCCTTTTCATGACATAGGTGGCCAGAGATTCCGAAAGCTCCTCGGGCAAGTCCAGAAAACGAAGTCCAAGAGAGAGGAGCGGAAGATCCGATTCAAACCCGGCACGCTCCAGATGGATAAGCCTGGCTGTCATGGATGGCAGGGAGAGAGTTCCGAGGTCGATCTTTGGAATAAGGACGATCTGCTCCTCCCTGAAGGCTTGTTGAGGAAGTCCTTTTTCATTCCTCGCTTCCACAAGAAAGCGTACGCCCATCGCACCAATATCCACCAGGCGGGCGATCTCCTGATGGCCGGTTCGCGTGGAGATTCGCACCGGAGGCAGGTCACTGGGCAGGGGAACCCTCAAGCTCTCCCGCCGCTGACAATGGTAGGTTTCATGGGGAAATTCCAGAAGGATCGCCCGTCCGGAAGAAATCTCAGAAAGCCCGCGGATTCGGGCTAGAAACCCTGTCTCGATCCCCGAGTTTTTGCCGTAAAGGACAAGAGAATGTCCGGGGACCAGATGGTTGTTCCCCTCTTCCGGATTCAGGGGATCAAGGAGAAGGGAGTTTCCCTCCCTGTCGGCCCCGAGAAGCATCGAAGAGTAGACAAGATGAATGTGGGTTTCGAAGAAAACAAGAAGCGGGGACCTTTCCCGGGCCATCGACTGAAGAAGTCTCTCGGTAAAGATGAGGGAGTGTTGACGATGGCGACCGCACTGAAAAAAGGAGGGAATGATCCCCTGTTGTGCCATGAATACCCTCTCGCTCCTTTTCGCGCCATTCTCCAAGGACCTTCGGGGATCATTATAGTCCCTTTGGACACTTGTTGACACCAGCATCGCCGTGACAAACTCCGTTTCGGGGATCATTATAGCCCCTTTGGACCCTCGCTCGCACGGAAGGCGGACGGGCTCAAGGAGCACTACGGCGCCTCTTCGGCTCCTGTTGTGGTTGCGATCCCAAAAACTCATCGGCTATAATTTCAGGACGGTTTCGTCATAACCGCAATCGCCTTCGCAATGTCGACGAAGATCTTATGATTTTAAATGACCTCACGTGACCGGGCCCTTTCTTTTCCTTGTCACATCCCATATTTCGGATCTCTTTCCGATCCTTGAACAGGACCAGAAGAACAAGATGACTGCCATGCCCATCCTTCCCTCTTCCTTGCTCTCCTCCCCTTGCCCCGATCATGACTCCCTGATTTCCGGGGGGAGCGGCCGATGACTCCGGATACGGATACCGCGGAACTTCCCCTCAAGAAAACCGGTCACGTCAGCGCCGTCTCTTCCTCTTCACGCCAAGAAATTCCGAGCCTTTCGGGATCTTTTGCCGAGCAGGAGCGGGACAGTTGCGCCGTGATCGCTGTTCTTTCGAAGGAAGGTCGACCTTCCCATCGCCTCGTTCACGAGGCCCTCGAGGCCCTTCAAAAAATGGAACATCGGGCCGGGCAGATCCGGAACGAAGGAGACGGAACCGGAATCCAGATGGATATCCCCAAACCTCTCTGGCGCCGTTGGCTTGTCAAGGAAGGGGTGGATCCAGGAGTCGTCGACAGTCCCCGCTTTGTCGCTGCCCATCTTTACCTCAGAGGGGACCACCCTGACAGCGAGGCCTCCACCCTGCGCCGACTTCTGGCCGACGAGGGGTTCGAGGTCCTCATGGTGCGTCGCGGCCAGACCCTTCCCCGCCGGGTCACCCCCTTCTCGGACAACCATCCCCACTTTTGGCAGGTCGCCCTTCTTTGTCCGGAGGGATCCGACCCGCTGCATGCCACATTCTGGGCTCGCACCCGCCTCGAGAGGGACGGGATCCTCCATGTCGCCTCCCTCTCCCCGGCGGTTGTGGTTTACAAGGTCAAGGGGACAAGCTTTATCCTGTCGGACTACTTTCTGGACTTTCAAGATCCCCAGTGCCGGGCCTCCCTCGTTCTCGGCCACAGCCGCTACTCGACCAACACCCTCTCTGTGACGGAGCGCGTTCAGCCCTTTTCCGTTCTCGGCCACAACGGAGAGATCAACACGATCGACAAGCTCCGGCGGGAATCCGCCATGCTTGGAATTCCTCCGGTCGCCAGCGGGAGCGACTCCCAGGACCTCGACAGGACACTCGAGGGACTCATGGTCCAGTTCGGATTTTCCCTGATCGAAGCCATGGAGATTCTCTTTCCGCCGGTGACGCACATCATCTCCTCCCTCGACCCGGAACGCCGGGCCATGTACTTTCTCTACCGGCGATTTTTGGGCCCCTTGGCCCAAGGGCCTGCCGCCATCATTGCCCGCTACGGGAACGAGGCGGTTTTTTCGGTGGACGCCTTGGGACTTCGCCCTCTCTGGCGCTTTGAAACAAGCAGCACCCTCTTTTTCTCCTCAGAGCGGGGAATCGTTCGGGCCAATGATATGGTCACCGAGCCACGGCCCTTCGCTCCGGGGGAAAAAATGGCGATCATTCTGTCTCCCGAAGGACCGAAGACACTCGAATATCCAGCCATTCAAAAAACCCTCTTCGACCGCTTCAATGCCCGGGTGGCCCCGTTCATCAACCGGACCCAGCATCAGACAAACGAGAAGGACGTTTCCGTTTCGGAGCTCCTCTCTCTTCCCGAGACCCTATTTCGGGAGGAGCGACGCCCCCAGACCCTATGGAATCCCTTCGGGTTTTCTGCCGAGGATATCGAACTTCTCTCGGGAATGGCCTCCCTGGGGATTGATCCGGTCGGATCCCTGGGCTTCGATGGTCCCCTGGCCCCCCTTTCGAATGAACGTCAGAACATCCCGGACTTCTTCAAGGAGAGCGTGGCCGTCGTTACCAATCCCGCCATCGACAGGGAGCGGGAGTCCGAGCATTTCTCTCCCAGGATCGTTCTCGGACCCCGTCCTTATTTTTCAGAGTCTGTTCGCGTGCCAAAAGGGCTTGATATCTCACTTCCCATCCTTCTGGGGGGCCACCTTTTTGCCTCCCCGATTCCACTTGATCAATACAGGACGCTGGCCAAAAACCACGGAACCTACCTTCTGGAAGACCTTCCCCGCTATTTTCCCCGGGAGGCGATTCGGGTCCTGGATTCGACGATGGAGGATCACGAACCCCTTTCCGAGGCACTGTCGCGGCTCTCGGAAGAAGCCGTCTCGGCGGCCCAGTCGGGAACGGAAATTCTGATCATTGACGACAGTCGCGCCCTCCTTCCCGGAAGGCTCTGGATCGAACCAGCGCTTACAGTCGCCGCGATCGACAGGGCGCTGAGACGGGCACCCGTTCCTGCCGGCTCACCCAATTTGCGCCGGCTTCTCTCTCTCGTCGTCCACAGTGGGGCTCTCCGCAATCTTCACGACCTCATCTTCTACTTTTCCATGGGGGCGGATGCCATGTGCCCCTTCCTGATGCTCGAGTCGGTTCTCGTTCCCGAAAAGGGCGCGTCGGCCTATTCCGTCGAAGAGGGAGTGGCCCGTATCGACAGGACCGTCACATCCATCCACAAGGGCATCGAAAAGATCATCTCCACGATGGGAATCCACGAGATGCGGGGGTACGGCCGTCTCATGAGCTCGATCGGACTCTCGGTGGATCTGGCCCAACTGTTCACCACCCCCAATTTTTTTACCAGCGAAAAATCGGGACTTTCCTGGTCGCGGCTCCAGGGCGAGGCGCGGGCCCGGGCCCCCTTCTTCCAGGCCCCGAAAACGGACAAGCCTTCCCGTGTCTTTCATCTCTATCCGAAGGTCTGGAAACTGGCCCTCGATGTGGCCAACTCCAACGAACCCTATGAGAAATATCAGGAAAAGCTCTCCGGGATCGAGGCAGAAAACCCCATTTCGATCCGCCATCTTCTTGATCTTGTTCCCCACGGCTCCCCCCTGACGCCGGAGCAGGTCGACGTCTCGATCCTTGACCAGAACTATCCCTTCGTCATCAGCTCCATGAGCTTTGGCTCCCAGGGCGAGGTGGCCTACCGGGCCTATGCCGAAGCCTGTGAGCAGCTCGGAATTCTTTCCTTAAACGGAGAGGGGGGGGAAATCGGGGACATGATCGGCAAGTATCCCAAGAGCCGGGGACAGCAGATCGCTTCGGGTCGTTTTGGCGTCAATATCCGCCTCCTCAACTCCTCGGGACTCCTTGAGATCAAGATCGGTCAGGGCGCAAAGCCCGGAGAGGGCGGGCACCTTCCCGGGCGCAAGGTCTCCCAGAAAATTGCCCGAGCCCGACGGGCCAATCCAGGGGTCGATCTCATCTCTCCCTCGAACAATCATGACCTCTATTCGATTGAAGATCTCGCGCAACTTGTGGCAGAGCTGAAAAGTGCCAATCCGCGGGCTCGAATCATTGTGAAGATTCCGGTCATCCCGGGTGTCGGCACAATCGGTATCGGGATCGCCAAGGCCGGGGCCGACATCATTACCGTCAGCGGCTACGACGGGGGAACGGGAGCGGCACGGCTTCATGCCCTCAAATATGTCGGTCTTCCCGTGGAAATCGGCGTCTCTGAGGTTCATCGCGCTCTCCTTTCGGCCGGCCTTCGGGACCAGGTGGAGGTTTGGGGCGATGGCGGGCTCAAGTCCTCCGTGGATGTGGTCAAGCTCATGTGTCTCGGCGCCAACCGGGTGGGGTTTGCGACCCTCCCGATGGTGGCGATCGGATGCACCATCTGTCGGGAATGCCAGACCGATACCTGCCATGTCGGGATCGCGACCCAGATCGAGAACGAAGAGGAGGCCAGAAAACACGGCCTCAAGAGATTCGTTCCCCGAGATTATGAATTTGCCGTGCGCCAGCTCGTTCACTTCTTCCGCGCTATGGGAGAGGATTTCCGGAAAATTCTGGCGGGCTTGGGAGTCTCCAACGCTCAGTCCCTCGTGGGCAATACCGGATATCTGGCCCAGATGCGACATGCCGACAGGCTCGACCTGACTTCCCTGCTCAATCCCCTGCCTTACGGGCTCGATATCGAAGGAGTGTGCGGAATTGGTGGGTCTCCCGATGTGACGATGACGGAAAAGATCACCGAAGAGGTGGTCCGGGAGCTGAAGAAGCATCCCACCACCGTCTCCCTCTCCGTCAACTCCGTCAACTCTCAGGACCGGAATATCGGCACCCATCTGTCCGGCGTTCTCACCCGGGAGTTTCCTTCGCATCCTCCCATTGACATCCGTCTCGGAAGCGGCTCTGTTGCCGGAAACGGGATGGGCGCCTTCCTTCGGGACAACATGACCCTCCATGTGACGGGCGGTGCTCAGGACGGAGTCGGAAAAAGTGCCATCGGCGGCCGGATCGTTGTGATGAAGGCTCGAAACGCGAACGGGGTCTATGTGGATGGTTCCGTGGGGAAATCCCTGGGGTACGGAGCGCAGGGAGGCCTTTTCCTGATTCAGGGAAATTGCGACTCGAGAGCGTGCATCCGCCTCTCGGGAGCCGATGTCGTCATCGGTGGACGCATTACAGGTCCCGTCGACGACGGGGTGGGACACCTGGGTCTTCGGGCCAACATGAAGGGGTTTGCCTTCGAATACATGACCAACGGCCGGGCCGTCGTCCTGGGCGATCCGGGTCCCTGGATCTGTGCTGGAATGACCGGGGGGTCGGTCTACCTGATGCCCCAGCCAGAGTTCGGCTTCGACCGCGAAGCCATCCGACGACGCATTGCCAAGGGGGCCAAGGTTGTTCTGGCCTCCCTTCAGACGACCGACACCGAGGCTGTGGGACGCCTCCTCGGTGAATATGAAAACGAGCTTCGCCGCTCGGGACAGTCGGAAGAGGCTGAATGGATCCATGGGATCCGGACCTCCGATCTGGCCAAACGCTTTGTCCGGATTGTTCCGGAGTCCCAGCAAATGGAGCAGGAGATCTCGACCGAATGATTCGTCCCTCCTCGTCCTTGGGAGAGAGCCGGTGAGCGGATCCCAAACGTCCACGCCTGTCTCTCTGGTCTCCAGCATGACCGGCTTTGCCGATATGACTCTGCCCTCGGGTTACCGGATCCAGATTCGTTCCTGGAATCACCGCTCCCTCGAAACCGTCTTTCGGGTTCCCTCCGAATGGGAGGCGATTGAACCCTCGATGAGAAAGCTTCTGACACAGAAGCTCTCCCGGGGTCGGGTCGACGTGACTGTTTCCCGCAGTGACGGCTCCGGACGACGCCTGAATTCCTTTCTTGAAAAGGGAGTCCGGGCCTATGGCAATCTGACTCTCCTTTCCCAGCATCTGGGACTCAAGGAGGAGGTTCGCCTTGAGCATATCCTTTCGGTTCTCTCCACCGAGGGCTTCCAGGAGATTCCAACCCTGGATGAAACGGCCTCTCTCGACCACTTTTCAAGAGCCCTCGATGCGCTGATCCTCTCCCGACAGAGGGAAGGGGAATCTTTGCGGGAGGTTCTTCTTGCCCTTCTCTCCCAGATCCGGGGGCTTTCAGGCCAGATAGACAGTCGCAGAAAGTCTGCGAAGAAAGAAATCCGTCGTCAGTTTCTTGACCGGATGAAGTCTTATCTCAAAGAGATCGAGGCGGACCCGGGCAAGCGGTTCGAGGAAGAGGCTCTCCTTTATCTGGCAAAGAAGGACAACGAGGAGGAGTGGAAGCGCTTCCATATTCATCTGGCCCAGACGGAGCGGGAGATGGAAAAGGGAGGCCTTTTGGGCCGATCCCTGGATTTCCTTGCCCAGGAGATGAACCGGGAGCTTACCACCTTCATCTCCAAGGAGCCCTGGCCCGACCTTTTTCAGCCTGCCATGGAAATACGGAATATCCTTTCGAGCTTCCGGGAACAGGTCCAGAACCTCGAATGACATCGACCCACACTTCGATAAGGATCCTCCTGTGAAAGAGAGCACTTCGGACCCCCAATTTCGCCCCGCCCCTCTGATTTTTGAAGAAGGCTGGTACCGCCTCCCCCCCGACTTGGGGCAGCCGCTTCTTTACATCGTGTCCGCTCCCTCGGGAGCCGGAAAGACGAGCCTCTGCCGCCGGGTCTCCTCGCTCGTGAGCTGGATCACCTACTCCATTTCCTATACGACCCGGGAGCCCCGCCCCGGAGAGGTGGATGGCGTCGACTATTTCTTTGTCACTCCCCGGGTCTTCCAGGAGATGCAGGAGCGGGGAGACTTTCTTGAGACCGCGGAGGTCTATGGAAATCGTTACGGCACGGCGCGCTCTCAAATCGATGCCTCCTTTGCCAAGGGCAAGGACGTTCTTGTCGACATCGACATTCAAGGGGCACGGACGATGAGGGCCAGCGACATTCCGAGCATTTCCGTCTACATCCTCCCTCCGTCCTATGACGTTCTCCGACAGCGGCTCTCGTCCCGTGCCCAGGACTCGGAGGCGACGATCAGAAAACGACTCGAACGCGCAAAAAATGAAATTGTCAGCTATAATGAGTATGATTATCTTCTCATCAACCGGGAATTCGACCGGACCGCGCAGGACCTCCTCGCCATCATCCGGGCGGAGCACTACAGAAAGGCGGGCCTTCTGCGCTTTATGGAAGAGGTGTTTCTCAAGGAGTTTTCCGGAGATCCCCCGCCGCCGCACTCCTGACCGGTGCCAAAAAGGGAACGACAGAGCCCTATCCCACTCAAGGTGGCAGAGTCAACTCTGCCCAAAAGTAAGAGGAGTCCCATGAACGATATCGTTTCACAACCGATCGACTATGCCGATGATGTCATCGACAGCCGGTACCGACTTGTCATTGCGGCCGCCAAGCGCACCCGCCAGATCATGGAAGGGCATCCTCCCGTGGGCGACTGGCCCTACCACAAGGAGACCACCATCGGTCTCGCCGAGATCCTGTCGAAGTCCGTGCCGATCATCATGGGTCCGGCTGCGGTCGTTGCCGAGCAGAAGCACAAGGAAGCCCTCCGTGCCGCGCGCCGTCAGCATGAAGAGGCGCTGGCCCCCTCCCGAGGATATGCCCGGGAGTCGGCCGAAGCAATTCAGGCTGACGTCTCCGTCTACCAGGAAGATCCCGAGCACTCTGCACCGGAAGAGAGCGACGATCTCGACGGGGATCTCTGATCCCTTGAAAGGCTCCTCTCCCTCCCTCCTTCTCGGCGTGACGGGGAGTATTGCCGCTTACAAATCCCTCGACCTGATCCGGCGACTCAGAGAGGAAGGAGTGACAGTTCGTGTGGTGGCCACGGACAACGCCCGTCACTTTTTTCCCTTCCTTTCTGCAGAGGTCTTTTCGGACCACAAGGTTGAAACCGATCTCTTTTCGGAAGGAGAGGGCACCGGACGAATCCGTCACCTCGCCCTTCTTGATTCTGCCGACATTCTCCTGATTGCTCCCGCCTCAGCCAACTTTATCGCCCGCCTCTCTTTGGGAATTGCCGACGATCTCCTGTCGACACTTGCCCTCTCGGCACAGATTCCGATTCTTGTCGCTCCGGCCATGGAGGAAGCCATGTATCTCCATCCGGCAACCGAAGAGCATCGAGGGCGCCTTGAGCGCCGGGGTGTAATCGAGATCGCCCCCGAGGAGGGCTCCCTCGCCTCCGGGCGCTCCGGACAGGGCCGGATGGCCTCGGTCGACCGGATTCTCGATGTCGTCCGCCGACACCTTCCCTCAGGACAGACCCCTTCCCGCGCTCCTCTTTCAGGACTTCATGTTCTGGTCAGCTCCGGGCCCACTTACGAACCTCTCGACCCGGTTCGATTCATCGGAAACAGATCCTCCGGTCTGATGGGGATGGCTCTTGTTCGTGCCGCCCGGGAGCTTGGGGCCCGTGTCACGCTGGTGACGGGCCCTACCGCCCTCTCCGCTCCTCCGGATGTTGAGGTCCACGCCGTCGAAACGGCCCAGGAGATGAAGGAGAGTCTGGAAAAACTCTTTCCTGTCTGTGACATCCTGGTGATGGCTGCCGCGGTCTCCGACTATCGCCCGGCAGAGGCTCTGACGGAAAAGCGAAAAAAGAACGGGCGAGGCTGGAGCCTTGAACTTCAGGAAAATCCCGACATTCTGAAGGGGCTTGCGGCAAAGAGGCGGCCGGGACAGTGTTTGGTCGGATTTGCCGCTGAGTCCTCCCTCGACCGGGAGAAGCTACTGGAAAAATGTCGGGCCAAGGGAGTAGACCTCCTGGTGGCCAACGATATCTCCAACCCGCTCACCGGTTTTGGCTCATCAGAAAACGAGGCGCTCCTCTTGACGCCAAAGGGAGATTGCCGTCCTGTCTCAAGGCGCTCTAAGGACGCGCTGGCCCGAGTAATCTTCGAGAACCTTCCCTTCCGCGCCTCCTCCCCGAACACCTTGGCCCAAGAGGGGGAGTAGACCCGTTATTTGGACGGACAAGTGGCAAGGGCGTCATAACACCTTATAAAGACAGGCGTTTTAGAGATTTTCTTGCAATTGTCTCCCATCATTGCTAGGATACACGCCGATCGACTCGCGGCAGAACTCAATCGGCACCTCCTTCGGGTGGACACCTTATCCTTCACGGCGGGAAACTTATGAATCCTGAAGAACTGAAGGTTCTGGAAGAGCGGATAACGGCCAATCCCAAAAGCCGCTCCTTCCTTCAGCTAGCCGAGGCCTATATTGAGGCCGGTCGGAAAAAAGAGGCTCTCGAGCTTCTGAAGAACGGGGAAGAATACTATCCGTACTATCTTGCGGCCCGGATTACCTACGGGAAACTCTTGCGGGAAGAAGGCGAAACCGACCGATCGATCGAGCAGTTTGAGTTTGTCAACCGGACAATCCCTGACAATCTGATCGCCCTCAAGAACCTCGCTTCGCTTTATTTTGAAAAGTCGAGACTTCCGGAAGCCAAGGCCATGGCCACCTCTGCGTTGGCCCTTTCTCCCGGAGATCCCGAAATGACGGAGATCATCGAGAAGGTCGATGCGGCCTTGGGGGCTTCAGCCCCTCCCTCCGCCCCCTCAACTCCGCCTCAACCCGAACCTGCGCCGCATGAAGAGATGGCGGAGCCCCTGCCACTTGAGCCGGAATCTGAACCGGAGCCGGAACCCACCACAGAAGCTCCCTCCTCTCCGGCCCCGGAGGAGACGATCGTCGAGATGCCGCACGAGCTCTTCGAAGCGGTAGCGGAGAAAACGGACTCCAAAGAGCCCAAACAGGAAGCCCCGATGCCACCCTCGGGGTCGGAATTGCCTCAGACGGAAACAATGGGAGACCTTCTTGTCAATCAGGGGCATATTGAAGAGGCCCTGTCCGTCTATGAGGCGGTCCTGGCCAAGGACCCCGACAACAAAACGGTCCCGGAAAAGCTCAATTCCGTGCGGACCATGTTGCGCCTGATCCCACCGGCCGGGTCGACTCCGTCTCCTGCAGAGCCTCCTATTCCCGAGCCCGTGGAAGAGATTTCGGCAGAGCCTCAGGAGGATTCTCGTCCTGAACCTTCTCCTGCCCCCGAACCCGAGCCGGAACCCCGCCCGGAGCCACCGGCTGAAGAGGCTCCGGCCCCTAGTCCCGAGCCCGAAATGGAGGAACAAGAGTCGGAGATCGAACTACCCTCTCCCCCTGCTCCCGCTTCGGAACCAAAAGCATCCTCCCCTCCACTGTCCCTTCCCGAAGGGGTTGCCGGGAAGATCGTGGAGGCTGTCCAGAGAAGGATGGGACGAGCCTTTACCGGCTATGTCCGCGCCTCCCTCGACGGTCTGTCGGTCGAGACCTCCGACTCCGGGCTATGGGGAGACATCCTTGCGGCCGAAGGGGTCGAGATTGTTCGGGCGGTCTCGGACATGACCCGGATGCTCGGGTGGGGAGGCCTTCAGGGAACGGTCGTCTGGATGGACCGGGCCACGCTTTACGGAGTGCCTCTCGGCGAGAACGAAGCTTTGTTTCTGGCATTGAAGCCGGGAGCCAACATCGGTCTTTGTCGCCTGCTTGTGCTCAGGACGATCGAAGAGGCCACGCAGGGCCAGGAATGACATGTTCAAGATTTTGATTCTTCAGGGGCCGAACCTGAATCGCCTGGGAAAGAGAGAGCCCGGGCATTATGGGACCCGGACGCTTGCCGAGATCCATCAGGAGATCGAGGCTCTTGGAAAGAGTGAAGGCTTTCTTCCTCTCTTTTTCCAGTCGAACCATGAAGGGGCTCTGGTCGACAGGATCCATGCCGCAGGAGAGGACGGAACCCACGGGGCGGTCGCCAATCTCGGGGCCTTTACCCACACCAGCATCGCCATACGCGATGCCTTTCTTTCCGTGGAGCTTCCCTTCGTCGAGGTTCACCTCTCCAATGTCTTTCGCCGTGAACCCTTCCGGGCGACAAGCCTCGTCTCCGACATTGCCGTTGGCACCATCGGGGGTCTCGGCCCTGTCGTCTATCGACTCGGCCTCCTGGGCCTTCTTGATGTTCTTCAAGGAAGATCCCCCGGGGCGCCGCGCACATAAACTTTTCCTCCGGCCCGTCCGGAGATATCAAGGAGCATGAATGGCCGTTATCGTCACCAGTGACTTTCGTGGTGGAGCAAGACTTGAAGTGGATGGAGAGCCCTATTTCATCGTCGAGTTTCAGCATGTCAAACCCGGGAAAGGCGGAGCCTTCGTCCGAACGAAGCTCAAGAACATGAAGACGGGTCTTGTCATCGAGAGAACCTTCCGTTCGGGGGAAAAGTTCGATGTTCCCGACGTGGAAGAGAAGACGATGCAGTTCCTCTATGCCCAGGGCGAAGACTACTACTTCATGGATAACGAGTCCTACGAACAGATCACCCTGACGAAAAAGGATCTCGGAGACCGCGTTCTTTTCCTGAAGGAGCAGATGCCGGTCAACATTCTCTTCTACAAGGAGAAGCCCATCACCATCGACCTGCCGACCTTCGTGGACCTGACCATCGTCGAGACCGATCCGGCCCGGAAGGGAGATACCGCATCCGGAGGGTCGAAGCCGGCCAAGGTCGAGACCGGGGCCACAGTCAAGGTTCCCTTCCATCTTCAGGAGGGCGACGTAATCAAGGTCGACACCCGCACATCGGAGTATATCGAACGGGTCCGTTCCGGAAGCTGACCCCCCACGAACCCGGAGGACATCTTTTCATGACAAACGAGGATATCAAGGAGATCCTGGGTCTCGTCCGGGAGCATAACCTCCTCTCCTTCGAATTCGAGCGGGACGGGGCCCGGATCAAGATCGCCCGATCTCCCCTGTCGCCGGGAACCCTCAGGATCTCCCAGGACGGAGAGGCGCTGCTCCCCTCTCAGACGGGACCAGACACTGCGCCTTCCACCGTGCCGGTGGCCCGTTCGGAGAGGGTCCGGGTCATCACCTCCCCCATCGTCGGAACCTTCTATCGCTCCTCCTCGCCGGATGCAGCGCCCTATGTTGAGGTGGGAAGCCCGGTAACCAAGGGACAGATCCTCTGCATCATCGAGGCCATGAAGCTGATGAACGAAATCGAATCGGAGATTGACGGAACTGTCCGGGCCTTCCTCGTGGAAAATGGCCAGCCCGTGGAATACGGCGCTCCTCTCATCGAGATCGACCTGAAGGCCGAAGAGACAGCCTGATGTCCTCCCCCTCGAAACGATCCTTCAAAAAGGTCCTGATCGCCAACCGCGGGGAGATCGCCGTCCGGGTCATTCGTGCCTGTCGGGATCTTGGACTTTCCACGGTGGCGATCTACTCGACAGCCGACAAAAATGCCCTTCACGTTCAGATGGCCGATGAAGCCGTCTGCGTGGGGCCGCCCGAGGGGCATGGCAGCTACCGGAATATCCCCAACATCATCAGTGCGGCCGAGATCTCCCAGGCGGAGGCCATCCATCCGGGGTACGGTTTTCTCTCGGAAAATGCCCACTTCGCTGAAATCTGCCACGCGGCGGGCATCACCTTTATCGGCCCCTCCCCGGAGACGATCTCCCTCATGGGAGACAAGGCCCGGGCCAAGGCGCTCATGAGGGAGGCCGGAGTTCCGGTCGTTCCCGGGAGCATCGGGACCATCGCCACCGAATCCGAGGGGCTCGATGTTGCCTCCGAAATCGGCTATCCCCTCATCATCAAGGCCTCGGGCGGCGGCGGTGGGAGGGGAATGCGGATCGTGACCAGCCCCGACGAATTTTCGAATGCCTTCCAGACTGCCCAGACGGAAGCACTCCAGGCCTTCGGCAACAAGGAAGTCTATATCGAGCGATTTTTCGTCAATCCTCGCCATGTCGAGATCCAGGTGCTCGGGGACTCCGATGGGACGATTTACACCTTAGGCGAGCGAGACTGCTCGATTCAGCGTCGCCACCAGAAGCTTCTCGAGGAGGCTCCCTCCCCCTTCATTACCGCCGCACTGCGGTCCGCCATGAGTCAGGCGGCCATCGCCGCCTCGAAGGCCGCAGACTACGTCAATGCCGGAACGGTGGAGTTCCTCGTCGATCCGGAAGAGCGCTTCTTCTTTATCGAGATGAACACCCGCATCCAGGTGGAGCATCCTGTCAGCGAGTCGATTTTCCGCTATGACCTCGTCAAGTCCCAGCTTTTGATCGCTCTGGGCGAGCCCATTGCCTCTCCGCCGGCCAAGCCCGAAGGCCATGCCATCGAATGCCGGATCAACGCCGAGGACCCCTGGACCTTTGTCCCCTCCCCGGGAACAATCACCCGACTCCTCCTTCCCGGAGGACCGGGAATCCGGGTCGATACCGCGGCCTATCAGGGAGCGGTCATCCCTCCTCACTACGATAGCCTCGTGGCCAAGGTCATCGCCACCGGAAAAAACCGTGACGAGGCGATTGCCCGGATGATCCGGGCCCTGCGGGAGATGAAGGTAGAGGGAATCAAGACGACGATCCCCTTCCATCTTGAGGTTCTTGCCGATCCCACCTTCCGATCCGGCCGCTATTCGACCTCCTTCGTCGAGCACTTCATGGAGCGCCGGGAGGCCCTCCCGAAAAATCCGTCGAAGGATCCGGAAGCGGGGGACTGATCCTCCCATGAACCGCCCCTTCCCCCCGCTTCTTTATCTGGCCGGAACCCAGGACTTCGACTCCATCGATGCTTTTGAGCGTCATCTCCGTACCCTTCTCGATGCCGGCCTTCCGTGGTTCCAGCTCCGGGACAAGCGCCTTGATGACCGATCTCTTGCTCTCCTGGCCGATCGGGTCCGTCTTTGGACAAGAGAGAGCGGCACCCTCTTCACCCTCAACGACCGTCCGGATATCGCACTTCTCTGCGAGGCGGATGGGGTCCATCTGGGTCAGGAGGATCTGTCGGCTCTCGAGGAAGGACGTTCTCGGGAAGAAAGAAAAAGAATGTCGATGCACCTGGGAATTTCAACTCACAACAAGAACGAGGTTTTGAGAGCCCTGACGCATCATCCTGACTACCTGGGGGTGGGACCGATTTTCTCGACAACGACAAAGGAGACGGGGGTCAGCCCCCGAGGAGTGGCCGCCATCACTGAGACACGGGAGCTGACGACTCTCCCGTTGGTGGCGATAGGGGGGATTACCCTGGAGAATGGGGCCGCTCTTTTGGCCGAAGGGGCCCGGACACTCGCCGTGAGCTCCCTTCTGACTCAAGGCACTGCCCCGGAGAAGATTTTAAAGGCGATTCTTGTGGTTAAAACAAATGACTAAAGTGTGGGGAGTACGATTCAGAGTCGCCGTAAAATGGCTTGTTTTTGTCTTTGTGTCGTTTTGTTTTTACGGACTGATTTTTGAAGCTCAGACTCACTTCTGGGGAAAAGTCCTGATCCCCCATGAACATGCGTTTCTTGCTAGGGCAGGAGATTATAGTGATACGCTACAGTTCATGTGGTTTTTGAACTGGTGGAGCTTTGCTCTTTCTCACCATATCAATCCTCTTTATAGTGACTTTCTCTGGCATCCAACAAAAACTTCGATGCTTTGGGTCACATCGATCCCACTGCTCTCGATTGCGACAGCCCCTCTCCAGAAACTTTATCCGAAAAGCGCCGTAAAACTCCGGCCTTAAGGCCGGGGATATAAGGCGTGTCCCGTCTCGTGGGAGAATAGGAGCCATGAAACGACGTCAAGCCTTCCGGTTCGCCCTGCGACCGGACCCTGATCAGGA
>JBMFWG010000030.1:0-22124 GCA_049965515.1 Leptospirillia bacterium
ACGTCGTTTCATGGCTCCTATTCTCCCACGAGACGGGACACGCCTTATATCCCCGGCCTTAAGGCCGGAGTTTTACGGCGCTTTTCGGATAAACCAGCAGGACTCTCGCCATGAAGGCGATGAGCGGTTGAGTCCATACCTGATCCCGACCCCACCGGAATCCCCGGCCGCCAGGCGGTCTTTTGGAGAGATCATGGGGCAGCAGCCAACGCTTCCTCGGAGGGCTGGACCCCCAAGACCCCGCTCACCCTTTCCATTGTTAGTTTGTGAATAATAAATCATTGGATTGAAGGGAAAATCCGGGGTGGAATACAATCAACTTAGCCGGGAGCTTGAACAGGATTTCCCGGCGAACATTCACTCACATGAAAGGATACGACACATGTTGGGACCTTCAGCCAACCCGGGAATGATAGTTCTCGTGATCGTGGGCTTTTTTCTTCTGACCAGCGGACTGGCTTATGTATTTGGGATCTCTGACGCCCGAAGAAGAAATTCTGGCAAGGGAGCCGGCTTCTGACTTCCAAAAGGGGCCGCCCCGCTTCGTGCAGCGGATCAACGGCCCCCTTCCTTTTACTCTTCTTGCGTTCTTCTACCTCGAGCCATCCTGCTTCTTCTTTCGTCCCCTTTTCTCTGCCTCCTCTTTTCGACAAATAGCCTCGATGGTATTCTAGGAACCAGTCAATTCCCGCGCATCCTCCCTCCCGCAGAAAGGATCTGTCTCATGGTCGAGGAACTTCTCTCCCGCACCCCCGTTCCCTTTCTTGTCGGAGGGCGATGGGAGACCGGAACCCTCCCTCCTCACGAACTTCAAAGCTTTATCGGGACACTCCCCCACCCTCTCGTCGCCGTGAAAAAAAAGGAAGTCGCATGGGGAGTGGCTCAACCCGGAGCGGACCATCTCCACTCGGCCCTCGACGCGATTGCCAAAGGACAGGCAATCCTGTCTCATCTTCCCCCCTACCGAAGGCGCGCCATCCTTGAAGAGACCGCCCGAGGAATCGAAGAGAACAGATCTCTGTTCGCCCACCTCATCACCGCTGAAGTGGGCAAGCCTTCTTCAGCAGCCCTTTTCGAAGTCGACCGGGCTATTGCGACCTTTCGTGTGGCCGCAGACCTCTCCACAACCACTGGCCACCACTTCCAGCCCGGGAATCTCGTCCCGCAGGGCACGGGAATGGTAGGCCTGGTGGAGCGGGTCTCGGCCGGTCCGGTCCTGGCCATTACCCCCTATAATTTTCCCTTGAATCTCCTGGCCCACAAGGTCGCACCGGCGATTGCCACCGGCAGCGCTCTTGTCGTCAAGCCCGCACCTCGGGGCATGACGACAGCCCTGGCCCTGGGAGCCATTCTCCTCGCGGCAGGAATGCCCCCTGAAGCCCTTTCGATTCTCCCTTGCGACCTTCCCAACACCCAGCGGCTGATCGACCACCCCGCCTTGCCCGTCATCTCCTTTACCGGCTCGGCCACAGTCGGCTGGCACATACGGGACCGCGTTCCCAGAAAAAAGGTTCTGCTCGAGCTGGGAGGAACGGCGGCCGTCATGATTTTGGAGGACGGAATGACCGATGACCTTCCGGATCGGCTGATTGCCGGATCCTTTGCCAACTCCGGCCAGGTTTGTATCTCCATTCAGAGGATCCTTGTGGCTCGTCCTCTTTTTGAGCCTCTGTGCGCCCTCTTGCGGGAGAAAACAGAGGCCCTCGGTAGGGAGGGCAGGATTGGCCCACCGGACTCGTCCCGCACACTTGTGGGCCCGCTCATCACTCGCTCTCACGCGGACAATGTCCGTCGAAAGATCGAGGAGGCCATCGCCTCCGGAGCGACACCCCTGAGCACTCCTCTCCAGGACGGGGCCCTTCTCTATCCGGTCTTTTTAAAAGGAACGGGCGCCGATTGGCCCATTGAGCAGGAGGAGGTCTTCGGTCCCGTCGCCACGATCAACCCCTTCGACACCCCCGAAGAGGCGGTCGAGAGAATCAACCGATCACGCTACGGAATTCAGGCGGGAATCTTTACCCGGGAAATTGACCGGGCCTTTGGATGGGCCCGAGCCATTGAAGCGGGGGGAGTCCTGATTAACGAGATTCCCACCTTTCGGTTGGACCACTGGCCCTACGGGGGAATCAAGGAATCGGGAAGCGGATTTGAAGGGATCGCCTACGCCATGGAGGAAATGAGTCGGCCCCGGCTTTTGGCCTTTCGGCTTCCATCGGGAAGCTAACGGTCCGAGGAAAGATCTTGGGCGACGCTCTCGATGAACGGTCTTCAGGAAACCGAGGAAACAAGACGGAGATAATCGGCCACCAGGGAGGCTGTCCCCACGACAAGGGGAACTCTCTGATGAATGTGCACCGGAGGAACCTCGAGAATCGGACGGTGTCCATCGACGGCTTCCCCTCCGGCCGCCCGGGCAATCCACGCCATGGGAATCGCCTCATAAAGCAACCGAAGCTTGCCTTCGGGATGGGCAAGGCTCCCCGCCTTGTCCGCTTTTGGGAGGTCTCCCGGATAGAGATAGATCCCCCCCTTGAGAAGATTCCGGTGGAAGTCCATGACCAAAGCTCCCACATAACGGGCGGAGTAGGATTTGCCCTCCAGGGAGCGAAGGTAGTGCTTGTCCCCCTCCCTCCACCGGGAGGAGTTTCCCGCATTGAGGCTGATGATGTTGCCCCCCTTTTCCGGGAACCGCACCGCCCCGGGGAGGGGAAGGAATTCTCCCCGGGAGTTTTCAAGAGCATACTGCCGGACCTCCTGGCCAAAGGAGACAACCAGCAGCGTCGAGACGCTGTAGAGGACATAGGCCGCCATCACAGGGGATCCCACCGCGGCGAGAACCTCTTCCGCGGGGCTCCCGGTCTTCCGGGAGGCGGGCCGGTAGGCGCAAAAAATTGATCCCACGGGACCCGAAACTGCGAGGTTCGACGAGCCGTCGAGGGGATCCATGGCCACATGCAAGGCCCCGGCTCCTCCGCCCAGGGCTTCGGGTTCCTCCCGCTCCTCCGAGACAAGAAGGTTGACCGAGGCAGAGTCCCGGAGATTTCGGGTAAAGACCTCCTGGGCGATCTCGTCAAAGGTTTGAACCTCTTCTCCCTGGACATTCACCGCTCCTGAGGCTCCGGTCAGCCCCCGCAGGGGGCCGTCCGAGAGAAGCGAGGCCATTTCCCTCCCGCCCTGGGCAATGGCCTCCAGAATCCTTGTGGCAGCGTTTCGTTCACCTTCGGAGAGCCCTGCCGCCTTGCGCACCAGATCTTTAAGACCGAGCCGATCGTCCATCGTCACCCCTTGCTGACCGTTTCGTTTTTGACTCCATTCTCCCCCGGATCATGCTCCTCCGCCCAGGAGTCGAGCTCCATGAGAAGATGCGCCACCTCTCTCGGGGCAAGAATGACATGGGGTCCCCGTCCCCGCTTGACGCTTTGGTCGATCTCGGCAATCCGGAGCCGGGCCCGGGAAAAGACCGAGGGGACATCAAGTAGCGAACCCTGACCGCACCGAAGCTTGACGAACTCCTCCCGTATTGCCCGAACATCCCGCTGAAAATCCTTCTCACGGGAGCACTCCTCGCAGTACCAACGAGGGAAGAGGTCGCCCGGAGATGTCAGCCGGTCGTAGGGACGATCAAAGAAATCATGGCCAAGAGAGAGCTTGTAGAGAACAACATTGCTCCTCCCGCAGGAGTCGCAGTGGCCGTTTTCATGAGAGGGTTCCATGTCAGGATCCTTTGGTGCGCCCGGAGGTCTCTCCGGACAGACCGGGCTTCGTCACGTCAGACAAAAGACCGGTCAAGTGATCGAAGGTCCTCTCGAAGGTCGTCAAATAAAAGGAGCGCCCCTCCTCGACCTTTCCTCCCCGAGGAATATAGCCCAGAAAGTGTCTGTTACTGTTATTTAGGAGAATTTTCGAGCGAACAATCCTGAAAAGCTCCCGAATCTCAGCTTCCCGATGGGGATGACTCGCTCGCATGACAGGAAGGGACTCTGATTCCCACTGCTCAAAAAGAGCCGCAAGACGCGCCATCTCACGACGATGCGACTCTTGTGGGGCAAAGCACCATTCGTCCCGCCCGTCCTCCATGGGAACAGCCACCACCGGGACAAGCAGAACAAGCCGCCTTGTTCCCTCTTTCAGATCTGAAATAATATCCCCCACTCGATTCTCTTTCTCCCAATCAGGCCGATATCCCCAAGGGCGCCTGGGTCAATTGGAAAAGCGCCTTGTCCTTATTTTACTCTCCGAACCATCCCGAGAGGAAGTCCATCGTCGAGCGGCGAAGGGCCGGAAGGTCATATCCGCCCTCCAGAAAAGCCACACAGGGCCCCGCGGTGGCCCCATGAATCCAGGAACCCACGCGACGATAACTCTCCTCAGTCAGCGCCATATCGCCCAGAGGATCGTCCCGATGGGCATCGAATCCGGCGCTCACCAGAATCACTCCGGGTGAAAAGAGCGCCATTCTGGGAAAAACGACCTCCTCAAGAATCCGTTCGTAATCGTCATCGTCTGTCCCGGCTGGCAGGGGAATGTCGAGGATCCCCTCCCCGCCCTCCCCTTCCCAATTGTCCCGGCCTGACCCGGTTCCGGGGTAAAAAGGATAGCGATGGGTGCTGACAAACAAAAGGTTCTCCGGACCGGGAAGCTTTCTGAGAATTTCTTCGGTGCCGTTTCCGTGGTGCACATCGAAGTCGAAAACGGCGATACGTTCCGTCGGATTTTTGGATCTCCGGAGGGCGCACAGGATGGCCAGGGGATTGATCGCACAAAACCCCATTCCTCCCCCTGAATGGGCGTGGTGGCCGGGAGGCCTCATCGCAACAAAGGTCCGGCGAGAGGTTCCGGGAGACGTCTCCGAAAGGTCCCTGACAATGCCGAGTGTCTCCCTCAAGGCGACAACCGTCGCCCCTCCGACCCGGGTGTCGGCATCGATGGAACGGGAAGGCTGGCCTGGCTCCATCCCTTCCAGAAAGTCCACATAGTCCCTGTCGTGGACGGCTCGGGCCAGGGAGAGATCCGCCTCGGGTCTGGCCTCAAGAAGACGGGCTCTCCCCTTCGCCACCAGTCGCTCTCCTGCCTCTATCACCGCCGAAAGTCTTCCCGGAGATTCAGGGTGTCCCGGTCCGCTCTCATGGGCCAGCCCGGCATATCCTGCAAAGAACTCGGGAAGGGAGGAGATCATTCAAAGACCTCCACCGGGAAAGGCAGGCGTTCCCTGGCCTCCCCGGCGTACGCATGAAGACGGGAGGGATCAACCCGGCGAACCTCCAAAAGTGCCGGGGTCCGGGCGACCCCATAAAGATGCCAGGCCCGTATCTTGGCTCCACGCCGGCTCCAGAGATCCACCCGTTCGAGAAGGGGCTCCCAGAAGGTTCGATCGGAGGCAAAGGATCCGGGGCTCCCCGGAGAACCGAAATCGAGAACCATCGTCTGAAGTGTGACCGGAAGGCTCAGGACAATCTCCTCGAGCCCTTCCATCATGCGGGAAAAGGGGATGTGGGCCCGGTCGATCCGGTCGAAGAATGCCGGGGTGGCCGCATCGAGCTTGAGCCAGATTTCTCCGGGCCCCTTCTCAAGGAAAATCTTCTGGGTCTTCTCTCGGAGATCCCGGCTGAAAAGCCCCGTCCCGTTGGTGATCAGACGCAAAAGTGGCGCTTCTCCGGTCATCCTTTTTTCGGCGAGAAAATCTCGTGCAATCCGGGCGGTCTCAATAAAGACCGGCGACAGGGTGGGCTCTCCATCCCCGGAAAAGGCGATATCCTTGACCGACCGCAGAGTCACAGGAAGGTCCTCAAAGGGGGAAACGGAAAAGAATTCTCCTGTCACCATCGCCTCAAACAAAAGCCCCAGCTCCTCCCGGACAATCTCTGGAAGCTCCTTGAGAGAAGGTAGCGGGGACGAGAGGGAGCCGGACCGGTCAACCTGACAGTAGATGCAATCGAAGTTGCATCCCCGGTCGAGATTGAGGTTGACTCCCACGGAAATCCCGCGAGCCCGGCGCGAAAAGACCGGGTAAACCGAAAGAAACGTCCTTCCCCGGAGAGAGAATTGCCGGCTGTGGTCGGTGACAAGTTCTTTGATAGTGGCCATTACTGCCTCCACCGGGCCATCCACACCGTCTTATCCCGAAGATGATGGCGCTCGGGGGGGAGCGTCGGCAAGGTGTGGGAGCGTTCCCCCTCCCTGGACAATACCCTGACGGAGAGCGGTCCATCCGGAACCTTGCCTCCTCCAAAGGCATGAAGGGCCCCCACCGCCAGCTCCTCCATCCGGGCCACCGGAACAGGGGGGTCGGAGAGTAGACAGACAAGGGGGCCATCAAAGCCTTCCGGGCGGAAGGCCACCCCGGCGCCCCGGATATGCCTCTCAAGATTGCGATTGTCTTCTTGAGAGCGTCCGACGACCACCCACTCGCCCTCCTCGAATCGAAAATGTCGTCCATAGCGGAGAAGCGCAGCGACCGCGTCCCGTCGGGATCCGACTTCCGCTCCCCTCCCCCAGTCGATCCGAACAAAGTCCCCGATCCGGTCGTTGAAATGGGAGTCGGTGAGAAGGCAGCCTCCGGCGGGGGAGGGGATGGTGGAGAGACCGAGTCGGGAGGCCAGAGCCAGCTGGGGCTTGCGAGACCGTCCGGCCCAGCCAAAAAGCTTTTTCCTGTCCACCGTCCCATCCTTTTCCGGAAGGGTTTCGGGGAGAAGGCGGGCGGAGAGGGGGCGGAGGACAAGCCCCTCCATCCCTGAATCGGCATCAATGGAGACGATGGCACGTTTTTTTTGGGACATAGGCCTCTGGCCCAGGACCTCGCCGGTCACCAGAAAGGAGGCCCCCACCTCTTCCATGAAGGAGCGCCCCATGCGGAACATGTGGATCCGACAGTCGACACAGGGATTCATGGCACTTCCATACCCATAGCGAGGATGGCCCAGCATGTCGAGAAAGGCCTCTCCCTTGGGCCTCACCACCAGGGGAATCCCGATTTCCCTGGCCATGGTCTCCGCCATCGAATCGCAACCAAACGGACTCTCGAGGTGAAGGGCGACAAGGTCGACCCCCATGCGCCGAAGAAGAAGGCCCGACAGAGTGGAGTCGAGCCCTCCCGACAAAAGAAGAACGCCTTTAGACATGGCCGGCTGTATCCATGATCACCTCGTGAATCTCAAGGACATTCGGGCCGGCAAACATCTCGCGGGGAGGACGCTCGCCGCTGTGGGCCTCCCGGAAAGAATCCGAGCGGGTCCAGGCCTCGAAGGCCTCCACCGACTCCCAGAAGGTCATGACGGAGTAATATTCGGAATCCACCGGGCGAAGTATAAGATTGCGAATAAAACCCGGGAAGCCATCGATCTTTCCCTTGCGATTGCGAAAACGCTCTTCAAAGTCTTTCTCATACCCGGGTGCCACCCGGATCCTGTTGGCCACAACAACCATGAAATGATCCTTTCAAAAAAGTGAGTCGCCGGGAGGGACCCTCCCAGCATTCTAACAGAGAGCCGTCTCCGGAAGAATGAATCGTGCCCGGAAGAGAGTGGCCCTCATGGACGGCGTCCTGGCAGTGTAGGAAGGTAGCTCACCGAAGGTGAAAGCTGCTTCGGTTGGGGGAAGAGGCGCATGAACAGTGTGACCTCTTCGGGCATGTCGGTAGAGACCGGGATATCCAGGCGTCTGAGCTCCTCCACCGTCAGAGGGTAGTCGTGAGTAAAGTGTCCAGTCGCCAGAAGTTCCGCCAGTCCCTTGGCCTTTTCTCCCGGCAGGCGCTTTGAGAGAAGGGCCGTGACCCCCAGGGCAAGCTGTCGGATGGCTTTTTCTGCCACATCGGCCATGATGAGGGTCCGGTCGTCGATTTCGTCGTGGCTTTTCCGCTCGAGGACCCTAAGGATGGAGGCCGCCGGGAACTCCCCAATCTGGGGGTCGACGGGGCCAAGGACGGCATTTTCGTCCATCACGATCTGGGAGGCGGCCAGAGCAATGAGGGTTCCCCCGCTCATGGCAAAGTGGGGGACAAAAACCGTCACCGGAGCTTTTCGATTGGCCAGGGCATGGGCAATCTGCATGGCCGCAAGGACAAGCCCTCCGGGAGAATGGACAATCAGGTCGATGGGAGTGTTGGGATCCGTCAGCTTGATGGCCCGGAGGATTTCCTCCGAATCTTCGACATTGATGTACCGAAGGATCGGAAAGCCCAGAAGGTTCATGGTTTCCTGACGATGAACCAGTGCAATGGCCCGACTTCCCCTCGACCGCTCAAGGTTACGGAGGGCCTGGGCCCGGGCATATTCGAGCATTCTCCGGGAAATGACTGGCTGGAGCATCATAAAAATAAAGAACAGCCACAGAAGATTTCCTATCTGCACATTGACTCCCGATCATGATGCCGGAAGGAATACCGGACGGATGCGTTTGACATTCTCAATCGGGGCAGGGAAAATGTCTCCCATGAACTCCCCCCCGAAATTTCATACAGTCGCGGAAGAAAAGGATCGCTCGCCCGGAGGAATCCTCAGGATTTTCCTGGCCCTCCTGACCCTCCTTTTCGGAACATCCCCCGCACTGGCCGCTGATGGCGGTCCCTTCTCCTGGCAGAGCCTCTCCTTCGATGGAGGTGTGGCCCCCATTCTCTCCGGCCCGATCAGCGGGACGATCGATGGAACCCCCGTTCCCTCACAAAGCCTCGAAAACCTTGAAAACACGGGACTTGACTTTCATCTGCGGTGGAGCTCCCAGGTGGCGCCTCATTTGGGGCTCAGGTTTTCGGTGGGCTATATGGCCTTTGCTCCCAGCATGGGGTTCCACGGGCTTTCGGCCCTACCGCTGACGGCGGGAGCCACGGTTCCCCTTGTCGATCCCCGCTATGCCACCGGGGGCATCATTCCCTACCTGGCCGCCGACATCGGACCGTCCTTCAATACCCTCTCGGCCAACTCGGGGAATGCCGGCTCAGTCTCCCTAACGCTCGATGTGGGAGTGGGGGCTCTTTACCCCGTCAATCCATTGTTTTCCGTCTACGCCGAGGTTCTTCCCACCCTTATCCAGGGACCCGTCGGCTCCCAGAACGTCGCCACCGGAACGAATGTCTCGTCCGGATCGATGTGGACCCTTCCGATTCTTTTGGGAGTGACATACAACTACGGAATCCCCTCGCAGAAGTAAAACCGGCCTTCACCACCTGTGCTCCTTGGTCAGCCCCAACCCTCTCCCGAAAACTCCGACTGCGCCAGCCGCTTTTGACCATATTCGGTGAGACGTCGTCCGGAGGGAGTCCGGGCGATCAGCCCTTCTTTCAGAAGGTAGGGCTCCACCACATCGATGATCGTATCGACTTCGATCTGAAGGGTCGCCGCCAGGGCATCGACGCCCACAGGTCCCCCTCCATATACAGTTCCAATGGTTGAGAGGACCTTCCGGTCGACCCGGTTCAATCCCAGATCGTCGATCCCCTCGATCCGGAGGGCCTCAATGACCAGGTCCCGGCTGACCCTGCCTCGGGCCCTGACCTGGGCAAAGTCCCTGACCCGCCGCAAGAGACGATTGGCGATGCGGGGAGTTCCCCGGGAACGGCATCCGATTTCCAGTGCGGCCTCTTCCGGAAGGGAAAAGCCCAAAACGGCGGACGAACGCAGAAGAATCCTGACGAGCTCGTCAGGCCGGTAAAAATCGAGGTCCTGAAAAATCCCGAACCTGTCCCGGAGGGGCGCCGAAAGAAGGCCGGCCCGGGTCGTGGCCCCCACAAGGGTAAAGGGGAGAAGCTGGTGTCGGAATGTCCGGGCGGCGGGCCCCCGGTCGAAAATCACATCGATGGCAAAATCCTCCATAGCGCCATAAAGGATCTCCTCGACCGCCCGGGGAAGCCGGTGAATCTCGTCGATAAAAAGGACGGTGCGAGGAGCGAGACGGGAGAGGATCCCCACAAGGTCACCGCCCTTCTCCAGGACGGGACCCGAGGTCGTCAGGAAAGGAACATCCATCGCTCCGGCAATGAGGCTCGCCAACGTGGTCTTTCCCAGCCCCGGAGGGCCATGAAGAAGGATGTGATCAAGACATTCCCCGCGGGCGGTGGCCGCCTCGATACTGATTCGAAGTCCCTCAATAACGGCCTCCTGCCCGACATACTCGTCGAAGGTCCGAGGACGAATCCCGGGGCCGGAGTCCGGAGATGGGAGGTCGGGGAGATCGAGGGGACCCGGAGCGGGGTCAGTCCACTCCGTGTCGGTAGACTTCATGGAAGAGCTCCTCTTCGGTGCGTGCGGAAGGGTTTCGGGACAGGGCCCGACGGATCATGGCATCGGCCTCCGACGGAGAATGGCCGAACTGGGTTACGAGAGCCTCTCGAACCGCGGAAACGGCTCCACGGGAAGACGGGCGGCCTTCCGGGAAAGGGCTGTCACCGGAAGTCACGTCGGGGGGAGTGGCTGAAATCAGCGAGGGAACACGATCCCTGAGCTCCGAGACAAGCTTTTTTGCCGTGGTTTCGCCGACCCCCTTGAGTTTGCGAAGTCGCCCCACATCTCCGGAAGCAATGGCGTCCCAGAAGTTCGCGGGCGAAAGGGAAATCATGCGAATGGCCTTGGTAGGCCCCAATCCCCCGATCCTGCGAATTTCATGGAAGAGCTCCTCCTCTGCCGCATCAAGAAATCCCACCAGAAGGGGGGTCTCCTGATGCTCGCTCCAGAGAAGAAAGGTTCGGAGAGACGTCTCCTTCTCCGGGGCGGGGAGCTGGGACATGGCATAGGGAGAGAGAAGGACGCGATAGCCGACCGCGCCGGCCCGAAGGATCACCCAGTCCGGACCCGCCTCCTCGATTGTGCCAAAAAGCCGGGCAATCATGGTCGGTCCAGCCGTCCGTATCCAAGAAAAGCCAGCCCCAGCGCATCTCCTTCGTGGGTCGTCCCGATCTCGATCCCCGGTCCGAACCAAAAGGAGAGAGAACGGATAAGCCCCATTTTTCCGGCCTCACCGGTCCCTGTCAATCGATGCTTGAGCTCCTTGGGGGGAATGAGAAGAAATGAGAGGTGGTTTCGATAGGCCAAAAGGGCCACGGCTCCAATGACAGGACCCAAAAGGTGGCCAACCCCCGGGGCACTCCGCCGGGAAAAATGATCTTCCACGGCCAGTGCCGAGACCTTGTGACGACGAATCACCTCTTCAAGCTCTCCGCAGATGGCTCCAATCCTTTCGTGGAGGAGTCCTCCGGCACCGGTCTTGATTGTTCCCCCGTCATCAAAGGAAAGGCGCTGGAAGCTTTCGCCTGAAACAACCGCCCACCCCGTTCGGGCCAACCCGGGGTCGACACCCATCACCGAAATCCGACGGACGCTGCGAAAAGAGAGAGGCGAGCCTGCCGGCCCGCTCCCCTCGGCAACGCCCCCTTTAGGGGGAGACAGAGACATAGCTGTGACGACCGTCATGCAGAATGGTCAGCAACACTTCCGTGTCGGCCGGAATCTTTCGAGCAATTCGGACAAAGTCCCTCACGGTTCGAACCGGCTTTCGGTCGACCTCAACAATAAGATCTCCCCGACGAAGACCGGCGGCCTCTACGGCCGATCCCGGCTGAACGGCCTGGACCACGACACCATGGACGTTGTTGGGAACTCCCAGTTGCTGGCGAATATCCCCGGTGAGATCGAGGATCCGGAGGCCCCGGAGAACATTCTTAAAGTTTCCGGCGCTCCCCTCATGACGTTCTTGGTTCATGGCAAGCTTTTTCGGAAGCTCGCCGACCCTGACATCAATCTTCCGGACCTTGCCCTCTCTGACTAGGGTCAGAGTGGCGGTCTTGCCGGGAGGAATCCGGGCGACATGCATCCGGAGGTCATTGGCATCCTCAACGGTCGTTCCATTGAGCGCCGTAATGACATCGCCACGCTTCAGGTGAGCCGCTTCCGCCGGACTTCCAGGGAGGACGTCGCTGACAAGAACGCCGGAGTTTTTCTTGAGGCCAAATTGCTTTGCGATAACGGGGGTCACATTCTGGATCGAAATCCCAAGCCATCCGCGAACGACCTTCCCTTTGGTAATAAGATCCTGGACCACCTGACGGACCATGGTCACAGGAATTGCAAAACCAATTCCCTCATACCCTCCGTTTGTCGTGTAGATGGCGGTATTCATCCCCACGACCTCTCCCCGAAGGTTGACCAGAGGACCTCCCGAGTTTCCCGGATTGATCGCCGCATCGGTCTGAATGAAATTCTCGTATTGCTCGATCCCCATATTGCTTCTCTTGAGGGCCGAGACAATTCCCATCGTCACCGACTGGGTCAGACCGAAAGGGGAGCCCATGGCGAGAACGATCGTCCCCACATCCACATTTTTTGAGTCGCCCCAAGTGACGGTAGGAAGGGGGGTCCGGGCATTGATCTTGATGACGGCGATGTCGGTCATCGGGTCTGTCCCCAAAACCTTCGCCTGATAGGATTTACGGTTATTCAGCAGAACGGTGACCTTAGTGGCGTTCTTTACCACATGATTGTTGGTGACAATGACTCCATCGGAGCTGATGATAAAGCCGGAACCCAGGCTTCTCTCCACATGCTTCTGGGGAGTCTGATTCCCATTCCCGAAGGGAGGCGTTCCAAAAAAACGCTTGAAGAAGGGGTCGTCGAACATCGGGGGCAAATGCGGCTGACTCGAGACAAGCGCAGTGGTCGAGATATTCACCACCGCCGGAAGAACCGCCTGCGAGACTGCCTCAAAGCTCTTCTGGAGAGCGAGGCCCGCCGCCACATCCTTCTCCGGCACGGGCGATCCCCCTCCATCGGCCATCGCCAACCCGGGAAAGACAGAGGTCCCGGACAGAAGGGCAACTGCCAGAAAGAAAGAGCCGGTCAAACGACGGAGGGACTTTCCCGAAATGCCAAGAGTGCCCGAGTTCGCCATAGAAAAATACCTCATTTTGGTTAGGGACGTTGAGGACAGCCGTTAAGGAAAGGGGTCAGGAAGATCCCCCCTATCCGGCAAGCGTCTTGTTGATGACGTCTATGATTTCCTGTTTTTTGAAGGGTTTTGGAATCAGGTCAACGGCTCCGGCTGAGAGCGCCTCCACCCAGAGGTGCTCGTCTCCGAAAGCCGAGAGGAGAACAACAGGAATCCGGGATTGATTCTCCCGGATCTGTTTCAGAAGATCCATCCCTCCCCTTTCGGGCATCCGGATATCGGACAGGACGAGATCCACAGGACGCTTTTCCAGAAATTCGAGGGCGGAGGTCACGGAAGAAGCCGTCCAGACCTGAAAATGATGACGCCGAAGGATTTCTGCCAGAAGGTCCAGGG
Source organism: Leptospirillia bacterium (assembly GCA_049965515.1). Classification (GTDB taxonomy): domain Bacteria; phylum Nitrospirota; class Leptospirillia; order Leptospirillales; family Leptospirillaceae; genus UBA4572. The sequence continues at coordinate 13,264 of JBMFWG010000030.1, forward strand.
CCACATCATCGTCCTCGACGACAAGGATCGACCTCTTTTCAGACTCCACCTCCGAAACAAGCCGCATTTTGGGTTTTCTGTCAGCTTTTGAAGTCATAGCTCACAGTAACAGATCCGCAAGTCTGTGTTCAAGAGCGTCCCGGGCTCTCTGGTGCCACCCCGACCTCCCTAGGATGAGGCGGGAATCGGCCTTCTCCGCCAAAGGGAAGAAAGACGACAAGGTGCCCCCCTGGCAGATCTCCGAGCCGGATCTCCCCCCCAAGATCATCGACAATCTTTCGACAGACGGCAAGCCCCAATCCCGTTCCGCGCTGCTTTGTCGTAAAAAAAGGATCAAAGATCTTCCCCTGAAGGGACTCCGGAATTCCGGGTCCCGAATCCCTGACATGGACCGTCACTCCTTTTTCCCCGGTCTCCATATGAATGGAGACCGCTCCTCCCCGGCCAATCGCATCGAGAGCGTTTTCGAGGAGATTGATAAAGAGCCCCTGGAGGGCGTGTGGATCAGCCATGACACTCGGGACTCCAGGAGTGGGGACAAGGGTCACGGAAACCCCTACGGCCTTGAGACGAGGCTCGACCAAGGCCACGACATCTTCAAGAAGCAGGAAGATATCCACGGGTTCACGGGCAGGCTCGGAATTGCGAAAGATCGCGAGAAGTGTTTTCAGAACCTTGATCATCCGGTCGGTTTGGCTGGAAATAATCTGAAGAGGCCGTTTCACTCTGGCCGGAAGTTCGGGCTCCTCGTGAAGGAGCTCGAGGTGCCCCGAAATGGAGTGCAGAGGATTTCCAAGCTCATGGGCAACGACAGCAAGCCCCTCGCCCACAGCAGCCCTTCGCTCAAGCTCGGTCAGCCGGCGCTGAAGAAAGTACATCGCCTCATTGGTCATGGCGAGGTCCCGGTTCTTTTCCTCAAGCTCCCGGGTCTTGTCGGCGATCTTGTCCTTCAAGCCGTCATTGAGACGTCGAATCTCTTCGAGTAGCCGGTCCCGTTCCTCTGATTGCTCCCGAAGCATCGACACCATGCGATTGAAGGACTCTCCGGCACTCCTGACCTCCGCGGACCCACTGACTCCGAAATCGGTATTCAGCTCCCCCTGTCCCACCTGTCTCATTGACTTGCCAAGACGCTCAAGGGGATCGATGAGCCAGCGCTTTAGCACAAGACTCAGGACGATGACCAGGGCCAGGAAGCCAGCGAGAAGGATGAGCGCCATCCTTCTTTTTTCATCCTTGACAAGACGGGTGGCTTCATAGGTCGAGAGGCGGACCCCCACCGTTCCCAAGATCATCCCCTTGTGGACAAAGGGAACCACCACATAGACTCCGCGGCCACGGCCGGAGCGAATGGAGGCCCAGGGGAGACGGCCGGAGACCACGCTTTTATGGGCATTCCTCTCGGCAAGGGACATCTCGGCCCCCGATGTCGAGACCCTCTGGGGCAATCCCTCCTGCCGCGACAGGAGATCGACCCGGGTTACATTGTGCCGGATTGCGAGAACCGCGGCCATTTCCTTCCGAATGGCCACCAGCTCCCCGACCTGGGCCAGACGGTTCCCGGTCGACTGGGGAAGAGATTCCAGGAAGCGGTCGGCCTCATGGCGCATCTCGACACCGAAGGCAAACTCCTGGGCCACAAGGCGTCCCTCCCGAGAGAGCGTCTTAAAGGCGTTGTGGCGGACCAGAACTTCGTCCACTGCGCCCAACACAGCCAGGAGGACCACCACCATAAAGCCAATGGCAAGGGCCAGAAGAATGCGGATCCCGAGAAAGCGTGGAAACAAAAGCCTCATTAGACGATCCGGTTCTCTTCCCGGGCATGTTCAAGTCGGTAAAGGACATAATGGCGGGCGGACTCACCGATCCATTTTCGCTCCTCTTCGGTCAGCTCCCGACGAACGCGACAGGGAGAGCCAAAGGCCAGAACTCCCGGAGGAATGTCCGTTCCCTCGGTCACAAGGGATCCGGCGCCAATAATGACATCATCGCCGATTCTTGTCCCGTCCATGATGATGCTCCCCATTCCTACCAGAATCCGATTTCCCAAAGAGGCCCCGTGAAGAATCACCCGATGACCGACCGTCACATCGTTCCCCAAGGTCAGGGAGTACTTCTCCCGGGTGACATGGAGCAGGGAGAGGTCCTGAATGTTCGTTCGCTCTCCAATGGTGATTCTATTGACATCCCCTCGCACCACGGCCCCATACCAGAGCCCCGACTCGGCTCCAATGGTGACGTCCCCGACCACCACAGCCGTCTCAGCAATCCAGACCGTTGGATCGATCGTCGGGCGAATTCCTTTCCAGGACTTTAACATGAGCTCCCCTTTCCATGGTCTTGAGACTATCTTAATATTGATGTGAGAGACTGGTGGGGTTTGATAGAAAAAACTATAGCGCAATCCCCGCTGATCGACCACTGATTCACCAATTTCCGTGTCGCCTCCGGCAAAGAGCCCTCACAATCAAAGGCAAGGAGGGCGAATATTTTCCGCCACAGCGTCTTAGCATTCATCCACTCTCTTAAAGGGAGCGTCTCCATGTTCAGGTTCTCCCGGATTCTCCCGGTTGTCGTCACCCTTTTTCTGGCATCCTGCCACCTCTATGACTCGGGGAAAGATGACCGGCAAGGAAATTACCTGATCAACGCGCGCTCCGAGCCAAACTATGTCCGGACCATCCCCATCCCCTCATCGGACAAGGGCCTGGTCATCGTCAAGAAGGTCCGCCTTGAGACGAAGGTCCGGATGTCCGCCCTCGACTTCATCCGGGAGGCGAAGCCTCGACCTTACCACGACTATGGCAAGCTCTACCTCATGGGATTCCGGAGACAAAAGATCTATGCCAATGGCGAGCCCGAGCGTCCCTATCGATGGATCCGTCCCATGGGGGGCCGTCCCTACCGTTACCTTTATACCGGAAAATTTGTGGCCTTCCCCAAAGACTGGGAAGAAGAAAAGGCCTGGGAGCATCGCAAGGAGATCAAGCGAGAGGAAAAAACCGCCGGGGAAAGCGCCAGGGGACATAATGTGACACTTCCTCCCGCCAAAGCCCGGGGACCTCTGGGCGGTGCGATCATCCAGCAGGATGAGCACTCCATGACGGAAATGCTCCGATCCGGGGCCTATGTCTTCCACCCGAAGAGCGAGCTTGAAGCCGCAGGCTATCATTACAACCCTGTGACAGGATGGACCCTGACAAAGTAGTCGAAGATGAAGGAGACAAGCCTTCCCTCTTTCCCACGGTCCCTGGGCAAAAGGGTAAAACCAATGAGTCGACTCCACAAAGAAGCTGTCGTATAATGAATGAACATTTTTCGATCAGGTGCCGGGTCGACAGATCGGAGTGACGGAACGATTCCTCACACTCCGACTCTTTCGCCAGAGCCATCGGGACCTTGTGAAAAAGAGAAGTCAAGCAAAGAGGACGACCCTCAGCGATGGTCGTCCTTAACCCTTACCATCAACCCACCGATCGATCATCGATCTTCAGGAGGATCCATATGTCCGTTCTTGTTGGAAAGACCGCACCTGACTTTACCGCCACTGCTGTGATGGGCGACAACTCCTTTAATGACAAGTTTACCCTCTCGGAGGTTCTGAAGGGAAAATATGGCGTCCTTTTCTTCTACCCCCTCGACTTCACCTTCGTCTGCCCCTCCGAAATCCTCGCCTTCGAACATCGCCTTAAGGAATTCCATTCACGCAACGTGGAAGTGATTTCCGTGAGCATCGACTCTCACTTTTCCCACCTCGCCTGGAAAAACACCCCCGTCGAAAAGGGCGGCCTCGGCCATGTCAACTTCCCCATGGTGGCCGACCTGACAAAGAGCATCAGCCGTGACTACGACGTTCTCATTGGCGACAAGCTGGCTCTTCGCGGATCCTTCCTGATCGACAAGAACCGCATCGTCCGCCATCAGGTGGTCAACGACCTTCCCCTGGGACGCAACGTGGACGAAATGCTTCGCATGGTCGATGCGCTCCAGTACACCGAGCAGCACGGAGAGGTCTGCCCGGCCGGCTGGCAGAAGGGCAAGCCCGCAATGAAAGCCTCCACCGCTGGAGTTGCAGACTACCTCGCAAAGCATGCCAAAGAGCTCTAGAATTTTTTCCCTACCAACACACAGAGGGTCCCTGTTTTTTTCAGGGGCCCTTTTTTTGCCTTGAGTCCGTGGCAAAGCAGAAAGGCCCCATTTCCTCTTTTAAGCAGGAACATGCCGCATGATTTCATCGGTCATCTTCGACTTTAACGGGGTCATCATTGATGACGAGACGGTCCATCGGGATCTCTTTATTCAGGTACTGTCCCGGTGGAACGTCCCCCTCTCCTTCGAGGAATACGAGCGGCTCTATCTCGGGATGGATGATCGGGGGTGTCTCTCTGCCGCCTGGCGAGCGGCTCGGGGAAGCGACATTCCTGACAGCATTCTGGCAGAGCTGATTGATGAGAAATCTGCCCTTTATGAAAAGAAAATGGACGAAGGACTTCCCCTCTATGAGGGAGTCGCCCCTCTCATCCGCGAGCTGGCACGCCAAGTTCCCCTGTGCATCGTATCAGGGGCCCTCCGGCCCGAAATTGAACATGCCCTGGAGAAAAACTCTCTTGCCTCCCACTTTGCCTTTATCGTCAGTGCAGAGGACACTCCTAGAGGAAAGCCAGACCCTTCCGGATATCTGATGGCGAGGGCCGAGCTTCTTCGCCGCGGGCTCCACCAGGGAGAGCCGGAGACCATTGCCGTCATAGAAGATTCCATACAGGGGATCGAAGCCGCCAAAGGGGCGGGACTCAAAGCCATTGGAGTCGGACACACCTATCCGCTCTCCGACCTTGCCATGGCCGACCTCACCGTCGCTCACATCCGCACCCTCTCTCCGTCAACAATCCTTTCCCTCTGACGCACCATTGTGACCATGAGCACGCCGCATTGTGAGGAAAAGCATCGATTTCTCATGGCCTTTCAGGCACGATGAAAAAAGCATGGCCAGATTTTCCAACATCCACTCACTCAATTCGAGGTCAAACAGTGAATCGCCTACGTTCTTTTATTTCCCCTCTTGTCGCGCTCTTTCTCGTCTGTGCCCTCCTTCTTGTTTCCACAGCCCCTCGCGCCCTCGCAGACGGGGGTGACTCCCAAGGTAGCAGCACCACCTTCTCCGATACCGGAAAGTTTGGCGTCGGTCTGGCCTGGGCTCCCATGGACATGGTGCAGGGGGGATCAGATGTTTTTACGAATACAGGCTTCGTTGATGCCCGATACTGGTTCAATGACAAATTTGGCATCGACGGAGGGATCGGACTGGGACTTCCCCAGGTTTCCCCTCAATCAAGCCTTCTTGTGACGATGAATGTGGAGCCCATGCTGGTTCTCATCAGCCGCAAGCACTCCCTTCTTTATGCCAATATCGACCTAATCCCGGCCCTCAATACGGGAGCCGAACTGCCCTCTGCCCTGACATTGTCTGCAGGACTTGGCATCGAAAGCCAGATCACCGATATTCCCAATCTTGCATGGTTTGCCCAGTGGAATCCCGTCTCCATCAACTGGAACTTTCCCTCGGGAGGCCCCAGCGCCACAGGGGTCACTTTCATGGGCTCCCTTATGAATATCATGCTGGGCTTCCATTACTACCTTTAAAGCTTCCTGATCCCGGGGCTTCTCCCTGCGAGAGGTCCCCGGAATCCCCTTTGACAGTTTACTGACACTTTTGTCCACAACAACGGACACAAGTGTCAAAAAACAGGGCACATCTTTTCCCCCTTCCCGAAAAGGAAAAAAGCAACAGCCCAACAAAAAAAGATATTTTTATTTTGGCATGAATATTGCTATTCATTTAGTCGAAAGACCTGAAATTTTGAAAGAGCCTCCGGACTCAAGAAACAGAGCGATCCTAATTAATAAGGAGAGAGCATTCGTGGAAAGACTGAAGGGAACACTCGGAAAGGTCATGGCCGCCATGGGACTCTGGATCGGATCGACCCTCTCGGGGATGGAAATGGCCTCGGCAGGCGACCTGTCGGGAGCGACAGACCCGGAGAAGAAGGCCCCTCTCCTTGTGGGAGGAGTCGTCTTGGCCGTGCATCATACCCCTGGAAGCCGTAATATGTCTCTTGTCATCCGGGAGACCCGGATGGACAAGAACGGAGAGCCGGTTTGCAATGCCCCCACCGGTCGCGTGCTGACCGTTGAATCCGTGGGGGGAATTTTTCTGTCCGACAAGGCCCGTCTCAAGAGCTCGATGGTTGTGATGGAATCCCCCGGGGACATCACGCCCCGAAACATCGTTCCGGGAGAGTGCGTCACCGTATCGCCCGATGACATCGATCTTGCAAAAAACATGATCCGGTCTTCGATCACCATTGAAGACGGCTCTCTCATGGCAAAGAAAACCGATGAGTTCCAGAAAGGACTCGTTGAACTCTGGGCACGGACTTCACCTGCCAAAGGCGCGGTGCCCTTTAACTGGAAAGGGTCGGAGCCCCGAAGCCAAAACAGAAGAGGACACTCCCTTCTGCCTGCTTCCCGTTCTGCACACCCTGGACAGCCTGCCTGACCTTCCCTCCTTCTGTTCTGACCTTCCTGCCCGACCGCACCCTTCCGTTCGGAAGGGAGGGCTGAAGGTCAGAACGGAGATCCCACCTCACCGGGGATTCGCTCCCTGAATCCTTGATCTGTATCGCGACACCGTCCTCTCCAAGAATATGCCGGAGAGACGGCTTCGACCCTTAGCCAACATCTTGCTGTCTTTTGACCAATAACGACCCGATCATCTTTGATCCCGATTGTTCCCTTTTCATTTTGTCCGAGCCCGGCAATCATGATAGGATCTCCTCCCGAAGACTTGTTCGATATCCATGTCAGGGGAGAGCGTGATGGCCACATTCAATGAAGGAACCCGGGAGATCGCCGAAGAAATCGACGCCCGGCTTCGGGAGAACCCTGAGTTTTCGAGACGACTGGGAAAATTCGGATTCATAGAACTTGAAGATACCTGGGGAGACGAGACCACCATTCTCAATACTGCCCGGGTGTCGACCTCCAACCGCCGGATCCGGAGCGTGAAAGACTTGACGGAGAAAGATCACAACCTCCTCTTTCACCTGCTCTCCCAGCACCACGGAACGCCCTTCGAAACGGTCTACTTTCGCTTCCGCTTCATCGCCCCCATTTTCGTCCTCCGCCAGTGGGTCAAACATCGGATCTCGACCTGGAACGAGTTTTCCATGAGATACCGGAAGCCCATCTCCGCCTATTACGTCCCAGACAAGGAGGCCGTGACGGTGGAGGGTTTTCCCGTGCTGACCCCCGATCAGATCGAGCGCTATACGGCCCTCATGGAGCAAGTCTTCGCTTTCTACGAAACCGAATACCAGGAGGCCTGTCGGCGCATCGACGAGGCGGCCTCCCAAGGGAGGCTCTCCGGGGAAAAAAAAGATCCCGCCGCCCGGAATCCCTATCGGGCCCGGGCCCGGGAACTCCTCCGGTCGGCGATGCCCGTCTCCGCCTACAGCGATGTCTACTGGACCGTCAACTTTCGCTCTCTCATGAACTTCTTCAATCTCCGCACCAAAGACAACGCCCAGTATGAAATCCGGGAGTACGCCCGGGCGGCCTACGACCTCTTTGCCCGAAAGTTCCCCCTTCTCGCCGACCTCTACAAGAAGGCCGGAAACGCTCCCGGCTGAAATCTCCCTTCCTTCTCCCCCCCCCGACACGCAACATCATTCGAAACAGGCCGTGGGAACAGCGATGGTCGCCTAAAAGGGCGTCGAGTGGTACCCCATCTTTTTCAGAAGCCAGCCATAGAAGAAGGTGGTGTAGAGGACATACCGTTGTCCCATGAAGGAGGAGTCCGCTCCATAGGGCTGTTGGTAGGCCACGCTCACCTGGTACCAATCCGCCTGGTAGTTCATCTCATAGGAGAGATAGCCCTCCGTCAGTCCGTAGTATCCGTTGTTCGAAAGATTGACGAGGGTCCGGGACTCGACTGCCGGAGTGAGATGGGCCATGAAGTCGGGCATTTTGACCCCTTCGATGTCATGGAGATACATCAGGCTGTATTCGAGCGCCCCGTCGAAGCGAAAAGAGTTTCCGTAATCATAGGTTCCCACAAAATCGGACAGGGGCATGGGTCCGTTTCCGAAGGGAACGATCCCGGCGACATCGGTCTGCAAGGCGAAGGGGCGGAGATAGCGGGAGGAGAGATCCCCCAAGCCCTTGTTGAAGACGATGTAGGAGTAAAGGGTGAAGGGATTGCCCTGGCCCACCGCCGATCCTCCGACAGGGGTGATCCCCCGCATGATAAAGGTCGTAAAGATCTCGTGGGGATCGTTCTCGTAGAGAAGGAGCTTCCCCTGAAGCCCGGCATACTGGAACCCCTCGTAGGTTCTCCCGGGGGTCCAGAGGGCAATGTAGTGGGTATCGACACGCAAACTAAAGTGATGCGTCAGGCGCTTTTCCAGCATGATCGGCGTCGTAAAGGCGCTGCTCTTGCCCAGCATGCCGCCATAGGCGGGCATCAGTGTCAGCTGGTTATCAATATCCCCGTCCTTGACGATGAGCGGCTCAAGAAAAATGCGATTGCCGGCATGAGCCAAGCCACTCGACAGCATCCCGGTCGTGGTGTTTGGAGTCCCTTGGGAGGAGAGGGCTCCAGGGTGGTCCACCAGTGCTCCCGTTTCCGGGCCCGAAGAGGGTTGGGGCGGGGACGGAACAGAGGAGGCCGACGAGGTGGGGCTTCCACTTCCACTCCCCTGGGGGGACGGATCGGCCACGGCCGATATTGTCCCTTGACCCAAAAGAACTGTGCTCACAAAAAAGACGGCGGTCATGACCTGTCTTTGCCTGAGAAACGCGAC
>JBMFWG010000031.1:0-21044 GCA_049965515.1 Leptospirillia bacterium
CTATTCTACCACGAGACGGGACACGCCTTATATCCCCGGCCTTAAGGCCGGAGTTTTACGGCGCTTTTCGGATAAGGACTAAAACAACTTTTGGGATTTGTTGGAGTTCGAGAAAGATTTGCAGACAGAATGGTTGCGGGGACAGGATTTGAACCTGTGACCTTCGGGTTATGAGCCCGACGAGCTACCGAGCTGCTCCACCCCGCACCTTCATATTAGGTGAGTGGGACGAGATTTGTCAATAAGTCTCAATCAAAAAATGCCTCAATGAATCGGGATTTCGCCTCAAAATACTGACATCAGCGGAAACTTCTTTAGACACAGGGAGGGAGGAGTCTTTCGGCGCTTGTGGGGTTCTGGTATGATTTATATCAAAAAATCAGATAATTTTCTTTGGTTTTTTTCTGGAGGTCATATGGAAAATATTATCGAAAAAAGTGAAGAGTGGGATCTTGTTGTTCTTGGTGCTGGTTCTGCCGGGTACGTTGGAGCGATCCGGGCGGCGGAAATCGGCATGAAGGTTCTTGTCCTTGATCCGGGTGATCTCGGCGGGACCTGTTTGCATCAGGGGTGTATCCCGACAAAGGTCTTGCTCGAAGCAGGGAAGCGTCTCCGGTTGGGAGATGAGGGGCAGGAGACGGGTATTGCCTATTCGCGGCCGACCCTCGACGCTGTCCGTTTGAATTCCTTCCGAAAGACGACGGTCGACCGACTTTTTCGTGGAATTGGTTTCCTTTTCAAAAATCATGGGGTGACCTACCGAAAAAGTCGAGGACGTCTCGATGGTCCTGGCCATGTTCTTGAGGAGGGAAAATCTCCCGTCCGCCACCGAGCCAGGAATATTCTTCTGGCGACCGGATCAAAGCCCCGGACCCTTCCCTCTCTCCCTTTCGACGGGACACTTGTTCTTTCTAGCACGGATCTTGTTCGTCGGGAGATCTTCGAGGGCCGATTCGCTATCGTGGGAGGGGGAGCGATCGGATGCGAATTTGCTGAAATTCTATCGGCCTTCGGATGCGAAACCACAATACTGGAACGGGAGTCGCGATTGCTTCCGACGGAGGATCCTGAGCTTGGAGCCGCCATGGAAAAGGAACTGTCACAGAAATCCGTGGCAATCAAAACAGGGGTCGAGGACCTTTCTTTGGTTCGTCGGCCGGGAGAGGCGCATGAAAGGGGAAGTCTTTCCGGCCGAACTGGCAACGATGCCTTCTCCCTGGATGTCGATGCGGTTCTTGTGGCCGTGGGGCGAGCCCCTATGGCGGAGAATCTCGGACTTGATTCGGTCGGCCTCTCTCCGGGGCCGGGAGGTTTTCTGGATGTTGACCCTCTGGGGAAGACGAAGGTTCCGGGCATTTATGCCGCGGGAGACTTGGTGGGGGGACTTCTTCTGGCCCACAAGGCGAGCCGTCAGGCTGTGATTGCCGTGGAGACCATGGCTGGCCTCACCCCTTCCTCCTATGACCCCATGCTGATACCTCGTGTGGTTTACACCCATCCGGAGGTTGTCTCCATCGGTCTGACCCGGGAGGAGGCAGAAAAGAAAGGCTATTCCTCGCGGGAGGGAAGGTTCCCGCTTTTGGCCAATGGAAGGTCTCTCTCAATGGGTCAACGGCGAGGTTTCATCAAGGTGGTTGTGGAGGTCGGAACAAAGAGGGTTCTTGGGATGCATGGGATTGGCCCTCACCTGTCGGAGATGATGGGCGGGATGGCTCTGGCCATGGGACTCCCCGATGGCCTCTTTCGTCTCTCCGAAACTGTTTTTCCTCATCCCACCGTCAGTGAGGCTTTTCACGAGGCGGTGCTTGAGGGGCTGCTCGCCACAGAACCGCCGTCTGGCCCGTCTCCCGAAAAAAGAGGCGGATGATGGGATTTGTCTCCCTTATTGCCTCAATCCGGGATCTTACCCCCTGGAAAAAAATTCTCGACTATGGGATCAACTCCAATGTCGTTACGAGTTTTGCCACCGATGCCGCAGGCAAGATCGTCCTCTTTGACGATGGTCTCGTTCATCTGACAAAACTTCCCGCCCGGACTTTGTCCCGAATGCCGGTCCGGTCGTTGCGTGAACATCTTGCAAGTCGAGGGGGACCCAAGGCTGCTCCGGAGGATGATAAGGAAGACCTGTTCCGTCGAAAGGACTACAGGGGAACCAATGATCAGGGCACCCTGATCTGGTGGGGGTTTCCTGTTGGAACCCTATCGCAACCCGCGGGACTTTACTTTCTTGCCTTTTTCGACAGGATGCCTCCGGAAAATCAGATTGCGACGGTGGAGTATCCCGAAATCCTGAAGATGCGGGAAAAGATTCAGATTCCTGTGGCGAGACATCTCCTGGACGAAGCTGACCAGAGAGTCCTTATGACGGAGATTCCTCATCTCATGGAGTGGGAAGACCTTTCGTTCAAGCATCACCGGGTCTTTCTCGTTGACGGTGTCACCCTTGATGACGGTCCTCGTCCCATCTATCTCCAGTTTGACGGTCCTGAAGAGAAGCTTCGGATGTTTCAGGAAAATGTCTCCATGGGAGACCTGCAGTTTTTTAAACGGATCTCAGAGGCTGGGGCTCGACCTGCCCTGATCGAACATACCGAAAAGAATTTCCGATACGAGATCATGCTTCCGCTCACCTGGTATATCCATGTCATGGGTTGGATCGGGATTGCCCTGCCAACACTTGATACCTGGATGAAGCCGGTGCGTCTCAATTTTGAGGAAATTGTCCGAAATATTGGCGATGCCTTGGGGGAGGAGAGGATGTCCCTGGGGCTTCTCCCGCACTACGACGTGCACAGGGGGCTCTTCGAAGAGGAAAGCTTCATGATGCTGATGGAGGAGATGATTTCGCGCCATCCTCCCCGGCCCTTTGTACTCCTTGAGGTTTGGGTGGATCCGGCCCACCGGGATCTTCTCCAGACTGTCCTTGATCGTGCGAAGAGGCCATCGGATATTTTGGCGCAGGTTGGCCCCAATCTCGTGATTCTCTTCCCTGATCAGGATGTAGGGCGGGCCAAGACGGTCGAAAATCGCTATCGTGAGGTCCTGGGGAGATTTGTGGTGTCCCGTCCTGATGTGGACCTCACAATCAGTATCTTTTGGTTTCCCTCTCAGGCCTGGTCTGGGCGGGAGCTCTTGTCAGCTCTCGAAGAAAGGCCAAAGATCCACATTGTCCCCACCAAGGAAGGGCAATCTTCCAGCCAAGGATTTGATGACTGGTTCAAGCGCTTTCTTATTCTCAAGGATTGGGAGTGAGGTTCGTGAGACGGCAAAATCGTAGGATCCGAAAAGGGCCGGGAGTTTTTTTGTTGATCCTGCTCCTTTGTGTTTTATGGGGGGGCGAGACGGACACACTCCATGCCGACTCTCTCCCCCCAGCGGACCATGTCGTTGTCATTGTGATGGAGAACAAAGGCTTGGGGGAGATCTACAAGAATCCCTCCCTTCCCTTCTTCAATGCTACCTCAGGAGAGCTTCTCCTGAACTACTGGAGCGTTGCCCATCCGAGCCTTCCTAATTACCTTGCCCTTTTGGGAGCCCATCCTCCCCTCCCTCAAACAGACAACCCGAAGGTTCGCATCCCGGGGGATAGCCTCCCTGAGGAAATGGTCCGGCATGGGTGGACCGTGGCGGCCTATATGCAGGGGCTTCCTTATGATGGTTATGGCGGCGGGCGATATCCCCGCCTCTTTGGCCGCTATGTCGAAAAACATGATCCCTTTCTCCTTTTTTCCCGACTCCGAAAAGGTCCGGAGAGACAGAAGGTTCATCCCCTTTCTCGACTGAAAGAGGACCTTGAGTCGAACCGTCTTCCCGCGTTCTCCTTTGTGGCGCCGGATCTTTGTCATGACATGCATGGAGCCTTCTCCTGCCACATGAACCGACAGGAGCTTCTTGGAGAGGGAGATAGATTTTTGGGAAAATGGATCCCTCTTATTGAACGATCCCGGCCATTTCGCCAAAGCCGTTTCTGGATCTTTATCCTTTGGGATGAGTCCGGATCCCTGCCTTCATGGGGAGGCCCTCCTCCGCCGGAGGTCATTCCTTCTCGCGCCCGCATGCATGGAGGTGGACGGGTGGCCCTTCTCTGGATCGACTCGAAACGACCTGAACCTTCCCGCGTTTTCTGTTTTGCCAACCATTACTCTCTTCTGGAGACGATCACGGAAAACTTTCGCCTCCCCTCTCTGGCACCCAAAGGAGAGGGGATTCCCCTGCCCGAAAAAAATGGAGACTGTTCGAAAGCTCCGGGGGCCACCACTCTGGGCCATTCGTAAAGGCAGAAAGTTCTCCAAACGCTCACTTGGAAGCCTCAGGAACGGTCCGTGAGGGACTCATCCCAGAATTTTTAGAAAGCCTGACCCCGAATCGTCCCTGATCACATTGTCGAAGGATTCATATTTTAGACACAGACGCCTCTCTCGGAGGCCAAGAGAGTGGTCCATCCGGCATGTGACATTTCTCCTCAGTGGTTTAGTCAGAAAGTCAGTCGCCAAAACGGGCTTGTCCCCTTCGGAAGGATGGTCTAGGATAAAAAGGTCCCACCGGAGTGGCGGGGAATCGGGGTTCATTTTTGAGACGGGAAGGAGTAGCGATGGAAAAAGTTTCATTCGTGCTGGCTTCGGATGCCCTGGAGAAGTTGCATGCAGTGGGCCTTATGGCCTCGGTGGCGGCGATGAGCCAGATGGATGTACGGGTTTTCGTGACCATGAATGCCGTGACAGCTTTTCGCAAGGAGACGATCGAAAAGAAGTCCTTTCGGGTGGAAGGTGAGGTCGGTCGCAGGCTTCTCTCAAAAAATGCTCCCATGTTCTATGATCTTCTCTCCCAAGGTAAGATGATGGGCTCTCTCAAGGTCTTTGCCTGCGGGATGGCTCTCGACCTTCTGGAGGAAGGGCTGGATCACTTCCATCCTGTCTTCGATGAAGTTCTTGGCGTGGCGGGATTCTTTCAGCATGCCGAGGGGGGACAGATTTTATTTGTCTAAAGGATCAATTCAAGAATGGGAGAAAATGAGCGATGGCAGACGATACAGGAATAAAGGTCGACGAGGTTGTGGACGGACGGGGACTCTTTTGCCCGGGCCCTTTGATGGAGCTGATCAAGTCTATCCAGCTCAAGCCCGTAGGAACGGTCTTGGCTGTTCTGTCGACAGATGAGGGATCGGCAAAGGATATTCCCGCTTGGATTCAGAAAGTGGGACAGGAGTATGTGAAGACCGACAAGAAGGACGGGTATTGGGAGGTCATCGTCAAAAAGATCAAGTAAGCGATTGTCTGATTTTGTCGGGAAGGAGAGCCGAAGATTTTCAGGGCTCTCCTTTTTTTTGTAAAGATATTCGTAACAGTTCATCGGGAGACGGGTGGATCCGGAAACCGTCCGAGGTCGTGGCAAAAGACGCGACACCGAGATCCACACCAACCTCGGGGCGGGTCCGGACTTCCGGTTCCGGAACATCCGCCTCGGTTTGCAGGGAGACGGCCCACCGTCTGGCCTTCCGGGTCACGGTGGCGTTTCGCAGATCGCCGGAGGGTCTCCGAAAGACCCGGACCTTGAGCCATCCCAGCTTCAAAAGAGAGATCCGGGGCAGGAGATTTCATCCCTCCGGATCCCGGGTCGCAAGGTCAAGCTTGACCGGGAGGGGGTCCGGGTCGCAGAGGGAATCCCCCTCTCCCTTTCTCTTGAACCCGGGGAAATCGCTTCGAATTCTTCCTGTCCAGCGCCTCCCGGATCGCCCGGTCGAGATTTTTGAGGGCCTGTTGCCGGGGATGGACCGGGCCGAGGGAGGAAAGCCTGACTCCGGGCTTTCCCGACACAGGGCAGAAGTTTGGCTATGTCCCCGGAGGACAGGAGCGGGATCCCGGCGTCAAGCCGTCTCGTCTTGAGACCCTGGGCCTTGTTTCCGACGAACCGGATGCCCCCCGCATGGCGGGAGAGGGAGATGTCCTGTTCGGGAGTCGGGCACAGACGGAATTTAAAGGATTGAAGAGTTTTCATGAATGTCATTTTCCAGGACGGCTCCGCCGTCCCGGCTCACCTTCCTTGCCCTAATGGGCCAGGTTTGTCGCGCATTCAGATCAGTCAGTGTTCAGGAGATTCCGGGGCAAACTCCAGGTAGCGGGCGACGTCGGCAGGTGATAGTCCCAGTTCCCTTGGGTGAAAGGTCTGCCGAACGTTGGTTCTGTCGATGGTGGGGAGAGTTATGGTCGATGGGTTCGGCAGGGGTTTTTGTGGGGCTTCATAGAGAATGATGAGATCAACCTTCCCTGAATTTGTTTCAGGATTTTCATAGGCCGAGACCATGGCAATTTGTCCGTCCATAAGCTCGACAAAGGATCCTACGGGATAGATCCCAACCATCTGGACGAGATTGGCAATGGCCCGCGGGTCGAGGCGATGAAGCTCTTTTTCCAGTAAATAGGAAAGCGTCTTGGCCGGGGAGAGGGGAGAGCGGTAAACTCGTCCGGCGGTCAGTGCTTCGTAAATATCAAGGACCATGAGCGAGCGTGTCACGGGATCAAGATCCGGAAGGTCCAGCCCATGAGGATACCCTCCCCCTCCCTTCCTTTCGTGATGTTCCATGGCGACAGTGGTGCAAATTCCTCGCACCACGTCGTCCTTGGACTTTGACAGAATCAAGTAGCCGAACTTGGGGTGTCGCTTCATGGTCTCCCATTCCTGGGGATCAAGTCGTCCTGGTTTTTTAAGGATCTCAAGGGGAACGAGGGCCTTGCCGATATCATGCAGAAGGGCGGCCATGCCCCATTTTGGGATGTCTTCCTTGGGGACGCCACTTTGGGCGGCAAGTCCCATCGAGAGAATCATGGTGTTCGTAGAGTGGACATAGGACTCGTCATCGATTTCCGAGAGGGTCACCAGGAAGGAGTTTTTTCTAGGGTCTTTGACGAGCATCTCGAGTGTTTCGATAACCTGCTGTCGGAGGGGGGTGACATCAAGGGCGCTTCCCATGCGGATATCATCAAAGCTTTTGGAAAGGACGGCAATCGTCTTGTCGTGAAGGGCATTCCATTCCCGGAGGGTGGGGAGGGGAAGGACCTCCATCGCACGAAGCTCGGGGATATCCCGATCATCATCGACTGAAAAGGGGAGCTCTTTTTCTTTCCCGGGGGACTTGGCGTCTTTGATCAAAATCGTCACATTTTTGATCCCGTTATCGCGCAGACGTTGAATATCATCGAGGCTTCGGACGCGGAATCGATGGAAGAGAATGTTTGTCTCAAGCCAGCTTTTGTCGACGGCGACGACTTCCATACCGATCTCGAGTTTGTCGACGGGAAGAATCTTGTTCATCAGTGGCTCCATGAGGGCGTAGGGAGGGACAATCCCTCCAGTGAGTCCAGGGCCGATTTAAAATCAGGGGAGACCCCGGCGGCAAAGAGAAAGAGTGCGGCCTGGCGACGAATGACTGTCGCTTCATCCTGTGGTATAGAGGGGTCTTTGAGTCCCGGCGGGATTGCAAGTTGCATGATGTTCGGGGATACCCTCCGGTCATAGAGATGACAGACCGTTTCCCGGTGAGGATGGAGGTCTGTGGACCCCTCAACCCCTGCCACGAATAGAAGTCGCTGGGGGGGATTCTTCTGGGCCATGAGAGCTTCATGAAGCTTGGCAATGATGGGTTCATGGAAGATCCCGATGATCTGGGCGGGGGCATGCATGGGATTCGCGGCTTTTTCCACGGTGTTCCAGAGTGTTCTCAATCCTAATTCTTGCCGGAGGGGGAGCATGTCGGCCAATTCCGGCAGAAAAGTCCTCTGGGAAAGGCAAATGACGTTGTCTGTCACCCCCAAAGGACCTTCGGCCTTTCCCTCGGAACTCCACGCCTCCAAAACACCCGGACCCATCTTGACAGGCACACCCGAGAGACCGTGCAAACAGATCCGTAGACCCGCTCGCCCTGCCAAAGTGGCGGCGGGAACGGTGTGGGAACTCGATCGGCTTCTCCCGTCGTAGGGCTCCCCCACATCGAGACGGGGTAAAAAATCGTTGCCCGATCCTTCAGGGAGGCTCGGGCGGATCCAATCTCTCAGTCCCGCCAGGAACCCGGACATTTCTGGCGCTGTTTCTCCTTTTAGTCGTAATCCCAGGAGAAGGGCTCCGATCTGGGCCGGAGTTGCCTGACGAGAGAGAAGAATCCCGGCCGCTTCGCGTGCCTCATCGTGAGTGAGGTTCCGATGTCCGGACGGTCCTGTTCCTACTTTTTTGATAAGCGCCTTGATCACAAGAATTTTCCCCTCATTCCAGACTTGAGTCCCTTTTTAGAGCCCCCCTAGGCGTTTCATGACAATGTCCCCCGTGATGGCGGCGGGAGAGAGATCCTTGAGATAGAGAATCGTCTTCAGGATGTCCTCGGGCTGAATCATCGCCTCAGGGCTCACGGGTGCGCCGGCGACAAGAGGCGTGGCCACATATCCGGGGCAGATGGCCACAGCCTTGACTCCGAAAGGCGCCCCTTCGGCAAGGAGTGATCCCGTCAGTCCCCGAAGGGCAAATTTTGTCATTGAGTAGAGGGATGTTCCGGACCAGGCGTCAATTCCGGCAACGGAGGAGACATTGACGATCAGTCCTTCCTTTTGGGATTTCATCAGTGGAAGGATCGCCCGGGAGAGAAGATAGGGGGCCCGGAGATTCACAGAAATAATATGATCGAATTCTTCGGGGGAGGTCTCTTCAATCGCGGCAAAGGTCGCAATACCGGCATTGTTCACAAGGATGTCGACTCTATCTCGAAAGGCGGCGCGGGTCACTTCAATGAGTGTCTCAACATCTTTTTGACGGGAGAGGTCACAGGCGAGAGTTTCGATCGACCTCCCCTGGGAGCGTGCCCTGGATTTTTCTTGGTCAAGAGCGTCCCCGTTGCGGCCCGTCATCAGAACGAAATACCCCTTCTCGAGAAGTCCCCGGGCGACAGAAAGGCCGATGCCTGAGGTTGCCCCTGTAACAAGGGCGGTCGGATGTCCCATGGTTAACGTCCTTCGGCTGAGTAATGCCTGTTTTTGGCGTTCTCCCAAAGTCTTTCCCAGTCCTTGGGAGAGAGGGAGGAAAGGGCTCTGTTTTCTTCGGCCGCCTGCTCTTCCATGAAGGCAAACCGTCTCTTGAATTTTTTGTTCGCCTCTGCGAGTGCCTCCTCCGGTCGAATTCCGGAAAGTCGTGCAAACTGGGCCACGGCGAAAAGAAGATCTCCAATTTCCTCTGTGAGCCGGGCAGGACCTTCCGATGTTGCGGCCTGAATTTCAGCGCATTCCTCCTCGATCTTCTCGAAGACGGCCTGACTCGATGGCCAGTCAAATCCGACGCGGCCAGCCTTTTGTCCGAGACGGGCGGAGGCCTGAAGCGCCGGCATGGTCCGAGGAATACCGTCGAGGATGGACCGGCGATCCTGGTGAACCGTCTCTGTTCGCTTCTTTTCTTCCCAAGTCTCCCAGATGGCTTCGAGGCTTTTTTCGGGATCGGGAGATTCAAAGACGTGGGGATGTCGGGAGACCATCTTCAGGGAGGCGCCATCGAGAATCTCTCCCAGAGATACGGCCGTCTGCTCCCAAAGGATTCGCCGGGCCATAAAAAGAATGATAAAGACATCTCCCATCTCTCGAGAGAGATTGTTAAGGTCCGCGTCTTCAAGAGATTCCTCAAGTTCGTAAACCTCATCCTTGAGGTCGGAGAGCAGTCCTTTAAGAGTCTGCTTCCTGTCGAATGGACATCCATTGTCTCCCCTGAGATGGTCCACGATTCTCAGAAGCGTCAAGACTGCCGTCGTATCTTTGGGGTCGGTGGTGACAGGAGTCGCCCGATTGTCAGGGTCTCGGGCGATATGGGAGAGATACGTCTTTGGATCGAAGGTCATCTTGATACCTCAATCGTTGTCTCACATAGACTCGCAATTCATCCTGGTAAACAATCCTCGGAGTCCAAAAAGAAAGCTTGAAAAATTTTTGTGACGCATGGACTGTCTGTGAATTATACGGGGAAAATCTTTGGCGGAAAACCCCTTGTTCTAAATTTGCGAGTGATCCGACGAGGCTGAAAGGGCGTGGGGATTTAATTGACACTCGGTTTTACTGGATGATAGAGTCGGGAGGAGTTTTAACAAATGTTAATTTTGGGTCAGGGCGATCATGGCAAAAGGAAGAATGAGCGTTGCCCATCTTCTTGACAGATTCGAGTCAATTCTAAGATGATGAGGTAATATTTTCTTTTTTGATACTTTGTCTCTTTTGATCCACCGAGGAGTAGAAAGTGCAAAAATTCTTCAGAATGGCCGGGATTCTGGTGAGCACCGCCACCATCCTTGCAACCTCTTTTCCCTATGCATGGGGGGACGACACTGTCTTGGCAACGAAGCCACAAAACCCCTCCTCTTCGACGAAGAAGGATTTTTCAGATCCCCCCATGTCCGTTGATGAAGCTGTCAGAATCGCCCTGGAGAAAAATCCGAACCTGATTTCATACAAAAAGACGTGGGTCGGGACAAAGGATCTGGAAAAGACAGCTCTGGCCCCAGCCGATCCCCTTGTTCAATGGGAATATGGCGGAGGGGAACAGGGCAATGGGCAGAATGTTCTGGCGAACGGAAGCTCCTTTCAGGGGGTGCAAAATATAGGGCTTCCTTATCCCAACGGGAGCAACTGGGCCATCGTCCAGTCTTTTCTCTTTCCGGGCAAGGCTCTTTATGGATACAAGGTCAATAAAGACAATACCGAAATTGCCTATGATTCCTATCGTGTCCAGCGGGTACAGCTCAGAAATCAGACAGAGATGGCCTGTTACCAATGGCTTCTTTCCCGAGAGACCCTTCGCCTGAATGATGAGCTCCAAACTTGGCTCAGACGAGTGCTGGAGATCACCAAGGCCAAGCTTTCTGTCGGTTCTGTCCAGATTCTTGACGTCGTCAATGCACGAGTGGCCCTTTCTCAGGCTCGGCTCGACAGGCTGTCGGCCCGATATCAGCTTGAGGTGGCAAAAAAACAACTGAATACCCTTCTTGGATTTTCCATGGACCGCGAGACCCGGATCGCGCCGGTCCCCGACCCCGATCCTTTGACCGTTCCCATGTCGGAGCTTGAGTCCCGGGCTATCGAAAACCGCCCGGACCTCCTTCAGGCCCGGGCTAACGTCGATCTGAATCGTCACCAGCTGACTCTCGCCAAACTTGGATTCCTTCCTGACTACCAGTTGACAGGGTCGGAGGGCGGGGAATCCTGTTACGGATTCTCCGGTCTGAATTGCTGGTATGTAGGAGTCCAGATTAATGTGCCGATCTTTGCGCCAATCAAGCAGAATCTCCAATACAATTCTCAGGCGGAGATGTTGCGTGCCGCCGATTGGCAATATCGCTGGCAGTCGGCCCAGGTGCGGCTCGCCGTTGATAATCTCTATTCGCAAGTGGTCTTGGCTTATCGTCAGTACCGAATGAATGCCGACGAGATTCTTCCCCAGTCCCGGCTGGCCTTCGAACTGGCCCTGACCGGTTACGAAAACCAGAAAAATGACTTTCTTTATCTGATCAATGCGGTCCAGGCCTATCGCCAGGCCCAGTACAACCGGTATCAGAGTCTGATCGCCTATTACCAGGCGATTTCAAACCTTGAAGCCGCTGTTGGGACACCTTTGGGTCAGATCGCTGGCTCGATGTCTCACAAATAGGGCCAGGAGCCCAGGATCTGGCTTGTTATGGGAAAGAATTGTGCATGCGGGAATCAAGGGGGATGAGCCAAGGTGAAAGTGCGTTCGCATAAGATTCGGAACTGGCGTTCATTTGTGAAGTTCTTGCCATATGTTCTTTCCGTGGGGATTTTGTCAGGTGTGTCGCTGGCTCGCGCCAGCAATCCCGTTCCGATGCCGGAGGGACTTCTTCAGATACGGCTGACACCGGAGCAGCAGAAGTCCGGCTTTGTGAGCGTGGCTCCAGTGGAAAAGCGCCAAATGGAAACCGAGCTTCGAAGAACAGGAACGATTAATTTCGACGAAGACAAGGTCTCCGTTGTCTCCGCGCGGGTTGGGGGCCGGGAGGTCCGGATTCTGGCCTTCGAAGGGCAGAAAGTTCAGAAGGATGATCCGCTGGCCCTCGTTTACAGCCCGGATTACACAACGGCAGAGGTCGAGCTTCTGAATGCGTTCAAGGTTCAGGAGACCCTCCATGATCCCAAAGAGAGCCAGGCTTACATCACGGCGGCCGAGAGGAAGCTTCGTCTTCTGGGTGCGTCGCAGGCAGACGTTGAAAGGATTGCCTCTTCCAGAAAGATTGCCAAATATCTGACACTCCATTCTCCTCGGGAAGGAGTGATCCTGAACTCAAACCTCCGGGCGGGTCTTTTCATGAACCCCGGAGACCAGCTCATGACCGTGGCCGACCTCTCGAGTCTTCTTGTCTACATGGACATCTATGAAGGAGACTATCCGCTTGTTCGTCGCGGACAAAAGGTATTTCTCGAAACGGTGGCCTATCCTGGCAAGGTCTTTCCCGGAAAAATCGTTTACTTGGGCGGGATGGTCGATCCCAATACCCGAACCTTTCACGTCCGGGCGGAAATTCCCAACCCCCAGAGACGTCTCAAGCCAGGCATGTTCGCCTCGGTGCGGATCCATCTCGACCGGCCCCATCCGGTGGTAGCCGTTCCCGAAAGGGCCGTCCTGAGAGATGAGCATGGGTACCATGTCTTTGTTGAGACCTCTCCGGGGCTCTTTTATCTTCGGCGAATCATCCCGGGACCCGATGAAAACGGGTGGATGCGCATAGAGTCGGGACTCTTGCCCGGAGAGAGAGTCGCTGTGCGAGGAGCGCTCCTCCTCGAAGGAATTCGAGAGGATAATCTCAGCCGCGCAACCGGAACTTTCACGCTGCCTGCAGGGCGAATCGCAGGATCTCGCCCATGAAACATCTTGTTGCCTTCTCCCTTCGGGAGAGGGTGGTGGTCTTTCTTGTGGCGATCACCCTCTCCATTATTGGCGTTTTCTCCTACAACAATCTTCAGATTGAGCCCTACCCGGATGTCTCCCCTCTAGAGGTCCGTGTTCTGACCCAATGGCCGGGACGGGGTGCCCAGGAGGTCGAACGCCAAATTACCCTGCCGGTCGAGATCGCTATTAACGGGACTCCGGGAATGAAGACCCAGCGGTCGATTTCTATGTATGGACTCTCGGTGGTGATTGCCGTTTTCAAG
Organism: Leptospirillia bacterium; assembly: GCA_049965515.1. GTDB lineage: Bacteria > Nitrospirota > Leptospirillia > Leptospirillales > Leptospirillaceae > UBA4572. The sequence continues at coordinate 13,179 of JBMFWG010000031.1, forward strand.
GACGGGATCGACGATTTTGAGGCGCGCCACAGGATTTACAACCGGATCGCACAGGCGAATCTCCCGGGTGGGGTAACCCCGGTGCTTGATATCAATACCCCGGCGACGGGAGAAATCTATCGCTACACTCTCACCGGAGCTCCCCTTGATGAGCTTAAGACCCTCGATGACTGGGTCCTTGAGAGGAGATTCAAGGAAATTCCCGGAGTTGCGGACGAGTCGGGAATGGGGGGATGGATCAGACAATACCAGATTCTTGTCGATCTCGCTCGCCTTCGCGACTTCAATATCCCTCTTTCCCAAGTCCTTTCCGCTGTAGCGGCGGCCAATAATAATGTCGGCGCTTATGTCATGAATTTCGGGGAAACGGCGGCTGTTGTCAGGGGGCTGGGTCTGCTCAAGAACCGCCAGGATATCGAACACATCATGGTGGGAGAGGTCAAGGGAACTCCGGTTCTCCTTCGGGACATTGGCTCAGTCCAGATTGGTCCTCAGCCTCGTCTTGGCAGGGTAGGACGAAACTACGAAAATGACACGGTCGAAGGGGTCGTCCTTCTGTTGCGCGGGGCCAATACCCGTCATGTGATGGCGCGGATCCACAAGAAAGTTCAGGAAATTAGGGCGCATGACCTGCCTCCTGGCGTTCGGATTCTTCCCTTCTATGACCGCACCCAGCTCATGCATTGGACTCTTCATACTGTTCTCGAAAATCTCTCTCTGGGAATCGGGCTTGTCCTTCTGACCCTTTATCTTTTTCTTGGCAATTTTCGGTCGGCGGTGATCGTAGCCGTAACGATCCCTGTGGCTCTCCTCACGGCCTTTTCAATCATGAAGGCCAATGGGGTATCCGCCAACCTTCTTTCTCTTGGAGCCATAGACTTTGGGATTCTCGTCGATGCCTCTGTGATTGTTGTGGAAAACATCTATCGTCATCTCACCTCCGACCCACCGGGGGAGAGACGTGTCAGTACTTTTGCGTCAGTATTTCATGCGGTCACCGAGGTTCAGTCTGCCACAGTCTTTTCGACGCTCATCGTCTTCTCCGCCTATGTTCCCCTTCTTTTCATGAGCGGGATCGAGGGAAAGATTTTCTTTCCCATGGCCTATACGATGGGCGGAGGCCTCTTGGCTGCCGTCATCCTTTCCATGACGCTTTCTCCCGCTCTTTCCTCGACCTTTCTCTCAAAGGTCGGGGCCCACCCTGACACCCGACTCATGCGGGTGGTTAAGGAGGTGTACGACCGTCTTCTTTTGTCCGTCCTGTCCCGGCCGCGTACCGTGCTGTCGGCTGCCCTCCTTTTTCTTGTCGCCACGCTGGGATTCATCCTTCCTCGTCTGGGAACGGAATTTCTGCCGAAGCTCGAAGAGAACAACCTATATATCAGGGCCACCTATCCTGCAGCGATCAGCCTTGATTATGGGGCACACCTCACTGATGGGATACGTCGTCTTGTTCTGGAGGTTCCCGAAGTCAAGACCGTGGTCTCCGAAGAGGGGCGTCCGGATGACGCCTATGATGTGGGAGGGTTCTGGAACGCTGAATTTGCCATCTTTTTCAAGCCTCATAAGGAATGGCGAAAGGGGGTGACCAAGGCACAGATTCAGGCGGAGGTCCTGACGAAGATAAAGACACTTCCTGGCGTGACCTACAACGTTTCCCAGTACATTGAGGACAATGTGGAAGAGGCAGTTTCCGGGGTCAAGGGGCAAAACAGCATCAAAATCTATGGTCCCGATCCGGTGCGTCTTGAGGCCTTGGCCCACCAGGTCATGGGAATTCTCTCCGGGATCAAGGGTTTCCATGATCTTGGCCTGTTTCGCATTCGTGGAGGCCCCGAGCTTGATATTCGAGTGAATTCTCTGGCCTGTGCCCGTTACGGAATCCATGTGGCGGATGTGGAGGCGGTTATCCAGGCGGCTGTTGGTGGAGTGGCTGTCACTCAGGTTCTGAAAGAAGAAAAGCGCTTTGATGTGACGGTTCGTCTCTCGCGTCCCTACAGGAAGGATATTGCGGCGATTCGATCAATCCCTGTCGACAGCCCGGACGGATCGCACATTCCCCTGTCACAGCTGGCAACGATCGACCTCAAAATCGGGAACTCCTATATCTTCCGGGAGGCCAATTCCCGTTATATTCCAGTGAAATTCTCCATTCGTGGAAGAGATATCGGTTCGTCAGTCGATGAGGCCAAACGGATCATGAGCCGCCAATTAAACCTCCCTCCCGGATATCGGATTCGATGGTACGGCGAGTACAAGGAAATGAAAGAGGCCCAGCACCGCCTTGCTCTCCTGGTTCCGATCGCCTTTGGCATGATCTTCCTCTTGCTCTACTGGGCCTACCGCTCGGTCAAGTATGCCCTGGTTCAGATACTGACGGTTCCGGTGGCCGTCACCGGAGGAGTATGGGCGCTCTTTCTGACCGGTCACCACCTCAGCATTTCTGCATCGCTGGGTTTTCTTTCTCTTTTCGGAATCGCTATCCAGGATGGGATGATTCTGATCAATTTTGTGACAAACCTTCGGCGGGAAGGGATGCCGATGCATGAGGCCCTTGTGCAGGGAGGAAATCTTCGGGTTCGTCCTGTCTTGATGACCGCCCTACTGGCTGGGCTGGGACTTTTACCCGCGGCTCTTTCCGCCGGTATCGGAAACCAGGCTCAAAAACCTCTGGCTATCGTCATTGTCGGAGGAGTTCTCACGACAATCGTCTTTACCTTGTTGGTGCTTCCGGTCGTCTATTCGTTGACGGGGGCACTTCCTCGTGAAGAGAAAGAGGTCGTGTAAGGGGAGCTTTAGAGTAGATGTCTATTTATTTTTTTTCTCCATGAAATCCCCGAGGAGATGTTCCATGAAAGGAGATCTCTGGGTATTTCTCGACAACATAGCGAAGGGCCCACTCATTTCTGAATAGTGCCACAGGGCTCCCCTCACGGTCATAGACCCGCAGTGTGTCGAGAGTGCCGGCAAGGGCATCGATCTTGGCAGGGTCTCCGGTGATCCACCGGGCCCGGTCGTATCCCACAGGCTCAAGACGGGTCTTGACGTTATATTCGTGTTCGAGACGAAACTTCAAAACTTCCAGTTGAAGGGCTCCAACCGCCCCCACAATCATGTCCCTCTCGCCGTGAGGGTCCTGCGCAAATACCTGAATTGCTCCCTCTTCGGCAAGTTGATCCAGCCCTTTCTTGAGGTGTTTTCTTTTGAGAGGGTCTTCAAGAATAAGGCGGGCAAAGAGTTCTGGGGAAAAGGAGGGGATTCCTTCGAAATGGAAGAGTCCTTTTTCACAAAGTGTGTCTCCGATGTGAAAGACGCCGGGGTCATGAAGGCCGATAATGTCCCCAGGCCAGGCCTCTTCGACTCGCTCACGCTTTTGGCCTAAAAACTGGATGGTTTTTGAGAGGCGAAGGGGTTTACCGGTAGTGGCATTGGTGACCGACATTTCTCGGACGAATCTCCCTGAGCAGACCCGAATAAAGGCGAAGCGATCGCGATGCTGGGGATCCATGTTGGCCTGTATTTTGAAAACAAACCCGGAAAAGAGGGGGGAGTCCGGGGGAATGGGCCCCTTGTCGGAGGGATAGGCCCGGGGAGGAGGGGCCAGCCGGATAAAGGCGTCGAGAAAAAGTTCAATCCCGAAGTTATTCAGAGCACTTCCGAAGAAGACGGGTGTTGTTCTTCCGGCCAGGAAATCCTTTTGGTGAAAAGAGTTATCTTCAAGGGAAAGAAGGGCGATCTCTTCTTCAAAGAGGGTTTTGTCAGGGAGGGTGTTGAGAATAGACTCAAGTTCCGGGTCTCCTCCCATGAGAATACGGTCAGTTGCCCGGGCTCCTCCATGATCGACCGCCTCGTAGATGTGGGCCTTGCCAGACGATAGATCCCAGACCCCTCGAAAGGCGGATCCTGCTCCGATCGGCCAGTCAAAGGGGATGGCCCTTATATCGAGAGTCCGCTCAATCTCTGACAAAAGTGCAAAAGGGTCGACTCCTTCGCGGTCAACCTTGTTGATGAAGGTGACAATCGGAAGCTGTCGCATGCGGGCAACTTCAAAGAGTTTGAGGGTTTGTGGTTCGATTCCCTTCGCCCCATCAAGAAGCATGACCACAGAGTCCACGGCCTCAAGGGTGCGAAAGGTATCTTCGCTGAAATCTTTGTGGCCAGGGGTATCAAGAATATTGAGAGTATGGTCCCGGTAGTCAAAGACCAAGGCACTCGATGTCACACTGATACCGCGCTGCCGTTCGATTTCCATCCAGTCGCTTGTTGCGTATCGGGCGGCTTTGCGGGCCTTGATGGAACCTGCCAAGTGGATGGCTCCTCCATAAAGGAGAAGCTTCTCGGTCAAGGTCGTCTTTCCCGCGTCAGGATGGCTGATGATGGCAAAGGTTCGACGCCTGGCAATTTCGGCAGGAAGCCCTGACGGTGCGATCGGGTCCAAACATACCTCACGGGTAAAGTGATGGATAAGAAAGGGCTCTAGAAAGGGTGGCGCCCCTCTACGGCCCGGATAAGAGTGACCTCATCGACGTATTCAAGCTCAAGTCCAACAGGGATACCGAAGGCAATCCGGGTGACGCGGATGCCAAGAGGCTTGACAAGGCGGGAGAGATAAAGGGCCGTGGCCTCCCCGTCGGTGGTTGGAGAGGTTGCAAGCACAACCTCTCGAATGTCGGGATTTTCAAGACGATGCAAGAGCTCCTTGACGCGTAACATCTCAGGGTTAATCCCCTCAAGGGGAGAAAGTCTTCCTTCAAGGACATGATATCGGCCCCTGAATTCCCCACTCTTTTCGATGGAATAAAGGGTCTGAATGTCTTCTACAACAATCAAGATCGTCGAATCTCTTGCCGGGTCCATGCAAATGGCACACCGAGGGGGCTCTAATGGCTCCGGTGGAGGAGCAGCAACGATATTGCGACACTCCGAGCATGGAAGAAGACGTTCTTTCAGGCTCGATACTGCTGACGCCAATTCCTGCCGTTCCGATTCTGAGGATTGCAGAAGGTGGAAGGCAAGACGTGTCGCCGTTTTCGTTCCGATTCCCGGCAGTCGACGAAAGAGGTCGACAAGGTCCTGAAAAGGGGCGGGGAAAAGAGATGCTCCCATCCGCGGGGGACGTTCCATCAGAATCCCGGCAACCCAAGAGAGCCAAGCGGGTTTCCCGGCCCCATCCCCGTAGCCTTCTCCAGAAGCTTTGACGCTTCTTCACGGATTTTTTCCGAGGCACGATTAGTGGCAGAGATGATCTGGAGGGGCAGGACACTTTCTCCTTGAGCATAAAGAGAAGGATCGATAGTGAGGGAGAGAACCTCAAACTTTCCGTTCATCTGGATCTGCACGAGGCCATTGTCTGATTGTTCTGTGACAGTCAGTCGGGCCAGCTCCTCTTTGGCTTTTGTCATGTTTGCCTGAAATTCCTGGGCTTTCTTCAAAATATCAAGTCCAAACATTATTCGCTCTCCTCTGATGGGGAAGGGGGACGTTCGATTTGGGGTGACCGAATATCAAGGACCTCCGATCCAAAAAGGGAGACGGCGTCGGAAACAAGAGGCGGAAGATTCCGCCCCTCTTGCTTGTCTCGTGCAGTCGCCATTTCGGGTGATAGGGGGCCGGAGGAACCTCCCTTGCGGGCGGGTGTCGGAGTTTCAATCCTCAGAGGTTCCGGGGATTTTATGACAAGGGAAAGGGCCTTCGCCAGGGGATCCCGACTGGCCTGAATACGAGTATTGAAGAAAGAATTTCCGGTATCAAGATAGAGAGTGTTTTGTTCGATCTTTCTCGTGCGGACCGACTCGAGGAGGGCCGCCATCTCATGAGGAAGGCGGGAAAGTGCCCGTCGCCAGTCGGCAGGGATTCTTAAGTCCAGCGGTCCGTCATCATGAGGGGCAGGGGGTTCCTGTCGCGTCGGTTGCTGGAGATCAGATTCCTCTGGAGGTGAGGGAAAGACCTCCGTGGGGATCTCTGCGGGGGGATGTGGGGAAAAGGAAGAAGTGCTGGAAATCTTTTGTGACATTGGGCGAACAGGGGGGGATGGTGTGCCCTTCGATATCAAGGCAATTTGGGCCAGGATCTCGGGAAGGGGGAGCACTTCGCGAAGATGGCAGAGACGGGCCAAAAGAAGCTCAAAGGTAATCGCGGGCTGGGGAGAGCGTCTTAGGTCATCTTCTCCTCTGACAAGGACCGACAGGGCCTGCTCCAGGAAAAAGATGTTGGGCGGAGGGTCAAGAGGGAGGGCCTGGACGCTTTCACGAATCCAGCCATAAAGTGGACCGTCGAGAGGTGTTCCGTCGAGAGTGCTATGAAGGATGTCTCGAAAACGACGGGCCAGGGAGCGGATTTGAGCACGGGGATCAACACCGGTGTCCAAGGCTGTGCGCGCCGATCTCAGTGTGGCCGCGAGGTCCCCCTGGAGGATGGCGGCGAGCATCTTTTCTTCGAGTGCGTGATCAGTGACTCCCAGAAGGTCTGCCACGTCGGCGGGAGTAAGAGACTCTCCTCCTGTGCGGAGAAGCTGGTCGAGGAGGGACAAGGCATCACGAAGACTCCCCTCAGCAGCACGTGCCACCATTCCTGAAATGGTGGGGTCGAGGGAGATGTTTTCACTTCGGCATACATGGAGGATTCGATCGCTGATCTGTGACACCGTCAAAAGGCGGAATCTGAAATGTTGACAGCGGGAGAGGACTGTATCCGGAATCTTGTGGGCCTCGGTAGTGGCAAGAATGAAGACGACGTGCGGAGGGGGTTCTTCGAGGGTCTTGAGAAGGGCGTTGAAGGCCGAGGTCGAGAGCATGTGGACTTCATCGATGATGACGATGCGGGATCGACTCGTCAGGGGGGCGTATACGAGACTTTCCCGAAGCATCCTGACATCGTCGACCCCCGTGTGAGAAGCTCCATCCATCTCAGTTACGTCGGGAGAGCGGCCATCGGCAATTTCAAGGCAGGACGAACATTCAAGACATGGGGTGGCAGTAGGTCCGGACTGACAGTTTATTGCCTTGGCGAGAATGCGGGCCACAGTGGTCTTTCCCACCCCCCTCTCTCCGGAAAACAGGTAAGCCTGAGTCATGACACCGGAGGAAAGACCACGTGTCAGGGATCGAACGACGGCTTCCTGCCCGATAAGGTCCGAAAATGTTCTCGGGCGGTAAAGGCGGGCGAGAGAGGCGAACTTTGCCATGAAATCTCCGTAGGGACAAGGAAAACGGGAGAGGGCGAGGAGGTGAAAGAGGACCGAAGGGACCCCAGGGGGATCCGGGGCACACGTGACACACCGCTACCGTTGCTTCCTTCCGGACCTGGCGGGGTTTGCGGGATCCCGTTGCCCGGAGCCTGGAGTCCCATCGGACCGCTCTCGGGGGAACCGCTCCCGTGGGGGGCGTCAGCCTGAAAATGGCGGAGAGAGGGGGATTTGAACCCCCGAGGCACTTTTTAGGCACCTACACGATTTCCAGTCGTGCTCCTTCGGCCGCTCGGACATCTCTCCATTTAAATGGCTTAAAAGCGGAACATCAAGAAATCATAACGGGAAGGTGGACAAAAAACAAGAGGCGGGAGCCAGCCGATCTTTTGATTGCGTCTCCAGAGATGCTCGATGTCATCTTTATTTTTATGAAGCAAGAGTTTTTTAAAAGGATTTCAAGGAAGGACGAGGATTTTTGGATGCTCATGAATCATCCCGAGAAGATCTTCCTGGGTGATGGAAGTCATTTCAGCGGGACTTCCCTGGTCGAGGGCATAGGTATGCTGGGGGAGGATCAGAGGGGGAGAAGACGGGTCGATCGCTCCTTCGAGGTAAACCAGGATCGTCCGCCCCTCGCCAGGGAAAATGGAGGTAATAACCTCTCGTAGACCCTCGTCAGG
>JBMFWG010000032.1:0-20506 GCA_049965515.1 Leptospirillia bacterium
GGCTTAGTCCGCCGTCGGAATCCCCTTCCTTTCCGCTTGCAAGGCTTGCGAAGCGAGAGGAAGGGGAGGATGTCAATCTGTTGCTAAAGCTTTCTTCTCAATTGGACCATCACCGAGGAGTGATGAATGAGGTGTCTAGTCACCAGTGCACGCCCCTATGATCGTGAGGCTCTTGACCGTGCCAACGGGGGACGCCATGATCTGACATATGTCGAGGCCTCCTTGCGCCTTGCGACGGCCGGGATGGCCCAGGGCTTTGGCGCAGTATGCCCTTTCGTGGATGATTGCCTCGACGCGGAGACGATCGGAGCCCTCGCCCGGGGGGGGGCCCGACTCCTGGCCTTACGAAGTACCGGCTATAACCATGTGAATCTTGAGGCCGCCTCCCGCCACGGCTTGACCGTTATGCGGGTCAGGGACTATTCACCCCACTCTGTGGCAGAGTTTGCTGTGGGCATGATGCTGACCCTCAATCGCCGGTTGCATCGGGCCTGGTCCCGGGTTCGCGAAGGAAACTTCCTCCTCGACGGCCTGCTGGGATTTGATATGTATGAAAAGACCGTTGGAATCGTGGGAACGGGGCGCATCGGGCTGGCTCTGGCGCGGATTCTGGCGGGGATGGGCTGTCGCCTTTTGGGATACGACAACCGTCCCAACCCCGACTGCGAAGCGCTCGGGATGACCTATCTTTCCTTGGAGGAACTCCTTCGGGAGAGCCAGATTGTGAGCCTCCACCTTCCCCTGAACGACTCCACCTTCCATCTGATGAATGCGGCCCGTCTGGCGCTTCTTCCGCGAGGCGCCATGATCATCAACACCAGCCGCGGAGGGCTTGTGGAGACTTCTTCACTGATTGAAGCCCTTAAATCAGGTCAGATAGGATATGCGGGCCTCGATGTGTATGAAGCGGAAACATCTCTCTATTTCCGGGACCATGGGGAGGAGGTCATTGCCGATGACAGCTTCGAACGCCTGCTGACCTTCCCCAATGTCCTGGTTACCGGCCATCAGGCCTTTTTCACTCGGGAGGCGCTGTCCGTCATCTCCCAGACGACTATTGCCAACCTTTCGGACTTCGAGGCGGGACGCACCAATGAGAATGTTCTGGGGCCATAAGATCTCTTTTCATCCTCGGATTCATCTTGTCTCCCCCCAGCCAGAAATCCCGAGGGATCCAGCAATGCGCCGGATCCCTTCCAGTGCGCCCATTTGAAGGGAGAGATCATAGTCACGGAAGGTGTTCGGTTCCCGGGGGTTGATTCTAAGAAGAGGTACTCCCAAAAACTCGCCAAAGTGACGGACGGTGGGAACGCCGGTGCCGGCACCCACCTCGATGACGATCACGCGGGAGGAGGTTTTTCGCCACGCCTGCCATCTTTGGCTCTGTTCCCAGGTGCGTGAGGGGTTCCACCCCCCATCGTTGAACATAAGAATGTTCGGTCGAGCGAGACCGTCGCAGGCGGGACAGCGGGGAAGCTCCGATCGAAGGCGGACCCGTTCGGAATCGATCTCCGGAAGAAGACTGTCCGCTGGCCAGATGAGTCCGCGACAATCACGGAAACATTGCAAATAGTGGATCGACCCGTGGCACTCCAGGATTCTGTCTTCGGGGTATCCGGCTTTGGTAAACTGTCCGTCGACATTGCTTGTAAAGACGAAGATTCCCTTCGGAACCCGGGAGGCGATCCGGAGGAGGAGGGAGAATCCCTCATGAGGAAAGGTCTCCCGGTAAATCTTGAGACGATGGCCGTAGAATCCCCAGGCGAGCTTCGGGTTCGCCTCGAAGCTTTGAGGGGAGGCCATCTCCTCAAAAGAGATGCGGGCCTGACCCAGTGCGGGATAGGCCTTCCAGAAGCCTTGGGGCCCCCGGAAATCAGGAAGTCCGGAGTCAATCCCCATGCCGGCCCCGGCTGTCAGGACGATCCCGTCTATATTGTCAAAGAATGATGCGAGGGTCTGGTGTGAGGGCGAAAGCATAGGGGACTCCTTGGGAGCCGGCCTGATTTCTGAACACGACCATTTGCAAGAGTAATGAGGCCACGGGCGGTGGGTTCCCCCTTGCCTTCCGGGTGATGACGAGCTTCTCCCCCTTGTTGTATCTGGGAAGCCTTGGGAAATCAACCGATCTCGCACAAGCCTGGAGATGATGGACGCAAGATATGGAGATGAAGAGAGGGTGACCCAGGAATGAACAACGAGGGGCGAACGACGAAAGGCGAGAAGCCGCGAAAGGGGATTCGGCACGGCTGGGAGCGGGCGGCCCCCTCCTACCGGGAGAGCTTTGGCCAGGCCTTGGCTGAAATCTCCCAGGCGTTGGCCAGGATGCTTCCCTTGCCGCTTCCAGGCCCGGTCCTTGACCTGGCTTGCGGTCCGGGGACAGCTATGGCAGCCATCGATCGCCACCATGGACCTGCCCTGGCGGTGGGATGCGATTTTTCCCATACCATGGCGGGATTTGCCCGAAAGGCCGTCGCTTCGGGCCATGGGGTGGTTGCCGATCAGGATCGCCTCCCCTTTGCCCCGGGAACATTCGGAACGGTGGTATCCTCCATGGGAACCATCTTTTCGCGAGATCCCCGGGCCCAACTTTCGAGCATTTCCCTGATTCTTAAAGAAAGGGGACACTTTGGCTTTTCTGCCTGGGGGGAACCTCACGACACTGCTCTGAGTGAGGTCTCCCGAAGGATCGTCGCACTATGGCCCTATCCCCTTTTCCAGACGATGCCTCCTCTGGAGACGCCCTACTCTCGGGGAGAGAGCCCCTGGCTTTTCGAGGCGGCCCGGGAGGCCCACCTTTCTGTTCGCTCGGTGACATCTCATTGGCTCGTTTTCCGTTTTTCTGACAAGAGGGAGGCGGCCCGAGCCCTCGCTGGAACCGGTCGTCTGGCCCTCCTCACGGAAGGAGATCCGATGAAGGAGGAGGAGCTTCTGGAGATTGCCATGGAGGCCTTCCGGCCGCATGAGGATCCCCGGACGGGACGGGTGGAGCTCTCCAATCGCTACCACCTTTTTCATCTCACCCGAGCCCCTTTCCGGTGAGATCGATCGTCTGGTTTCGCCATAATCTGAGAGTTTCTGACAACCACCCCTTTTTCTTGCGGCGAAGGAGGGGGGTGTTCTTCCGGTGTATGTTCATGATCCCTCTCTCTCTCCTTTTCCCGATACGGCACGAAGAAGGTGGGAACAGAGGAGTCTCGAGGCGCTCGACCGCTCCCTGAGAAAACGAGGAAACCGTCTCCATGTTTTTTCCGGAAAAACTCATGAGATTTTTTGCCGGATTGCCGCCCTGGGCCGGGCGGAGAAGGTCTACGCCTTTCGGGGGCTGACACGAGAGGAGAGGGTTTCAGAAGATCTCCTGGCAAGAGATCTTCTGAACACCGGGACGGTACTCCAATTAACTGGCTTTGACATGCTCTTCCCTCCCGACCGTTCCTCGGAGGGGCGTTTCTCTCCCTGGAAAATCTTCACCCTCTGCTATCGCTTCTGTCGCCAGGCCTTTTTGCCGGATGCGCCCCATGCTTCACCTTCAAAGCTTCATCCCTTGAAATCCCTCTCCCCTTTGCCCGGAGAAGGGGAGTGCTCAGGGGGGGCAGAGACTTTCGATGGCTTTGATCCAGGGGAGGCAGGTGCGACGTCCTTCAGAGGGTATGCCATCCGGATGCATTTTCCGGCAGAATCCTCAACATCGCGTCTGTCCCCCCATATTTCTGCAAAAGAGATCAGCGTGCGGGGGATCGCCCGGAAGGTTCAGGAGTGTGATGCCCTGTGGGAGGATCGAGAAAAGTTTCTGGAGGAGCTGGGATGGCGGGAGTTTTCTGCTTATCTCCTTTTTCTTCACCCTGAGATGCTTGTTGAACCGCTCAAAAAAGAGTATGCGGCGTTTAAATGGAATTCGGGGGATGAGATATTATTGGCGTGGACAAAGGGATTTACGGGTTTTCCTTTTTTCGACAAGGTGATGAGGGCGTTGGCTCAAACCGGGTGGATGCATAACCGGGTCCGGATGGTGGCGTCGAGCTTTCTTGTGAAGAATCTGAAGCGTGCGATGCGCAAGGCTGTCGGATGGTTGTTTTTTATATAAAATAAGTTGAGCCAAATCTTTCCTGACGGGCAGCCTGCCTGCCCAGGCGCGACGGGTAACGGTCGGGTCTGAAGCGGCAGGGACAACGTCCCCTCCCCCTCGGGGGCGAATCAGACCGTGAGGCGAGATCCGGACTTGCCAGCATCGAGGCGGATCAGGGGCCAGGCGGGGACGAAGGGTGAAATCAGGTGAACCTCCGACTGAAGGACCGTGAATCAGCGACAGGTCAAATGATGCTGACAGACCTGACCCCAAAAGGGATCCGGTCGGATGTTCTCTTTCCCCGTGAGAACACAGGGACATCAAGATCGGCGGTCGAGGGGAGGCCCCCTCCCGTCTCGTGTCATCGCGTCGGAACGTGGTAACTCCCATGGCATCCGGGACGATTCATTCCCGTTTATCCCGGAGAGTGCCGCCCTGTCCGATGAAAGCATCCATGTCCCCTGGAGAGCCTCCTCTGGTCATTTTGCGTGTTCGGGAAGTCTGAACGGCTACCCGGAGACGCTTGTCGATCTCGCCAAAAGTCGCGAAGCGGCACTGGATCGCTATCGCACGATTCGGAAGTCGTTGTCATAGACTTTGAGACGTTGGGAGAATGGACCCTTTGAGGATAGATGTGTTAGCGTTCTTGCAGGAAGGTTTTGCCCGAAAAGTATGGAAGTCTCCTTTGGCATCGGTGTCCATCGCCCGAGAGGGAAAAAGGCCGGTGGACGACGTTCTCTGGGAATTGAGGGGATCTTTGTGAATAAGTTTGTGAACAAGGAGGGTGGGTGAAGGACAAGAAGATAGGAGTAATTGTTCTAGTCATTGTCTTGCTCGTTCTGGGGGGGTATGGGATCTGGCTCGAGACACAGCCTGAGGCCTTCCTCTCAGAGGTTTCAAAGGAGAGCGGTCTTGTTTTGACGGCCCGGGCCACTTCTGTGGGCGTCCCATACATTCTTCATTACGAGGATCTGACTGTCCGTCCGAAAAATCACTCCTCCCCATCGTCGCAAGGGGCCGGAGCGGGGCAGGTGTCCTCCCTCCGCTTCGAGCATCTCTCTCTTTCGGCCCTGGGTCTCCACTCTGCACGCATCACCTTCCGCGATCTCTCCCTGAGAAGCTCCAACCCCCTCGCCAATATGCTTCTTTCTGCGGTGGGAGTCAGGAAAGGGGAGATTGTGGTTCGGGAGGTGCCAGGAAAAATTATTCTGCCCCACGTTGAAGCCTCGGACAACTCTTTGACTCTTGTGGGAAAAGGGGAGGTTGATCGTCTGTCTTCAGGAGATGTCTCCCGATTTGACTTTACCTTTGACCTGGAGGCCCGGGGAGAGCTGGCTCAGTTTTTGGGGGCAGGGCGCCAGCCAGGACATCTTTATGGGGAAAAAGGACAGGCCCACCTGTTCCTCGGGGGCCGACAGGTTTTCTGAATGCAAGGAAATCGGCCGCATGTTGAAGTCTGGGAGAGAGCGCTCTTTGCCTCTCGTTTTCTGGGTCGGGGAAAGGCATGAAATCTCTCCGGCTTTTCTCCACGCATGGTCTGCTTCTGACGGTCGGTCTTTCCCTTGTGATCGTGCTTTTGACGATGTCCCGCGCTTCCGCCTACGCCGGTTTTTCAAGAAGTTACGATCTCCCTTGCGCCTTCTGTCATATCCAGTGGCCCAAGCTCTCTGACGAGGGCAATTTCTTCAGGGATCGTGGCTTCATGCTGTCCACCACAGGGGTGGCCAATGGCCTCGACCTTCTCTTTGAAAGGCCTGAGGCGCAAAACTATTTCCCCATCGGATTCCACATGACGATGGCCTATGGTGGGCAGTCCTTGGCGGGTGTGGCCATTCCTTCTCGGAAAATAACGCTCGGGAATCAGGATCCCACCAAAATTATACCGGTGACTCTGGGGGGGGATGGGGCCCCGTCTTCGAGCTCCTGGTCGAACGGAGCCTTTTCCCCCGATCCATGGACCGTGCTCTCAGGGGGGCTTCTGTCCCCGTGGATTTCGTTCTGGGCTGAACCGGGAGTCATTGGTCCGGTTGTGGACAAGCCCGAACTTTCGGTAGAGAGTCTCTGGGTGCGTTTTGATGCCCTTCTCGGGACGACCCTTCTTAACATCTATGCCGGAGACTCGAGTCAGGATCCACCGTTTTCGAGCCGGAGGGCCCTCCAAAAAGGGGAAGGGACTCCCTATATGATGTATGACTATTTGCCAGGGGCTCCGGAAATAGTCACAAACAGTGCAATGTTATCTTTTGCCGACTATGGATCCCTCGTTCTTCCTGCCTATTACGATTCCGACCGTTTCCAGATGAAGAACAATCACACTTCCCTCCGCTATTTCGGCTATTTTTTTGAAAACGGATGCGGAAGCGATCAGTCTTTTTCCGCGGATCCCTGTGAAACTCGCCTGTCGATCTCTCTCATGCCGAACTCGGGTCTTTACGGAAATCCTGACGGGGGGCCCTTTGCCCCGGGAGCGGCGGCAGCCGGAGTTCCCGGGGAGAACAACGGGTTTGCCATCTTTGGACATTTGACCCAATCGTTCGGAGGGTGGGGGGCGACAAATGGAGAGAGGATCGGAGTGTTTGCCCTTGTCGGGGAGTCGGCCCTCTCCTTATCGGGAGGGACGGGGGCCTCGCCGGACGGGATCTACCATCGTGAAGGGGTGGACTTATCCCTGAATCCGATCCCTGATGGGGGGCTGAACATCTTTGGGGCCTGGGAAATTGCGGTCGACCCGGCCTCGGCTCTAGTCGCTAATCCTGCCCTTTTTGGAACCGGTGTTGCAGCCATTTCTGGTTTGTCTTACATGTCTTGGTTTGTCGAGGCTGATTATCAACCGACTCTTCCCGGGGAGATCGAAGAGACGGGGAGTGGGTCCGACATGATCATTCTGACGGCCAATCAGGTCGACATGCTGCAGCAGCCAGCGTTTTCGGGCGTTGCGCAACAGCTTCCCGGAAACTTTGACAATGTAATCGAGTTTGGAGTGGCAAATCGCTATTGGCTCTATGGAGGCGACCGAACGGCCATTTCGCTTTTTGCGGAATGGCAATGGATGTTGAATATGGGGGTTGGCTCCTTCCTCTCCAAAGGCGGGTCGGTTCTCGAGGGCTATGGAACAGCTCAAGGAGCTTTTGCCAGTGGAAGCTTTACGAATGTGACCGCAAACTCCGTTCTGGCTGGAGTTGATTTCTCGTTTTGATCCACCCGATAATTAAAAGAAAGGGGGAAGCGGGAATTCCCGGAAATTCGAAGTTTTTTAGTTGACTTTTCTCTCGAGGCACCCTACAATCTTCCGTCGAGTGCCACATCCCGGAGAACTTCAGGTGTGTCCTCTTGTTTTCGGGTCAGGTAGAGGGAGTCCTTCCTTGTTCCCCAATGTTTTTCTGGGGCCGTAGCTCAGCTGGTTAGAGCGCTGGCCTGTCACGCCAGAGGTCGCGGGTTCGAGCCCCGTCGGCCCCGCCATTATTTCTGTCCGGATCTAAATGACAAGGGTTCTCTCGATCGTCGCCTGGGGGGGGAATTCTCCGGACCATAACCAACAGTACTTTATCGCCCAGCGGTGTGTGACTCATTTCTGCTTGAACTCTTCTTTATCTGTCGCCAATGCCGTAGGGGGCTCCTTGCGTCAGACCATCTTCGGATCTTTTCCTGCCTGTCACCCCTTTCCTTTTTCTTTTGATGACCTGAAGGAAAAGAGTCTGAAATCCCCTCGCTTCTACATCCATCCCCCTGTCCGAGGATAAACGTCAATGAATCTTTTTAGCTTTATCAACCAGATCAGCCTGCTTGCTGAAATTGTCCTTGGATTCCTTATCTTTCTCTCCTCGCTCAGCTGGGGGGTCATCTTTTATAAATGGTATGCAATCTCCAAGACGAACACGGAAAATCGTGGTTTCATCAAGGCCTTCAAAAAGGCGGACCGCTTTTCTCGCCTTTACCAGGATGCCGGAGAGTTCCGCCGATCAACGCTCGCCTTCATGTTTCGGAGTGCCTATGAGAAGATCAAGGGCATCGAGGAGAGAGCGGTCAGTCGGGGAGGTGAAGTGCGGGAGAGTGAGATTGAAATCATTCATCGGACTCTTTTGCAAGCCCGACAGGAGGATCTCACCCGTCTTGAGTCGTATCTTCAAATCCTGGCAACAACGGCCAATATCTCACCCTTTGTGGGGCTGTTCGGCACCGTTTGGGGAATTATCCACGCTTTCCGGGATATTAGCCATCAATCCTCGGTCAGCATCGCGTCTGTGGCTCCCGGGATTGCGGATGCCCTGGTAACGACCGCCTCCGGTCTCTTCGCCGCTATTCCTGCGGTGATAGCCTACAACTATTTTCTTCAAAGAATCCGGGCAATCGAATCTCTGGCCGAGTCCTTCAATATGGAACTTTTGAACCTGATGGCGGAAGGTCGTTGGAAAGAATAAGTCCCCTTTTTGTCTTCCCACACCAATCGGGCCCAGTCGGGCGGGAGAACTTGTGAAATTTGATTCGGGGTCCAATCGCAATCGCATGTTGTCCGAGATCAACATGGTGCCCTTTATTGATGTTGTCCTCGTTCTCCTGATCATCTTCATGGTGACAACCCCCCTTCTTTATCGGGGGCTTAAGATCAATTTGCCCAAGACCAGTGCCAACAGCCTGAAGAAGCCGGTTCCCAAGGTGATTGTCAGCGTGACGACATCGAAGCAAATCTATGTGAATGGACATGTCGTGACATGGGAGGCTCTTTCGGCCCTCCTTGCCCGCCGTTACAAGGAAGACAAACGCGTCGTGGTCTATCTGAAGGCAGACAAAAAGGTTGATTATGGAACTGTCGTTCATCTGATGGATGTCGTCAAGCTTGCCGGTATTGATCGGCTGGGTATGATTACCGCCCCGTCTCCCAAAAACCCGGAATAGGATGACGTGGTTCGCTCGGGAGTCCGTCCCACCGGAGAGCGCGGGATTGGCTGGTTTCTTTTCCTTTCGCTTTGTCTTCATGTCATTGTTGTGATCCTTCTGGTCTTGCACCGAAAGCCGACCACGCTTGGCTATCAGACGGCGACGACGGTCGCGCTCATTCCTGAAAATCAGTTGGTTCAGCCAGGAACCCCGCCTCCTGCGGCTCCCCCTGCGCCACCGGTAAAAAAGGTTCGCCCTGCGCCACCACCACCGCCTCCCCCTCACCCCCAGCGGCAGGCACTGTCTCCCCGGGTGATCAGGACGCCACCGGTTCATAAGCCGCAGCAGAAGCCTGTCCCAAGGCGGGTAAAAAAGCCTGTGCCGGCTCATAAGGTTTCCCATCCAAAGCCTGTTGTCAAAAGGGCTCGGATAATGCCGGTTAAGAGCCAGCACCAGAAACAACCAAGAAATCCCCAGGCATCGAAGGCCGCCATTGCTCCGGTGGCAAATACCCCACCTGTTCATATGGATCTGGCGGGAAATCATTTTCCTACGTATTTGCAGCACCTTCTGATCGCTCGGATAAAGTCGAACTGGGCCCCTCCTCCCGGGTCTCATGGCCTTTATGCCACAATTCGATTCATTCTTCTCAAAGACGGGCAGATATCCGGTGATCCGGTTTTGACGACCCCTTCCGGCTCCAGGGTCTTTGATGATGCTGCCCGCTACGCCATTTTGCGGTCCATCCCCTTTCCGCCCTTTCCTCCGTCATATGGCAAGGAAAAGGAGGTGGTGACAGTGACGCTTCAGGCAACAAAAAGGCAAGGGTTCTGATGAGACGATCTCTTTTGTCGCTATCGATGACCGGAATACTTTTCGCAGGAACGTTTTTTGTTCCTGCTCCTTCTGCACGGGCTGTCGACCTTTCAGTTATTACCAATGAGACCCGGCTCTCTTTCAAGGTTGTCCTTGTTGGAAACATCGACCACAAGCAGATTTCCCTATTGACGAAAAAGGGGGAGGCACTTGTGAAGCGGGATCTCGTGGAGACGGGATATTTTGAGATTCTGACACCTCCTCAGGCAATTTCTTCCCAGCTTGAGAGTGAGCCCCTCGACTCCATCACCGCCCATGCTGTTGCCCCTTTGGGGGCAGAGGGGGTCGTGGGAATGCAGTTTTCTCTCGAAAAGGATGGAGTTCAACTTCATGGTGTTGTCCGGGACCCTCTTAATGGGGCGATCCTTCTCGACAAGATCTATCGGACATCCGGGAAATACTCATTTGTTGTCCACAAGTTTGTTGATGACATCCTCTTTCAGTTTGCCGGGATTCGAGGCGTGGCGACGAGCCGAATTGCTTTTATCGGGCGCACATCACACGGATATGACCTCTTTATCATGGACTTTGATGGAGAGAATACACGAAGAATGACCTTTGACAATGTCCTTGCCTTTAATCCGGCCTGGTCCCGTGATCGCCATCATATTCTCTATGTTACCTACCTGCATGGGGAACCCCAGATCATTGACTATGATCTTGTGCAGGGCCAGAGACACATGCTTTTCTCCTATCCGGGACTCAACATCACGCCGACCTATTCCCCTGATGGAACTCGCCTCGCGGTGGCGCTCTCTCGCGGGCGTCCCTCGCAGCATACCCAGATTTACCTCTATACGATTGCAACGAAACGGCTCCAGCGTCTGACCTACTCTCGGAGCAACAATCTTTCTCCCACCTTTTCGCCTTCGGGCAATGCCCTGGCCTTTGTCTCGGATCGGGATGGACACCCTCAGATCTTTCTGATGGATGCGGATGGGTCCAATGTTCACCGGCTGACCTTCGATGGCCGTTACAATGTGGCTCCGGCGTGGTCTCCTCGGGGAGACTGGATTGCGTATGTTTGCATGAACGACATGCATCGTCCTAAAATATGCCTCATCAGTCCGGACGGGACATCTCGGGTGATGATTACCCGGGGTCCCGGACGCGATGATAGTCCCAGCTGGTCTCCTGATGGGCGCTTCCTTATTTATACCCGGCAGATCCGCGGCCACTCTAAACTGGCAAAAATCTGGATTGATGGACATGGTCGAGAGTTTTTGGGCAATTATTCGCGGAGTGTCCTGACTCCCTCGTGGTCTTCTCCCTAAACGTCAGGATACCGAAAGAAGTCGACACCCTTGCAAGGAGACATTCGTTGACCATCAAGACTCGCAATCTGCACTTTATGGGACCCTTGAGAGATCTCTGGGGGGCCTCCATCTGTCTTTCTTTTCTTCTGGGGGTCGCCTCCTGTGCCACTCCATCCGATGTCTCCGACATTCGGGCCCAGATGGATACCCTCTCTACAAAAGTTTCCAAGATCGAACGCCAGGCGGGCGGAGGAGCGGGGGTCTCGCTGGGAACCCAGTTGGCAGATCTTGAAACCCGGCTGGACAATCAGAAGCTCCGAATCGCCCGCTTGAGGGATCGACTTGAGCGCATGAATCACCGCCTTGACCAGCTGATGAATCGAATCGAGGCTCAAACTCCAGCACCTTTAGCGAAGCCGACCCTGTCGCCTGCGCCCCCGCCTGCCGCCGGAGCTGCATCTTCTCCCGCCCCCGCCGGTGTTGCTTCCGCTCCCGCGGCCCCCCAGAAAGCGACAGAATCCCCCGACATGATCTATCATCAGGCCTATGCCGACTATCAGTCAGGGCACTATGATATCGCCATCTCCGAGTTTGATCGGCTGGTCAAGGAATACCCCGATTCTCATCTCGCCTCGTCTGCCGTCTTCTGGGAGGCCCAGTCTCACTACAACCTCAAGCACTACAAGCGTGCGTTGGCTCTCTATGATGCCGTGATCCACAAATATGTCGACAGCCCCAAAAAGGCCACGTCGTATTACAAGAAGGGACAGGTCTACGAGAAGCTTGGCAACAAGAAGGCCGCTGTCAAAAGCTACAAGCGAGTTCTTGAGCTCTTTCCCTTGGAGCAGCAACTTGACGATCTCTCCAAAAGACGCCTCTCCCGTCTGGATGAATAGTTGATGGGGCTGATCCGAGAACTACCGGCAGCCCTAGTCAACCAGATCGCCGCCGGTGAGGTCGTTGAGCGACCGTCATCGGTATTGAAGGAGCTCCTGGAAAACAGTCTGGATGCAGGGGCGAAGAGAGTTTCTGTCGTGGTGGACCCCACGGGGGCGGGACTCATTCGTGTCGAGGATAACGGCTCGGGGATTATGAAGGACGACCTTCCCCGCGCCTTTCTGCGTCATGCAACAAGCAAGATTTCTTCTTTCGAGGATCTTGTTCGGGCCCGATCGATGGGATTTCGGGGCGAAGCCTTGGCTTCTATCGCTTCGGTGGCCCGGGTGACCTTGGAAACGCGCCACCCGTCCGACGCGGTGGGCTCTCGCATGGAGTGGGTGCCGGGAGAGGATCCAGTGATCTCTTCTTGGGATCGTCCAGTGGGAACAGCGATTTCTGTGAGGGATCTATTCTTCAATGTTCCGGTTCGCAAGAAGTACCTTCGATCCCCCCAAACGGAGCAAGGCCACTTGACAGAGACCTTTCAGAGAGTGGCTCTGGGTTTTCCTGATGTTCATTTTGACCTGTCGACCCCCTCCAGAAAGATCTTCTCCCTTCCTGCCCGTCATACCCCCCTTCTTCGCATCCTCGACATCTACCCATCATTTCAGGAGGATGACCTTCTCTATCATGAACGAGGAGGGGAGGACCTTCGGATTTCCTTGGTCCTGCTTCGACCTGATCGCTTGCGCAAGGATCGTCAATTTCAGCATCTCTTTATTAACCGACGATGGATTCGTCATCCGGCGCTTTTTGAAGCGATCACACAAGGAGCATCCGGCAGAATCTCTCGGGATCTTCATCCGGGGGCCTGGGTCTTTCTGGACCTCCCGCCGGATCGTATTGATGTCAATGTTCATCCGACCAAGCGTGAAGTCCGGCTTCTTGACGGGGATCGGATATTTTCACTGCTTCGGCGAGTGATTTCTGAGGCTTTCGAGGGATTTTCGGAAAGATTTTTGCCGGGAGAAGTTCTGTCTGAATCTTTCCGATCGAGTTCTCCTGCCATACTCCCGTCCTCTTTGAAACCTCCAGAAATATTCCCGGAGCGGGAGGATCGTCGGGAGAATTCCACCGGGCTTGGCCCACAAGAGAAAACACCCTTGACGCCAGAGTCCCGATCGGCTCCCAGAGCCATGGGCTCCGTTGATTCTTCTTCTTTGGACAGTGCGATCGAAGCCCGGTCCGGCCCCCCCCCATCTTATCGCTCGGGCCGCTCTGCCCCGCTTTTTTCGCAAGAAAGGAAAGAGGAGGGAGGTCGTCCATCCTATCGGGAGATCCCGGAGATTCTTAAGTCCCTCCCTTCGGTCTTTTCTGGAAAGCGTCCCGATCCCGAGACGATTTCTGTTGTGGGTCAGTGGGCGGGAACCTATCTGGTGGCCATTGCCGGAGAGGACCTGTGGCTTGTGGATTGGCATACGGCGCATGAAAGAATCAACTATGATCGGTATCGTCAGGCTCTTTTGGGAGAGGGAAAAGGGGGGAGTCGACGAAATCTTCTTTTTCCGGTAACCTATCGGGTTCCCCCCACGATTGCGGATAACCTAGACAGCCGTTTGGAGGAGCTTTCCCATTTGGGATTTGATATTGACCGGTCAGGCCCTGATCTCTTCAGAATACGGGCTGTTCCGACCCTTCTCGATGAGCCCGATCCGACCCGGGCGATGGATGAGCTCGGGGCCCACTCCCAAGGTTTCGAGGTCCCGATTCTTCGCTCCGATCGTATTGACGAGACTCTTATGACCCTCTCTTGTCACAGAAGTGTTCGAAAAAACGATGTTTTCGTGACAGAGGAGGGAGCCCGCCTCATTCGTGAGCTTCTCGATTCGGACCATCCCTACAGCTGTCCCCATGGAAGACCCACCATCCTTTCCCTGAGCCATTCGGCCATTGACACATGGTTCGGTCGTTAGACCCCATTGATCTGGTTCTTGCCGGTCCTACCGCGTCAGGAAAAAGTGCTCTGGCGATGGAGTGGGCCCAGAAGAACGAGGCGGAGATCGTTTCGGCAGACAGCCGTCAGATCTACCGTGAAATTTCCATTGGAACGGGAAAGCCGTCTCGCAGTGAACAGGAGTCGATCCCTCACCATATGATTGATCTTTGCTCGGTCAAGGATGTTTACAGTGCAGGGGCTTTTGTCAGGGATGCCCGTCGGGCTATTGAAAAGATCCAGTCGCGAGGGAAAAAGGTTGTTGTCTGCGGGGGAACCGGACTCTACATAAAATCCCTTCTCCAGGGAATCGTTGATCTGCCAGAAGGGGACCCATTGTCGGCCAACGCCTTTCGTGCTTCCATGGAGAGTGTCCCCACCACCGATCTCTACTCAAGACTTGCCGATGTCGATCCGGAAAGGGCAAAACTTCTCTTCCCAAACGACAGGGTGCGGATCTTGCGAGCCCTTTTTCTTTATAATTCCACAGGTCTTCCGCCTACAGAGCTGTACCGGATCTCCCGGGGAGAGGCGATCCCTGTCCGGACTTTCCTTGTTCTTTCCCCCGAAAGACGCTGGCTTCATCAGGCCATTGAGCATCGGGTTGTCCAGATGCTTTCTCATGGGTGGGTTGAAGAGGTTGAAGAGCTTCTTTCCCGGGGGGGGGATCCGAGTTGGCCGGGATTTTCAAGTCTTGGATATCGGGAGGTGATGGCGCATCTTTCAGGGAAGATAACCCAGGAGGAGCTCCTCCTGGCCATCGTGCTTAAAACTCGTCAATATGCCAAGAGACAGATGACATGGTTTCGTCATATGGAGGGGGCCATTTACGTGGACTCTCCCCCAAACTCTGGTTTCTCTTGGAGTCTTCTTCAAACTATGATAAAATCCTGAGAATTTTAGGGCAGAGAAACATCCAGTGCTGATGGAGGACGCGTGGGACAGGAAGGGTTGAGGACCGTTCGGAAGAGAAATGCAGAAGAGAGGGCACCCATTGGGGTCATTGGCGGATCGGGGCTCTATCAGCTTAAAGGTCTGTCGGATTTGGTCCCAACAGTTGTTGAAACCCCGTGGGGGCAGCCCTCCGATCCCTACATGACGGGCTCACTCAATGGGACTCCTGTGGTCTTTCTCTCCCGTCATGGATCCGGCCATCGGTATCTTCCCGGGGAAGTCAACTATCGCGCCAACATCGCAGGTTTTGTGTCGCTGGGTGTCAAGCGGATTCTTTCGGTTTCCGCCGTTGGCTCTCTTCGGGAAGATATTGTTCCCGGAGACATGGTTGTTATTGACCAGTTTATCGATGGGACTCGGGGACGGCCATCCACCTTCTATGGTCAGGGGGCTGTCGCTCATACCGGATTTGCCCATCCGATTTGCGATGATCTTGCCAAAACACTCATTGGGGCTTGTCGCGCGGCAGGGGTACGCCATCATGTCAAGGGGACTTACTACTGCATGGAGGGGCCGGCCTTTTCTACCCAGGCCGAATCCTTCCTCTATCGACAGTTTGGTGCGCATGTTATCGGAATGACCAATGTGACAGAGGCAAGACTGGCTCGTGAAGCAGGTCTCTGTTATGCAACGCTGGCGCTCTCGACGGACTTCGATTGTTGGCACCCTGACCATGATGCGGTTACGGTCTCCGAGGTTCTTGCGGTGATCTCAAAAAATGTTGAAAATGCCAATCGTATTCTGGCGCATGCTCTCGCATCTGTTCGCTCCCAGCCCTCATGCTCCTGTCAGGAAGCACCCCGCCATGCTCTGATCACCCATCGCGAGATGATTCCTCCGGTGACTCGGGAACGTCTTTCCTTTTTGGGGCTTCTTCCCAAGGAGGCACCCGCTTCTGTCACCCATGGAGGAAAAAAATGACACCAAAACTTGTGATTGTGGGAACGGTGGCTCTTGACGATGTGACCACTCCCTTTGGAACCGTTAGCCGAGCCTTGGGAGGGTCGGCCTTTTATGGAGCGATTGCCGCCTCCTATTGGACATCAGTGGGGATTGTGGCGGTTGTGGGGGAAGACTATCCTGAGGAGGGACGTCAGCTACTTGCGGCGAGGGGGATTGATGTTCGGGGATTGGACCGGAGCTCGGAAAAGACCTTTGGGTGGACCGGTGAATACTCCTATGACTTGAACACAGCCATCACGCGTGAAACCCGCCTTAACTGCCTGCTCTCCTTTAATCCCAAAGTTGTTGAGCACTACCCTTCTCCGGAGACTCTTTTTCTGGCCAATATCGATCCTGAGATTCAGTGGCGCATTCTCG
Source organism: Leptospirillia bacterium (assembly GCA_049965515.1). Taxonomy (GTDB): domain Bacteria; phylum Nitrospirota; class Leptospirillia; order Leptospirillales; family Leptospirillaceae; genus UBA4572. The sequence continues at coordinate 16,217 of JBMFWG010000032.1, forward strand.
ATCAATTGACAAATCGTCCCCGCCTTGTGGCCCTCGATACTATGAACTACTGGATCGAATCCAAGAAAGACGCACTTCTCAAGGTTCTCCAACGGACAGATCTTCTGACAATTAATGAATCAGAAGCCCGCATGCTCACCGGAGAGTACAACCTGGTTCGGGCGGCGGATGCCATAAGGAAAATGGGGCCCAGAATCGTGGTTTTCAAAAAAGGTGAGCATGGGGCCATTGTTTTTTATGAGGGAGGGATCTTTTCCTCTCCGGCCATGCCGCTTGAGGTTGTCAAGGATCCGACAGGTGCCGGTGACTCTTTTGCCGGGGGCCTCCTTGGCTATTTGACGCGTCACGGTAAGTCTTCTCCCGAATTTCTTCGCCAGGCGGCCATTGTGGGTTCGACAATGGCCTCGTTCTGCGTTTCTGACTTTTCTGTGGATGGAACAAAAGACTTGTCCCTAGAACAGATTTCGCTCCGCACCGGGGAATTTCTAAATCTCACATCGTTTAACCGGATCGACCCCGGGGATCGGAGGCTTTAGATTGGCCTTTTCCGGGTGGCGGGGCCCAACAGGAGTCCGGGCAGCTTGCCTGATTGTGGGATTGGCCCTTCTTTCTTCCTGCCATCGTGGAGCCTCCCCCAGAAACCACCGTATGGCCATTGAGCACTATAACGGTGGACTCAGAAGCCTGAGGAACCATCAACTTCAAGCGGCGTTCTGGGAATTCGAGTATGCGAACCATCTCGACCCAGATATTCCAAAAGTCCATTATTCTCTTGGTCATGTGTATTATTTGATGCATGACCTGACCGATGCTCGGATTGAGTTCCGTCGGGCTCTCAAGCACAATGATGACCCGTCTTCCACCTATAACTATCTGGGAAAGATCGCCCTTGAGAAGAAGAAGTATCCGGAAGCTTTGATCTATTTTCATAAGGCTCTTAAAAACACCTTGAATAAAACTCCTTACTATCCTCTCACGAATATCGGTAAGGTCTATATGCTTACTGGAAAATTCGAAAAAGCCAAGGAGTATTTTGCCAAAGCGATTCTCCGGAATGACCGATTCCTTCCTGCCTATTTCTGGCTTGGGAAGGTGCATATGTCGGAAGGAGCCTATGAGAAGGCCATTGGAGATTTTTCAGAAACGATTCGGTTGGCTCCGAGCTTTTCGTCCGGCTATTTTGAGCTTGGGAGGGCCTACCTGAAGCTTGAGGATCAGAAAAGGGCTACTGAAGCTTTTACAGAAGCAGTACGCCTCGATCCCACATCGAAAGTTGGGGTAAGGGCAAAGCGGTATTTGCTTCTTCTTCCCCAAACACCATTAAAAAAGCAGGGGGAGGGGAGTCGCCCGGGTCTCGCCAAGAAGCAAGGGTCCCCGTAAGCTTTCTGAAAGTTCCTTGATCAATCTTTTTTCAAACATGAAGGGCCAGACATGGCGTACGAAGAAGAGGTTTTGTCAAATGGGGAGAATCGGATGAGTGAACCGGTTCAGTCCGAGTCTGTTGCCACGATACTTCTCCGTTCGCGGGAGGCCAAAGGCTTGACTGTAGACGATGTTGACAGTGTGACTCACATAAGTCCGGGATGGGTTTCTGTGATGGAGCGTGGTGATTGGAACCAATATCCCAGCATGGTTTACGCTAGAGGTCATGTCAAGGTCTATGCGGAGTTTCTTGGTCTCGACGTTCCTTCCATGCTTGTCCAGTTTCAAAAAGATTGGGCGAAAACTGCGTCTCCGGAACCTGTTGAGCCGAATGGAAAGTCTACGTCGATCAGACCGATCACACAGTCGGGGGGAGATGCACGGCTATATTGGGTGGTAGCCGGGATCGTTGCTGTGCTGATTCTGGGGGGGCTGGCTGTCAAGCATGAAAAGCATAAGCCAGACCACCGGGTTCCTGCGGCTTCCGTCCCCCCCCCGACGTCTATCCGCCCTTCACCAGCGGTGGCGATTTCCGGAACTCAGTCGGGATCGACCTCTGCGCCCTCCTTGCCCCCAGCATCAACTCCTTCAGCCACCGCAGGGAGGGAGGTGCCTCTTCCCCCATCAACGTCCCCGCCGAATATGACAAGGAGCTCTGCACTTTCTTTGGCACCGCAGGGGCAACCCTCCACATCAAATCGGTTAACTCTCCGGATGGTGGGATTGAAAAGTGTGTGGGTAATTGTTTCAGTCGATGATGGGACGGTTCGCCATTTTCGGCTTAACCCGGGAGATGAGCGCACTCTTGTCGGGAAAAATTTCATGACATTTTCCACTCAGGCAGGAGATGGTCTCGTTCTCTTTCTTAATGGAAAAAGACTAGGGCTTGCTGGACCGACCTCTGCCCCTGTTCTCCACCGGCGCATCAATCGACAGACGCTCCACCATCTGAAGGTTGTCGTTTCAACCCATTCTTCGGGGACTCCCTCTGCCTCAAAGTCTTTACCCCATAAGCCCCTAATCCCAACAGAACCCTCTGTCTCAAAAGCAGAAAAATCAGTAAAAACGATTCCTCTTGTTCCCTCTTCATCGAATGGAGGCCCGACTGGGTCATCTGTTCCGAACCCCTCTCTGACTCCTTCTGGAGGTTCCAATTGATGCGCCGAATCCTTGCCCGCCTCTTTTCCTTATGTTTGCTTGTTTCACTGTTGGGGGTTTCATCGTGTTCCCAGACACCGGTGGTGCTGAGCTATAGCCCTAACTTTGGAGAAACTCAGCCTCATCAGTTTCGCTCTTCCTTGCGGTTTGGTTTTGTGACATTTGAGGATCAACGTGTTGCTAAGCGTCTGATGGGAGATACAACGCTGATTGGATGGGGATCCAATACATTTCACACCAAGCAGAATGTTCCAGACCATGTGACCAAGGCCTTTGTCGATACCTATCGCTATCTGGGACTTAAATCCATCTGGATCAAAACCCCACCAGACAATTTCTCCTTTTCGACAAAAACATGGGTCGCTTCCTTAAGAACACGCTATCCCAATGTGGACATTTTTGTGATTGGAAAGATTCGTAATTATGAATTTCTTCTTCGTTCGGGTGGCCTTAGCGGTGCAGTTAAGGGGAAGTTCAGTGAATTGGCCGCCACAACTCAGGCCCGGGTCGAGCTGTATTACCTTGACAGTGAAACCGGGCGAATCATTTGGGGAAATACCCTTCATCACGACACCTATGACCGAAAGGTGTCCAAAAAAGCACCCACAGATTATGCCTCCATGCGCCTTGATGAGGCGCTCCATAATGTTATCTTACAGTCGGTCGACCGCGTTCTCCCAAAGATCAATGCCCGGAGCCCTGGGTCAATTCAGATATTGTCGGGCATGATGGCCGATGTTCCCAAAACCCCCGAAGGAAAAGTGGCAGGGGCTGTTCCTTCGGATAAGGGACGAATTGAGGTCGTCTCCAAGCCTTCCGGGGCCAAGGTCTATCTCGATGGAATCTACTATGGTCTGACACCATTAGCTCTCGATATATCCCCAGGAGTCCACCTCTTGAAAGTTAAGAAGGAAGGCTTTGAGACAGGACGTGATAAAATCGGTGTCCTGGCAGGAAAGGTCACTCCTTGGAAGGGAGTTCTTCCTCCCAAAAACTGACAAGACATCAATAAGGCAGGCCATTTTTTCAAACCTCCGAGGTTGATAGACACGACCGTGTCAAAGTCATCCACCCCCCACCTGATCAGTGAAGGCGCACGCCAGTCCTGAAAAAAGGGCTGACTTTTTCCCATCGCTGGACGAGAAGACCAACGAGATCGCCGAACTCCGCGCTCTTCTCGCTCCGATGGAGATCGAAGGCCAGATCGTGACGGCCGATGCCATGCACATCCAGACCGAAACGGCCGCTTCATTACCGAGGACAAAAAGTCCGACGACGTCTTCACGTTCCAAAAAAACCAGCCCACCATGCACGAAGACATTGAAAGCCTCCCCTGGGAGGCTTTCCCCCCTCGGCAGACAGCCTCGACCCTCGATAAGGGCTACGGTCGGATCGAACGTCGCACGCTCACCGTCAGTTCCGAACTGAAAGAGGACTTTCCCGACTTCTCCTTCCCCGGCCATCAACAGGTCTTTCGCCTCGAACGCCATACATCCAATCTTGACGGGAGTCATCCCCGCACGGAAGTGGTCTACGGCGTCACCAGTCTTTCTCCCGAAAAGGCCTCTCCCGAACGCCTCCTCTCTCTTGTCCGCCGACACTGGGGCGTCGAGGCCAATCACTGGATCCGGAACCCACATCCGGCAGTTCTCCGGAGAAAACGGACCTGATTTTAAGTGATTTTCGTTTAACGATATTTTCTTAGGGAAG
>JBMFWG010000033.1:0-19997 GCA_049965515.1 Leptospirillia bacterium
GCCTTGCGGCCGAGGGATTTTAAGTCCCTTGCGTCTGCCTGTTTCGCCACTCCGGCAAGAGGGAGGGGAGACGAAATCCACCGAAGGTTATCACGCGTCTGCCTTCTCCTGCAAATTGACAAAAGATCATGTCTGCCATTATTCTTGTAAGATCATGGTTTGCGTGATCCGACATCGTTGTGATGGATTCGCCAGATACCGCCAGTGACCCGTAAGGGGTCCCGGTCAAAAGATTATCAACAAGTAGGCTTTCGGAGGAATCTCATGAAAAATCCGCTCGACTCCCTTTGGGGAACCGTCATCTCGGGATTTGTGCTGACGGGCATCCTGTTCTTTGTCGTCAAGGGGCTCGTCAACCACTAGACCTTTTATCTGATTACCGGACAACGTCCCAACAAGGAGTCATTGCATGGAACAACAGGGTACAGAGCTTATCGTACGATGGTTTCACTTTTTGGCCGGGATTATGTGGATCGGCCTGCTTTATTATTTCAACTTTGTTCAGGGAGCCTTCCTCAAGGCGGCTTCTCCTGAAGCCAAGGCTGATGCTTTCAAGCATCTCGTTCCCCGGGCTCTGCTCTTCTTCCGCTGGGCGGCTCTTTTGACCGTCCTTTTCGGCCTCTCCATCCTGGGACAGCGTCATATTCTCCTTCAGGCCTATACCCTGCAGGGAGGAGCCGCCATTATTGGCATGGGGGCCTGGCTCGGAACCATTATGCTCTTTAACGTCTGGGGTCTGATCTGGCCGAACCAGAAGAAAGTCATCGGTCTGGTGCCTGCCGAGCCAGCAGAAAAGACAAAGGCCGCTCGCGTGGCCTTCCTGGCCAGCCGGGTTAACGTGATGCTCTCGATCCCGATGCTGTTCTTCATGGGGGCTTCAAGCCACGGTGGAGCGCTTTTTCACTGAGTGAATAAGAAGACCGTTGATGTGTCGAAAAGGCCAAGGTTTCCCTTGGCCTTTTTTATTTTGCAAGCGTTAGACGTTTCCATGGGTTCCGGGGAAGGGATTCAGGCAGGGGAATGCATATAGCTCCAGACGGAATAAAAAAGAAGGATACCGAAGCCGGCTTTCACCACGAGAATCAGGATCTTGAGGCGTCGGTGGCGGGCATCCTCCCGGTCGTCATCCCGCTGTGCCATCGAGCGTCTTTTTCTCCCGGATCCTGATTCCCGGAAGTTCCGGGATGGGGCTTGCACCGGGAACGATCTCGAGTCGATAGACGATAGGGGTTGCGGTGGGAATATTGACCTCAAGAATCTGTTCTTTCGTCAGGGATTCGAGCTCCATGATCATGGCCCGCAGAGAATTCCCGTGGGCTACGACAAGGCAGTTCTCCCCCTTTTGCAAGGCCGGAAGAATTTTGGCGTGAACGTAGGGGAGAACCCGGTCCTTGGTGGTCTTGAGGCTTTCTCCTCCGGGAGGCGCCACATCGTAGCTTCTTCTCCAGATGTGAACCTGCTCGTCCCCGTATTTTTTGGCTGTCTCCGCCTTGTCGAGGCCCTGAAGATCACCATAGTGACGTTCGTTCAAGGCTTCGGAACGCTCCACCGGGATTCCCTTGTGCTCCGAGGTTTCAAGAATGAGCTCCAGGGTTTTCTGGGCACGCTTGAGTCCGGAGGTAAAGGCTCGGGTGACAGGATAGGACTTCAGGCGGACTCCTGCGCGACGGGCTTCCTCCATGCCGAGAGGTGTCAGGTCCACGTCGACCCATCCGGTAAAACGATTTTCCTTGTTCCAGACACTTTCTCCATGTCTGACGAGAATAAGAAGCGCTTCCTTTCCCAAGAGTCTCTCCTTTGTCGGCAAGAGGGTTCCCTGACCAGGGGTGGGAGGGAAACATGATCCGCTCCCAGTTTTCTCGGCTTATCCTACCATATCCTTCCGGATCATCTTCACTTCCTCAGAGACGATCCTCCCGGCAGAGATCGCAAGGGCAAAGCTCTCTCAGAAGGTCGAAGGAGTAGATTCCTGTATTGTGGCCGTCGGAAAACCCGATGGACAGGGCATACTGGCCAACAAGGCTCCAGGATGTCGGCCGGATGTCGGCGGGAATCATCTCTTCCCGGACGGTTCTTTCTCCGGTCCATTCGTTGACGCAGGAGGCACAGGGGCATTGGAGGCGAAGAGAGCGGGAGGAAAAAAGGGACAGATGGCCATCGCGCCACTGAATCCGGATGGTTCGGGGATCGGTTGATTCAATATTCTGTGGAAGGATCATGGGAGCTCCTGTATGTAAGCCGGAAGAGGTCCGGCGGATCAAAGATCGTGCTCTTCCTCCGACCGAAGGGGCCGGCGCATCAGGGCGGAGAGGGTGCTTCCGAGATCGGCATGTTCGTGGAGGATCCGGTAGACGGCCCGGGTAATGGGGAGCTCCACGCCCATCTTTTCGGCCAAGGCATGGGCAGAAGCGGCGGTGGTCACTCCCTCCGCCACCTGCCCAAGCTCGATGAGAATTGATGCCAGTGAATGACCCTCTCCCAGTCGGAGGCCGACCCGGCGATTACGGCTTTTGTCACCGGTGGCGGTCAAAAGCAGGTCCCCGACTCCGGCAAGCCCCGAAAACGTCAGCGGATCGGCGCCCATCCGGACCCCCAGGCGAGTCATCTCGGCGAGCCCTCGGGTGATGAGAGCCGCCCGGGCATTGTCGCCAAGTTTCATGCCATCGGAGATTCCCGTGGCAATCGCCAGGACGTTTTTCATGGCTCCGGCTAGTTCGATTCCCTGTACGTCGCGGCGAGTATAGACCTTGAACCAGGAGGCATTGAAAAGGTGCTGGAGGTCGCGGGCCAGCTCCGGATCCTGGGAGGCAGAGACAATGGCTGTGGGCTTTTTTTCGACGACCTCCCGGGCAAAGGAGGGTCCAGAGAGGATGGCATAGTCTTTGGCATCCGGGGAATAAGTCTCCCGGCAGATCTGGGATAGGGTGGCAAGGGTACTGTTCTCGATGCCTTTGGTCGCTCCTGCCAGGGGGAGGGGATGGGGAAGTGTTTTCGCCACTCGCGACAGAACATCCCGGCAGGACTGGCAGGGAATGGCCAAAATGAGAAGGGTCGCCCGTGAAAGGGCTTCATTGAGATCAGGGGTGACGGAGAGGGACTCCGGAAGAATGATTCCCGGGAGGTAGACCCGGTTTTCCCGGGTCCGGGCGATATCCTGGGCCAGGATCGGATCCCTGACCCAGAGGGTCGGGGACCACCCCGCCAAGGCAAGATGAACGGCCAAAGCCGTACCCCAGGAGCCTCCTCCAAGGACCAGGGGCGCCGGAGTCTCGCCGATTCTTGAGAAAACGCGGGGAACGGAGGTGTTAGCCATGGGAGTCGGTGCCGCCTTTCGCGGAAGGAGGGTCCGGAGTCACATGGGGTGAAGGATAGCAGGTTTGGGTGCGCGGGTCGAACGGATCAGTGTCATAAAGGACCCGGGCAAGGGCAAGGCCCTCCGGAGGGAGGGGTTCGACGGTCCGAAATGGAGGGGGTGCCTCTTTTCGGAGAAGCGTCGGAATTTCCTCAAGAGGGCGATGTCCCTCTCCCGCCTCCAGAAGGTATCTCCCGATCATGCGAACCATCTTGTGGAGAAATCCCGGTCCGGTCACCCAGAGAATGACCCCGGCCGGCCGCTCTTCCCAGAGAATGTTGTCGATCCTTCTCGTGCTGTCATCGGGGAGAGAGGAGGCGACGGAAAAGTGGCGGAAGTCATGGGTTCCCAGGAAGAAGGTCGAGGCCTCCCGGGCTCGTGGGAGAAAAAAGTCGGGAGGGAGAGGGGCCGCGAAGGGGGTGGCCAGAGGGTGGAGAGAGAGGTTGACCGGGAGCCGGCGGAAGACATAGCGGTAGATTTTGCCTCGGGCGCTGTGGCGGGCATGAAAGGAGGACGGAACACGTCGGCAGTCAAGGACCCGGAGACTCTCCGGAAGACGGGTGTTGAGGATTCGTGGGAGCCTGTCCACAGGGATGGAAAATCCCTCCGGAAGATCTGCGTGAGCCACCTGGCCCCAGGCAGAAACTCCCGCATCGGTCCGTCCGGAGCCAATCACTCCGACCGGGGTGTGACAAAGAGTGGTGAGGGCGTCCACCAGGAGGCCCTGAACGGTCCGCTGGTTTGGCTGGACCTGCCAACCGGAAAAATCCCGGCCGTCGTAAGCGAGGAGAAGGGCGATCCGTCGGGAGGAAGGAGTCTGGCTCAGGGGGCACTCCAGGGCTCGTTTCTTCGGAGGGCTTCCCAGGCCTCCTTGAGATCGACAAAGGCTTCAAGTTCGGATGAGAGGGCCTCTTCCCAGTTCTTCCAGTCTTCCGGACTTCCGGTTGACGCGGGGGATTCCCCTCCTCCCAGAGCCTTTTCATAGGCGCGGGTGGAGAGAAAGCGGGCCTTCCTGTAATCGGTGTGCCGGGCATCAAAGTCGGCCAGGCGCTGTACCTTGAGTGGGTCCATGGGGATCCTTCGAGGAGATATAGAGGGGGAAGGACGTCCTCCCCCCCTCTAAAACTTAGGTTGCCTGGGCAAGATTCCCCAGAGTGATCGGCTGGAATTCGGAGTTGAGGATGCTGATACGGGAGGCGATATTTCCGGCAATCTTCAGATAAGCCTCCGAGAGGGGGCTTTCCGGGTGAGACAGGCCAATGGGGCGGCCCGCGTCTCCCGCCTCGCGGATCGCAAGATCAATGGGGATTCGGCCGAGGAAGGGAACTTTGAGTTCCGCCGCGGCGTGCTCCCCGCCACCCGTCGAGAATATGGGTGTCTCGTGGTGGCAGTGGGGACAGTGGAAGGAGCTCATGTTTTCAACGATCCCGAGGATGGGGACGTTGACCTTCTGGAACATAGCCAGTCCGCGACGGGAGTCGGACAGTGCCACCTCCTGGGGAGTCGTGACAATGACGGCCCCGGTGACGGGAACCAGCTGAGCCAGGGAGAGCTGGGCATCGCCGGTTCCGGGGGGCATGTCGACGACCAGATAATCCAGCTCTCCCCATTCCACATCCCGGATGAACTGGGTAATGATCCCGTGGAGCATGGGGCCCCGCCAGATAAGGGGGGCGCCCGGAGGAGCCATGAAGGCCATGGACATCACCGGGATATCGTACATCTTGGGGGGAAACCACCGGTTGTTGACCTGCTTCGGGAGGGTCGAAACTCCCAGCATCATGGGAATATTGGGGCCGTATACATCGGAGTCGAGGATCCCCACCCGGGCACCAAGTCGGGAAAGGGCAATGGAGAGGTTGACAGCCGTGGTGGATTTGCCGACCCCTCCCTTTCCGCTGGAAACGGCGATGACATTCTTGACCCCCTCAATAGCGGCCTTGCCTTCGCGAGCCCCTCCCCCCGTGGTCCGGGCCGTCATCCGGATATCCACCGACACAATGCCGGGAACAGAGGCAAGGGCTGAAAGACAGGCTTTCTTGATCTCTTCCTTCAGGGGGCAGGCAGGGGTGGTGAGGATCACTGTGAAGACGACATTCCCGTCCTTGACGGTGAGATCCTCGATCATACCCAGGGTGACAAGATCCTTTTTAAAGTCAGGTTCGATGACGCGCCCCAGTGCCTTCATCACGCCTTCGGCGATTGTCTTGTCCTCAGACTGGCTCATTATGTCTCCTTATCATCTCTATATCATTGGAACGTTTCGGTGAATGTCTGTCCTCAGGAAAAAAACACTCCGGTCAGGCCGGAGGTTCTTCCACCGGGGAAAAGCAAAGGTCAAGCTCTTCCGGGGTGGTGGTGCCGGTTGTGCCGTCCTCCCGGACCAGGCTAATCCGGCTGTGGGAGATCCGAATCACCTGGTAGATATTTCCCTCCCTGTCCCGGAGCTGGGGACGAAAGAGGTGGTCCCGGTACGAGAGCCCCGGGTCAGGAGGAGTGTCCCGGCAGAGTTCTGCAAAGGATTCGGGAGTGGTATCGGCCACTCCTTTTCGTGCGGCCAGATAGTCCTCATAGGAAGGGCGCCGGTCCGAGGAGGAAAAGGCCCAGAGAAGACGGGCCACAACGCCCCGAGGGGAAAGGGCGCCGTTGGGAATCCTCTCCCGAATCCGGATCGGGGGGCGCCCCTCCATGGAAAGACGTCCTACTGGTTGTCTTTCCATTCCTCGAACCAAGCCATCTGGATCGCCTCAAGGATCTTTTCGTTCGAGGCCTTGGGGTCTCCGGTAAAGCCCGGAAGAGCCACAATCCAGCCATGCATATCAGTAAAGCGAACCGACAGGGGGTCGGTGTCGGGATGATGCTCGTAGAGCTGGTAGCCAATCTCATAAGGGTCGTTCCAGTTCATAAGCCAGGCTCCGTCAGTGTTCGTGCGAGCCCCGGGAGCAGGGGGGGATGCGGACGGCGATATCGCCGTTGATCCGGGCCTGGCACCCAAGGCGAGATTTGAGGGTCAGTCCTTCGGCCCTGTCGAGCTGGTCCTCTTCGTCCTCTTCCATGACAGAAAGTCTGTCAAAGCCGTCCTCGACGATCACATGACAGGTGGAGCAGGCGCAGACTCCTCCACAATTGTGCTCAAGGGGAACGCCGGCCGCCTTGGCCGCCTCGAGGATCGAGGCATTCTCGGGCACAGTCACGGTCGTCGGGGTAAAGGGTTCGGCAAGGCGAGGGTCCGGGATGAATGAGACCTTAGGCATGGGGCCCTCCTTCGTTAGGCAGTTCAGGAAGTGCCTTTCCTGAAAGGGCTTCCGTCAGGGATCTGTTGACAAGACGTTCCGCCAGTGGCTGGGTGAGGCGGTCGAGGGTCCGGATCTCGTCTCGGACCTTTTTTCCGTCGGTCCCTTCCATGGCCGATCTCAGAATCTTCATCTGTTCAATGATAGCGGCTCTCTCCTCGGCACGCAGGATGTCGTCACCGACTGTGCCAAGGGCCCTCTCGGTGGCTCCGAGGACCGTCTGGGCCTCCGTCCGGCTGTCAATCAGAAGCCGGAGGGCGAAGTCATCCTTGGCATGGGCAAAAGCCTCTTTGAGCAACTCCCTGACGTCATCCTTGCCCAGCCCATAAGACGGGTGGATCACCACATTGGCCCGCTGTCCCGTCGTCTGTTCCCTGGCGGTGACCTCGAGGATTCCGTTGGCGTCGATCTGGAAGGTCACCTCGATCCGGGGGGCTCCGGCCGGAAGAGGCGGGATTCCAGAGAGGGTGAATCGTCCAAGGCTTCGGTTGTCCGCCGCCATCTCCCGCTCGCCCTGAAGGACGTGTATGTCCACATTGACCTGTCCGTCGACATATGTGGTAAAGAGCTCCTTGGCCTGGGCCGGGATGGTCGTGTTCCGGGGAATGAGGGTACTCATCACGCCGCCGATCGTCTCGATCCCCAGAGAGAGGGGCGTGACATCGAGAAGAAGGAGATCCTTTCGTCGTCCCGAGAGGATGTCGGCCTGGACCGCTGCCCCTTCTGCCACCACAAGGTCAGGATCGACGGAATCATACAGGGTCGCTCCAAAGTAGTCGCTTACCGCCTCCCGGAAACGGAGAAGGCGGGTCGATCCTCCTACAAGAATGACGCCATCCACCGACCTGGGATCGGTTCCGGAGTCTCTCATGGCTGCCCGCACCGAGGTGAAGGCCCTCTCAACAAAAGGCTCCACCAGGGCATTGAGACGATCCCGGGTCAGTGTCGTGGAGAAGTTGAGTGAAGGAATGCTCACGGATACGGAGGTTTCCCGGGAAAGGGCGATCTTCGCCCGCTCGGCCTCTTTTCGAAGAGTATCCCTCACCTCGGAGCGGAGGGCCAGCTCCTTGAGGCCGGGCGTCTCGGAAAACCAGGAGTCCATGATTGCCCGGTCGAAGTCTTCGCCCCCCAGATGCGTGTCCCCGTTTGTCGCTCGCACTTCGAAGATCCCCTTGCGGATCTCCAGCAGGGAAAAGTCGAAGGTTCCTCCCCCCAGGTCGAAGACCGCAAAGAGACCGTCCTTTTTCTCTCCCAGGCCGTAAGCCAGGGCTGCGGCGGTGGGCTCGTTGATGATGCGAAGGACATTGAGGCCGGCCAGGGCCCCGGCATCCTTGGTGGCCTGGCGCTGACCGTCGTTAAAATATGCCGGGACGGTGATTACGGCCTCCGTCACGTCGCATCCCAAGGCTTCTTCCGCGCGAGAGCGGAGGTTGGCCAGGATCAGTGATCCGATCTCCGGAGGAGTGAGAGAGCGGTTCCGGGCCGGGTCAGGAATGGCCGGGGTTCCGTTCTTGTCGATAACCGGATAGGCCAGATAAGTTCGCTCGGTCTCGGTTTCCTTGAAGGATCGGCCCATAAGCCGTTTGGCTGCATAGATAACCGTGGTCTGAGGATCGTTGATCATTTCCCGGGCGGTCCACCCCACCCGTACGCCGTCAGGAGAAAGGGCGACAACTGAAGGGAGTAGAGCCCGCCCCTCCCTGTCACGTATCACTTCAACCGTTCCGTCTTCCTTTCGGTAGGCGACCAGGGAGTGGGTCGTCCCCAGGTCGATTCCAATCACATGTTTCAATGCGGGGCCTCCTTAATTTCGGCCAGGAGATTTTGTATGTAGGCCCGTTTTTCAAGCTGTTCGGCCAGGTGGTCAATGTCGGAAACTGCGGCGCCCTTCTCCTCCTCCAGTGCGTCGATCTTGTCAAAGGCGGCGTAGATCTCCCTTTCCAGAGGGTCGAGAACGGTCCTGACCCGTGATTCTGCCTCGGAATGGCGTCCCTGGGAGGCAAGTGACTGAATCTCTTCGCGAAGGTCCATAATCTCCATCAGGATTTCCGGGGACAGGGCAGTCTTTTTGGGGCGTCCGTCTTCTCCACGTTTTCTTGCAATGTAGTATCGTGCGCGCAAAAAAGGATCCCGGAGGGTCCGGAAGGCCAGATTCACAAGGGAGGCATTGGCCAGGGCGATCTCTTGCTCCTTTTCTGTCTCGCCCACATGGTGGTCGGGATGGAAGAGACGACTCTTTTCATGATAGGCGGAGATGAGAAGCCTTGGGTCCAGTGCAAGCCTCTCCGGGACGTCGAGGATCCGGAAATAGTCGCGCGCCTCTCCAAAGGGCTGGACTCTGACGCAAGAAGGGCATACGTCAACATCCTCGATTGTTTTCTCGCAATTCCAGCAGACCGACCGACCCGAATGCTCCATCCTGTCGTGATGCGGATGGAGTATGGGAGCACTCGATCGGGATGTCGTCGTATCAGCCATGTCAAACCTCCGGAAGTCAAACGGGAGGAGGCGTGATCCACCCCCTCCCGTCCGTGTTGCGTTCTGTTAAGCGGAGAAGGATGAGCCGCAGCCACAGCTGTGGGCGGCGTTGGGGTTTTCAAACTTGAACCCGCCTCCCATCAGACCGCCTCCGACGAAGTCGAGAGTTGACCCGTCAAGGTAAACCTTGCTCTTGGGGTCGAGAACGACTCGAACGTTCCGGGTGGGATCGGCGTCAATGACTTCGTCAAACTCGCCGGGAGTCTCTTCGAGCTTGATCAGGTAAGAAAGCCCGGAACAGCCTCCGCCTTCGATTCCCAGACGGAGAAAGTGGGATTCCTTGTTCTGGACTTTCTTGAGGCGGGCCACTTCGTTAATGGCAGATTCTGTGAGTGTGATCATTGCTTCCTCCTTGGATCGTGTGTTCATGGTCTCGGGGTCAGGCCTTCTGGCGCTTCTTCTGGTAGTCCTCGATTGCTCCCTTGATGGCATCTTCCGCCAGGACGGAGCAATGAAGTTTGACCGGGGGAAGATTCAGCTCTTTGGCAATTTCGGTGTTTTTGATCTTGAGAGCGTCGTCAAGCGTCTTGCCCTTCACCCATTCGGTGGCGAGAGAGCTCGAAGCAATGGCTGACCCGCAGCCGAATGTCTTGAAACGGGCCTCTTCAATGATCCCGTCATCGCTGATCTTGAGCTGGAGCTTCATAACGTCGCCGCATTCCGGGGCCCCCACAATGCCTGTCCCCACGTTGTCTTCCGTCTTGTCAAAGGATCCCACATTCCTGGGATTGTTGTAATGATCGATGACCTTGTCGCTGTATGCCATGATATTCTCCGTTTTTCTGGGGTCCGTCCATTCCGGGCAAAGGGCCCGGTTCCACGACTCTTTCTCTTTTCTTCCCTCTCAGTGGGGGCTCCACTGGACGTTCTTCAGGTCGATGCCTTCCTTGGCCATTTCGTAAAGCGGAGACATTTCCCGAAGTTTCTCAACGGCCTGCTTGACGCGTCCAATCACGGCCTCAATCTCCTCCATCGTATTGAAGCGGCCCACCGAAAAGCGGATCGAGGAGTGGGCGAGGTCGGTTCCGACGCCCAGGGCCTTCAGGATATAGGAGGGTTCGAGTGTGGCCGAGGTACAGGCAGATCCGGAGGAGAGGGCAATTCCCCGGAGTCCCATGAGCAAGGCCTCCCCCTCTACAAAGGAGAAAGAAAGATTGCTGACTGCGGGGCTTCTCTGTTCCCGGTCCCCATTGACCTCAACATAGTCCAAAACCTCCAGGATCCCCGATTCAAGACGGTCCCGGAGAGCCTTCCTGTGGGCGGCCTCAGCGTGAAGATTCTCACGGATTATGCGAGCCGCCGCTCCTAACCCCACAATGCCGGAGGTGTTCAGCGTTCCCGAACGGAATCCCCGTTCGAGTCCGCCCCCTTCGATCTGGGGGGCGAGCCGGACCCGGGGCTTCCGGCGGATATAGAGAGCTCCGACTCCCTTGGGCCCATGTATCAGGTGGGCATTGAGGGAGAGAAGATCCACGTTCATCTCGGCTACATCAAGCTTCATGACTCCGGCGGCATAGGCGGCATTCGTATGGAAGAGTACACCCTTTTCACGGGTGATGGCCCCGATTTTTGCGATCGGCTGGATGGTTCCTATTTCGTGGTTAACCGTCATGACCGAGACAAGAATGGTATCCGGGCGAATGGCGGCCCGCACGGCTTCAGGGTCGACGATTCCCCCCCGGTTGACCGGGAGCACGGTCACGGTAAACCCTTGAGTCTCCAGGGTCCGGATGGGATCAAGGACCGATCGTCCTTCGGTTTCCACTGTCACGATATGGGAGCCCTTCTCCCGGTACATCGCCGCCACGCCCTTGATGGCCAGATTGTCAGATTCGGTCATCCCGGAGGTGAAGATGATCTCCTTCGAGTCGGCTCCAATGAGGGCGGCCACCTCTTCCCGGGCTTTTTCCGTGAGCTCTTCCGCCTGCCATCCGAAGGCGTGGTTGCGAGAGCCGGGATTGCCGTAAACGGTGGTGAAGGTGGGAAGCATCGCCTCGACCACGCGAGGGTCAACCCTTGTGGTGGAGTGGTTGTCCAAATAGACCGGATCCATCTGTGACTCCTTTCATAACGGAAGGTTCCTGCCCCAGCTCGCGGATCGAGAGGGCTTCGAGAAACCAGAGAATGTTGTTTTGCAATCGCTCCAGGGGAGAGCGGATGTCGCACTGGTCTCTCTGTTGACAATCCTTGTCGGAGCCGTCAGAACAACTGACAATGCCGACGGGTCCTTCAACGGCGGTGAGAACCTTGAGAACCGAGATTTTCTCCGCCGGAATCTTCAGCGAGTATCCCCCCTTGGGGGCGTTGTGGCTTTGTATGAGTCCGGCTTTTGAAAGTTTCTGCATGACCTTGGCCAGGATCTCCGGGGGAATCCGGTAAGCCCCGGCAATCTCTCGAACATTCGAGGTCTCGCCCTCCCGGGCCTGGGCCATAAGGTTCAGAGCCAGAAGTGCATAATCAACTTTTTTTGTCAGCTTGAGCATCGGATTCTCCGACTTGTTTTATCGCAGACCATTTTGGTCTGTGATTAGTCTATCAAGGGGAGGGCACACTGTCAAGTGAGGGACAAGAAAATGGCTGACAGAGAATTTTCTGTCAATCCGGATCTTTACCGTTAAAGGGAATGTCGGTCATGCGGGCAGGCAGGAGAGAAGGAATCGTTCCGGGGGAATGGGAGGGGGTCAGGGAGGCGATTGTCCTGGGGTGGGTGCGGGGAGGGGGGAGGCGTCTCCCCACAAGGCGTCAAAGGTTTTTTGCCAGGACCGGATTTCCCCGATGGCGAGGATATTGGCCACCATCCTCATCTGATGTCCTTCTGACGGCGTGAAGGAGCCCCATCCTCCTGAACCATGGAGAAGGATCCTCCTGTCGATGAGCGCCTGAGGGTGGAGAAAGGAGGGAATGGGCTCAGGCAGAAGCCTGATGGGAATATGGTCGGCCTGAAGAGCGGCAAGATCTTTGGCATACCGGGCTGCCGCGGCACGGGAGACGAGAATCCGGAGATGAATTCCGTTTTTCCGGGCGAGGTGGAGGGCGTTTTCGAGGCGGTAGGACTTGGGGAGCCCAAAAAGAACCAGGTCGACCTGAGATCTGGCGCCAGTGATCTTGTCTGCGAGAAAGGCTCGGGCGAAAGGCCCCCTTCCGATAATCCGGTGACCTTGGGATCCCATGCCGATTCCCACACCGAGAATTGTTCCGACCAGAGTGACGATCACAAGGGCCTGGCGATCAAAGGGGCTATGGATATAGGTTGTCCGGCGAGAGGGGGGAGGGGGAACCTCCAGGGCCGTAATGCCAAGGTAGAGGAAAAAGACGAAAAGAATTCCGGCCGGATATCCAAGGATGGCCCAGTCGGTAAAGGAGAAGGTGGCATATCCCCAGAAGATCCCCATGAGGCCGGCTGGAACAAGAAATGCGAGCCCTGTCCGGAGAGAGTCTTTTGGCGGGGTCCCGGTCCAGCGTCGAAGGAGCGCCAGGTGGAGCAGGCTGAATGTGAGAAAGAGCCCCATCCCGAAGCCGAGATACTGCAGTCCGGTCATGAGGTCGGACATGATTCCCCCGACCACCCCCATGAAGAGGGCCACCAGGCCGAAGATCTGCCCGGAAGTCATCCCCATCAGTGCTGCAGCGAATTTCTCGTTTCGGTCCTCAACCTCCGGGTCGATGATGTTCAGGGAGTCGTTCTCGTTCATGGTCGGGAAGTTCCTTGTGTGGTCGCCGGGGGGTGACGGTCAGGGGCCAGTCCCGTCAGGGAGACGGGGATCATATGGTATTGACCACTATAGCGTTCCCCCATAAAAAGGGACAGGGTCACCGGGAAGGAGGCCGGGACTCCCGGAAAGGTAATCAGGGTTCGGAAGGTCTCCCCGCCGGAGAAATGTCGGTCCGCAGGAAATTCGACCTTCCCCAGAAGAAGTCCCCCGTCTTTGTCCACAAGGGCTGGCGGCTCATAGGTCCCCACCTGGTAAAAGGCGTATTCCTTATGGTGATGAAAGTGAATGGAGATCATCACAGAGGTGTTTCCCCCCGCCACGCCAATCCTTTCGGCCCGAATGGCGATAATGCCATTGTCTGATACGGGAGTGAAAACGTCGGAGTAAGCCATGGGGGCCTGTGTGGCATTTTGGGGGCCCGGGGCGATCTCGGGAGGAGGGGCCTGGCGCTTTGCGATCCCCCGGAAAAGGTCAGAGACAAAGAGTCCGCCGGCGAGTCCCGCCACGATCATCAGTCCGATGGGAGAGAGAAGGAGCCGGGCCAGGGGAGAACCCGTGATTTTCTTCATGGCAGAGCGCCTCCAGAGGGCTTGGCCGTAAATTCCGTAGAGGGTTTTTTCGAGGTGTCAGGGCTTCCGGGACTCGCGGGCCGAGAGGGAGCATCGAGGAACTCGATCCGGACCCGGGAGACTCGCTGGCGGTCGACCTCCAGCACCGTGATCTTCATGTTTTTTGCAAAAAAGAATTCCCCTCCCCGGGGGATGGTCTGCAGCTGGGACAAGACAAATCCTGCGAGTGTCTCGTAGTCTTCTCCTTCGGGGATGGGGATCCTGTAGTCCTCGGAAAGGTCCCGAATCGAAAGCGAGGCATCGACCAGATAGGAGCCGTCCCGAAGGCGCTCGACGGGTTTGACCACCTCGTCGGATTCGTCTTCGATCTCGCCGACAATTTCCTCAAGAAGGTCCTCCATGGTGACAAGGCCGTCCAGTGCTCCATATTCATCGAGAACCAAGGCCATCTGGGTTCGTCTCTTTTGCATCTCTTTGAGGACGTAGGGGACCTTCATGGATTCGGGGACAAAATAGGGAGTATGGAGGATTTTGTCGATCCGGAATGTTCCTGGAGCGTTAAGGAGTTCGACGAGATCCTTGTAATAGAGAATTCCCGCCACCTCTTCCCCCTCGGCCCGAAGAACGGGGTAGCGCGAATAACGATTTTCGGAGAAGATGTCGATAATCTCCGCGAGGGTCATGCCTGTCCGGATCGTCACCATGCGGACCCGGGGAACCATGACTTCCCGGACAGAGATATCCGTAAACTTGAAGACGCTCTGAATGAGATCCTGCTCCGTCCGGTTGATAATCCCGTGTTCACCCCCTTCTTTCAAGAGAAGCTCGAGCTCTTCGGGCGTGATTGGATAGGAGGCGGTGGTGGGGGTGACCCGAAGGAGACGAACAACGAAGAGGCTCGTGGCCGTGACCACGCGGACAGGAAGAACCAGAAGTTCCGAGAGGAGGAGGACCGGACGGGACAGGCGAAGGGCAATGCGCTCATTGTTTCGGATGGCGATGGTTTTTGGGACGATCTCTCCCAGGACCAGCATGCCGAAAACCTGAAGAAGAATGACCCCGAAGACGCTCAGGGGAAGAAATATATGATGGGCCGAGACTCCAGGAATTTCCGCCAGGATTGGCTTGAACTTTTCGTAGGAGACCGTTCCTGTGGCGGCCGATGCCAGTCCCGTGGAGAGGGTCATCAGGACCTGGACCGTAGCGACGAACCTCTCGGGATCTTTTCTGAGGCGGAGGAGTGCCCGGCTGTCAGGGGAGCCGTCTCCGGAAAGTTGCTGGACCCGGGACAGGCGAAGGGAAATGACCGATAGTTCGGCGGCGGCGAGGAAGGCATTGAAGAGGATCAAAAGAAGGATGGCGAGCGTATCGGCCCAAAGGGGAGTCATTGTCCCCGTCCATCTTTTTCCCCGAAGGACGGGAGATGAGGGGATCCGCCTGATGCCTTGGAGACCGGAGTCAAAAACGGTCGGACGCTCGAAATGTCGGGGGTACTAATAAAGTTCTCCTGCTTCTGTCCCGGAACAGGCTCCCGTGAGCCTCTTGCCGGCCGGTGACCGGAGGAGGGCCGGATGAGCCTCCTGACACTCCCTCGCCAAATTTCTGATTTTCGCGCTGATGTGGGCGCGAGGTTTCGAGGGGCGGACGGAGGGTCGGGGGAGGGGAACGGGGTGGTCTTGACAATGGATCCGTTGCCGCCTATATTGAGTAGGCATCGACGTTCTCATCATAAACTATTTTCCTTGAATTGAGCAAGGGGGGCCAACATGTACGATGCTCACAAGATGGTCGGAACGAATCCGAGCTTTATGGGGTGGATGGGCTTTCTGGCGATTGTTGCCATCATCTTTGCCTGGGGATACGCGACCTCCGTCAAACAGTAAGGCACCTTTTTTCCTTTCGCCAGTCAAGGGGCAAAAACTTGACGGGTCTCGGGCGTCTCCTCTCCCCCAAACGGGAGACCGGTCGCCTCAGAATGGACAAGGATTTTTAGCCCGGTTCGGAAGATGATTCCGATCCGGGTTTTTGTTTTCATACTGTCTCCTCATCATCTTTCTCCCCTGACAAGTTCAACTTTCCCGAGAGCCTGGACCGCCTTAATCCCGTCCATTTTGCCGCCAATACCCTCCCGATTTGCCTCTCTTTCTGCTTTTTGCGGGGAAACTCGCGCAATTTGTCCTCCTCCCGATCGGGCTCCTCTGCCTTTTCTTCTTTTTCATTCCTTTTGGTTCTCGCCTTTTTTTCTTGGGAGTGAGTCAGTACAGGGCATCGAAGCTCGCCCCGGTCGCCGCTTTCCTTCCGGGAAAGGAGGGAGGGATGAGGGGTCGGGGTCAGCCTTGACATCCCCCTGCTTTTTTTGTATGTTATTTTATTAGTAATGTATTAAATTTAAAACGGAGGTCCTCATGTCCACCCCGAAAGCTTTTGCCGTTTATGAATCTGATATCCTTATTATCGGAGGGGGAACGGCTGGATGTTATGCGGCGATCATTGCCCGTCGAGAAAATCCTGACCTGAAGGTATTGGTGGTCGATAAGGCCCATATTGACCGTTCGGGCTGTCTGGCAGGGGGAATGAATGCCATTAATGCCTACATCAATCCCGGAGAGACGGTCGACAGCTTTGTCGAGTATGTTCGGGAAGATGCCATGGGGATTCTTCGGGAGGATCTGGTGCGGACTCAGGCGGCCCTTTTTTCGGAGGTCGTGTCGACGGTCGAGGCGATGGGTCTTCCTATCGTGAAGGATCCCGATGGGAAGTATTCACCGCGTGGCCGCTGGAATATCAAGATTCACGGAGAGTCTCTCAAGCCGATCCTGGCTCGTGAGGTCAGAAAAAGTGGGGCAGAGGTTCTCGACCGGGTGGTCGTGACCGATCTTGTCACCATCGAGGGGCGTGTTCACGGGGCCGTGGGGTTTTCCCTCAAAAATGGGCAGCCCGTTCGCGTCTCCGCCAAAAAGACTATTGTGGCCACGGGGGGAGCCTCGGGACTCTATCGACCGAACAATGAAGGGCTCTCCCGCCACAAGATGTGGTATTCGCCGTTCAATACGGGGGCGGGGTATGCCATCGGGATCAGGGCAGGGGCGGAGATGACCAGCTTTGAGCACCGCTTCATTGCCCTGCGGATCAAGGATACCATCGCGCCCACCGGGACCCTGGCTTTGGGATTTAAAGCTCCCCAGGTCAACTCCAAAGGTGAGGAGTTCATGAAGCTTCGCTGGGCAGACAAGGGTGGAGAGGGGGCTCCGACGCCCCTTCGTCTTGAGGCCCCTCTCCGGGAGATCGATGCCGGGAACGGTCCCTGCTTCATGGATACTCGCCATTTAGGCGCGGCCGATCTCAAGAGGTTATATGAGGCCTACCTCGACATGTATCCCAATACGGTCCTCTACTGGGCGGCAAACAATGATGATTTGACCCGAACACCGGTGGAAATATGCGGAACGGAGCCCTATCTCGTCGGAGGGCATTGTCAGGCGGGCTACTGGGTTGATGTCAACCGGCGAACCACTCTCCCCAACCTTTTTGCCGCAGGCGATGTGGCCGGAGGGGCTCCTTACAAATTCGTCAGCGGGTGCTTCGCCGAAGGGGCCATTGCCGCCCGTGCCGCCGCTCGGGAGATTCGGGAAGAAAAAGCGGATCTCTCACGTCCGGAAAAGTCCCTGGAAGGACTCCTTCTCCGGAGAGCCCTTTCCTTTCTTCCGAATGACGGAAAGGAAAAGTCGGGCTCGATTCGCCCGAACGAGGCCGAAAGCCGCCTGCAAAAAATTATGGACGAGTATGCCGGAGGGCTGAGGACCTCCTACCGCATGAATGAGGCGGGTCTGCTCATGGCCAAGAAAAATCTGGATTTTCTTCGGCAGGATCTCGACCGGATCCAGGCTCAGGATGCCTTTGCTCTGATGGGAGCCCATGAAGTGGCGGATCGACTCGATGTGGCCCAGGTGCTGGTTGAACATCTTCTTGCACGACGGGAAACCCGGTGGCCGGGATTCCAGAGTCGCCTGGACTGGCCGAATGCCGATCGCCGCTACGAACACTTTATCAATTCGATTCGGGAAAAGAGCGGAACGGTCCGGATCATCCACCGGAGCCTTTCCGGTGAAATTCTTCCGTGGGAGGATGAGAGCCCCCAGGAATCTCTTCGAGGGGAGCGATTGCTGCCTCGGGGATCTCGGCAGGGAACGCCTGAAAAAGTCGGATAACGAAGGAGACTATGATGGGAATTGCCATCTCTGAGACGCTGTGCCATGGTTGCAAAAAGTTGCCGGAGGCCCGTTGCGTCATTGCCTGTCCGGGGAACCTCATCCGGATGGACGAGGCGGGGGGGCTTGCTGTGATGCGCGAGCAGGCTGACTGCTGGGATTGCTATGCCTGCGTGAAGATGTGTCCCGTGGGTGCGGTGGATGTGGTTCTTCCCTATGAGCTGGCCGGCAGGGGAGTGCGTCTTTTTCCTCGCCTCAGACGGGAGTCAATTCGCTGGACCCTTCAGGTGGAGGGCAAGGAAGACCAGACCTTTGAACTCGCGACACGTGTTCCGGAGGAACTCCTCGAAAGCTAGGCAGTAAAGAAATAAATAAATAAAACAGTCGTGTGTTGTGTCTCCCCTTCCCAAAAGGGAAGAGCCTGCTGTGACCAATGTTGATGTAACCGGTAATACTTGTTAAAGGAGTTCAAGATGTTCCTCTCTGTCCCTCATGGTGGCCGTCTGATTACGGCTCTTTCTCCGGCCTCCGCCCGTACCGAAATGGCACGATCCTATGCGACTCACCCGGCGATCCGGCTCTCTCCCCGCGAAATCTCGGACCTGGGACTCATTGCCATCGGGGCGGTGAGCCCGCTCGACGGTTTTATGGATGAGAAAACCTATCATTCGGTGGTTGAGCGCATGAGACTTCCGGATGGTCTGGTCTTCCCTCTCCCCATCGTGTTGCCGGTTCGGGAGGAGGAGGCCCGTGGGCTTCGGATCGGAGAGGTCGTACGTCTTCTGGACCTGAACGATCGTCTGTTGGGGCTCATGACCGTCTCCGATATCTTTCGGAGAGATCTTGAGTGGGAGGCCAAGGAGGTATATCGGACCAATGATCCGGCCCATCCAGGGGTTGCGGCCCTTGGACGCCTTCCCGGACCCTACGCTATCGGGGGAAAGGTCACCGTATTCGACGACTGGTCGGAGGGTCCCTTTGCCTCTCTTGCCCTCACTCCGACCGAATCCCGGGCCCGCTTCGAATCTCTGGGATGGCAGACGGTGGTGGGGTTTCAGACAAGAAACCCCATCCACCGGGCTCATGAATACATACAGAAGTGTTCCCTCGAGATTGTCGATGGCCTCTTCCTGCATCCCCTTGTCGGTGAGACCAAGGAAGATGACGTCCCCGCCAGCGTTCGGATGGACTGTTACAACGTCCTGCTGGAGCGCTATTACCCCCGGACGAGAGTTGTTCTTGGTGTCTTCCCCGGAGCCATGCGCTATGCGGGTCCCAGGGAGGCCCTCTTCCATGCGTTGGTAAGAAAAAACTATGGTTGCACCCATTTTATCGTGGGGCGGGACCATGCCGGAGTGGGAAGTTACTACGGGCCCTTCGAGGCCCATGCCCTCCTGCGCCAGTTCTCCTTTGATGAGCTGGGGATCATTCCGATCTTCTTTGATACCGCCTATTATTGCCGAACCTGCGAAGGAATGGTTTCCCATAAGACCTGCGGACATGACGAGAGCTCCCACGTCCTCCTGTCCGGAACAAAGGTCCGCCAGATGCTCCGTGACGGGTTGCCTCCCCCTCCCGAGATGACCCGCCCGGAGGTGGCAGCGGTGTTGATCGGCCACTATAGAAAGCGTGAAGAGAGCATCCCGGCCGTCTCCCCGTCCTGAGGTCGAACATTCTTCGTATCTACTCACCACCCCCCAGGGCGCCTCAATAATCCCGGGGATTTTTTCTCCCAGTGGACATTGGCCTCCCACTGGACATTGGCCGAGAACTCTTCTGCGAGAGGGGCATACAAGATTCTGTGCCCTTATCGACTGAGGATCTAAAGCCATGGAAGAACCCGCAACACCCGGAGATCTCCTTCTTCCCCAAGAAGACACGATCCTGCCTTTTCTGAAGATCCCTGGGGTCGCCCGTCTTGTGACCTTCTGGAAGAGTCGGACCGCCACCCTTGACGTCGGGGGGGGGTGGGCCCGTTGCCGAGCCCCCCCCTCGGAACCGCCCGTGCAAGTTGGCCCTGCAGGCGGCTCGAGCCATTCAAAGCCATGGTTGATGTCCCGGAACCCAGACTTCTCATCCATGAGAAGTCTGGGTTCCGGGGAGGATCGACCAGAACGCATCAAGTGCATTCCGGGCATTGGCTGCGAGTTTCCTTGCCGCCAGACAGGGATCCCACTCCGGGTGGAAGGGCGAGCATGCTTTTTTATGTTCACATGCCTGTTACTGACCGCCCATATGGATCCATTCCCGGATCGCTCTAATGGAGCCACCTCTCCTGGTGTGATCGTCTCTTGGACCTTCGAAACGGCTCAGAGTACCTTTCT
>JBMFWG010000034.1:0-18921 GCA_049965515.1 Leptospirillia bacterium
AAGCCGTCTCGTCTTGAGACCCTGGGCCTTGTTCCAGACGAACCGCACGCATCCCGCATGGCGGAACAGGAGACGCTCCTGTTCGGGAGCGGGACAAAGGCGGAATTTGATGGCTTGAATTGTTTTCATGTCAGACATTATAATTGGCCTTATGAAAAATTCAACCGAACTTAGACACGGAAGACATTGTGTCTTTGCGATGCATGTTCACTTGGTCTTTGTCACGAAGTACCGCCGGGGCGTGTTCACAAAGGAGATTTTAAACGATCTGCGCGGGATCTTCGCCGCTGTCTGTCACGACTTCGAGGCGACACTGGTCGAGTTCAACGGCGAAGACGACCATGTTCACCTGTTGGTGAACTATCCACCGAAAGTCGCAGTCTCGGCCCTGGTGAACAGCCTGAAGGGTGTCTCCAGCCGACTCATCCGGAAGAAAAGATACCCTCGAATCCAGAAAAAGCTGTGGGGAGGAGCCCTCTAATCCCCCAGCTATTTTGCCGGAAGCTGCGGCGGAGCCCCCATTGAACTTGTTCGGCATTACATCGAGCAACAGCAGACGCCTCACTAAAAGCCAATCCCAAGGACGGCCACGCCGTCCGCGGCTCACCTTCCCCGGACTGAAGTCCGAGGTTTGTCGCCCACCGGATCAAGAGGTTGTGGCTGGCGGCGGGGAGCGCAGATATTTAAAGCAATTGGGGGGAAATGCTAGGATAGCGTTACTATCGCTCACACTCAATGCCAGCAGTCTTCTGCCAGACATATGCGCGCAGAGGATGAATCTCCCGCCAATGGAGGACTCGCCCATGCTCCCCGCCCTCGCACGCCGACGGACCTCGATCATTCTGGGAGGACTTCTTCTCCTTGCCCTGACACTGTCTTCCCAGGCACTGGCCTGGCCACGCCACCGGTGGGAGGAGGGATACCGGGCCAGCCACGGGTGTCCCACTCCTCCCCCCCGGCAGTTTCCCCAAGGGTATCTGGGGGAACATTACTCTCCGGAAGAAAATCTTGAGGCCATCGATATCGGGCTCATAGACCATGCCAAAAGCCGGATCGATATTGCCATGTACGCCTTTACCGATCGCCGGATTGCCAGCGCCCTGGTTAGGGCCGCCCGGCGAGGTGTCAGGATCCGGATCTACCGGGATCGGACCCAGCTCCATGACCGGGGGGACAAGACCCGATTTCTCCTGGCGACAAGGGCGGGAGCGGCTCACATTTCGGTCAGGGTCAAGGACAATTCCAGCCGAAATATCATGCATCTCAAGGCCTTTGCCGTGGACGGGACCTATCTTCGCACCGGGTCGGCCAACTGGTCTCCTCCGGGCGTCGGCGCCTTCTGTCGACGGGGACGTCGTCCCCACTGGAACCAGCAGGACAACAATCTCTTTGTGACAAGAAATCGCAAGGAGCTGGCTCATTTCGAATCGACCTTCAACCGGATATTTTCCCGGTCCGGACGCCACGGGAACATCTCCTGGACACCGAATCTGTCGCGCCCGCGCAGTCGTCGGGACTGACCCCTGTCCGTCTCTTGTCATTTCTCCGATAAGAGAAGATGAGAGTCTGTTGAGGACAGCTTGGAGGAGGAGAGGCGGTGAATAAGAGGCGGAAGGTCCAGCGAATTCCCCCCCGGAGAGCCCTAAAGCTTCTTGGTGGCCTCCTTCTTTTCTTGGGAATCCTCCTCGCCCCCGGCGTCTCACGCGCCGACGACCCTACCTGCGACTCCCTTGGCTCCGTCACTCCCCAGGAAGGGACAGTCTGGGGCTGGTTCGAACACCCCTGCCCTCCGGAGTTGGGGGAAGACAACACCTCGACAGTTCTTCCGGGGGTGGGGGTCACACTCCAGGGCTTCTGGATCCCCTTTACTGCGGACAACCCCTGGGGGATTCCCGTCTCCCAGAATCTTCCCCGGATCTCCCAGAGCGTCTTCGCCGGGTATGGCGGAGGACTGGAAATCACCGGGTGGCTTGCCCAAAATCTCGCCGTGAGATTCCAGACGGATGTCTGGAACTTCCCTTCCCGTCCGGGGCTCAATCAGGACTTTTCCATGGTACCGATTCTTTTGGGCCTTGAAGTGCGGGTTCTGGGAGGCAACCGGGTTTATCTTTATGTCGCTGCCGATGGAGGAGTTGCCGCCAACGGAATGAATATCTCCAACGCCTTTGTGGGAACCGGATGGGGAACCTACGCTCAGGGAGTGGTGGGGTTAAACTTTTACGCCCTCCAGTTTGAGGCCGCCTATGGGGTTCTCATGAACCCCCTCCAACCGGGAACGACCGGGATCTCGGGAACCGGCGGGAAGAGCAATCCCTTTTTCATCGTCCCTCTCTCCGTGGGATTTCATCTCTAGGACAAATCAGAGGGACTCTGCACGTCTGTGCCTTTGTGCGACGGGACCTTCCGCGACACCTCCCCGGATTTTTCCATCCCAAAAAAAAGCCAGTATCCTGCCAGTGCCACCACGCCCCCCACCATCTGAAGGGTTCCCATCTTGTGGCCAAGAAAAATCGCGGAACCGATCGCCGCCACCACCGGCTGACCATTCGTCCACAATCCTGCCCGGGCGGGTCCGATATCGGCCACCGCCACATTCCATAGGTAATAGGAAAAGAAAAGGGCAAAAAAAATCGAATAGAGCAGGGAGAAGATAATGAGACGGGCATGAACGCCGGACGGAGGAAGGACCCATGCCGGATGGAGCGGAATCAGGACAAGACCTCCCAGAAGAACGGGAACGAGCGTGATCTGGAGAGTCGACACCTGGGCGATCATCTCCCGAGTCATGAGTGTCCAGACTGTAAAGAAAAGAAGAGAGAGGAGCGCCATGAAAAGCCCTTCCTCATGGCTTCCCGAGCCGGTCGGGCTCATCGCCGGAGGATATGCCCCCCGCACGACAAGAACGATCCCGACACCGATCAGGGCCATCGATCCCCACTGCAACGGGGAAAAGGATTCATGACCTTTGAAATGGCCATAAAGCGCCACCAAAACAGGTCCCAAAGAGAGAATGAGCACAAGACTCACAGGGTCGAGAAGTGAGGCCGCCTTGAGAAAGACCCATTGATAGGCGACGATCCCGACGAGTGAAAGGAGAAAGAGCCTTTGCCAGTTCTTGCGGCTGATTCCCCGAAGCACGGGAACGAAGAGCGCAAAGATCATGACAAGAATCGCCGCCCAGAAAAAGCGGAGGATGAGATATCTCTCAGGATCGATCAGACGGAGAGGGCGATAGAGGACGACATAGTGGAACCCCCAGAAGAGCACCACCACCCAGGCCGCCAACGTCCCCTTCCGAAACCTTCCGAACCACAAAGAGAGGAGCGACAAGGGGCGGAAAGAATCTGAAATCAACGGCTATTCAGCGATTCTGGCGGAGAAAGAAGCTGGACAATCCGGAGAAATGTCCCCCAAAACTTCCCCTCCAGAGGCCCGGCCTTGCGCTCGATATCGTCGAAGGCTCCCATGTCCACAAAGGGCTGGTTCAAAAGATCCTCCACCTGACGGTCATAGACGGTCTTTTCGGCAGCAAGGCTGAAAAGCCAGTTTCGGGCCTTGACATAGCGATGATCGATCTGGGCCCGGGTCTGGGGAGAGAGATGGCTCTCCATAAGAATCTGCCAACGAAGGGCCAGCATCCTATCGGCAAAGGTGAAGGCCGATGTCAGGGAAACATCGGACACCGGAAGGACCACGTTCTTGCGTTGGCGGAGAATTTCAATCTGGGGTTCGTTCAGGATGGCCTGCATCTCTTTGAGCGCGTTCACAAAGCGCATCCCTTCCTTTCCCTCGACCTCTCCGATCCGGGTATTGAGAGAGGCCAAGGCTCCGGGCGAGAGTCTCTTCTCGGTGAGGGCCGCCTCAAAAAGTTCAACAAGACGAAGATCCCGGGCATCGGCTTCGATCAGGTCGGAACGGGTGGAGAGGACAATGGACCGAAGCCGTGACTTCTGGTCAGTGGAAAGGGCCAGGCCGCTCCGTTCGTCGCTCCACAGGCGGAGATGGTCCAGAAGAATTTTCATGAAGCGATTTCCGGGAGTCACCTCTAGGGGGGGACGTTGGCCCCCCGCAAAGTTCGGTGTCGACAGGGGCAGGATCACCTGATTGAGGGCATCATCGATGGGGAGTCGATCGTCCCCCAGGTGAACTGGCACGGAAGAAGAGACGTTCAAAGTCACTCCCTCGGCAAGGGTACCGGACAAAAGACACAAAGACACACCTATTCCCGCCGCCAAGCCCGAGAAAACATTCCATCGAAAAGTTCCCATGTCCTCCTCCTTGAGACTCAACCTCCCCCCCCTTATGCTATGATAGATCCGGGTCCATTTTACCACAGATTACAGCCCTGCAACCCTTCTTCTTCACAGGAGCCTTTAAAGGCCATGAAAGACCAGATCTCGCTGATCAACGATCCCGATCGCTATAGCGCAAAACTTCCCGTATGGGAAGGACGCCTGCGCCTCTGGCATTGGACCAACCTTCTGGTGATCACCCTTCTGATTCTCTCGTATCTCATTTTTGACAACCATAAACTCCTGGGACTTCCCAAGCCCCAGACGGTGTTTTTTCAGAAAACACACATTCTTTTAGGATACCTCTTCGTCGGGCTCCTCCTTGTCCGTCTTCATCTCGCCTCAAAGGGCGCCCCCTTTTCCCGATGGAAGGATCTCGACCCCCGCCACGAGGGCAAGGGGTTTGCGGCCGTCCTCCGAGAGGAGATTGCCCTTCACATGAGACCCGCCACCGATGCGTCGGGACTTCCGCTCCCCGACCCAGATCCCGGCCACAATCGCCTCGGACGATACCTGTATCTCCCCCTTCTGGCCGTGATCCTGCCGCTGCAAGCGATCACCGGACTCCTCTGGGCCTCACTGAAGTTCGGATGGCTCCCCCTGCCCTTTCTTCACAGGCTCTCCCGCCCGGCATTTACCGCGACAAAGTGGATCGTCTCCAATATCCATGCCGCGATACTCTACGCTATTTTGGGCTTCATTGCCCTTCATCTTCTGGGACTCGTCAAGTACGAGCTGACCTTTGCCAGCGATCTTTTCTCCTCCATGATCCACGGAAAAAAGATTCTGACGAAAAGAGCCGTGGAAAATTACCGGAAAGAAGTTGACTCTTAGGAGTTCATCGCCTTTGGAGGCTCCCTTGACTCCTTCGAGAGAATTCTCCGCCAGATGGCCGGGACAGAAGACGGCATTCGAGATGCCCTTTTCACCTTTTCGACCCTCATCACCGGAAGCTATGACTGGTGTCCTCCTGTTTCAGGACGAGCCTTGATTCTCTCCCTCCCCTGATCCCCCACCATCGCGGACGACATCTTTAGGAAATTCCTCAAAACAAAAAGGGGCGGAATCCTCAAAAGGACTTCGCCCCCTCATTGGCTCAATTTTCCTTGCGTTTAAACCTCAGAGAGCCGTCTCTCCACTTTCTCCCGTCCGGATCCGGATGGCGTTCTCAATGGCCAAGACGAAGATTTTTCCGTCTCCGATGGCACCGCTTCCAGCCGACTTTTGGATCGCCTCTACAACACGGTTGGCATCGGCATCGGCCACGACGATCTCCACCTTGACCTTGGGGATGAAGTCGATTTGAAACTCCGCCCCCCGGTACTGCTCGGTGTGTCCTTTCTGACGGCCATACCCTTTCACTTCCGTGACAGTCATTCCGAACACTCCCATGGCTATCACGGCCTCCTTGACTCTCTCAAGGCGGTACGGCTTGATAATCGCTTCGACCTTTTTCATGAGTCCTCCTTGCTAAAGGGTGGCAGTTTGAACAGGGTCTCCGGCTAAGGATGAAGAGTCTGTCCTTGCGCCTGAACCGATTCGATGCGAGGAGCGGACGCTCCAGACGATGGCATCCCCATGGATCCCGAACCACCGAAGGAGGGGTTGAAAATTTCCGGATAGCCCCACATCTTGTGTTCGCTGATATCGAGCCCTTGAAGCTCTTCCTTTTCAGTCACGCGAATCCCGACGGTGATCTTCAGCACATAAAGGACGAGAAAGCTCATGACAAAGACGTAGGCAAAGGAGGCCGACACGCCTTCAATTTGAACGATGAGCTGGTGAAACCCTCCACCATAGAGGAGGCCCGGGCCACCCACGCCCAGAAGCTTGGCACGATCGGGCGTGGCAAAAAGACCATTGGCCAGGGTTCCCCAGACTCCGGCAAAACCATGAACCGCCACCGCACCCACAGGATCGTCGATTCTCAGGCGGTCAACAAGAAGAACTCCCACGACCGCGATAATACCAGCAATCGCCCCCACCACGATAGAGGCCCAGGGATCGACGAAGGCACAGGTGGCCGTAATCGCCACGAGAGCGGCGATGGCGCCGTTGGCAATCATGGACATGTCAGGCGTTCCCAGAAGCTTCCAGGCTGTGAACATGGAGGCCAGAGCTCCCGCGGCCGCCGCAAGGTTGCTCGTCATGGCGACATAGGCAAAATATCCCACCGACGGTGTCGTCGCCATCATGGTGGATCCGGGGTTGAATCCGAACCACCCGAGCCAGAGAATCAGGGTTCCCAGCACCACAAAGGGAATGTTGTGTCCCACGATCGCGTTAGACTTGCCGTCCTTGGTATATTTTCCGATACGGGGCCCAAGCAGGATGGCTCCGGCCAGTGCCGCCGAGGCGCCCTGAAGATGGACGACGGTCGATCCGGCAAAGTCCTGCATCCCCAGCGTCGACAGCCATCCTCCGCCCCAGATCCAGTGCCCGACAACGGGATAAATCGCCGCCGAGAAGACGACGCCAAAGACGATGTAGACAATAAACTTTGTCCGTTCAGCCATGCCTCCCCAGACGATGGCGAGGCTGACCGCGCAGAAGACCACCTCGAAGAGATACTTGGCGGCCAGGGGAATGTCGGAGAAGGAGAGCGAGGCGAAGACAGTGTTTACATCCTTGTCCGGAACGGCCAGCCCCCACCCGGAGGTTCCGAAGATGGCGTTGCCGGTCCCGAAGCAGACGGCAAATCCCACCGCCCAGAAGACCAGGCTGGCGATGGAGAAGATCACGATGTTCTTTACGGCGATGTGACCGGCATTCTTGGCCCGGGTCAGCCCGGCCTCGAGAAAGGCAAAGCCCGCCTGCATGAACATGACAAGAACAGCCGCGACAACGGTCCAGATCGTATCGGCCGCGATCGCTGCGGGGGTGGGTCCGGCCGCCGCATGGGCCGTGCCGGCAAGAAGCAGGAGCGGAACAGCCGCAAGATGCATCTTTCCTAGCAGTTTTCCTCTTTTCATGGACGATCTCCTCACAGGAGGTGGATAATGGGGACCGAAGAACATTCTCCGGCCCCGGAAGAAACTTTTGTGACTCAGAAGGTGTAGACCAGCTCGAGGTCCACCGTGTCCTGGGAATAAAGGGCCGGTCCCCTGTTGGCCGCGCTGTAGAGACTGTTGTTGAAGAGCGGGCTGTTCGAATTGTCGTGGCGATACTCGATCCGGCTGATAAGGTTCGGGTAGAAGTTCCACTGGAAGTCTACCGTCTCGTCGTTGATCGCCGTGCCGGGGATCCCCGTCATGAAGCCGTTGGGGTCGTAGTAGACCTCGTAGCGGGCCACGAGATCCATGGTGTCGCTCAGGTCATAGCGCACGAAGTTCTCGCTCGAGTACCAGGAGGCGTTGCCCACGGGCATCCCCGTGGTTTGGCTGATCTGACCCTCGGCCTGCCAGCCGTAGGAGTCGTCGGTGACCAGGGTGAAGTGAGCGAAGGGCCCCACCTCCACCACGAAGGCCCCATAGTTGCGCCAGGTGGGGGTGTTGGCGTTCCCGTTGGTATACTGGGCGGCGGCCGGGCTCCCCGAGGTCACATTCCCGAAAAAGAGCGGATCGAAGTACATGTTCCGCACCTGGGGGCCCAGGTACCCCGAGAAGTTGATGTTGAGCCAGGAGACCGGGTTGGCCACAAGGCCCAGTTCGAGGTCCTGGAAGTAGCTTCCTTCATTGGACTGGAAGTTCGAGTTCCACCCGTTGTTCACCCCCAGGTAGAGGTTGGTGGTGCTGTTGGGGGCGTAGTGCACCCGGACGCCGGTCTGGGTATAGGGCCCGAACAAGAAGGTGTAGCCGTCGGAGATCATCCAGTTGCCGTAGGGCTGGATCACCTCGAAGTTGGCCAGCGTCTGGAACTGGCCGGTATAGACCTCGAGCTCCTTGTTGGTATCGGGAACGAGGAAGTTGATGTAGGCCTCTTCCATCCAGAAGGAGGAGTAGGGCATCCCGGCAGCATTGGGGGCCTCAAGGCTCGTGCTGTTACTGGCAAAGGCATGGCCACCGCCCAACGCTCCGTAGTAGCCCGGGGAGAAGTTCTGGGCCGAGGCGTAGGCGCCGGGGCCGAAGTCGGCCCGGAGAACAAAGCCCACCCCGTCGTCATCGGGACGCCAGAGCTTGAGCTGGGCCATGTTGATGTTGAAGGAGTTGGCCCCGTAGTCGTAGGTCCGGAAGTCGGTAGTGCCCGCCGAGGTGGGGTTGTACTGGGCGTAGGCGTCAATGAACCCCTTGAGATGGATATTCATGGCCGGCACCACAAGATCCGACGGAGGCGCCGGGGTGGCCGCAGGAGCCGCGGCGGCCGGAGCCGGCGTGGTCGTCGTGCTGGCAGAACTGGACGAAGAGGTCGCCGGTGTGGAGGAGTCCGCCAGGGCCGAATGAACCCCGATGAACAGCTCCCCCGCTGTCAAAAGAAGGGCACCGGCCAAAAGAGTCCGGCCCAGACGCAATAAAGGAAGGTCGTCTCGCATAAAATCTCCTTGGAGAGTAAGTGCCGAGACGGGGGAAAACAATCCCGCCACGTCAATTGCGACAATAAGGTCATTAAGGAACAGGAATCGATGTGGTCACGGCCGAGTGTACAGTCGGTCGCGATAATGAAAAAATCTCGTCGGCGAGAAGATCCTTTGAGGGAACGGCACTGTTCCGGAGGAGTGTCCTTCCCCTTCCCGCCCGGAAGATCCCCGGACAGGAAAGGAGGAGGACGCCCCATGCTATACAAGAAGCGTGCCATTATTTATTATTGCTATAAAACAAGTATTTAAATAAAACAGGCCTCGGATACACCAAAAAATTGCCGACAATTTTGTTATTTAAATTACAAACATTTTTGTCCATAACGTGACATCTTCTGGAGGAGCCCATGGTCTGGTCCCATCTCCACCCTGCCTTGATCCACTTCGCCGCGGGATTTGGGCTTCTTTATCTTCTCTGGGATCTGGCGCAGCTTACAGGAAAATCATGGGGGACACTTCCGGGGGAACGACACTTGGGGGAGGGAGCTGTGGGGCTCTTTCTTGTCGGCGTGGGCACCGGATGGATCGCTCTGGCCAACGACCGGATCCTCCAAAACGGAGGCCATGAAATCTTTCTCGGGACGATTCATGGGGGGATGGGGCTCGCTCTTCTGGCGGGAACGACGGGGAGGGTGCTGTCAGGGTTTTGCCCGCAGAAGGGGCGAATGAGGCATATTCTTGCGGGGGTCGATCTGGGGCTTTTTCTCCTGCTTCTGGGAACGACCCTCCTGGGGGAGAGACTCGTTTTTATCCAGGGAGCAGGGCTTTCCGGCGTCCACTTCTAAAGACGTCGAAGAGCCCTGTCGACATCGCCGAGAAGATCGTTGAGGCTCTCAAGGCCGATGGAGAGCCTCACAAGGCCATCGGGGACACCCATGCACTCCCTCTCCTCTGAAGAGTATGTCCGATGGCTCATGGTGGCGGGATGCTCGGCAAGGGAGGCAGGGTCCCCCAGGCTCACCCCGATCCGGATCACCCGGAGGGCATTCATGAAGCGTCGGGCCTGCGTTGCCCCCGCAAAGACCACCGACAGCATCCCCCCGGCTCCCTTCATCTGGCGAAGGGCGATCTTGTGTCCGGGGTGAGACGGAAGCCCCGGATAGCGAACATCGACGACTTCCGCTTTCTCTTTAAAAAAGCGGGCCAGAGCGGTGGCTCTCAGGGTATGGGCCTCCATTCTAAGGGCCAGCGTCTTAATCCCGCGCAAAATGAGCCAGGCATTCATGGGCGAGAGGGTCGCCCCCAGAAGGGGCGCCTCCACCGCCGCAATCTTCCGGATCACCTCCGAGCTCCCCACCGCCACTCCACCCAGAAGATCTCCGTGGCCACCCAAGTATTTCGTGGCGCTATGGATCACAATGGTCGCCCCCAGGCGCAGGGGGTTCTGAAGGGCCGGAGAGGGAAAGGTGTTGTCCACTGCCAAGGGAACCTCGAACTCCGCGCAGAGCGCCGCCACCGCGGAAAGGTCCACGATGTCGAGACTTGGATTAGAGGGCGTTTCGCAGAACACGCCTCCGGCGCCCGCCCGCAAGGCCTCTCTCAATTCGCCGAGATTGTCGTCGGTCGATCGAAGGTCGATCTCCCTCACCGGGATCCCCAAAGGCTCAAGCATGCCGGAAACGAAGTGGCGCGTCCCTGTATAAAGATGACGGGAGACAATCAGGGGAAGACGGCTCTTGGCAAAGGAAAACAAAACAGCAGCAATGGCCCCCATTCCAGAGGCAAAGGCCACGCCCTCCTCTCCCCCCTCAAGCCTCGCCACAAGCTTTGCCATGGCAGCGACAGTGGGATTTCCCGCTCGGGAATAGACAAAGCCTTCGCTCTCTCCCGCGAGAACCGAGGACATCATTTCGACGCTAGGAAAGGTATAGGTCGAGGTCATATAAATGGGAGACGTCAGAGCCCGAAAAGGGTCGTCGAGGTCTCCCCCATGGATCGCTTGTGTCTCGAAGCCATCATCAGGGGACTCTCCCCTGCGTTCATTGCTCTCCATGAAGACTCCTCTCTCGAAACTTGTATCAGACCCTCTTTCAGGAAACACCACATTCTCGTGCACGGGACATTACCATGACAGAAGGAAGCCTGGAAATTCTCAGCGTCCTTGACATCCTCTTAGGACAGGAGCAAGAGTCCATCGTCGAGGCGCCTTGTCGGAAGATCGAGGGCCTGGTGCCAGACGAACCCGACCCACCCCGCATGGCGGGACAGGAGATCTTCCGGTTCGGGAGTGGGGACACGCCTCAATTTGAAGAGTTTTCAGGCTCTCCGACCTTTATGACAAAGCAAGGGTCCCCCGAACGGCAAAGCCTTCCGCGCACTCCTTCCCCGGCATGAATACCGAGGTTTGCCGCGCATGGGGATCAATCTATCAAGAACAAATAAATTATGTTATCCTAGACTTCACTCTCACCTTGACAGGCGTAGAGGAGAATTAGATACTTTTTTACCACCATATTCACAGAAAACAAAAAAACGGTCACGACGATCAGAGATATTTGTCAGAAAATATTTTTTACGTCCTTTCCTCTCTGGATTTCGTGAACACTGGGTCCGGCCTTAACATCGAGGATGAGATTGAAAAAGACCGCCTCTTTGCGCCCCAATGGAACAGCCATCCAGCAAGAGCTCTTGAGAGCGCTCCGCTATCGCCGCCCTCTTTCGCTTCTCTCGGTTTCGGCTGACTTTTCCGGAGCCACCTCACTAGCAGCCGGAACATCGAGGATGGAAAGCATCCTCCGACGCCATATCAGAAGCACCGATACTGTGGAGGACGATACGGAAAATCACTCCTTTATCCTCCTCCCCGAAACGATGCCCGATGGAGCTCTCGTGATGGCTCAACGCATTGTCAAAGATCTTGTACGCCCTTCGGGAGCGATCAAGAATCTTTACATCGGAATCAGCGGAATCGACGACGGAATCTACCGGGCCGACGACCTCATGAACACGGCGATCCTCTCAGGGGAGGCGGCGAGAAGCCGTGGGCACTCGATCTTCTCGGTTCGAAACTTTCTCGACAAAAGCATCTCCCTCCCGGTTATGGTCGCCATCATCCAAAACCTTCCCGGAGACGCCGTCGTCCATATCTCCTCATTTCTTGAGCGCACCCGCCACGAACCGGAAGGAATCCGCAGGGCGGCGGCCGACACTGCAGAAAAAATGGGAAAGAAACTGAGAATCGACGACGACGAGCAAGAATTGATCCGCTTCTGGATTCTTCTCCATGATCTCCCCCGGAACACGACGGCCGGAAACAGCGAGGAAGCCCTCCCGCATCTTTCCCGAAGGAAGAAGGTGACACACGGGAAACTTCTGGGAATGATCTCTCCCCCGGACTTCCCTCTCGGCACACGGGAAAGTGCCCTTCTGACCGCCGTCAGGATGCTCCTCGAAGAGGTTGTCATCTATAGCAACCCCACCCATGAGCTTTTCGGGGACCTTCTCCGGAAAGTCACCATGAAATGCGAGCATCAGGGGCTTAATCGCCAGGTTATCGCCCTTTTCAAGAAAACCGCCCCGGCCGATTGGCTTCCCTTCTCCTCCTGACACCCCGTTCCCGCCCTCAGGCATCCGGGGCTAGACCGCCCGGACCCGGGGGTCTATGGCCTCTGAAAGAACATCTCCCAGCAGCACCGCCACTGTCAGAAAAACAGTATAGACAAGAGTCGTCCCCATGATCAGGGGATAATCCCGGTTCATGACGGACAGGACAAAGACCCGCCCCATGCCGGGAATGGCAAAGACAGTCTCCACGACAAAGGATCCTGTCAGGAAAGCGGCCGCCAAGGGCCCCAGAAGGGAAAGAACGGCATTGAGGGAAGGGAGAATCAGGTGGAATGTGATCCTCCTGAAGGAACCAAGCCCCTTGGCCACGGCCGTTCGATAAAAGGGGCTTTCCAGGGTGTCTTCCATGGAGGCGGCGAAAACGCGGGCAAGGTATCCCGCAGGAGCCACCGAAAGGGCAATGACCGGAAGAACCGCTGAACGCCATCCTTCCCAGAGCGCCACGGGAAAGAGTCCTCCCCTGAGGGCCAAAAGATCAATCAAGACCGCCGCCAAAAGAAACGAGGGAAGTCCCACCAGAAGGGTCGTCGTCCAGCGAAGCGTGCGGGAGAGAATCGGCGAACCCACGCTGATCAGCACTCCCCCCGCAAGCCCCAGAAGCACCGAGAGAAGAAGAGCCGCGGATCCCAGCGTCAGAGAGACCGGAAGTGTCTGGCGGAGGATTTCCGATACGGGAATCCCCGTCGCCTTGTAGGACACTCCCAGATTTCCCCCGAGTGTCTGGCGAAGGGTCAGAAGGTACTGAACCCACAAGGGCCGGTCGAGATGATAGACCTTCATGAGGTTAGCCATCACTTCGGGAGGAATGTGGCGTCCCTGGGCAAAGGGGTTGCCGGGGGCAAATCGGGTCAGGAGAAATGTCAGGGTAAAGACCGCCCAAAGGAGCAAAAACGAGGAAGAGAGGCGAGAAAGAATCCGTTTCATCGCCCCACCCCCAACCTTCTCCCGAGCTGGTCTGCCAAAAGTTGGAAGCTCACAAGAGAAAGCACGATAAAGGCGGCGGGCCAGACCAGCATGAAAGCCGACACAGGAAGGGCCTTCCATCCTTCGTTGACCAGCACCCCCCAGCTGGCCTGGGGGGGGGCCAGCCCCAGTCCCAGAAAGGAAAGGGTCGACTCTCCCAGGATTCCTCCCGGAATCCGGAAAAGAACCATGACCGCCACAACAGGCATGACATTGGGAAGAAAGTGTCGAAGAACAAGACGGACAGGAGTGACCCCGGTCGCCCGGGCGGCATCCATGAAGATGGCCTCCCGAAGCCTCAGTGTCTCGGCCCGGAGAACGCGTGCAACCCCCATCCAGCCTCCGATGGAGAGAGCCACCACCACCGCCAGAAGGCCGTGGCCGAGAAAGAGCATCAGGAGAGTCGCGATAAGGATCTCCGGCAGGGCATACCAGATTTCCAGGGTACGCATCATGACCGGATCCCAGGGTCGACCAAGAAATCCTGAAAGGATGCCCCAGACCCCCCCGATGAGGGTGGACAGAAGCCCCACTCCCAACCCGGCTGCCAATGAGA
This sequence comes from Leptospirillia bacterium, assembly GCA_049965515.1. Lineage (GTDB taxonomy): Bacteria > Nitrospirota > Leptospirillia > Leptospirillales > Leptospirillaceae > UBA4572. The sequence goes on from JBMFWG010000034.1 coordinate 13,889, forward strand.
CAAGACTCCCCGAAACAAGACGGGACCAGAGATCTCTCCCGAGAAAGTCACATCCCAGAGGATGTCCCGGAGTGAGGGGGGGCGCCAGCACCAGACGAGCATGTTGGCTCAGGGGATCGATCCCTGTGAGGTGGGAGGGAAGAAGAGCAAGCAACACAAGCGAGAGAAGGAGAAGCAATGGAAAAAGAGCGGTCCAGAATGATCTCTGGACAATCCAGGATTGCCGGCTCACCGCCCTCTCCTCAAAAGGTCAGGACCCGGTCAGCCCGAAGGAGCCTGCCTGCCACCTCTCCTTCAGTCAGGCACTGGGAAAAGGGGGACCGCCCACGTCCAAGAATATCGGACTCGAGATAATAAAAATGCGGCTCTCCGTTCCAGGGAACATTCACGCCCTCTCCATAAAAAATAACAATTGTCCCGGAGCGAAAGACCAGGGGAAGAAGAATCTCGGGCAGTGGCGAAAGCCCCACAAGAAGTATCGTTTCCTGGGAAGAGCGCTCGTTCACTCGAGCCTCCGAAGAAAAGGAAGGATGATCTCGGCCTCAGAGAGAAGCCCGGGAACCTCTGCGGAAGAAACCGGAACAACAAAGTCGGGGAAGGGCCGATCGAGAAAAAAGGCATCAAGGGCTTCTGTCTCCGCACAGACCCTGACGCCAAGCTCCCGCAGGAGGGGAATCACCTCGGCAATCTCACCCGGAAGTCCCAGAATACGGGGATTCAGCGGGAGCAGAACCCGGACACCTTCTCCCAGAAGAAGAAGTGTGACCGGCCGGTGAGAGACCGAAAAACCGAGGGCCATCCGAAGGCCTTCAAAGAATCGAAGGTGGGCGGTGGGAGAGGCCGAGTAAATAAAAAGGACATGCTTCGGAGTCACCAAAACGCCCCCGTCAGTTCACAAAGGGGAGAAAGAGATCAACCGTGCCCGCCAGATGGCCCAGCTGAACCTGTGTCTCGAACCGGGCTCCGGTGGGGAGGTCCTCGGGACCGATTCCACGAATCTCGGCCGTCGACTGGCAAATTGCAACTTCAATTCCCCGGGAGAGAAGCGGAGCCACCGGTGAGAGCTCCCGGGGTTTTCCGTGGGGAGCAACCAGACCAAGCACAGCATCATCCATCAAAAAAAGAGTGACGTGGCTCCCCTCTGCGACAAGGGCGTCAGCCAGACGGAGCACCGTGGTATAGGGAGTCCATTCAGGACTGCGGAGAAGCAGAATCAGAACACGCCGGGGGGGGGCCTCTGTCATGACCCCTGGCGGACGGATTGGGGATCCCCCCTCCCGTCACGTCTCCCCAAAGCGGACTTTGATGCAAGACTTTCAAATCGTTGCGCGAGCTTTGCGATCCGTCCCAGAGTTGCCAGCATCGACTCCGGCAAGGTCTCTGTCACCCCTTCAAACTGCTTCCCGGCAATCAGCGAACCCTCCCAGAGAAGAATCTGATTGTAGGGAGCAAAAGAGGACAGATCCCGCCGGATCTCGTCATCGGAAAGAAGTTCCTGAGCCCGCGACGTATCCTTGGCACGGACATCAAAGGCTATCCCCGGCACAGGAACCTCCTGGCCAACCTCTTCCGCCAGTCGCTCCTTTGCTTCGGGCTTCGGCTCCCGAAATCCCTCCTTCTGAAGGAGAAGAAGACGATCCTGGGAGGAGAGGCCCATTTCAACAACAAGATTAAGAACACTCACCGTGTGGTTCTCGGAGGTATGAAAGAAGATCTTGACGGGACGACCCTCAAAGGCTCCGGAGAGATAGGGGTAGGCCCAGATCGCCGATCGGCCGGCATGGCCGGAGAGGCTCGAGGCAAGTTCGGTGAAGGCGGTATAGATCTTTTGGCGGTTCACAAACCCATGAACAAAAAAAGCCAGGCCGACAACGCCAATAATACCAAAGAATGTCAGAGGGATATAGCTGATCATGAAAAAGCCTCGAGGTCCGTCAGGGGAGAGAGATCCCTCTCTCCCCGGCGGAATGGATGAAGGAGAAGAAACGCGTCAGGAGTGAAGGATCATCCCTCCGACACCCACGGCCCATCCATGAGTGTTGTCGGGGAAGGTCAGCCCGTAGAGGTCAAGACTGGTCCCGCTTTTGATCCGGGTCCAGGTGTTTCCGCCATCCGTGGTTTTGAGGAAGATCCCGAGAACCCCCGTGACATACCCCACCTTGTCATTGACAAAGACAACGGAATGAAGATCATTGGACTCTCTTTCCATGCCGGCCACACCCCAGGTCAAGGGAGGACGACCCGGACCGTTCTGGATGATCCAGCTCTGTCCGCCGTTGGCAGTAAACTCAATCACTCCATGGGTTCCGACAACCCAACCCCGGTTGGCATCGATAAAGGTCACTCCGTAGAGATCCTTTCTCACCGGATTGTTCTGTTTTTTCCATGTGGCCCCTCCATCGGTCGTCGACAGGATCAGTCCATCCTGTCCGACAGCCCACCCATGGGAAGGATCGCCCTTGAGGAAGGTCACCTTCATAATCCACTGCGCGGTATCGGTCGAAACCCTGGACCAGGTCTCCCCTCCGTCGGTGGTATGCAGGAGCGTCCCGGCAAATCCCGACGCCCATCCATTCTTGTCATCAAGAAATGTCACCGAATACAGGTCGAAGGGAATCCCCGCACTCTGGGTCGACCAGCTCTTCCCTCCGTCGGTCGTGGCGAGGATCAGGCCATTGTTTCCCACAGCCCACCCGCGATTCGGATCGACAAAGGCGACGGAATGGATCCAGTGAGTCGTTCCCGTGTTGAGAGGTGCCCAGTTTTTCCCGGCATCGGTGGTATGAAGGATGACTCCAGAGGCCCCCGTTACCCACCCCTCTGTCGCGGTCAGAAAGCAGACCCCATCAAACGGAACTCCGATTCCAAGTGAATCAGCAAACTGCCAGTTCTCTGCGGACGCGGCCAATGCAACCGGAGCAGGACCGAGTGATGGAAGAGCTGTCACAAGGCCCAGAAGCCCTCCAATGGCCAACGAAAGGGCCCGTCGGGAAATTCCTTTCTTCATGCCTCTCACATATGACTCCATAAAATCCCTCCAAAATCATGGTTTTTGTAGAATCAAGCCACTCGATCTTCCCCGAAATCCCATACCACCCTTGTATGCCACAGGCGTCCTGCATTTCCCGGAGCACTGAACCAAGGCCAAACTCACGCCTCTCACTCTTTCCCTGAAGGATTCCGAGAAAGGGTAAGGGAATCCCTGAGAGGCCTGTAACCTCACACCCCTATGAACCCAAGAGAAATTCGTCTGAAAATGAGCTTGATTGTAGCGATATTTGACAATCAGTGCAACTCTCTCTCGGGCAATCGCCGATCGTCTCTCCTTTGAACAGGACCCTCCCGGAGAGCTTATTGGCCGGTCGCGGCAGGTCGATCCTTCGGCGGTATGGGGTGGGCGTCAATCAGGTACAGGTGTCTTTGGCCGAAGAGTACCAGCCTCCGGCCGTCGGAGGAAAATGTCTGCGGACGCGGATCGGAGCCCTGAGGCAAAAGATAGTGCTGACCGGAGATCGAGAGAAGCTTCCGGAAGGCAAACCGTTTTCCCGGGGATATTCTGACGAGGTCATCATCAATAAGCGCCGGATTGACAGAAAAAATGGCCCATTGTTTCTGCGCAAAGGAAAAACGACCGGGAGGAAAGAGATAGGCCAGGCGATTTCCCCACCAGGTGGCTGCCACCGGAAGATCCTTGAGCGATATGGGTGTGCATTTCTTGATTCGGGCATGGGGCCCGGGATCAGGAACACGACAGACAAAGGCCTGTCGTCCCATGAAGAGGCCCATTCCCCCTCCCATGGGAAGCATGCCCAGAGAACTGTCGAGGTTTTCCGGAGCGCGAACTGGCAGACTCGGACGGGATTGCCGGTCGGGCTCTTCTCGGGAAACAAGATAATATCGGCATGAAAAACAGTCATCGGGCCCTTTGGAGAGACTTTTGGGCGTCAGCAAGGGAGACGGCCCCCTGGAGAGCGCCGTCTCGTTCGGAAGAGGAAGGTATCCTGCCGGGTCTGTCCAGAGTATCCTGTCATTAAGGACCAGATAGGGGTTTCCCGACTCTATGCGGCCACTATCATACCCCAGCCAGAGGATTTTCGACTTTTGATCAAAGTAAAGCCGGCGAACGGGAGTCGTATCCGCCTTGGGAAAATAGTCGACCCGTCCCATCAGAATCGGTGTCGTCCGACTCTCAGGATCCTTGAATCCGATCTGGTAGCTACGAATAAACGGGGCTCCTCCCGCATCTTCTCCAGCAAGAAAGAGATGATTCATTCCCACAGCCGCCGTCCGGAGACGTTCCTGACCCCGAAGGGCCGGAACGCGAACAGGGTGCCAGGATTCCATCCAGAGATCCCGGGCTCCCATGGGATGGGTGAGGGTCAGAGAAAAGAGCCGGAGGCGATCCCGGCCATCAAAAAAGTAGTAGTGGCCGGCTGCCCCTTCACCGAATGTGTCGGCTGAGCGAATCTTTGCCCCTTGTGGAAGAGGAAGCACCGCGAGAGATTCTGGATGTGTGGAAGAAGAGGAGCCCCCTTGCCCTGGAAGAAGGGTCGCAGGGAGAATGACGGAGGCCATAAGGGCTCGACCTGTCGTCCGAGAGAAAGAGGAAAAGAGTCGAAAGAGTGACACAGCACATTCCAGGGCAAAAGGTTGCCGTTATGTTAAGACGGAGGATCAGACGTCATATTTCAGGACACTATACCACACACCCGTCAAAATGCGCCGCAGGGCCCAAACAAAAGTGACTTCGAACAACTGGAATGACCGGAATGATTGCCCGTTTGGCGATCACACCACTTCCCCCCCGAAACCGCTCCATGTTTAAAGGCGGAGGCCTGCAACGCATGGGGGGAGGATAATATCCACCGGTGAGTCGGGCCATGAACTCCTCCAAAGGATCCGGAAACCCTTGCTTGAGGCGGACGAGACCTTCTCCGAGCCATGCCTCGTAAAGGAGTTGACATCCTCCCCTTCCTCTCGCTTCGCAAGCCTTGCAAGCGGAAAGGAAGGGGATTCCGACGGCGGACTAGGCC
>JBMFWG010000035.1:0-18866 GCA_049965515.1 Leptospirillia bacterium
GGTCGTTGTGACCGGAACCAAAACCCGGAAGATCCTGGTGCCCCCGAGCAAACAGACGGCTTTTCGGGAGATCCTGGCCATGGCCGGGATCGGGTTCGAGGCCTACACCCGGGTTCCGGAGCCCGCCTGCCGGTCGGGATGAGGTCGCCAGAAACGGAGGTGAAGCGGAGGAAAGAGGGAACGGGCAAAGGGCGCACGCGGTGCGCCCGCAGTCGTTTTTCAAAAGACCTGGACCCTCATTTTCATGGGGGACTTTGCTCGAAAGTGAGTCTGGAGCGCATCGGATCGAACGAACACAAAGGAGGTCCTTGCAAAACACTCATTTGGCAGATCAAAAACCACCGGGTTTTTTAAAAATCGTCAAAAAAAATGCTTGGAGAGCACTGATCCTACATGCGGAATGTAAAATAGAGAAGTGCCGAATGTGGGTTCGATCACATTCGATTCGCCGCTGCCTCTTTCGGGCTCTTTTCCTGCTTTTATGTCGTGCCGTAACCGCCGCCGCTTCCCCCTCCGGAAATCTCTTGCTCCTGATCCCGCCGGCAGGGTTGTCCGGACGGTTCGCCCGCGACCTGTTTTGTCTTGCCAGAATTTCGGGATCTAGAATCGTCGGGATCGCAAGATGACGATGGCCAGAAAGAACCCCAGAATTCCGGCTCCCGAGAATCCGATAAGGCCTAGTGTCTTGAAGGAGGAGTGGGAGGAGAGGGAGGCCGAGAAGATGAGGGCCGAGCCGATGACGAGGGAGGAGACCAGGATGGACAGGGCGAGGAGGTTCCCGGTTCGGTCGATTTCCCGGATGAGGTCATCGAGGTGGCGAAGGGAGAAGTCGATGCGGAAGTGCCCCTGTGCCACCTTTTCCAGAAGGCGCTCCGCCGCCTCCGGCAACCCTGACAAGATTCGCATGGCCGTGCGGGAGCTAATCTTGGCATTGCGGAGGAGATCCTCAAGGGAGAACTTCCGGAGAAACTGTTCGGTGATGAAGGGTTTCGCCTCTTCGATCATGTTGAAATCCGGATCGAGCTGGCGGCCGATTCCTTCCATGATCACCAGCGCCCGGAGAAGAAGGACCAGGTCGGTGGGGAGCTTGAGGGCGTGTTCCCGGGAGAGGGCAAAAAGCTCGTGGGCCAGGAGGTCGACCCGAATTTCGCTCAAGGGGCGGTTGACGTACTCTTCGAGAAAGCGGGAGAGCTCGGATTCCAGCAGGAGGGTGTCGACCTCCTCGGGAACCGCATTCATCCGCCGGAGGAGTCCCACGATGCGGACGGTGTCGCTCTCGGAGAGGGCGGTGAGAAGGTCCACCAGGAGATTCCTCCAGGACTTCGAGAGCGTTCCGAACATGCCGAAGTCGAGGATCCCGAGGCGCCCCCCTCTCATCACCAGAATGTTCCCCGGATGGGGATCTCCCTGGAAAAAACCGAATTCAAAGACCTGGCGGAGGATGGCCCGGGCTCCAATGCGGGCGACCCGTTCGGGGGTGGTCCCCATTTCCGCAAAACGCTCCTTCCGGTCGATCTTGATCCCGTCCAAGAATTCAAGAACCAGGACCTGTTCGCTCAGATACTCGGGAAAATACCGGGGAATGACAATTTCGGGGTCGTCCTTGAAGTGGTAGGCCGCCCGCTCCAGGTTTCGTGCCTCCTGGGTGAAGTCGAGTTCCTGGCGAAGAATCCGGCCAAACTCCCGAAGCACTTCCCGGGGGCGGTAGCGACGGGAACGCTCGAGATTGGCCTCAAGAAGATCGGCCAAAACGGAGAGGATCGCCAGGTCGGCCTCGACTTTGGGAATGATTCCCGGCCGGCGAATCTTGACGGCCACCTGAGTCCCGTCCTTGAGGGTGGCCTTGTGGACCTGGGCGATGGTGGCCTGACCGATGGGCGCCGGATCGAGAAAGGAGAGGACCTCGGAGGGCGGGGTGCCCCAGGCATCCTCGAGGATGCGTTCGATTTCGGAGAAGGGAAGGGGGGAGACCCGGTCCTGGAGGCGGGAGAGCTCGATGATCATCTCGGGCGGGAGAAGGTCCGGGCGGGTGGAGAGGATCTGTCCCAGCTTCGAGAATGTCGGGCCCAGCTCTTCGAGGGCCTTTCTCAGGCGGACAGGCCGGGGATCATTATGGGGAGCCCGTCGAAGAAGAAGTCTGTCTTTAGCCGCAATGAGCGGGCTGATCTTGAGGTAGCCCACAATGTCGTCGAGTCCGTACCGGATCAGGATGCGGATGATCTCCCTCAAGCGTGCGAGTTCCGAGAGGCTCAGAAGGCGAAGGACCGACACCAGAGAACTCCTTTTTTGGCCCCTAGGGCTTGGGGATCATGCCGATGACGGTGAGGTAGAGGATGGCGGTGGTGGTGGGCAGCCCCAAAAATTCGGCGATCTCGTCGTCGAAGAAGCCCCCAATCCCGCTCGATCCCCGTTCGAGCCGGACGGAGGCGAGGTTGATCCGCTCTCCGATGATCCCGGTATCCATATGAAGCGTCCGATAGATGCGGTTCCCGTAGCGGGCGACAAGACGGGAGAGGTCGGCGGCGTGGATCAGAACACAGGAGGCATCCCGGACCAGGTCCTGTCCCAGGGAGAATTCGCAGGCGATTTCAGCCATATTCCCGCGCCGGAGGAGGGAGAGGGCCCGCGTCTCCGGGGCGAAGTGATAGAGACCCGGAAGGAGACCGTCCACCGAGTGGACCACCAGGTAGGAGGAGAAGAGGGATCGTCCGTAGAAAAGGGGAGGAACGGTCGGATCGGGAAGAAGGTCCGGGGAAAGGTTGTATCCGTAGGAGAGGATGGTGGAGAGGTCGTCAAAGGGAATGGGTTCTCCCGAAAAATGACGGGCCGACCGGCGCGTCAGGAGGTCGCGCGAAATATTGTCGGAGAGGTCGGCACTGCCGGGAGCGAGAAGGACCGGATCCCGTTGAGGAGCGAAGCGGGAGACCGGCAAGATGGTCGGATCGTAGTCGTCGTCTCCGGGAAGGGCCTCCTGGGAGGGGATAAAGGGGTCCGGGCCGATGGAGGAGAGTCGGTGGAGGTCCCGAAAGAGATCCCCCGTTCCGGGGAGCTCCGGAGGAGAGTATGCCGGATGGGGCGGAGAAGGGAGGAAGGGCTTGCAGGGGATGGGCTCGAAGGAAAGATCCTCAAAGACCATGGCAAGCCCCGTGAGGGCCACCTCTGTCTGGTCACCCAAGAAAAGAAGGGAGTTCAGGAAGGCATCCTGGAATCCCGAAAGGGGATAGGCCATGAATCCCGTCTCTTGGGCCATGAGCTCTAGGTTGGCCACAAGATGTCCCGAATCGAGGAGGATGCGGCGATAGCCCCTCTCCCCATAACGCCAGGAGGAGCGTTCGTAGATGCCGGAGACAAGGATGAGGAAGCTTGCGTCGAGGAGGGCCGGAGCGTGGAGAAAGCAGGCATTGAGCTTTTCCCGGAACGACCCCTCATAGACCGGAACGAGGTGGTGCTCCTTGCCCTGGTAGTGGTAGATTCCGTCGGGCATAAACGGCTGGTCCCAGATTGCCAGATAGATCTCTGCGGGATAGAGGCCTCCGGCAGAAGGGGCGGCCCGCATGTAGGTCTTGTCGATCTTGGGTGAGTCCATGATCGCAGTGACTCCATAGGAAAAAAAGAGCAGCCGGGAGAGATCCGCCAGTCCCCAGGGCGTGGGGGGCTGTGGCGATGGCGGGGGAATGGGGGTCCGGGTAAAGGGAACATGGGTGAACGGAAGAAAGGGAACGAGGCTGATGGGGCTCTCGGACTGGAAGTCCTTGAATTGAGGGGGCTTCTTTGCGTAGTCGAGAGAGCGGAACCGGTGAATGGTCGTCCGGCTATATTTGGTTTCCTCGTGGTAGTACATGGCGGCAGAGGAAAGTGGGGTGGTCTGGTCCAAGGAAATCTCCGGCTCCGGGGTGAAGGAAAGTCCTTCATTCCCGGTCGTATGGGGGGTCGGGAAAAACAAGAGGAGCTCCCCGGGATTCGAGGAAAGCTCCGTTCGCTCATCTCTCTATTATACATGGAGGCGACGGTATCTTCATCTCGACTGGAAAGTCTTATCTTTGCCGATGTTTCGGGGGGCTGGGGAAAGCGGCTCCTTGCGCGATGGGGGGATCGGAACACGTCCCCGTCTCGAGAGGAGGCGCCGGAGTATGATACCTTAGAGCCAGAAGTCTCAGGGGAAGACGGGGGGCTCTTGATCCTGCTTCCGTAAGGGGGCGGGAACATGATGGCAGAACCTGTGAACCGTTCCCGGTCGGCGGGCATTGCCGTACTTCGGGGTCAATGATTAAGGAGAGCGATGAAAAAGATTGCCGACTGGCTGACGCCCACAATGGTGAAGATCTTCGAGATCCCTGGATTTGCCGAGCGAATGGGGGAGATTCGGGGGACGGTGAGACCCGCCCTTCTCGAACTTGCGAAATGCCTCTCCGAGGAGATGGAGAAAAAGGGAGTGACGCTCTTTCCCCATGTGGCAAGCCACATGAGGCGCCGCGTCAACCCTCCCAACGAGACGTGGCTGGCCCTCGGTCCCGAAAAACGGGGATACAAGGCCTATGGTCACCTGGGTCTCTTTGTCGGCCGGGGGGGCTGTTCTGTGCGATTTGTGGTGAAGGATGAGGCGACGACCCCCCGGCAGAGGCTGGGTCGCTTCCTGGCGGAGGATCCCGAAGCTCGGGAGTGGATTTCCCGGGAGACCGAGGTTCGGGACTTCGGGGTTGTTCACGGAAGCGGGGAGGTGGGTCCGATTTACGCGCCGAATTTGCCCGAGGCGGGAGATCGTCTCGCTCGGCTCAAGAGTGCGAGCCTCGACATTGGATGGCCTGTGGGCTTCGACATGCCAATCCGGGGGGTCGTGGAGAAGATGGAACGGCTTCTTCCCCTTTACCGGACGGCGAACGGGTCCTGACGGATCAGGGTTTCCTCCCGGCCAACTCCCGTGGAGAGAATCGTCACCGGAACCTCGATGAGCTCCTCGATCCGGGCGATATAGCGCCGGGCATTGGCGGGCAAGTCTTCGAAGCGTTTCGCTCCCACCGTGCTTTCGGTCCATCCGGGATGGTCCTCATAGATCGGTCGGGCCTTGGTGAGAAGCTCGACCCGTCGGGGAAATTCCTCGACGCGGTGTCCGCCGATCTCGTAGGCGGTGGCGATTTTCAGGGTCGGCAGGGCATCGAGTACATCAATCTTCGTCAGGGCGATGGCGGAAATCCCGTTGATCCGGCAGGCATACCGTACGGCGGGGGCATCGAACCATCCGCAGCGGCGTGCGCGTCCGGTCGTCGCCCCGAACTCCTGCCCCTTGGTGCGAAGATACTCTCCTGCCTCGTTGATCAGCTCGGTGGGGAAGGGACCGGATCCCACTCGGGTGGTATAGGCCTTGGTAACTCCCAGGACTCGGTCGATGGCGGTGGGGCCCACTCCTGTGCCGGTGAGGGCTCCCCCGGCCGAGGCATTGGAACTGGTGACAAAGGGATAGGTCCCATGGTCGACGTCGAGAAGGGTGCCCTGGGCTCCCTCGAAAAGAAGGGTCTTTCCCTCCCGAATCGCCCGGTGCAGGGTCAGGGCGGTGTCATCGACGAAGGGGAGGATCTGGTCGGCCAGAGCCATGGTCTCATGATAGATGCTCTCGACATCCAGTCCGTGGGCGGTAAAGAGTTTCTCGAGAAAGGTGTTCGTCTCCGCAAGGTTCTGGACAAGTTTTTCCCGAAACAGGGCCGGGTGCTGAAGGTCCCCAAGGCGGATCCCGATCCGGGCCATCTTGTCCACATAAGCCGGTCCGATCCCGCGTCCGGTCGTTCCGATTCGCCGGGAGCCCCGGGAGATCTCCGACTGCTTGTCGATGGCGCGGTGGTAGGGGAGGATCAAATGGCAGGCATCGCTGATGCGAAGATTCTTGTCGACAGAAATTCCCCTGGACTTTAGCATCTGGCGCTCTTCCACAAATGCGTGGGGATCAAGAGCCACTCCGTTGCCGATGACGCAGAGCTTTTCAGGGTGGAGGATCCCTGAGGGGATCAGGTGAAGGACGACTTTCTCTCCCCCCGAGACGATGGTGTGGCCCGCATTGTGGCCTCCCTGGTAGCGAACGATGACATCGGCCCGGTCGGTGAGAAGATCGACAATTTTTCCCTTGCCCTCGTCACCCCATTGGGTGCCCAGGACGATCAGGTTCGGCATGAGCGAAGACCTATCCGTTACAAGGTGGGAGACTCTGGACCCGGAAAAATATCGACAATCCTCCCGATCCGCAGAACGCAAGCTTCCATTATTGGCAAAGGTTTGCCATCTGTCAAGGACGAGAAAAGGTTCTGATTCCGGGCGAGGATTCGTTTCGCCTCCCTCGCCCGGCTTTTTCGAGGGGATTTTGAGGAATCAGACCCGTTGTCTTTCCTTTAGCTCCTGTCGATCGCCTCTCTCCCGGAGAAAACGCCGGCTCCCGGATTCTCGAGCGAAGCCCCCGGGAAGGCCGCTTCGACCGTCGGCTTTAAAAAGAGCGGCCGGCATGAAGGAGGTCGGTTCCGCCCGGGAAAAGATCGTCCCCCTTTTGATGGTTTGGCTTGTCCGAAAGAGAGTCGGGAGAGCATCGGGTCGAAAAAGCCCAGAGGAGGTCGTTGCAGAGGACCCATTGGGCCATTGACAATCCTCCCTCCGTAAACGAAGGGAATTCCTGCCTGCGACCTCCCCGAAATTCAAAATCACTGGAAGTCTTAGGGAATGATCAGGAAAACGCTTGCAGGAGCTGGTCCTGCTGTTGGAATGACAATGTCAGTCCCGACTCTAGGGGACTGTCAGACGCCCTTCTCCTCCGGGAGAGGAGTGCAAGCGGCACCCGTTATAGAGGCTTCTTTTTCTTCCCAGTAGACGACACTGAACCGTCCCTCAAAGTCCTCCACCAGAGCCGTTCCGTGCTCCACCCAGTCTCCCGTATTGAGATAGGAGATGTCTCCCCTTTTTTGGCAGGCCGGGAAGTGGATGTGGCCGCAAATGACGCCCTCCATCCCCCGGCTCTTGGCCGCCAGGGAGAGCACCCCCTCGTACTCCCCGATGAAGCGGGTTACCTTCTTGACCTTCTTCTTGATCGTTCGGGAGAGAGACCAGTGGCTGGTTCTCCCGAGAAGGCGGTTGGCGGCGCAGAGCCACTGGTTGATCCGAAGAAGAAGTGAGTATCCGAAGTCCCCGGCGCGGGTAAGCCAGGGGAGTGTCTGGAGACAGAGGTCGAAGTCGTCGCCATGGACGACAAGATAGCGCTGTCCGTCGGCTCCCCGATGGATCCATTCGTGGGCGATCTCGATGTCTCCGAAATGGATGCCCTCCTGTTCGAGGACCGTGCCGAGGAAGCCATGGACAGGATCGTGGTTGCCTTCGATATAGATCACCTTGGTCCCGTGGCGGGATTTCCTGAGGATTTTCTGGATCACCGTGCTGTGGTTTTCCGGCCAGAACCAGTTCCTCTTGAGTTGCCAGAAGTCCAGAATATCTCCCACCAGATAGAGGGTCTCGCATTCGGTCTCCCGGAGGAAGTCCAGGAGAAGCTCTACCCGGCAGTCCCGGGTTCCCAGGTGGATGTCGGAGATGAAGATGGATCGATAGCGTCTCATGGGGTCCTCCCGAGGGTCTCAGGTGGGTCGCAAAGGGTTCGGATGATTTCCCGAGCCACAACCTTGGCCGTCAGGGGGCGGCCTGCGTTTCTTGCCGCCCGGGCCATGGCCTCAAGCCTTCCCGGCTGGGAAAAGAGGGCGGCCAGAAGGGGGCCCGCCCCTTCGGGTACCTCGCAGCCGGCTGCGGCTCCCAGCGCGAGGGCCCACTTTCGGTTGATTTCCTCCTGGCCGCCTCGGGCGGGCAAAAGGACCAGGGGACGTCCCAGCCCCAGGGCTTCGACGAGGGTGAGCCCCCCTGGCTTTGTGACGACGACATCGGAGGCGCCCATCCAGTCAGCCATATTCGGAACAAAGCCCCGAACCCGGACAAGATGCTCTGGGGACGTGAATGTTTTGGCGAGACGGTGGCAGCGCGCCTCAAGACGAGGATTTTTTCCGGCGATGGCGACAAGAGTGATCGATTCTGGGAAGCCCCGGAAGGAGTCGATCAGTGCCGGGAGATCTCCGACTCCTTCTCCACCGGCCAGGAGAAGGATGGTCCATCGGTCGGGGAGCCCCAGGTTTTTTCTGAGACATTGACGGTCAAATTTCCGGGAAAAGGAAGGGGAGATGGGGATCCCCACGGGGGAGGTGGCGGTTTTAGGGAGCCGTCGGGCGATCGTTCGCGCTCCCTCTTCATCGGCGGTGAAATACCGGTCGACCCCGGACCACAGCCAGATTCCGTGAGGATGAAGATCGGTGACCACTCCAAAAAGGGGTGACGGGAGGCTCCTAAAGCGGCGAAGCGGTGCCAGGATCTCCAGGGGGAGAAAGTGGGTACACAGGATCAGATCGGGAGGATCCGAGAGGATCAGGCGTGTGAGCCGTCGGAAGGCCAGGCGGTCGATTGCGGGAAGAATCCTGGAGAGCCCAAACGGCAAGGAGTCGGTGAGTCGGTAGAGGAAATCGAGAGATCGGGGAAGGTGACGGGCAAGGAGGAGATAGAGGGATCGGTAGAGCCGGCGATAGGGGAGAGATCCGAAATCCAGGATGTCAAGAACCTGAACTTCCATGCCGGGGGCCTGAAGCCTCATCGCCTCCTCGACCGCCTGGGCCGCCCGCATATGGCCACTTCCGACGCCGACTCCCAGAATGAGGAGCGTCTTCCCTTGAAGCCTCGGGGGATCCTTGACGCATTGTCTGTCGATGATGGGGTCCTCCTTCCTGAGGGTTGCCCCCATTCTGACCTCGACGATCGACAAATCCGTCAAGGAGGGATGTCGGATCGATGACAAGAAACGTTCCGACGGGAAGGGATAGGGAGGGGAGGATGCCGCCCCCTGTGGCCGGAGGGACCCGAGAGGAAGGCGGTGTCGATGACCGGGTTTCGATGGGGAATATGGGATAAGGAGATGATCCTGGGTCGGGGAAGGATCTCAGGGAATCATGAGGGTCACAAAATCCTTGCGGTAGCTTTGCCAGATCCTTTTCAGGGTCATCAATGACGAAGGATGGCTCAGGGGACGCTTGCCAATCAGCTCGGCCTGCATTTCGCGATGAAGACTCCGGTGGATTCGGTCGACCTCGTTCTTCAGATCTTCGGAGATGGTGAGCTCCTCAAGGGAGCGGGACAGGGGACAGGCCTCGGCATCTCCAAAGGTCGTCATGTCGATCATTTGATGGGCTCCCCGGGCTAAGAGGATGAGGGCGTAGCGCAGGCGGATCTCCATTTGGACGATCCATCCCTGATAAGACCAGGGGTGGTGGAGGGGCGGCAAATGGCTCCATCGCTCCCACCAGGCGTTCACCTCTCCCGCCGCCATGGGGCGCGCGATCTCATACCCTTGAAGGTGCCCCCCGGATCCGGTCATGGTGACCATATCGTAGATCAGAGGGGTTTCAACGCCCTCGAGGACATAGTCGATTCCCAGAGCGGAGGCCAGGTCGATCATGGAAAGGATAAATTGAAGGTGATCGATATCCTTGTCCAGTGTCTTGACAAAGTCCTGGTCGATCTTGATCTCGTCGATGGGAAGGGATTTGAGGCGCCGGATGGAGGACTCACCGGTTCCGATATCGTCGAGGGAGATTCTGTATCCGGCGTCCTTAAGGGCCTTGACGCTTTTTTGTGCGGAGGTTTCGTCAAGGAAGCCTGACTCGACGATTTCCAGGGTAATTTCCATCGGCCGTCCCCCGCAGTCGGCACTCACCCCGCTGGGGCTTGAAGCCTCTAGTCGTTCGAGAAAGCTTCGGGTGGAAAAAGCCTCGGCGGGAAGGTTGATCGAGATCCGGGGAGCCGATAAATACGTGTGTGGCAGGGAAGTCCAGAGAGAGGCATCCTGACGGATCCGTTCGAGGCCCTTATCGAACAGGAGAAGGAGCTGGTTTGTTCCGAAGGCCGGAAGGAATTGGGCAGGCGAGAGAATGCGCTCCCCATCTCGAAGACGGGCCAGACTTTCGAACTTGACCAGCTCCCGGGTATGGGGTGTCACGACCGGCTGGTAAAACATTTCCAGATGTCCGTTTTGAAGGAGGCTTCGAAAGCGCTGGTTGTCCGAGAGGGAGACCGGACGAAGGCCTGATTGCCACGGATTTTTTTTAAGACTCGTCAAAGCCGCCCCCAGAGAGCGAGACAGGGTTGTCCAGAAAAGTTGCTGGCTGGTGCTGTGGAAATATCCTGGCCACTTGCTGTAAAGGTTCAGAACATCAAGCGGGACCCCTTCCTGGGAGAGTAAGGGCCAGGCGGAAACGGATCGGATGCCGAGAATCCGCGCCTCCTCAATCTCTTCCGGATCAAGTCGTATGTCTCGAAGGGTGTTCCAGAGAACGGGCCGCTCTTCCTCGAAGGCCTTCCGGACAATGTTGTCTTTTTCGGCCTTTCGGGGAAGATGGTTCCGGAGGCATTCAACACCGTTTATGACGAGTCCCGCCTGGAGCTCGCACTGGACCTTCTCCCCTTCGATGAGGCTTGCGATGGAGGCTCCGGCGACCCCCGGAATCTGGATCATCCGGTCGAGGGCGCCCTTTAAAAGGTCCCGGCGGTTTTGGACGGTGGCAAAGAGCTCAAGAAACTCCTCCGTCAACCGGGCGCGCTCTTGTTCGATCTCGGAGAAGGCCACCAGTTGCCAGGAGAGGTCGTTGGACAGGCGTTCGATGATGATCCCCCGGATCAAGGCATCTGCCGGAGTCTCGCGTGAGAAGAATCGCTCCAGCTCGTGGCGGTAAATCGAAAAGGCTTCGGCAAGTGAGGCCGGAGCAAGGCCCACCATGGCATGGCGGTTTCCCGTCTCCCGGGCCAGAGTTTCGTGGTTAGGCTTCGAGAGGTCGGGAGAGAGGATGGAGATGAGGTAGCGGACCTGGGCGGCCTGGAGATGGTCGAGTTCGGCCGGGGAGAGATAGTCGAGGACAGGGCGGGCATCGGAACGGGTCATCAGGGTTGTGTAAAAGAGATCCACCATGGTTCGGCTCAGGGCTCTGACACGTTCCTGTTCGACCATCAGCTGCTGGGCGGCCAGTGTCCCGTAGGGATCGAGGAGGGTCCGGGTTCCGATCTCCGGGGGGAAGGGAGATTTTTTTTGGCCGCTGACCTCTTCCCCGGAAGATCTCGCCTGGAGTTGTTCGAAGGCCTGTCGGGCCTCTTGCCGGAGAATTGCGATCGAGCGTTCGAGATCTTCGAGTTCCCGAACCGTTTTTGAGACAAATTGGCGCAGTTCGTTCATGAACCCTCCCTCGTTCGGAGCTCGCTTCGACGTGGCATGGCCAAAGGGGAGTGGCTTATGGCCAATCCGCCCCTTCACTCGAGATAGGAGTGTCCCGTATTGTTGAATAATTTCATGACATTTTTAATCCTATCAGAGATTTTTCTGTGAATCAATGGATTGGTTTTAATGATTCATGGAATTTCTTCAGTCGTGTTTTTTATTGACCCTGTTGAAAAAGATTTAGGTTCCGGACCCTTTCTGGAAATTCCGGAAAAGGTCCGAAATGAAGGCTTAGGTGAGCGAGAGCCCCTGGCTGGCGTGAGAGTGCAGGGGCAGTCCGTCGTGTCGATGGGGACCCCGTGGGCGGAGATCCTCCCCGGAAGGGTGAAGATGGATGAGCACCTGGCTGAGTTTTTCAACCTTATGAAGAAGGCGATGGTGAACCTCTTCCGAGAGCTCATGAGCGGCCCGGGTGTTCTGGCTCTGATCGATCCGGAGGGTCATATCGGCATGGATTTCCCGGCCCACCCAGCGGGCCCGGACCTCCTCGATGGCCAGGACTCCGGGAGTAGTGGCGGCCACCTCCCGAATTGTCCGGAGGATCTTGGGATCGATCCCGTCCATCAGACGGTAGAGGAGGGTTCGGCTCTGAGGAAGAGTACTTCTCATCAGCACCATCCCCAGCAGGATCCCGGCTACGGCATCGACCCGGGGATATCCAAGAGGGGCGGCGGCGATTCCCGCGAGAACCCCCAGGGCCAGCCCCGCATCGGTCAGGGCATGGTGGCCGCTGGTGGTGAGGGCCGGATCATCAGAGCCCTTCCCGCCCCAGACCTGCAGAAGTCCGACCAGGATATTGGTCACGGCACTCGCCAGGGCCATGGCCATGGCAAGGCGGGGCAGGGTGACGGGGAGGGGGTGGAGAAGTCCCCGAATCGACAGGGCCAGGGTGGTCAGGGCGCTGAGAAAGACGAGAAGGACCACAATGAGTGCCGTGAGGGTCTCGGCCTTTCCAAGGCCATAGGGAAAACGTTCAGAGGGCGGACGCCGGACGATCCAGAGCCCGAAGAGCAGGGGAAGGATTCCGACGACATCGAGGAGGTTGTGGAGTCCGTCGCCGAGAAGTCCCCGGCTCTTGGACAGGACTCCCGCCACGATTTCAGGCAGGGCCAGGGCCAGAAGCAAAAGCCCTGAGAGGAGCAGAAGCCGGAGGATGGAGGAGGGACGGGAAGGGGAGAAAAAGCCATCATTGTCGTGATGGTCGTGGTTATGAGTACACTTCATCGCTATCTCCGGGGGTTAAAGTGGGCAGCAGACCGTTCAAGGAGAAAGTTTGTCAAAGGAGGGAGGGGGTGTTCCCCTCCTCCCTTCTCTTTCAGGGGATCAGCTTTCCGTAGAACCCGGGAGATTCGAGAAACCGTTCAATCCTCCGAAGCATTGCCAGAAGACGGCGAAGGATTCGAACGACGGAAAAATTGGGGCGGAATGCGTTGATGACGACGGTCATGGTGAGACTCCTTTCCTGACTCTCCGGCCTTGTATTGCGGAGAGACAACGATTTCATCCGTCGAAAGCCTTGAAAAAACGCGGCCGAAACAAGATCTGCCGGATAAGACTTGACGGAGAAGATGAGTGAAATCAAAAGGCCGAAAGAATGAGGGAAAGAGGAAAGAGAAGAAAGGCAGGGTCAGGAGGGACATGACTGAAGGTCATGTCTTCGGAGGACATAGGAGAGTGCAACGCAGATCGTCTCTCGACCTACACGACCCCCTTTCCTGCGATCCCCTCTTTCGGCAACAGAGTGGGAGGACACGAGCCAGCGTCCATACGGGACAGCTCCTTTGATTGAGATGAATGTTCGGCTTCTGACCGGAGAATACCTCTCCGGAACAGACCGTCCGTTCGCTGTTCGAGGGGAGAAAACACCCCTTTTTACCGAACCATCGATATTATAAAAGAGAAATAGGAAATGTCAAGCAAGATTTTTGGTAGCGTAGTCAAGTGGAGACCTGAGAACCCTCCCCCCCCTTTATTTTTGGACACAGGGATGTTATCTTTTTTATAATAATTGGGGCTTTAGTGACTGATTTCATTTTATGGGGTCTTTTTCACATCTCACCAGGATGGCTTCTTGCTCCCCACCCGGCTCTCCCCCCAGACGCTCCAGGCCCTGTCGAAGGATCTTCTTTCGGTCCTACCCTGCGATATCCTTCTTTTTGAAGAGGTCATGACGCCCAAAGGGGTACTGAAAGGTGGATTTATCGAAGAAGCATCAAAACGCCCCACATCCCCTCCCTGCCAAGGCTTCGTTCGAACCCTTCGAAAGACTTTTTCTACCTCCGTTCGGCCTCTCCCTGACCTTCGTCTCTTTCGTCCCCGGATTATCTCCCACGTGGGGGATCATCCCCTCGATCCTTCGCTGGTCGGTGAGAGGGTAAAGCTCTCCGGGCTTTCCCTGCCTGTCGTCTCAGGTCAGAAAATTCGGGGCTTGTTCACGCTCCTGTCCTGTCCGGAGTACGCAGCTCCCACCCGGACCCATCTCCTTCAGGGCCAGCGGCTCCTGAATTCATTGACCTCGTCTCCCATTGTGTCTGTGGCGGACGATGAGAGTCGGCTTTGTGCTGAGATCGACCGCCTCGTCCGCGTGACCGACCTTACCCGCCAGACCCCGGAAAGTCTGTCCCTTCAAATCCTCCGGGCTCTCAAACACCTTCTGGCTCCGGCCATGGTGGGGGTCTATCTCTTTGGCCCGGAGTCCTCGGCCCCCCTTGTCGCCCATTTGACAGGAGTCCGAAGCCGGACCCTCAAGCGGAGTCTTGGAGAAGAGCTCCAGAAACATCCTGCTCCCCAGCGGATCCAGAGCTCACGCCGTATCGCAGAGTTGGCCGAGCTCTCCCGGGCAAGCCTCCTCAGACGCCCGATCTTTTCGGGATACGATGTGGCTCTTGTGGTGGGGCATCGGGGGAGCTCCCTGGGAAGCTTCAGATCGGTCCTGCCGGTCATGGACCGCCTCCTAGACCGGATTCATCCCTCTCTGGCGGCCATCCTGACTCTGCGGGACCGAGACTGTCTCGCTGTGCGTTACCAGCAGGTCAGCCTTCTCTATCAGGCCCAGACCGCCGTTCACCGGATGCTCGAGGATGCCTCCGACGAATCCCGGCTTTTCGAGGAATTGTGTGAACTTCTGGTGACCCAGGGAGGGATCGTCAACGCAGCGGTCTATACGCTCGACCCGGCCGGCAAAAGCCTTGAGATTCGCTCGGTGAGCGACCGAAACATGCCGGCCACCCTCCTTCCCATGGTCCGGCAATTTTCTCTCGATCCTTCCCACAAGGATCGGGAGACCCTCACTATCCGGACCTTTCGTTCGCGGCGCAAGGGTATCCAGAATAACATTGTGGCGTGGTACCGAAAGAAGGGGATGTTCGATCGTGCCAACTACTACGAGCAGCATCACTGGATCTCGGTGGGGGTCTTTCCTCTCTTTCGTGGAGGGGATCCCTATGGGATCCTGGGGGTGGCGACCCACCAGAAGAACTTCTATGACAACCACACGGCCGATCTTCTGGAGCACACGGCCGCAGCCGTGAGCCGAAACCTCGACGCCCTTGTCGCCCAGCAGGAGCGAAAGGTTGTCGAAGAGAGGCTGAGCTCCCTCGTTGCCACCATTCCCCAGGGGGTGGTCTTTCTCGATCAGGAGGGCCGATGGCTTCTGGCCAATGCCCGTGCCCGGGAGTTTTTTTCTTTGGGGGACCCCGTTCGCTGGCAGGGGAGGACGGGGAGGGAGATCCAGAAGTCCTGTCCGGATATTTTTGGGCTGATGGCTCCTCTCCTCGACATGGAAGGCGAGGCATGGAAAAAAGCTCAGCCCCTTTCCCGTATGATCTCTCTCGTTTCCCCCGGACAACGGGAGAGGTTTCTCGCCGTCGAGATGATCCCCTTATTTTCCGAAGACGGGTCTCGCCGGGCGCTGATCCTGTCCGCGACCGACATGACGGAACAGAAGAAGGCCGAGGCGATTATTGCCCACATGGCCTTTCACGACAGCCTGACGGACCTCCCGAACCGCCGTCTTCTGACCGACACGGCCACAGAGCGGCTCCTTTCCCGGCCAGTCGGCAGGGAGATTGGCTTGGGAATCCTCGATCTCGATGGCTTCAAGGAGGTCAACGACCGCCTGGGCCACCAGGCGGGGGACCACCTGCTGCAGGCCGTAGTCCGTCGTCTTTCCGAGATCGTGACCCCGCCTCACCTTCTGGCCCGACTGGGGGGGGATGAGTTCGGCCTTCTTCTCGACTGCGACACCCTGTCTGAGGCAGAGCGGCTCATCCAAAACATGATCGAGGCGCTCCACCGTCCCTTTGTTGTTGATGGCCATCATCTCACAATCTCTGCCAGTGTCGGAGCGGCCTTTTCTTATGACGGCGAGACTGATATCAAGACCCTTCTCCGTCAGGCCGACCTCTCCCTCTATGCAGTGAAAAAAAATGGAAAGAATGGCTGGCAGGTCTTCTCGGGAGAGGATCCCTTCCGGCCACTCTCCTGACGCGAGTCGCCGCCCCATCTTAGGCGTTTGATTTCTGTCCGCGACACCTGACCGCCTCTCCACGTTCTCCTCACAGAAAACCCACCCCGTCTCCTCTCTTTATCCCCAAGACCCAAGACTCCCCTCTTCATGTGGCGGGCCATGTCTTCTGTCCGACCCTCCTTATGGGGAGCGAAAGCGAGAGTCGGCGGGACTTGGTGTTGACGAATGAGAGGGGAGGCGGGATCGGTCCCGGCTGTTGTCGTTATCAGGAAGGGGTCGAGGCGGTCTTTTGAGACTCGGGAGCGTTGAGCTTTTCCAGGGCGGGAAGACCGAGGATGACGAGGGATCCTGCCAGGGCGACACCTCCCAAAAGAAAGAAGTCCAGATTATAGGAAAAGGCTCCCGCGACCCGCGTGACCTCGGGAGGGAGGGTGGAGTGCAGGGACTGTGGCGCCGGGAGAAGCTCCTGGCGAAAGAGGGGCCTCATGTTGTTCAGTAGATGGCGAGCCCAGATTGTCCCGAACATCCCTCCGAGGAACTGCACCACGAGCTGGGCCACCATGCCGACGCGATGAAGGGAGGAGGGAAGGGTCCGGGCGACCAGAGGGGCTAGCGAGACTTGGGTCAGGGCGACTCCCAGGCCAAAGAGCATCTGGGGATAGAGGACGAGTTTGGGGACGTAGGCGCCCACGGGAAGGGAGAGGTAGGCGAGGTTCGAAAGGCCGATAAGGAGAGAGCCCGCCGCCATGAAGCTCCAGGTGAAGGCCTCGTTACGTGGCAGGAGAAAGACTCCGAAGACCGGGATCAGAAGTTCGGTGATCGCTCCGACAAAGACAACGATGCCGGCCTGATGGCTCTGGAAGTGGTAGTAAATCTCGAGATAGAGAGGAAGAAGATAGAGACGGCCGAAGATGGCGGTCGAGCGCAGGAAGTTGGCGCCGGTCAGCAGGATGTAGCCTCCGTAACGAAGAAGCTCGAGGGGAAGGATCGGCCGGGGGTGACGGGCGGCATGAAGGAGGTAGGAGAAGAAAAGGCCAAGGGTGAGAAGACCCGTTCCTTCGATGAGGGCACTGTGCCAGCCGAACCGCTCTCCCTCCATGAGGGTATACATGGTGAAAAATCCGGTGGCAGAGAAGAGGAGCCATCCCGAAAGATCGAAGGGAATCTTTTCAGGCCGGGGATGGTTCTCGAGAGCGAGCGAGGCCAGAAGGATCGTCAAAAATCCCACCGGGAGATGGATCCCCATGGTCCATCGCCACCCGACCGTATCGACGAGAAGGCCGCCGAGGGTGGGGCCCAGGCTCACCGCCAGGGCGTTGCCCACCGCAAGGAGGGCCAGGGCCCGTCCCCGGCGATCCGGCGGGAAGGTTTCGTTGATCAGGGAGATCGAAAGGGGGATCAGGACCCCGCCTGAGAGGCCCTGGAGAGCCCGGCCCACCATCATCATCGGCATGAAATGGGAGAGCATGGAAACGACCGATCCCGCCATGAAGACGACCGTTGCCAGAATATAGAGGCTCTCTTCCCGGAGAAGTCCCCGAAGGCGCCAGGAGAGGGGGACTCCCAGGGCCACAAAGAGGCTGTAGCCTGCGGTGAGCCAGCGGGTTTCGTCGGGGGTCGAGTCAAGCCCCCGGGCGATAAAGAAGCGTCCGACATTCATGCTGGTGGTGTCGGCCAGGGGCAGAGTGGTGCCCAGGATCAGGGTAAAGAGAAGCATCTCCGGAGAACGGAGGGCGCGGATGAAGCGGTCGGATGTCACCGGAAGGATCCCGAAAAGAGGGGAAGGGGCGTTGTCTGGCCCCTAAAAGAGATGAGACCCATGATCCGCTCGGCTAGCGGGGCACCCTGACTTCGTAATCTCACGATGGGGCTCCGAGAAAGAAGGCGGGAGGGCGAAGAGAAAAGGTCGGCCATTGGGTGGAGAGGAAGACACTGCCGGCCAGGGCCACCACCAGAATCGCCAGCGCATAGAGCCCTCCCACCATGGCCTTGTGAAAGGGGCCGGCAGGAGAGAGGGAGGCCCCTTCCAGAAAAAAGACGAGGGCTCCCACATACAGCGCGGTCCAGAAGGTGAAGGTCACCATGGACGGGAGGTCTCAGGACGTCTTGACGGGGCGGCCCAGGTGTTTCTCCACCGAGGCGATCTTGCCCTGGAGACGTCCGTTTTGTCCTTTTCGGGCATCGATCTTGATGGAGACGCTGATCCGCGAGCAGTCCTGGCTCATGCGCTCATAGCACTTCGTCACCACCGCCATCACTCCGTTCCAGTCCCCTTCGAGGACCGTTCCCATGGGATTGAGGCGATAGTCGACCCCGCTTTTATCGACGATGTCGAGAGAGCGGGAGACATAGGCGCCAACGGACTCTCCCTTGTCGAGGGGGGTCATCGAGAATTCAAGAAGGACAGACATGGGGCTCCTTTCGTTAACGTGAATGTCGGGGGCTTCCGCTTCAGTTGTCAGGCGAGACAGAGGTCTGATCCCCTTTTTTCATTTCATCATACATGGCATGTGCGGGGAGGACAAGGGAAATGATGGAGGGGAATTCTCCGAAGGGTGGGCCCAAGTCTCTATTCCCTATTCTGGGGAAGAGGGAAAAAGAAGGAGGCGGACCGGGGAAAAGTTCACCGTTTTGTCATTTTGTCTTGAGATTCCGTTCTTATGGGGTGGATAAGATGTCAGCGTCCGGGGTGGCCTCCGCGCATGTCGGAGCATTCGGGACGCTCTCCCGCGGATCCTTTTGGATCCGGGGCTAAAAATTTCAGCTCTTAGATGGTGACTCATTCTTAATGAGGAGGATCTCTTGATGACACGTGGAAAGCGCAGGACCGCCCGTCTTGCCCTTCTGGCCTTGCTCTTTCTGGCCGCCGGAGGATGGACGCCGGCCTTTGCCGACAATCTCTCCCCCGATTCGCCCTACTCCCAGCCGGGACAGACCGCGACCAACCAGTCCGGAACCCCTTCGGGCTCCCAGAAGGCGACCCAGGCGGACATGGACAAGTTTAATTCCGAGTTCCATAACTCCTTCCAGAACCTGATCCCGGATGCCCCGCCCCCGGGCTACTCCACCATGATGGGC
>JBMFWG010000036.1:0-18153 GCA_049965515.1 Leptospirillia bacterium
CGGGCATTCACTTTGATCGAGGAGGCCGCATTGTGCGGAGGCCTCGACACCCTCGGCCACGACTCTCAGTTTCCCCTGTCATTATATGAATCTTTGTGGTGCCCGACGACAGGATTGGTGGGGGTCATCCCTCGGAAGGAGAGGGGGATCCTTCCGAGGGATGAGACGGGTCATCTTCACCGATCCGGTACTCACGCATCTTGGCATAGAGAGACTTCCGACTGATCCCCAGAATTCTCGCCGCAAGGCTTTTATTGCCGGCCGAGTCCCGGATGGCCCGGCGGATCTGCTCCCGTTCTCCCTCCTTGAGAGTCCGAGCCGGAGGAAGCGAGACCGCCTCCTCTCCTCCCCTCTCCCGAGAGAGGGTCAGAACAGGAGCGATCATGTCGCGCTCAAGCTCAAATGTCTTGTTTTTTCCCGGGAGTCCGGGTCGCTCCGAAATGTCGTAGGTCACCGAAATCTCGATCATGCGGTTTCTTAGCTCCCGAACATTGCCGGGCCAAGGATAGGAGAGAAGGATTTCTTCTGCTGCCGGAGCGATGTGGACGGCAGTTTCAGGAATTTCCAGGGACTCTCCCAAAAACTTTCTGGCCAGGATCAGGACATCCCTCCCTCGCTCCCTCAATGGGGGAACATCGATGGGGAAGACATTTAACCGATAATAGAGATCCTCCCGGAGGCGTCCCTGGTCGACCAGTTTTTGGGGGTCGACATTGGTCGCGCCGATGATCCGGGCACGAAAGGCGAGCTCTTCCGTTCCCCCCACGCGGTAGAATGTTCGATTTTCAATGACTCGCAAAAGGGAAATCTGGGTCGACAGATCCATGGTTCCGATTTCATCGAGAAAGAGGGTTCCCTTTCCGGCGGTCAGGAGCCACCCGTCCTTCTTGTTCTGGGCGCTGGTAAAGGCTCCCTTTTCATGGCCAAAGAGCTCCGAGTTCACAAGTTCCTTGGAAATGGCGCCGGTGTTGACGGCAATGAAGGGCTCCTCTCTTCGGGGTGAGAGGTTATGGATGGAACGGGCGACCAGCTCTTTTCCCGTTCCGGACTCGCCTGTGATCAGGATCGGAATCGAGTGGGAGGCGGCCTTCCGGATTCTTTCGAACAGAAGGTGCATGGAGGGGCTCTCCCCTGCCAGAAGAAGTCCGAAGGGGGCGGCCTCGGGAAGCTCGCTCGGAACAAGAAGGTCGTCGATCAGGGAGAGCAATTTTTTTTCGTCGATGGGTTTTTCGAGATAGTTCGATGCCCCGTTTCTGATCGCCTCCACGGCCGTCTCAACAGAGGCATGGGCGGTCATGATGACGACGGGGATCTGGGGATAGAGAGAGCGAAGCGGGGTGACAAGGGCGTTTCCTGTGGTATCGGGAAGCTTCAGGTCAAGGAGGATCAGGGAGCGCCGGGGGGGGAGGGGTTCGTGGCTGAGGGTGTCGAGCGCTTCCCGACCGGTCGCGGCTTCCCGCACAAGATACCCTTCATGGGTCAGAAGAGTCTTAAGATAAAGACGCGTATTGGCGTGGTCGTCCACGACAAGGATGTGGGGACGGAAGTTCATTTCAGGCTTTTTTCCAGGTTGGAAAACTCCTTCAGCGTCTTTTTTACCTGGGAGAGCTTTTGCCGGAGCTCAGTGTTTTCCCTGCGGAGCTGGGCATTTCTCCGGATCTGATCGAGCAGTCTCTGGGAGGCCTCACGGATTTCATAGGGAGTTTTTGGAGTGTCAAGTCCTGCAAGGAGGGTCGCTCCCTTTCGACGTCCTGAGGCTCCCAGATGAAGGTCGGCCAGGGCTTCGGCGAAGAGGAGCCTGTTACGGAGATCCTGGGAGATCTCAGGATGGCTGGCCCGGGCCCTCAGAATCTCACGGGCTGCCCGATAGTACCCCCGGGAAAAAAGGTAGGGCATGCCTGCAAAATATTGGGCATCGTGGTGGCTAAGTTCTGCAATGGCAAAAGGGGGAAGAATGATGACCGGGGAGGTGCATTCCGCCGGATGGGAGGGGATGTGGACCTCCTGGCAGGCCGGAAGGAGAATCAGGGCCAGGAAAACGAGAGGTCGTCGCAGAGGAAGGAAACGGGAAGTTTTGAGGAGCCTATCCACGGGGGGCCTCCGCAGGTTCGATGGGAAGGGTGACACGGGCGCATGTGCCCTTGGGACTATTTTGCCGGATTTCGATCGATCCTCCCAGAGCCAGAACGATTCCCTTGGTGACGGCCAGTCCCAGCCCCAACCCTTCCTTTGTTCGGGAATCGAAGGGGGCCACCTGATAGAACTTGTCGAAAAGAAAGGGAATATTTTCCGGAGGCACTCCGATGCCCGTGTCGGAGATCTCGAAGTGGATTTGGGTAAAGTCTCGTTTGACGACAAGACTCACCTCTTCTCCCTCCTGGGTAAACTTGAAGGCATTGCCCAGGAGATTGTCGAGAATTTGTGCCAGCCGATGCGCATCGGTCAGGATAAAGGCCGGAATTTCCGGATCGACCTCCATTCGAAAAATTCGACCCGAGCCTTGAGCGGTGAGCCGGTATCGTTCGCCAATCCGGTCGAGGAAGGGAAGAAGTTCGAGCTCCCGAATCTCCGGGCGCATCTGGCCCGCCTCAATCCGCCCCAGATCGAGAAGCTGGTTCACGAGTGTCACCAGATGGTCGATCTCTTCGGCAACGACAGAGAGGCTCTTTTGCTGTTCTTCATTCAGCGGCCCCAGCGTCTGACGTTTGAGCATGGCGATGAATCCGCGGATGCTTGTCAGGGGCGTCCTGAGTTCATGGGAGGCGATAGTGACGAACTCCGACTTTTTTCGGGAGAGTTCTCCGAGCTGATGGGCCATATCGTTCAACGCCCGGGCAAGATCCCCCATCTCATCCCGATTCGGAAGGACAACCGGGTTGTGGAAGGACCCTTGAGAGATTCGGCGAGTTCCCTCAATCAAGGCCATGATCGGTGTCAGGACCATCCGGGAAAAGGAGAAGAGTAACAGGAGGACCAGGAGGGAGCCGACGGCGGTCATTTCGATGCTGACGGTTGTCATTTGCTCTTCGCGGGATGTCGTCTCGGCAATCCTCTCCTCAAGGGCCTTCTGGTAGGACTCCTTGAGAGTCCGGAGAAGGCTGGCCATATGGATGAGAAGAGGGTCGGTGGAGCCCCGGCTGATGGTGATGGCCAAGGAACGGTTTCCGGAGGAAAGGGCCTGTCTCTCCCTGTCAATGGAGTCTTCAATGGCGATCTCGGCGGTCTGTGCCCCTTCAACGAGAAATTTTGTTTTCGGGTCCGGGTGTGGAAGAGTTTTCAGCAGGGCCTTCAGGATCGGCAATTCCGTGATGACAGGCGAGGGAGATCCCGAGCCGAGGGGGCCAAAGAGAATATAGCGTTTGTCTTCGGCCAGGATCACTCCCGCCCGGTTTTCGATCTGCGAGATCAGGAGGAGACCTGAGAGCGACTGATTCTTGATCTCAAGAAAATTTTTATGGAGGGCATAGAGGCTGATGATGGCATAGAGATTCGATGAGAGAATAATTCCCAAAAGGAGTACGGAGAAAAGAAGGATCTTTGTTCTGAGCCTGAATCCTTGGGAATGATTGTCCAATCCGACTCCGTCGCCCTGGTGGTGGATCGCGTCCCTTCCGGAAGAGACCGTGGCTTCATTCTAAAGGAAAAAGGAAGGATTGACCAGAAGGCGAAGGAAGGGCTGGCCCTTCCCTTTCAGGCTACAGGCGCCCCCCTGCTTCGCCGGGAATGCCCAAGCCGGGAAGGGGGCCTTAGAACCTGTTCAGGATGTAACGCTTCGGGTTGACCGGGGTATGGTTGACCATGATCTGATAGTGAAGGTGGGGACCGGTGGAGAGGCCGGTGTTTCCAAGATAGCCGATAACATCGCCTCTCTTGACCTGCTCTCCCTCGTATACGACCACCTTCTCGAGGTGACCATAAAGGGTCGAAATGGTTCCTGAATGCTCGATGACCACCGTTTTTCCAAAGCCTTGATCCCAGCCAGCCAATGAGACGGTGCCAGAGGCAGTGGCCATGATGGGCGTGCCGATAGAGCCGGCAATGTCGATCCCCGGATGAAAGTCCCGGCCAAGACCGAAGGGGGAGGTCCGGTAGCCAAAGCGGGAGGTCAGAACACCTCTTGTGGGCCAGATGCTTGGGGTAAAAGCCCACTCCGTCTGACGTTCCTTGATAGCATGCTTAAGATTGGCGAGAGATTCTTCCTGATTGAGGATCCCTTGTCCCAGGTCCCCTATCTGCCGGTCCATCTCGGACATAAGGTCATCCATCCCCCGTTTGCCTTTCTGAATCAGAACAGAGGGGGCAATTGTCTGGGTCGGGCCCCCCAGGCCCAGGAGGACATCTGAGCTGTTGGACTCGGCCGTATTCATGATGAGGCGAACCTTTCTCTCGAGCTTGGCCACATCCACCATCTTCGAACGGACATCCTGGAGCTTTCGGTAGATCCTGACGATTTCCTCTTTCTGGGCCCGGCTCTTGTGCTGAAGAGAAATCATCCGGGCTTCCTTCTCGAAAAGAACAACCGAAAGAGCCGAAAAAACGGCCACAATAACAGCGAAGGCAATACCGGCAACGCTTCCCCAGCGAATCCAGCGGCCTGAGATGTCGAATCGTCGGATCCTGTCCGAGGGGGACGGAACGAGAAGGATAGTGAATCGCTTGTCTTTTTTGATGGGCTCGGTGGTTTCCATCGTTGCCTCCCCTGCGAACAACCGCTGCTCGGATCGGACCTCCCGTCAACATCCTTTCGGGAAAAGATCGACCTTTCACTTGCGATTATGGCTTATCTCAAAAAAATGTCAAGTCCTATTAGTGAGTGATATAGTGTGATATTCGTCACGGTATTTCTTATGTTATTGCTGTTTAGTGAAAAAAATATGAAAATAAAATTTTGTTATCTTTTTTATATTTTTCTTTCTTGACCTTTTCTGATGCGGGAAATGTTGTCCTTGTGGCGGAAAAAGACAAGCAGGGTCATGAGACAAAATAGCAGAAGGGTGTGTTGTGGAAGGGCATTTTCGGGAGAGGGGAGGATGCGTTGCCAGAGGAAGGCCGTCAGGGGCATAAGGGCGAAGCTCCCCAGGGAGGCCATCGAGGAGATTCGGGTGATGATGAAGATCAGGGCCCAGGGGAGGCAGACCAGAGCTCCCAGGGCCGGGTTGATTCCCAGAGAGATTCCCAGTCCTGTGGCGACTCCCTTCCCCCCCTTCCCCCGTAGCCAGAAGGAGAAGATATGGCCGAGAAAGACCGAAAGGCCCGCCAGGGCGGGAGCCCACTCCGATCCCTGATGAAGGGCCAGGCGGATCGCCAGTGCCCCCTTTCCCATATCGCCGGCGAGCGTCAGAATTCCTATGAGCTTTCCACTGCGGTCTTTCCCGGCAACCCGCATCACATTGGTAAATCCGATATTCCCGCTACCGCTTTTTCGGATGTCGATCCCTTTGATTCGAGCCAGAATCAGACCTGTCGGAATCGATCCGAGGAGGTAGGCGCTGACAAGGAGGGCGGCAAGGGTCATGGGCGATCCTCCCGGTCGGTGACCCAAATATACCAGAGCAGATACTGGATTCCGGAGACAATGGCCAGGACGATGGCGACCCAGAAGGCAAGAAGGCCAATCCAGTGGAAATTGAGCAAAAGATTGGTTCCGGGAATTTTGAGATGTCGGTTGTTGTCGAGGAGGAGGGCGATCGAGATCGTCTGAAAGGCCATCTTGACCTTTCCGCTTGTTTCAGCGGGTATCACGATTCCCTGGGTCGCCGCGACCTGGCGAAGCCCCGAGACTGCAAATTCCCGGGCAACGATCACAATGGCAAGAAGAGGCGGGAGAAGTCCATGTCCGACAAGAAGGATCAGGACGGAACTGACAAGGATCTTGTCGGCAATGGGGTCGAGGAGCTTGCCCATGGAGGTGACCTGGTTGAATCGCCGGGCCACATACCCGTCAACAAGGTCTGTGAGCGAGGCGATCACAAAGAGGGTGGCCGCAATGGGGCTGGGACCGGCCTTGGGGGGATGGTCGAAGATAATGACCGCCGGGATCAGAAAGATGCGGGCCAGCGTGATGACGTTTGCAAGGTTCAGCACAATCCGTCCTCTTGGTTGTGGGGAAGTCCTCTATTTCGGACAAAAAGAAGGGCGTCTGCGACCTCCCGGACGGCACCCGACCCTCCGGGAGCGTTGGTCACCCAATGAACCTTTGAGGCAAGCCCCCGGTCTCCATCGGGAACCGTAATGGAAAGGGCCCCTGTCACCATCATGGAAAGATCGGTGATGTCGTCTCCCATGACGGCAACCTGGGCAGGAGCAAGCTTCCATGTGGCTAACAGCGCGTTGAAAACCGCCCCTTTGTCGCGGATCCCCAGATGGATTTCCTTGATGCCAAGATCTTCAAGGCGTCTTCGGGTCGCATCTCCTGAGCGTCCGGAGATGATTCCCACAGGGAAGCCGTCTCTCAGAAGCCGGACAATTCCATGGCCGTCCCGGACATGGAAAGACTTGAGCTCCTCCTCTCCCGGGCCATAGTGGAGACGTCCGTCGGTCAGGATTCCGTCCACATCGAGGATCAGTCCGCGCATGAGGGGAAGACGACGCCGGACCGAAAGAGGGAGAGGGCGTCTCACAGGACCCCTGCCCGGAGAAGGTCGTGAATGTGAAGGACCCCGACCACAGTCCGGTCAGCGTGAACGACCACAACGCTGGTAATCTGGCGGGTCTCCATCAGAGTCAGGGCTTCGGAGGCCAGGGTGGAAGGATCAAGGGTGACCGGGGTTGTCGTCATGACCGATTGGGCGGGAATGTCGAGAATCGACGGGGCGGAGCTTCCGCTGCGATCGAGGGCGCGACGAAGGTCTCCATCGGTGAGGATGCCCATAAGGATCCCCCTGGAGTCGATCACGGTGGTCATTCCCAACTTTTTGGCGGTCATTTCGACGATGACGTCCCTCAAGGGAGTCTCGGGGGAAACCTTTGGGATCCTGTCTCCCGTATGCATGAGGGCCCCGATCTGGAGAAAGTAACGCCGTCCCAGAGAGCCTCCGGGATGGAGGGAGGCGAAGTCGGGGATTCCAAAATCCCTCTCCGACAGGACCGTCATGGCCAGGGCGTCTCCCATCGCCAACATCGCCGTTGTACTTGATGTTGGCGCAATTCCCAAGGGGCCCGATTCGTGGGAAACCTCGGCAGAGAGGGCCCAGGCGGCCTTCTGGGCGATCGTGGATTTTCTGTTCCCCACAATGGCAATGACCGGGATCTCCAGGCGTTCAAGCAGGGGAAGCAGCGCGAGAATCTCTTCGGTCTCCCCCGATTTGGAAAAGGCCAGGAGAATGTCCCGGGACTCGAGCATTCCCAAGTCTCCATGAAGGGCCTCCCCCGGGTGAAGAAAAAAGGCGGGAGTTCCGGTGGATGAGAAGGTGGCTGAGACCTTCCGGGCAATATGGCCGGACTTGCCGATGCCGGTGACGGCAATTTTTCCAGGATTGTTAAGGATGGCTCCCACCGCTTCGGCAAAGGTGGTATCAATCCGGGGAAGCAGATCCCGGATGGCCTGACTCTCCTCTTCGAGGATCCGGCGGGCGGTCTCGACCCTCAGGGCACCCTTGTCGCGTGATCCGGTTGTCATGGGCGGGTCTCCCGCATTGGCGCAAAGGCCGGATCAAAGACTCGCCCGGTGCGGAATGCATGGAGTTCGAGGGCCTGCTCGAGAAGGGCGGGGAGTTCCGAAAGTGGAATCATATTGGGGCCGTCGCTGGGAGCCCTGTCGGGATCCGGGTGTGTTTCGAGAAAGAGTCCGTCGCATCCGGCGGCCATGGCCGACCTGACAAGCAGCGGGACGTATCTTCGATCTCCCCCGGAGCGGTCACCTTCCCCTCCCGGACTCTGGACGGAGTGGGTCCCGTCAAAGATGACCGGATAGGACAGCCGTGCCATGACTGCCAGGGAGCGAAAGTCGACGACAAGGTTGTGGTAGCCGAAGGTCGATCCCCGCTCACAGAGAAGAATGCGGGTATTTCCTGTGTCGCTGATTTTCTGGGCGGCCGGCCCCATGTCCTCGGGGGCCATGAACTGTCCTTTTTTGAGATGGACCGGTCGCCCTGATCGTCCGGCCGCCTCCAGAAGGTCGGTCTGGCGTGAGAGAAAGGCCGGGATCTGAAGAATATCCAGCACGGAAGAGGCGTCAGGAACCTCATCGGGAGTGTGGATATCGGAGAGGACCGGGAGATCGTGGCGAGAACGGATCTCGGCCAGGACATCAAGTCCTTCTCGCCTTCCGATTCCCCGGAAGCTTTTGCGGGAGGTGCGATTGGCCTTGTCGTACGAGGCCTTGAAGACGACTGAGATCCCAAGGGTACTTCTGATCTCAGCGATCCGGTGGGCCACCTCCAGGGCATGGGTCCGGCTCTCGATCACGCAGGGACCCAGGATGAAGAGAGGAGAGTGGCCTTCTCCCACATGAAATCTTGGAGCCTTTGGGTCTCCGATGGCCACAGGGCCTGTCTGCCTGAATCCCGTCATCATCACGACCGTCCTCGAAGGTCCTGGTGCCGGCTAGCTGCTGCCACAAATCCCAAAAAGAGGGGGTGGGGTGAAAGAGGCCGGGAGGAGAACTCCGGGTGAAACTGGGAGGCCACGAAGAAGGGGTGGTGGGGAATTTCGACAACCTCCACCAGCTTTCTCTTGCCGTATGTTCCGGAGATGGTGAGCCCGGCCTTTTCAATACGAGAGACGTAGTCGGCATTGACCTCAAAACGGTGGCGGTGGCGCTCCCGGATACGGCTGTGGCCATAGAGGGACTCCACAACTGACCCCGGGACAAGGTCGGCCTCATAGAGGCCCAGCCTCATCGTTCCTCCCAGGTCCGGATTGTTGAGCTGCTCCGGAAGAAGGTCGATGACCGGGTCGACGGGGTGGGGCGAAAACTCCCGGCTCGTTGCTCCCGTCAGGCCAAGACGCGTTCTGGCGAACTCGATAACGGCGAGCTGCATGCCGAGGCAGATCCCCAGGAAGGGAATGTTGTTTTCCCGGGCATGGGTAATCGCCCGGATCTTCCCGTCGATTCCCCGGGAGCCGAAGCCTCCCGGCACGAGAATGCCCCCCAGCCCGTCGAGAATGTCTTCCGGAGAGCGGGCAGACTCGATCTCCTCGGCATCGAGCCATTCGAGGCGGACCTTGAGCCCCTTTTCCGTTCCGGCATGGTTCAGGGCTTCGACCAGGCTCTTGTACGAGTCCTTCAGGTTCAGGTACTTTCCAACGATTCCGATCGACACTTCCTTGCGGGCCTTTCGGATTCGTCCGACCATCTTTCTCCAGGGATCGATCCGGGCCGGGCGGATGGGCATGTGCAGGTGGCGAAGGAGATATCGGTCCAGCTTTTGTCGGTAGAACTCAAGGGGGATCTGGTAGATCGTGGGGACATCGGGCGCGGCAATGACGGCTTCGGGGTCGACATCACAGAAGAGGGCGATCTTGTTCTTGACCTCTTCGGGGATCTCCTCTTCGGCCCGGCAGAGGATGATGTTGGGGCTGATGCCGATCTCCCGAAGCTTGTGGACAGAATGCTGCGAAGGTTTTGTCTTGAGCTCCTCGGAGGCCCGGACATAGGGAACCAGCGTCAGATGGACATAGGCAACGTTGTGCTTCCCGACCTCCCGGGGAAACTGACGGATTGTCTCGAGGAA
Organism: Leptospirillia bacterium; assembly: GCA_049965515.1. Lineage (GTDB taxonomy): Bacteria > Nitrospirota > Leptospirillia > Leptospirillales > Leptospirillaceae > UBA4572. Next base: position 9,675 of record JBMFWG010000036.1, read on the forward strand.
GGGAAGGGACTCAATATCGCCCACCGTCCCGCCGATCTCCACAAGTACAATGTCAGATTCGGCGCCGCGTTCAAGGATGACCCGCTTGATTTCATTGGTGATGTGGGGAACGACCTGGACGGTTCCTCCGAGGAACTCGCCTCGGCGCTCCCGGGTGATGACGTCGAAGTAGATTCTTCCGGTCGTGTGATTGTTCTTTTTTCCCATGGAGAGGTGGGTGAATCGTTCATAATGGCCGAGATCGAGATCGGTTTCCGCCCCGTCGTCGGTAACATAGACCTCTCCGTGCTGGTAGGGATTCATCGTGCCAGGGTCGACATTGATGTAGGGATCAAACTTGAGGAAGTTCACCCGGTAACCTCGGCTTTCGAGAAGGCAGCCCAGTGAGGCCGAGGCAATGCCTTTACCGAGGGATGAGACGACCCCCCCTGTTATGAAGATATATTTCATCGAGATTGTCGCCGGGAAACCCTCCGGTGTCGGGGGGGAGGCGCCTCCGTTCCCGGCTATCTCCTTTCTTCAGCGCGCCATCGTTTTCGTTGTGTGGCCGTCATCACGCGTGATCCCCTGATCCGGAAGAGGAAGGCAATCCTCCCTGTGATTCTTCCCGGATCTGGGCCAGATCTTCCGGAGTGTCGATGCGCCAGGACGGAAAATCCGTTCGGGCGACATAGATGGCGAACCCGTAATACAGGGCCCGCAGCTGTTCCAGTTTTTCCGTCTCTTCGAGCGAAGAGACGGGAAGTCGGGCAAACTCCAGAAGAGCGGCCTTCCTGAAAGCATAGATGCCCAGATGCTGGTCCCAGAAGATGTCGGAACGGTGGGGGGCTGTGCTATCCCGGTCCATGGGGATCGGGCTTCTGGAGAAGTAAAGGGCCAGATTTCTCTGATTGGTAACGACCTTGACGATATTGGGGTTTGTGATGTCTTCGGGGGCGGTGATGCGGCGCCGGAGGGTCGAGAGGGGAATCCTTCCGTCCGATAGAAGAGGTGCCACGGCCTGGTCGATCATCCGTGGGTCTCCCAGAAGTTCATCTGCCTGGAGATTGACAATAATCCCCGCCGTGAGGTCTCTGGCAGCCTCAGCCACCCGGTCAGTCCCGCAGTGGGCCGAAGGAGAGGTCCTGACAGCTTCCACCCCATACTGTTCGGCCACAGCCAGGATCTCGGAGCTGTCTGTGGCAATCAGAACTCGGTCGACGGCATCGGACCTCCGGGCCAGTTCGGCCACCCTCACAATCAGGGGCTTCCCGGCGATTTGTGCCAACGGCTTACCCGGAAAACGGGTTGATCCCATGCGGGCAGGGATCACAACGGCCACCTCCGGGTTCTCCTCCTCCGGAGAGATCTCCTTCTGCGACAAGGTCCCGGGAAAGGCGGCAAAAAACGGATGGTTCGACAATGAGGTCACGGATCCTCCTAAACCCTGACTCGGGGACGAAAGCCCGCCGGCCGGAAGACACCGCTGGGAGTGTCAAAGAGCGTGGAGAAGGACAAAACCTCCCGGAGCTGGTCCCGGGTGACGGTTGAGGTGCCGACCATTCCCACAACGATTCCGGCGGCGAGATTGGAGAGAACGGCCGACTCGAGCAGGGTGGCGCCTGCCGCGTGGGCCAGGGTCAGGGTGGCCATGACCGTGTCTCCGGCTCCTGTGACATCGTAAACATCCTGGGCGACCGCAGGGATATGGGAGGCGTGCAGGGCCTCACCCCCCTCGAAGAGGGTCATGCCGGCCTCTCCTCGGGTGATGAGGACCGCCTCCGAATGCGTTCGGTCGAGAAGTCTCTGTCCGGCCATGAGAAGGGTGGACTCGTCGTTGATCTCGATGCCTGAGGCGCGGGAGGCTTCGAGGTGGTTGGGGGTCAGCAGGGTTGCCCCCGAAAAGAAGTCGATGGAGGCGACCTTGGGGTCGACAAAGACCGGGACGTTTCGCTCCCGGGCGAGGGCGATCATCTCCTGGACCATGGGGGGGGAGAGCATCCCCTTGGCATAGTCGGAGAAGATCACTCCCTGAAGGGTCCCGATCCGGGACTCGAAGATCTCCAGCGCCTGTCGGGAGGTCTCGGGAGAGATCGTTGTCTTGACCTCCCGGTCAACCCGCAAAAGCTGCTGATTATGGGCCATCACCCGGCTCTTTGTCGTTGTCGGCCGGCCCTCCTCGACCAGCAGGCCCTCCGTGTTGATTCCGGTCCGAAGCATTTCCTGGGAAAGGCGCCGACCCTCTTCATCCTTTCCGGCGACAGAGAGAATCGACACTGTCCCTCCCAGCCGACTGATGTTGTGGGCGACATTCGCGGCCCCTCCCAGGCGGTAGGAGTCCTCTGTGACCCCTACCACCGGAACAGGGGCTTCGGGGGAGACCCGGTCAACCTTGCCCCAGATGTAGTGGTCGAGCATGACGTCACCGACGACCAGGATGTGGACCGTGGGAAACCGGTCCATGGTTTCGATGAGCCGGGAGAGAAGAACCTCTCCCATCCAGTGTGGGTTCATGACAGCCTCCCGATCAAAACCCTCGTCCTGACCTTTTTAGTGAATGATCCGGCCGAGCCGGGCAAGGCGAATCGCATCATGCTCCTTGTCCCACGACCAGTAAATGAGAATCGCCCGTCCGACAATCTTCCGGCTTTTGACGAATCCCCAGAAGCGCGAGTCGTACGAGTCATCCCTGTTGTCTCCCATGACGAAGTAGGAGTGGGGAGGGACAACGGTGTCAAAGTTGTCCCGGGGCGTCTGGTCAGTGGTCTCCGGATCGATGGACTGGATATAGGGTTCCTTTTGCAGCACCCCGTTGACATAGAGCTTTTTCTTGATGATCTGGATGTGGTCTCCGGGAATCCCGATCACGCGCTTGATGAAGTCCTTGGTCTCATCCTTCGGCCATTTGAAGACGATCACATCTCCTCGATGGGGATGGCCCGTCCGAAACATGTAGCGGTCATGAAAAGGATTCTTGACCCCATAGGAAAGCTTTGAAACGAGAATCTGGTCGCCGATGAGGAGGGTCGGGATCATTGATCCCGAGGGAATCCGGAAGGCCTGGATCACAAAAAGCTTGAGGAAGGCAGCGATGACAAAGGCTGTGAGAAGGCCTTCCGTCAGCTCCCGGGCCAGGCTCTTTTTCTTGGGGGTTGATCCTCCCGTAGAGGGGAGGGGAAGGGGGGATTCGCTCACTTCTCCCGGCTCCCTTCCGAGACTCGAAGGACGGCCATGAAGGCCTCCTGTGGAACTTCAACCCGTCCGATCTGTTTCATCCGTTTTTTGCCTTCTTTCTGCTTTTCGAGAAGCTTTCGCTTCCGGGTAATGTCGCCTCCGTAGCATTTGGCCAGAACATTTTTTCGCATGGCCCCGATGGTCTCCCGGGCGATGATGCGGGAGCCAATGGCCGCCTGGATCGCCACCTCGAACATCTGTCGGGGAATGACCTCCTTGAGCTTCTCCACGAGGAGTCGACCCCGGGAGTAGGCCCTGTCCTTGTGAACGATGAAGGAGAGGGCGTCAACCCGCTCTCCCGAGACCAGGACATCAACCTTTTCGAGCTCGGCCGGTCGGGTGTCAAGCCATTCGTAATCGAAGGAGGCGTAGCCCTTGGAGAGGCTCTTGAGCCGGTCGTAGAAGTCGAGAACCACCTCGTTCAGTGGCAGTTCGTACTGCACCTGGACCCGGCGGGAATCGAGATAGCGGAGCTCCCTCTGGATTCCCCGCCTTTCCTGGCACAGGGTCATGACCGGCCCGAGGTATTCGGTGGGCATATAAAGCGAGCCCAGGATGAAGGGCTCGAAGATGGTGTCGATCTGTGTGACGGGCGGGAGGTCGGCCGGGTTCACTACGGTGACCTCTTCTCCGTTGGTCAGCCGCACCTGGTAGACAACGGTCGGGGCGGTGCTGATCAGGGAGAGGGAGAATTCCCGCTCCAGGCGCTCCTGGACGATCTCCATGTGCAAAAGTCCCAGAAAGCCGCATCGAAAGCCGAACCCCAGCGCCAGGGAGCTCTCCATCTCGAAGGTGAAGGAGGCATCGTTCATGCGGAGCTTGTCCAGGGCCTCCTTGAGGTCCTCATACTGGTCACTGTCGGTGGGAAAGAGTCCGCAGAAGACCATGGGCTTGGTCTCCTGGAATCCCGGATAGGGGGTCACCTGGGTATTGCCTGCATCGGCCAGGGTATCTCCGATCCGTGTCTCCCGCACCGACTTGATTCCGGTGACGACGAAGCCCACTTCTCCGGCGGAGAGAGAGGGAAGGTCAACCCGTTTTGGCGTAAAGGCCCCCACCGAAAGGACGGGGTAGTCCTTCCCGGTGGAGAGAAGTCGAATGGACTTTCCCGGGCGAATTTCACCGTCAAAAACCCTCACCAGGATCACGGCACCAAGGTAGGCATCGAACCAGGAGTCGAAGAGGAGGGCGCGAAGGGGGGAAGAACGGTCTCCGGAGGGAGGGGGAACCCGCGTCACGATAGCCTCGAGAACCTCGGTGACCCCGATCCCCTCCTTGGCAGAAATCAGGAGGGCCTCCTCGGCATCAAGGCCGACGGCATCCTCAATCTGTTCCTTGGCCCGGGGGATGTCAGCTCCGGGGAGGTCGATCTTGTTGATGACGGGAATCATGTGGACGTCATTTTCGAGAGCCAGATAAGCATTGGCGATTGTCTGGGCCTCGACCCCCTGGGAGGCGTCCACGACAAGGAGTGCACCCTCGCAGGCTGCCAGGGACCGGGAGACTTCGTAGGTGAAGTCGACATGGCCGGGAGTGTCAATCAAATTCAGAAGGTAGTCCTGGCCGTCCTTGGCACGGTAATTGAGGCGCACGTTATGGGCCTTGATGGTGATGCCGCGCTCCCTTTCGAGATCCATGGCATCCAGGATCTGTTCCCGGGACTCCCGTTTGGAGACCGCCCCCGTCAGGTCCAGGAGCCTGTCGGCCAGGGTCGACTTTCCATGGTCGATATGGGCGATGATGCAGAAGTTGCGTATGCGTTCGATCGGATAGTCCAAGAAGCACATTCCTCATGCCATGTCCAGGGAGGCCGGGAAAGGTGGGCAAATGCCCGAAAAGCCTTTCGGATCGGGCCTGGGCCAGGCCTTGATCTGATCTGTGATCAGGCGGGTTTATGGCCGGTTCGAGAGTGGTGAAGGTCCGGAGAAAGCGGGGGACCGCCGGATTCCGGGAGGGCAGGGCTCGAGACAGAACGGTCAGGAACTCCACAATGCCCGAAATATCTTACCAGAGCCCCGGCATTGGTTCAAGGAAGACCGTGGAGGAAGTTTGAGGCCCCCTCCAGGAAGGATTTTGTTCTTCGTTATAACATGCAGAGACGTGAGCGGACCTTTTCCGGTCGCGCGGGTCCTTGAAAACGGCGGGGTGCGACAGGAGAGTTCCCCCCCTCTCTCGCCCCCCGGAAGGATCCCGGCCGGTACTTCAGGAATCGTGTCGTTTCGTGGGGCAGGTGTTGATTCCCAAAAGGGCATAGAGACCGCAGAAGCCAAAGATCCCTGTGGCCAAGGGGAGAAGCCCGATCCAGCCCCATGGTGTCTTGGGACCGACATAGACGAGAGAAATGAGCACCACTCCTAGCAGAACTCGAACCATCCGGTCGAGGGTTCCTTCATTGACTTTCATGGGTTCCTCCTTAGATTGGGCCGGAGAAAGAGAAAACTCTCCGAAAAAATCCCCTGGAAAGGGCAACGCAAGGGGGAGAGAGATTCTCTCCAACCTTCTTCTTTTAATTATACTCTCCTCCGCCCCCTCCGCAAGGGAGCGGAAATGACGGCGGGGAAGGCGGGACAGAGATCGGTGCAGGGGCATTTTTCGCAGAGGGGGCGACGGGCCAGGCAGACCCGACGTCCATGAAGGAGAAGACGAGACGCGGCAAGGCCCCAGTCCTTCTCGGGAATAAGTTGTGCCAGATCCCGCTCGACTCTCTCGGGATCGTCGGACGCGGTGAGTCCAAGCCTTTTTGAGACTCTTCCCACATGGGTGTCGACGAAGATGGCGGGCCGGGAAAAGCCGTGGAAGAGAACGACGCTGGCCGTCTTTCGTCCGACGCCGGGGAGGGTGACGAGTTCTTCCATCGTTCCGGGGACATTCCCCTGGTATCGGGTGGCGAGTGCCTGGGCGAGCTCCTTTACATGCTGGGCCTTTCTTCGAAAAAATCCGGTGGGTCGGAGAAGGATTTCGAGTTCGGAGATGCTGGCTTCTGCCAGGGCCGCCGGGGTGGGAAATCGGGAAAACAGCCTGGGGGTGACACGGTTAACCGTCAGGTCGGTGGTCTGGGCGGAAAGAACCGTGGCGACGAGGAGCTCGAAAGGGTTTCGGAAGTCGAGTTCGGTCTGGGGGTCGGGAATCGTCCCGGCCAGCCTGGAGAGGATTTTTGTGAGGCGTTCTTTTTTTTGCTCCAGGGGTTCTTCTTTCAATGTCCATCATCCCAGGGGTGTTTTTCCGGGGAGGACTGACAGAGTTCCACCATGGTGAGAACCCATTCGGCATGGCTCCATGTCAGAGGGGAGGCCGAGCGGACAGCCAGGGTCCGGGGGTGGTACTGCTCCGCCAGCATCCCCGAGCCCGCGGCTCTTTCGACGACCCAGTCGAGGAGGGCGCGAACGTTCTCCGAGTGCAGTGGATCGGGAATGGTCCGAATCAGCCATCGCGCCTTCCAGAGGGTCGCGATAATCCAGGGATTTCCTGGATGAGCCGGATTCTCCCGGTAGTAGGAATCGTTGGCATACCGAATGACCCCCCCTTCGGGCAGGGTGAGGCGGCGAAAGAGATGCTCCATGGCCGGAGCGAGCCTGGTGTCCTGGGGAGAGAAGATGTCGAGCCAGAAGAGCGCCGACAGGCTAGAGTCCGGGACAGGGTCGGAGGTGAGGGAGCCGTTGGCTTCGAGTTTGAGCCCCCGCAGGAATGTCTGGGAGGCGGGATCAAAGAGACGTTCGGCCAGAGACTCTTTCATGACCACGGCAATTTTCTCGAACTCCTGGGCAAAGGAGGTGTCTCCGAATCTTCGGGCCATGCGTGAGGCCGAAAAAAGGCCCGCAATGACCGTGGCCACAGTGAAGGTCCAGATCCCCGCCCGTTCCTCCCACAAGTCGTAGGAGGGGCAGGGAAGGCCGCTGGTGGAGCTCCGGAAGCCTGCCAGAAAGTGCGCTGAAGGGAGGACGAAGGAGCGGTAGAGCCCATAGAGCGAGTCGATGTCACGGTATCGTTCGATATGTCGCTCGAAGGCCCAGATGGACAAGGCGGTCTCATCCTCCTGAATCGGGAACTCAGGGGTTCCGGGAACTCCTGAAGGATGCCAGGAGGAGCCGGGAGAGAGGGAGGGGTGGTATTTGTGGAGCAAAAACCCTTCCCGGGAGAGAAGCCCCGGAAGAAGATCGTAGAAGCGGCGGGTCAGATCGCCGAATCCGGCCATATCGAGTGCATGGGCGATGATGGCGCCGTCCCGGGGCCAGAGGTAGGAGTAGGTATCCCGGGAGAGGGAGAGAGAGTCCGAGTCGACGGCTGCCACGATGGCCCCGTTGGCGCTCATGTGGTTTTTCAGGATGAAGAGGCTATGGCGCATCAGCTTGAGATAGCTCTCCGGGATCCGGTTGGAACAGGCCACCGGTGTGTCGAGCCAGAAGTCATAGAAGCTTCGGCATCGGGAGAGGGAAAGGGCCGGGGGGGCGGCGACCACCCGGGAGAGCAAATCGGTGGCCCTCCCATAAGAGGAGGCGGCCACAAGAACGGAGGTCCTTTCCACGACGCCTCCAGGAGGCACGGTCAGCCAGATGGAATAGACCGAGTCCACTGCCCCCTGTGCGATGGGATTGCCCCCCAGCTCCCCGTCCTCGGCATCGCGCCAGGTTCCTTCACGATGGGCATGGCGGGTGCCACAGGCGTAGCCATCGATCCGGGGCCTGTCGCCGTCGAGGGTTGTCATGAGGAAGTAAAAATTGTCCTTGTAGTGAAGCATCGCACCATGGTCAGAAAGAAACGAGGCCGTATTGCCGATGTCGGAATTGGCAATATCCATGTCGAAGTGAAAAAAGACCCGGAGGGGGATTTCAATCTCCGAGGCATTCTCGACCCGGAGATGGCGATAGAGGATGTCGTCGTTGGTATCGACCCAGTCGGTCAGAAGAAGCGCGAGGGAGGGAAGGGAATGCAGCGCAATCCGGGTACGAACAACAGGGGCCCGGGATTCGTATTCCCGGGAGAGAACATGTTCGGGGGCAATCCACTCGAAGCCGGCTACAGAGGAGACGCCGATTCGGCAGATGCGCCCACCTACATGGCTCTCCTTTCCGACATGAGGATAGGTCAGCTCCCGAATGGAAGCCGAAGGATCGAAGGAGACGAAGAGCCGTCCGTTTGTAAGGGGATGTTCCCTGGCCAAGGAGTCTCCTGATTGGAGGTGGAGGGACAGAATTTGACATCCTCCCCTTCCTCTCGCTTCGCAAGCCTTGCAAGCGGAAAGGAAGGGGATTCCGACGGCGGACTAAGC
>JBMFWG010000037.1:0-18015 GCA_049965515.1 Leptospirillia bacterium
CCTATTCTACCACGAGACGGGACACGCCTTATATCCCCGGCCTTAAGGCCGGAGTTTTACGGCGCTTTTCGGATAAAAAGGTGCTAAAGGCCAGGAGGAGCCGATCAAGCGGCCCCCTGTCATATGTCGGGTCGAAAGGGTCAGAGACGGGAGTGAGGAGCCAACCATGAGACCCCTTGGGGATATGGCTTTTGTTTGGAAAGAAGGGCAAACAGTCTCCGGGACGTCGTCTTGCGACCTCAGGAAGGTGAAGGGCATGCCAACGAAAGAGCGAAAGAGGAAGAGAGGGTCTCTGTCGGGAGAGCTGCAATCCTGGGCGTGATCGGCCCATAATAGACACGAGCCCTTCTCTTTTGGGGAAGAAGGGGGGAGGTTTCCAGGTCTTTTCTCGATCACAAGAATGAGCGGGATCGACGACCTACGACGCCCTAATTTTTACGCACTCCATCCAAGGATTTTCTGTGATTCCCTCCTTATGGGCGATCCTTTCGACACTCTTGTTCTCCCTGTCGACGCCCCTTTCCAAGATCCTCTCCAACCGCTATCCTCCGCTGTTTCTCGCCGGACTCTTCTATGGGGGCTCCGCCCTGGGGGCCCTGGTGGGTCTTATCCGCCCTCTGGGGCTTGCCCCGGAGGCGCCCCGGGCCTTTTGGGATTTTTCAGGCCTTGCCCGGCGAACCCGTCTGGCCCTGGGGGGATCGATTCTGGCCGGTGGAGTTCTCGCTCCCGGCCTCTTTGTTCGGGGGCTCTCCGGAGCCCAGGCGTCGGCGGGAAGTCTTCTGATGAATGCCGAGGGGATCCTGACGGTCATTCTGGCCGTGATTCTCTTCCGGGAGCGCCTGACATTCAGGCTTCTGGCAGGAACCCTCCTGGGAGCAGGCGGGTGCGCCCTCCTCTCGTTGCAGGGTTCTCTGGGGACAGCTCTCTGGGCCCTCCCCTTCCTGGGGGCCGCCTTTCTCTGGGCACTGGATTCCAATCTTCTGCGCTTTCTTTCGGGAATTAATCCTCTTGTCCTGACCGTTTGGAAAGGGATCGCCTCGTCCCTCCTTCTTCTCTCCCTGTCGGCGCGTTTTGAGAGCTGGCGAATGCCCTCTCCGACGGATATCGTCCTCATCCTGGCGGTGGGGGGGATTGGTTATGGGGCCAGTCTCGTCTTTTTCATTCGATCGATTCGAAGGATCGGAGTCTCCCGGACAGGGGCCTGGTTTTCCTTTTCCCCTTTTTTGGGGGCGGCCCTGTCGCTGATCGTCCTGGGGGAGCCGGTTCATGGAGTTTTTGTCGTGGCGGCAGGCGTTCTGCTGGTGGCGGCGGTTCTGCTTTCGGAGAAGGGAAGGGAGGAGGGGGGACTTCCTCCCTGAGGATGGCGGAAGGGAGTCAGCGGGTGAGGCGACCGCTTCGGTAGTCGTCGATGGCCTGCTCAATCTGGGCCTTGGTATTCATCACGAAGGGCCCATAGGCGGCCACCGGCTCCTTGAGGGGCCTCCCCGAGGCAAAGAAAATCCGCGCCCCTTCCCTACCGGCCACGAGGCGGCGGGAGGGAGGATCTGAGTCTCCCGTGGCGAGAACCCCCAGTGTCTCCGGGGCGAGAACGGTGTCAGAGATTCTGGCTCCACCCGAGACCAGGAAGGCAAAGGCCGATCGTCCGTCCAGGAGGCCGGGGGGAATTTCACAGGACCCGCCTGGGGGCAGAAGGATGTCCGCACAGGTGAATCCGGTGTGGGGATCGAGGTCGGGTCCGCGGACTTCCTGTCCGGCGGATGGCCAGGAGCCGGCAATCAGCCGGACCTCCCCTTCCGGAAGAGCCGCGAGAGGCATCTGGTCGGGAAGTATCTCACGGTAGGCCGGGTCGGAGAGTTTTTCCCGGGCCGGAAGGTTGACCCACAACTGGAATCCGCTCATCCGCCCTTCGGTCTGCTTGGGCATCTCCGAGTGGATCACTCCCCGGGCAGCCTTCATCCACTGGGCGCCTCCGGTGACGAGATCCCCTTCGTGCCCGAGGCTGTCCCGGTGCAGCATGTGGCCCTCGATCAGGTAGGTCAGGGTCGAGAACCCCCGGTGAGGGTGGTCGGGAAATCCCGCAATGTAGTCTCCCGGACGGGTCGAGTTGAAGTAATCAAGCATCAGGAAGGGGTCGAGGGTCCGGAGCGAGGGTGTGCCGATGGTGCGATGCACCACCACTTTCGCCCCCTCCATCAGGCGCATCGCGGGAACAATCGCGATACGGTCTTCCATCAGGCGTTTTCCACATCCATGTTCCGGGCCTCGGACTCCTCCAGGGCTTCGAGGAGGATCTCGTAGGTGTTCCGGTCGATCTTGTTGTCGGCCCAGGCCCGGTCGAGCTTCTCCATGAGTGTCTCCCACATGGGGGAGGAGACGGATTCGCTGTCAAGGTTCTGGGCGGGTACCACCTTGTCTGTCTTGGTCTTTGGGGCTTTGGCCATGAGGTCTCCTTTTTGAATGAGGGTGTCGGGATGTACGGCCGATGGCGAAGGTCTCCCCGGAGGGGGATCCGGCGCCTTAGCGGTAACGGGCAAGGTACCTCCGTTCGAAGAAGGCCTTGGCATTGTGCATGAGGGAGCTCTTCAGCAAAAAGTTCCGGGAGGGGGTGCGATAGACCAAGGTTCCAGAATTCAGGCTGTCGACGACGCAGACAAGCTCGACCCGGAAGGTGCGGGTCCCCTGGCGTCCCTCAAGAAAGTCCTTGATATTGGCGGCGGCCACATCGGCCTGCAGGTCCGCCGAGTGTCCCTGCTTGGGCATCCAGTCCGGACCGGGAAAGGCGCCGGTGTCTCCCACCACAAAGAGGTGGGGACGGCCCGGGACCTGGCAGGTTCTCTCGGCCCGGATAAAGCCCCCGGGAGAGCGCTCGAGGTCTGTCCCCGCAATCCAGTCGGCACCCCGAAGGCCCGGGGTAAAAATGATCATGTCGGCCGGGATCTCTCCTCCGGAGGTTGTGACTCCGCTCTCAGAGAACTTGACGAGCTTTTCTCCCAGCCGGGTGGCAATCCCCCGACGCTTCATCTCGGAGAGAAGGCCCCGGACGGCCTCGGGGCCCAGGCGGTTGCCGGGTTCTGCCGCGGGGCTGAAAAAGACGAGATCCACCTGCTGTCGGCGGCCCTTCTGTCGGAGCCAGGTCTCCATGCCAAAGAGGATCTCGAAGACGGGACCTCCCCGGACCGCCGAGGGCTCCTCGGGGTTCCCCGCAAACCCCACGGCAATCGTTCCCCGGGTCATTCCGGAGAGCCGCTCCCGGATCTTGACAGCCTCGTCGATCCCGGAACAGATGGACAGGCTGTGTTCGATCCCGGGAAGCTTCCGGAGCGACTGGGCTCCCGTAGCGATCAGGACCGCGTCTCCGGTGAGTGTGCCGCTCTCCGTCACCACGGATCGTCCCCCGTCCTCGAGGCCCACGATGTTGCCCGGATGGTGTCGGGCCGCATTTTTCCTGAAAAAGCCCGTCAGATTGACCCGGAGATCTTCGGGTTTGCGAGCTTCGGTGGGGATCCAGATCAGCCCCGGATAGTAGAGGAGCTCCGGGCGGGGGGAGACCACCACGATCTCCACGGTGCGGTCGAGGAGCTTTCTCAGGGAGCGGACGGAGGCGGCTCCCCCGAATCCCGATCCCACGACGATGACACGTTTCAAGGGGGCACTCCTTTCCGGAACAGCGACCAAAACAAAACAATGGGGGCCGATCCAAATGTGGCATCTCAGTACTTTGAGGCTTCAATGACCCATTGTAGGGCGGAGAGCCGTCTTCCTGTCAACCGGCAGCGTGAAGAAAACGCCGCAATCACATCCTGGCGTATCTTGAAAAATTGCGCCGACCTTGCAATACTTTTGTTTGAGGATCCTCACGAACTCTGTGGCCGCTCGTCGGATTGTCATCAAATCCCCTATGACGCCAGGAGGCCATGTTTAACGACTCGTCTTTTCATGTCTTCAGCGGACGCCCCTTTTCTCCCGAAGAAATCGAACAGGTGAAAGGCTGGGTCAAAGATCCGGACCTTTCCCGGACGGATATCGCCCGCCTCATTTGCGAGAGTTTCAGCTGGGTCCATTCCGACGGGAGTCGTCCCAAAATCATGAGCGCCCGGGTCGCTCTCCTTCAGATGGAACGGCGGGGACTTCTCACCCTTCCCTCTCCCCGGCTTCCTCCGCCCGTCCGTGGGCGTTGGCGGATCCAGAACAAGCTCGAAAGCTCTCCCTCTCCCGTCGACACTCGTCCGGCAGGGGCCTGGGGGACGATTGACCTCCGCCCCGTGGCCAAAGGTTTCGAATCCGAAATCTGGAACGATTTCATCGAACGCTATCATTATCTGGGATATACGGTCCTTCCCGGCGCCCAGATCCGCTATATCGCCTGGGTTGGAGACAAGCCCCTGGCGTGCCTCAGCTTTTCGGCGTCGGCCTGGAAGACGGCGCCCCGGGACAAATGGATCGGATGGAGCCCCGAGGTCCAGAAGAAAAACCTCCCGCTGGTCGTCAACAACTCCCGCTATCTCATCCTGCCCTGGATCCAGTCGAAGAACCTCGCCTCAAAGCTCCTCGGCATGGCGGCCCGCCGCATCGAGGGCGACTGGCTTGCTCGCTACCACTTCGCCCCGGTCCTTCTCGAGACCTTCGTGGACTCCGAGCAGTTTGCCGGGACCTGTTACAGGGCGGCCAACTGGATCTATGTAGGCCAGACCCAGGGGCGGGGCAAGAAGGATGTGAAAAAGGACTACCCCCTTCCGGTCAAGGATATCTGGCTCTATCCTCTCCGCAAAGACTTCCGGGAGATCCTCCTCAGGTAGGGTCCCCTGTTTTTTCCCGCGTCTTCCTCCCTCGACCTGTCCTCTCCCCTTAAGGCTTCCTGCCCCTTGTGTTCTCCTCAGAAGGCCCAGAAGGGGGTCTGTCCCCCCGTCTGGTAGCCCACTGCCACGGTGCGCCCGAAAAAGAAGGGGAGTCCTGCGTCAAAGGTGCTGTTGGAGGAGCTGTAGGGGCCGGCCAGGTTGTTCCATGCGATATTGGGGGAATTGGCAATACTCTGTTCGTTGATGACGCTCAGTGAGAATTGTCCCTGGGTGTTGTTGGCTCCGGTGAGGGTGAGGAAGATCGGGGCGGTGGAGGAGGGACAGTACCAAGAGGTGTTGCAGACAGTGAAGGTGCTTGTCCCGAAAAAAAGACCGTTGGAGCCTGAATCCAGAAAGGCGCACGACCCGCTGGGGCCATTCGTGAAGGAGGCCTCGAGAAAACTCGAATTGCTTCCGCAGGAATTGGTGGAGCTCACCGTAAAGACTGTTAGCCCCGAGAGACCGTTGTCACTTTGGGTATTGAGGCCGAAGGTGAGGATGCCGTAGACGGGCGGGGGGGCCCCATTTGAAGAGATGGAGGGCAGGGAAAGAAGGATCCCGTTGTTGTCCGAGGGGAAGGAGAAGACCGGGTTGGCGACATGACAGGGGGACGCGCCACTGGATGAGCAGGAGAGGGATCCCGCTGATGTTGGGCATCCGGAGGAGGAACAGGCGTAGTAAGTTCCGAAGTCATAATGGGTGAAGGGATAGCCGATCCCTAGAATCCCGTTGACCCCTCCGGAGGTGACGCTTGTCGCCGTCCCGCAGGAGGAGGGAGGTGTGAGGCTGTCATTCGAGAGCTGAATGTCGACAGTGACGGCGGGCTCGCCACCCAGGACGACATCAGCGGAGACGACGGGGCCGAAGACGCTTCCCGAGGAAAACTGGTAGCACTCGTAGACATCCTCTCCCCCATCGGTCACCGGTGGAAGAGAAAGGGAGGAGAGGACGGAGTGGGAAATCCGGAGTCCCACCGAGCCGGTGTCGAGGAGAATGTTGTCGATGGTCTGGCAGGTGGAGGTTCCGGGAACGCAGAGGGTCACGCTCACTGTCGGGATGTTCCACTGGTTCGAGAGAAGTGAGACGTCGATCTGGTTTTTGTAGACGGCGGGGGGGCCGGAGGGACCGCTTGTGCCTCCTCCGCAGCCGGCGAGTCCCGAAAAAAGGAGAAAGAGGACCATGAGCGGGGAGCGAGGCAGGAGAAGACAAAGACGCCAGACAAACACTCCTCCGGACCGCCTGTGATCCTGCCAGGGAAGACTCCTGGGGGCCGATGTCGGGTGTTGGCCGGGAGGGCGGGTTGGGAAGCCTTCGGAAAAGGTCGTTGTTGTGGAGTTTCTCATGGTCGCCGCCATTAGGGAAGATCCAGAAGGGCCGGAAGGTTCGTGCCAGGAGGGATCCGCCGTGGGTCCCAGGCCGACCCTTCGGCGTGGAGGACCGATCCCGCCATGCGAAGTTCGAGGTTGGGCTGTGAAAGGATCCGGGGTCCCCGGACGAAGGGAAGCGGAGAGGGAAGCCGCCCGCCCAGAAGCCGTCCAAGGTCGGGGGGGTGGATTCCAGACCAGGAGAGGGCGAAGATACGGCCATTGGGGCCCGCCACCTCCCGGATCCTCTCGGTAACCGTGTGCCCAAGGGGGTTGGTCACGGTGCGGCTCAGGGTGTAGGCGGTGAGGGAGCCGGGCAGGGAGGCCGTTGCCACATGGGGATAGCCGAGCTCGGTGGCCTCCTGTAAAGAGAAGGGCTGGCCGATCGCCGCTCCGGCCCTCTCCGGGAGGAGGGCGAAGCCCAGAAAAAGAACACTTCCAGCAAGAAGCCTCCGGCTCTTGCGGAGAAGTCCGGGAGGGCTCCGGTCTTCTCCGGCCAGAGCCGGAAGACTTGGGGAGCGGGGTGGCCGCCAGGGATCTCGATGGTGAGCCATTGGTGACTATCCTCCAAAGGGAAAAAAGTGGGGAATGGAGACAAGGCCCCAAGAAAAGGCCAGAGCCAATACGGGAGCGCCTCGCTTCATATAGTCGCCCATGCGGTAGTCCCCTGGGCCCCAGAGAAGAGTATTGACCGGGTGCGAGAAGGGAGTGAGAAAGGCGAAGGTGGAGGCGAAGGCCACTCCCATCATCAGGGGATAGGGCGAGAGATGGAAGGTCCGGGAGAGGTCCATGGCGATGGGGGCCATGACCAGGGCCACCAGGTTGTGGGAGAGAAACTGCACCAGAAGCGCCGTCGTGGCCATGACCAGGGCCAGAAGCAAGAGAGGATGGGGGAGAAGTCCCGGAACTCCCAGATGGGAGGCCAGGCTCTGGCCGATGCCGGTTTCGGAGAGCGCCCAGCCCAGGGGGAAAAGACCTCCCAAAAGCATGACAACCCGCCACTCGAGGGCCCCCCGGGCCTCCTCGATGGTAAGACAACCTGTCAGGACCATGAGAAGTGCGCCGATCAGGGCCGAGAGGGAGAGAGGAATCCATTCCATGACATTCGACAAGACGACCCCTCCCAGGATCAAAAGGGCGGTCAGGGCCTTGCCGGAGCGGAAGGTCTCCCGCTCGTAACGGTCGAGATAGAGAAAGATATTTCGCCCGGAGAGCTCCGAGATTGCGGGGCGCGGGCCCAGAAGAAGAAGGATGTCCCCGGCCTCGATGGTCAGGTCGGCCAGGTGTCCCGGTGCTCGCCGTCCCCCCTCCCGGTGGACCCCCACGATATCAACCTCGGGGGGCAGGAGAAAGTGAAGCGACGAGAGCTTGCGTCCCACCATGCCGGAGCGGGGGGAGAGGACCGCCTGGGCAAAGATCCAGTTCTCTGACTCCATCAGGGGACCGAGTGTTGTCCGGGCTCCCCCGGAAGAAGGGCCGGGAAGAAAGGCATGGACCGGCTCGAGGGAGACCCCTTTGATGTCGGCAAGGCGCTGGAGCTGGGGGAGGGTTCCCAGAACATGGAGATGTTGCCCGGCGGCCAGCACCTCCTCCCGGCCATCGGGTTCTTCCGGCGTCTCGAGTCTTTCCGGGGAAGGGACAGGAGCGATCTTGCGGCTCCAGTCCCAGGAGGCCCGGAGAAATGTTTGAGCCCTCTGCCGGGCCGTGATGGGAGTCTGGTCATGGCTTTTGGAGAGAGTGAGTCCGATGGTGGTGGCCAGGGGAGTCTCCTCGAACTTCTGCCCATGGTAGGGAAAGTCCGGGCCCAGGACAATCTCCAGGTCATAGGGGCGGTCATCTCCGTTGGAGGGCTCAGGTTCAGGGGATTCGAGGTCCCCGGAGACCCTTTTCCCGGTGAGAAGAAGCCAGGTCCCCCCCAGAAGAAAGGCCCCTCCCCCGATGGGAAGAAAGTCGAACATGTGGAAGGGATGAACCGAGAGGGACTCAAGGTAGCCCGAGACGACGATGTTGGAGGAGGTTCCGATGAGGGTGGCGGAGCCTCCGAGGATGGCGGCATAGCCCAGCGGCAGGAGGAAGGGCTTCCGGGAGAGGCGGGCCTCCCGCAGGAGGGAGAGGGCCACCGGGAGGAAGAGAGCGGTGGTGCCGGTATCGTTTAAGAACATGGAAAAAAGACCGACCGACAGGATCAGGGCCGGAAGAAGCAGTCGGGGGTGGCGATGGCGGATCCTCCCAAGAAGCAGGGCGACCTTTCGGACAACCTTGGTGCGCGAGAGCCCCTCGGAGAGGATGAAGAGGGAGACGATGGCAATGACCGCCGGCTGGGAGAAGCCCGAAAAGGCCCGGTCGAGGGGGAGCACGCCGGTGAGGGCCAGGGCCACGGGAACGGACAGGACCACGATCTCCAGCGGAAGGAGCCGCGTGGAGAGGAGAGTAACGACAAAAAAGAGGAGGGACAATACAACGACGGTGTGCATCGTGCTCCGAAGCGGTAAAGGGTCGATTTAAGTGAGTTTACCATTTTTCCTTCGTCTCTGTTAGTCTCTAGAAGGATGCCGATCTCTTTTTTTGAGCTGACGGAAAGGAGCGTATTATGCCTAAAGCAATGAATATATTTCTGATGGGGCTGCTGTCCCTTCTTCTCGCCTCCTGCGCCTCGAACCGGACGCTTCCTTCCTGGGTCGCCAACCCCCAGGCTCCTCCGGGGAAGGATGTGGCGGTGGGCTTCGGGCAAGGGAAGGATGAGCCGACGGCGGTGGCTACGGCCCGCCGCCACGCCCTGCGCCAGATCGTGGACAGTGTCTTCGGGGAGAGGATCCATTACCGTTACAGCCAGACCGGAACCCATGACTCCCGGGATGACGCCTCGACCGTCCATGATTTTTTCGAGGCGGCCTCCCGGGGGACCCTCGTGGGCCAACGGGTGGTTCACAACGAGATCGAGCACCTCTCCACCGGCTATGTGGCCTATGTGATGGTGGAGGTCAATGAGACGGATCTCAGAAGGGCCTACCGGAGGTTTCTCCGGGAGGAGAAGGCTCGCCGGCAGATCTACGAGGCAGAGATGGAGGGGGCCGTTCTTCTGTCGGAGAAGCATTACAGGCGCGCCCTGGCCTACTACCGGCAGCGACTTCGCCGGGATCCCGGCAATGATGTCTGGTGGATCGGGCTGGGGGCCTCCCTCTTTCGGTTGGGGCGTTATCAGGAGGCCCTTCACGCCACCGATCGGGCTCTTCTTAAGAATCCCCATTCGTTTTATGGCTTCTGGAACCGTGCCAGTATTCTCGACCACCTGGGCCGCTGGCAGGAAGGTGTGGCCGACCGGGCCATGGCCTGCCGGATTCGGCCGTCGCAGGCCTGCTCCGAGCGTCTCTCCCTCGACCGGCGGCGGATGCGGGGTCAGGGAGGCTGATCATCGTTGTTGCAGAAAAAAAGCGTGGTCAACCCTGTCGGGGCGGATTGCCCGAGCTGGTGGCGGAGGACGAGGGCAGAAGAGGTCGCAGGGGGGTCCTGAAGGAATCTCTCATCCGCAGGAGAAGGGGGCGAAGCATATCCATCTCCGCCGGAGTCAGACTTTTGTTGAAGTACTGTTCGAGGTGGCCGATGTGGCGGGGAAGGATTTTTTTGTAGAGGTCCTCTCCCGACGGCGTGAGTCGGATGATCTGGCCTCGCCGGTCGTGGGGGTTTTGCGCGCGCTGGATGAGCTTCTTTTTTTCGAGGCGGGTCAGAACGCCGGTCAGGGTCCCCTTGGTCACCAGGGTCTCGGTGGCGATGTCCGTGCAGCGGAGCCCTTCGGTTCGACCCAGGGTGACGATAACATCGAACTGGCCGCGGGTGAGCCCCATTGAGGCGATATGGCGGTCGGAGACCTGGAGGAAGGCCTGGTAGGCTTCGACGAGGGGCCGGAGAATCTTGAGAAAGTGCGGGGCGGGAAAGGGAAGCTCGCCGCATCCACTCTCTCCCGGCTCCTGAACGGAAGGGCGGGAAAGGGTCGTCCTCTCCTGTCGTTCCGAGCCCTTGGTGGGGGGCGGAGGGCTAGTTGACGGTGAGCGTGGCATGCGCGGTTCCCGGATGAAAATCTCCAAAGAAGTCGTAGTGGCCCTTTCCCAGTCCCGAGACAGGGACAAGAACCGTCTGTCCCGGCCGGACGACCACCTCGAAGCCCATATCGTAGCTTTCGAATTCTTCCGGGGTCGTGTCGAGGTTGGTCACACGGAAAAGGAGAGCCTCTCCTGGGGGAACGGAGAGGGGAGCAGCCGTAAATCTGTGATCCTTGATTGTCACCGTAATGGTTTTTTGTGACGTGCTCTCCCGGGCCTGAGCCGGGGGGAGCTGAATCAAAAGTCCCAGAAGCAGGGCGCCGATTCCTGTCACGGTGACTCCGGGAAGGAGCCGGATTATTGAGGAAAAAGGTCGTTTCATGTGGTTTATTTTACTCGAGATTTCATTGTTTTGAAATGGGGGGGATCTCGCGGGACGACCCCCCGGCCGGGCGTCCCGTCGCCTGGGAGAGAAGTCCGGGCCGGTGGACCCGGATCCACCAGGCGAGCATGATGCCGGTGTAGGCGAAGGTTGTCAGGACCACGGTCAGGGAGGGGCGGGCCCGGTAGCCGAAAAAGTCGGCCATGAATCCCCCGAAGAGGTTGTGTTCGGGAAGGATGCGGCTCGTGTCCCAGACCTGGCTCACCAGCGGGGGAAGGGCGCCGATCATCACCAGTCGGCCGACCCCTGCGGAGACCATGCCGGCGGCAAAAAAGATCAGCAGGACCGAGGTCACGGAGAAGAATCGTCCCAGGGGAACCCTGACGAGTCCCTGGAAGACCAGGGCGACTGCCCCGATGCCGGCGGCGACACCCAAAAGGCCGAAGAGAAGCTCCGAAGATCCCGACTCTCCGCTCTGGGTCACGATGCCCCAGAGAAAGAGGATCGTCTCCAGTCCCTCCCGGAAGACCCCGAAGAAGGAGAGGAGGAACAGGGCCCCGTGTTCGCCGGACTCCAGAAGCCGGGCGGCCTTCCCCGAGATCTCCCGGGAGAGCTCCTGACCATGGTAGTGCATCCAGACGACCATGGTAGTGAGAAAGAAAGCGGCCAGAAAAAAGATCAGGATGTCGAGACCGGTGCGGAAGCGTCCGGAGAAAAGGGAGGGGAGGTCCCGGGAGAGGACCAGGACCAGACTGCAAAGGAGGAGTGCGGCAATGACCCCTCCGATGACATATCGACGATCCTTTGGGCGCCCGGCCTTCTTCACCGTCGTCAGGAGGATTCCGACAAGGAGCGCGGCTTCAAGGGATTCTCTCATGACGATCAGAAATGTTTCCATGATCTCTCCACATCCATGTTTGATAATAACTCTCATTTCTATTTTATCGGGGCTTTCCCTGAACGTCAATGTTCCGGGGCTCCCTTTTCAGGGAGGGCCCTTGGGGTCGAGAGGGGTCTATGGTAGACTGTCCTTGTTTTTCCCCCATCTATCCGGAGGTTCCATGAAACTGACATTTCACGGCGCGGCACGATGCGTCACGGGGTCATGCCATCAGGTGAGCGCCGGCGGACAAGAGTTTCTCGTCGATTGCGGCATGTTTCAGGGCCATGATGACATGAGCCACGAGAACAGCCAGCCTCCGGGGTTTGACCCCAAAGAGATCTCGGCTGTTCTTCTGACCCATGCCCACCTCGACCACTGTGGCCGCCTTCCCCTTCTGGTGAAGCAAGGATTTCGGGGGCCCATCATTTCCACCGCGGCGACCCGGGACCTGGCCTCCATCGTGCTGCAGGACGCCGCCCATATCCTGGAGGAGCACGCCCTCCACCAGGCGCGTCACGGTGGCAAGGACCTCCCTCTCTATACCAACACGGATGTCTTCGACACCCTGCGCCTATTCCAGAGCTCCGTGGAGTATGGGGAGAAGGTCTCCCTGGCTCCGGGGGTCGAGGCCATATTCCATGATGCGGGCCACATCCTCGGATCGGCCTCCATCCAGATCGTTGAACGGGTGGGGGGGAGTCGGACCCGAACACTCTTCTCCGGCGACCTGGGATCTTCGGGCCGGGGTTTTCTTAATCCTCCGGCCCCCCCAGCCGATTCGGACGTGGTGGTGATGGAGACCACCTACGGAGACCGAAACCATCGTTCCTACGAAGAGTCCATCGCCGAGCTCAAAGCCAAGATCTCTGAGACCTTTAAGCGGGGAGGAACGGTTCTCATCCCGACCTTTGCCCTGGAGAGGACCCAGGAGATCCTCTATCTTTTCCGGGAATGGGATCAGGAGGGCTTCTTTCCGGGGGATTCCAAGGTCTACCTCGACTCGCCCATGGCCATCCGGTCGACGGATGTCTTCGAGCGCTATTCCCGGAACTTTTCCTTGGCGATTCAGGAGAGGCTGGACCGCCACGAGGATCCCTTCCATTTCGAGCGCCTGGTGATGGCCCGATCCAGCGACGACTCCCGTCGCATCAACTCCGCCAAGGGTCCGTCCGTTATCCTGGCCGGTTCCGGGATGCTCTCAGGAGGACGGATGATGTACCACATCGAACGCGAAATCGACAATCCGGCCTCCTCCCTGATTTTCGTGGGGTATCAGGGGGAAGGAACCTTGGGCCGGACGCTGGTGGACGGAGCGCGGAAGGTGCGGATCTTCGGGACCGAGCGTGATGTTCGGATCGATATGGCAATGATCAACGGGTTTTCCGCCCATGCGGACCAGAGAGATCTCCTGGATTGGTGCCGTTCCATGGCGATTCCCGGCCTGGCCATTCTCGTTCACGGGGAGGATCGGTCCATGGAAGGTTTCCGGAAGGTCCTTCCCGGGATCGGATGGACCCGTTCGACCATGCCCTCCATGGGGGAGAGTATCACGCTCCCGGGGCTTCCCGAATGATAGATTGCCGCCTTTTCCCGGGATTTCCCCCGTCTGGCACCCGAGCACAGCCTCTTCGGTGCGGCTCCCTTTGGGCCTGAGGGACCATGGCCGACCGCTCCCTCCTCCACCGATTCTTCCGGATCGCCGCAGAGCACCCGGACCGGTCCTTCCTCGAGTGGCGCGACGGGGATCCTCGCCGTCGCCGCTCGCTCTCCTATCGGGACGCCGACCGGATTGTCGTTCATCTGGCGGCGGAGATCCGCCGTTGCTTGCCCCCGGGAGCGGTGCTCGTGGCCTGTCCCCCCGGGCCGGAATTCGTGGTCGGAGAGCTGGCCCTGATGCTGGCCCGGCGCCTTCCTGTCCTTGTGGACCATCTGCTCCCTCCGGACTCCCTTCAGGAAGTGGCGGATCTCTTTGACGTCCGGAGTGTCTACTCCTCCCCCGAGATCTTCGCGGCCCTCTCCCGGCCGGGTCTTTCCCATCTCTCCCCCGCCCTTCCTGAGGTCGGCGATGGGGCGACCCTCTCCCGGGAAAACCTTGCCCTCCTTCTCGATGAGGCACTTCCGGAGGGAGAGGAGACGGTGGCCCACCTTCTCCTGACTTCGGGGACGACCGGACGCCCCAAGGGCGTTCCCCTGACCCACCGGAACCTTCTCAGCAATGCGAGTGCCATCCTCTCCCGGGGGGTCTATGCCGATGGAGACCGGGTTCTCGGTGTCCTTCCCCTCCACCACTCCTACCCTTACATGGTCAACATGCTCTTGCCCCTGTCGGTGGCGGGAACGGCGGTCTTCTCTCCTGATCTCGCTCCCTTGACCCTCCGGGAGATCCTGTCCCAGGATCGGATCTCCCTCTTTCCGGCCGTACCGCTTTTGTGGGAGGGCTTCCACCGGAGGATCGAGGAGGAGATCGGACGGAGGCCGGCTCCGGTCGTTCGCCTGATCCGCGGGGGGCTCATTCCTCTCTCCCTTTTCCTTCGGAGACGATGGGGGATCAATGCCGGCCGCTGGTTTTTCCCGGCGGTCTCCAGGACCTTCGGTCCGGCGATGAAAGCGCTGGCCTCGGGAGGAGCGCCCCTTCGCCCCGAAGTGGTCCGGGACTTCATTGCCATGGGGCTGGTGATGCTCGAGGGATATGGCCTCACCGAAACCTCCCCGGTGGTCTCCATGACCACCCCGGACGACCTGGCCATCGGGACAGTGGGTCCTCCCCTTCCGGGGGTCGAGGTCCGGATCCTGCCGGCGGAGGAGGGGAGGCCGGGAGGGCGGGTCCAGGTGCGAGGGGCCTCGGTCGCTTCCTGCTATTGGACCGGGGCGGGGAAATCCTCGCCCCTTGTGGATGAGGAGGGATGGTTCGATACGGGGGATCTTGGGCGATGGGAGGAGGGGCGCCTCCGCCTGGTGGGCCGGGAAAAGGAGGTCCTGGTTCTTCCGAACGGAAAGAATATCTTTGCTGACCCCCTCGAGAGCCAGCTCTCCCGGGTGGCCGGGGTGGCCGAGGCGGCGGTGCTTCTCGAAGGCAAGGCCCTGGTGGCCCTTGTCCGCCCGGAAGAGACGTCGCCCCCTTCGCCGGAGGAGCTGTCAGCGAGGATCGAGGCTATCAATGGCCATCTTCCCTCCCACAGTCGCATCGCCGCCTATGAGGTTGTCTTTGAGCCCTTTCCCCGGACACGTCTGGGCAAGCTTCGGCGGTTTCTTTTGCCGGATCTTTACCGGGCCGCCCGCCACAGACGTCTGGCCCGGGGGAGTGCGGATAGCTCAAGACCCCCCGATAGCCCCCTTTTCGAGAAGGTGCGGGCTCTCCTGTCCCGGATGGCCGGGGAGGATGTTCCGGTGGTTGACGAGGCCCGTCTCGAGGCCGACCTGGGATTTGACAGCCTGGCCCGGATCGAGCTTCTCACCGAAATCGAGGAGATCCTGGGCCGGGAGATTCCGGAGGGCCTTCTGACCGAGATCACCACAGTGGGAGATCTTCGCGAGAAGCTTTCGGTTCTGGCCCCGGAAGGAAAGAGTCCCGCCGAGGAGATCCTCTTTCGGCCCTTGTCGGAGGAGGAGGAAGGAAAGATTCCCCCCCGGGGCCGTCACCTCCGTCCCCTGACTTTCCGGGAGCGCCTCCTCTACCGCGCCCTCCGGGGGGCCGGCCGCCTCTTTTTCCGGATTCGCTGGCCCCGCTGGCGCCGGGAGGGGGAGGACTTTTGTCTCGACGATCCCTCCCGGTCGGAGGGGGAAGCGATTCGTCTGGGGCCGGGTCCCTTTGTGATTGTGGCCAACCATTCAAGCTATCTCGATGGCCCCCTCCTGGCGCTTATGCTGCCTCCGGAGCTTCTGGCCCGCACGCTCTTCTGGGGATTTGCCCCCATCTTCGACGGGCCTCTCTCCGCCTTCAAGAATCTCTTCGGAATCGTCTCCATCGATCCCGAGTCTGCCCTGTCCGGACTTCGGATCGCCTTTCATCTTCTGAGGTCGGGCCGGGCGCTCGGGGTCTTTCCCGAGGGAGAGCGATCGACCGACGGCCATCTGGGATCCTTCCGGCCGGGGGTGGGGACGATCCTGGCCCGGATGAGGCTCCCCGTCCTGTGCGTCGGGATCGTGGGGGCCTTCGAGGCCCTTCCTCCCCATCGTCTCCTTCCCCGTCCCGGGAGGATCCGTCTCCTCCCCGTCGCCCTCCTTTCTCCCTCGGACTACTCCGGTCTTTCCGATGCAGAAATCGTCCGTCTTCTCGAGGGGCGGGTCCGGGCGCTCCTTCGCGGCTGAAGATTTTTGAGGGGTGTCAGGACGTCCTTGCAAGAATACGCTCTAGCAACGGGTTCCCGGCTCCTTTCGAAGCCGCCCGACCCTGTTATTGGGGGAGTTCGGAGAAGCCCGGAGGCCGCGCCAATCCCCATTGCTTCAGGATGCGGGTGAAGGCGTGCGAGCGATAGGCCCGGATCAGCGCCTCCCGGGCCTTTCTTTGGGCGGGGGGCCAGTCTCCCCGGATCCTGACCAGGACTCTCGTCGTCAGGACCGACCCGGGAAGGGGCTTCGGGTGGGCGATCGTTCCTCCCAAGGGAATCAGGTCAAAAAGGGACGGGAAGGATTTTTGTGTCGCCATCCCCGGCTGATGGAACAGGATCGCCACGTCTGCATGGCCATGGGCGACTGACCAGGGCTCCTCCCGGTGATGAATTTTGGGTCCTGCCACCCCTTTCTTATGGTCGGGAGAATTGTAGACCGCCTGGAAAAGCCTCTCTGCGGTCCATCCGGTCGGGGGATTCGGATCATGCTTCGCAATGCGATAGAGTGTCAGGGCATAGGTGAGGAAGTCCCCCCTTTCCTTTACCGGGTTGGGTGTTACCAGGCGAACCTCTGGTCGGCCAAGATCCCAGATCGAGCGGATTCGACGGGGCTTCCCCTTTTTGACAAGAAGGACCTCTCCCTCCCCCCCGGATCACAGGAATGGGGGCGCCGGAGGCCAGGCCAGCTTTTTCGATCCTCCGGATTGTCGACGGAGAGGCGACCGCCACACTGTGACGGCACAGGATCTCTAGATTTCCGATCCCCAGGGATCGGGTCCTGGTTTGGATCAGGCAGACAGGAGGGCTGGTGGTGTACAGGAAGCTTCGGGGAGAACCAGGACGCCCCGGACGGAGAATGTGTGTCACCGGTTCCCGGAGTGCCATGTATTCATTGCTTTCGGTGGAGAGGAAAAGATCGAGGCTCTTGCAGGATGGTCCCGTGAGGGCCCTATGAAGATCGACCAATGTGTCGGCCGACGGATCGGTAATGTCGGGGGATGAGGTGTCCTGTCCCGGGGCCAATTCAAGATCGTCGGCCCGTCGATGACGGGGGTGCTGGTGATGGGCGGCAAGGATTCCGCCCGAAGAGGCGAGGGACCAGAAAAAGACAGGATCCCGGGAGGGATCCTGTCTTGAAGAGGAAAAGTCCGGGCCAGTTCCGGATTGTCGAGACGGTCGCGGATCTGGACAGACCTCTCGGGAAGGAGCCGGGAGAGCGCCTCAGCCATTCCGGTGTCCGTGCATTTCGTGGGGAGGCTGCCATTCAATAGGTCCAGATGCGGTAGGATCGGTCGGCAAAGCCGAGAAGATCGATCTGACCCCGACTCTCCTCCGGGCCGGAGACCAGTGGCAGGACCTTTTCCGCAGCCTCCGCCCGCCCATAGGCGACCGCGCAGTTTTTTGTCACTCCTCCGAGGACGTTCAGCTCCTTCAACTCCCGGAACATCTCTCCCATGGTCGGATGGTTGTTCTCGAGGGCTTCGGGCCAGAATGTGCCGTCTCCGGCAAAGAAGAGAAGAACCTCGTCGCCCCGCCGGCTCGCCTGAAGGGCATAGACCAGCGCATGATAGACCCGTCCGGGATCGGATTCTCCTGAATAGATTACAAAAACATGCTTGTTTGCCATGAGTGCTCCTTGACATTCGTGTGATTTTGAAAGGACATTGTGTTTGAGAGTCGCCCTAGGGGGAAGGAGCGTTTTCCGCCCATGCCAGAAGACTTCGGAGAGAGGGAGGGGGACGCCAGGGGCGAACGAAAGACAGGCTTGAGAAGAATCTCTCCTTCTAAAAGAGCAAAAATCCCCCTCGCCACCTCTCCACGCCCACCTTTGTGGCGACATCACGATAGCTGAAGGCATTGATTCCATGGAGCTAGACCCGCTCTTCGACCGCGTCGAGAATAATGTCTCTCATCGAAAGCGTCTCCATCTCTCAATCCTATCTACTTATAGGTAGAATGTCAAGAAAAGAATCAAAAGGGTAAAAGGGGGGTATATTTAAAATATTATTATAGTGACAACTTCCCCCCCGAGGTGGAGGCTTCAAAAAGAGTGTGGGCCGCTCAAAGCGGCATGTTCACAAGATCATCCGCCCCCTAAAGGGGGCATTCCCTCTACTGTCCCATTCGCTCATCAAGCTTTTTGTCTTCCTTTTCCTGGTTCCGGATGTACTGCCGCACAACCTCTT
>JBMFWG010000038.1:0-17054 GCA_049965515.1 Leptospirillia bacterium
GGGAATCCGTCTTCTTCTGGGAGGAAATCTCCAGAAGAAGACGGTCCGGCGGTGCGGGATCGGAAAACAGAAACAACGAGGGCAGGAGGCCTGCGTCAAAGCCTCCGGAGAGGACCATAAGACGCGAAGACCCAAACGCCTTTGCGCATCCTCGGCGAAAGAGGAATATCCGCTCGTGAGAGCAGAAACCCCCACGACAGCGTCAGCTTAATGGTGGGAAAGTTCATTGACCCTCGCCGCCGATTTATTCGCATTCTTTGGGGAGCTTTGGTCCTTTATGAGCTCTTGAATGTTTTTTTCATTCTCCTTCTTCGACATCTTCCCCCTTCTCCCGAAGGAAGGGCCTTCGAACTTTTCTCCCTCCTCTCCCTTCTCCTCCCTCTTTGGCAGATTCTCTCCTTTCGCGATCTTCTTCCTCGCATCCGCCTTTTTTCCCAGACATTTTTTCTCTGGTATTTTGCCCTGGGAACCTTTTGGCTCGGCGCGGGACTTGGCGCGATCTTTCGTTTTGTCGAAGGAATCCTTCCCGGGGAATCAGAAGGGAAGGCGGAGATGTCCTATTCCTGGGAGGCCCTGAAGGGAGGCGCACTTCTGACCCTTGTCTTTTTGGGGCTGGCCGTGGCAGCCCGCTTTCTTCCTCCCCGCCTGATCCGGATCGATCTGTCCTTCGAGGGGATGGATCCTCGCCTTGAGGGAACAACAATTCTCCATCTTTCCGATCTTCACGTCGGGGCGTGGCAGGGGGAGGGGCGACTCCGGACCATTGCGGACTCCGTGAGAACAATCTCTCCGGACATTCTGGCAGTGACGGGAGATGTGATCGACCATCGGGAGGACGAGGCTCAAATATTTGAGCGAATATTTTCCTCTCTCTCGGGGAAACTCGGGACCGTTGCCGTTTTGGGAAACCACGAATACTGGATCCTGGGAAAAGAGGCGTGGGCCATCATGCGCCGCCATGGCCTCCCTGTTCTGAAAAATGAAAGCCTTCTCCTGGAGAAGGAAAATGGGGGAAAGATCCGGGTTGTGGGAGTCGACGACCCGGCTGGGGGCGAATATGCTCCGGATTGTGGCCCCGATCTGGAGAAGGCGTTGTCCGGGATGCGTCCGGGGGAGTTCGTCCTGGGACTGGTTCACCAGCCGACCTTGTGGGAAGGGGCCCTTTGCCGCGCTGCCCACTTGACCTTGGCAGGCCACACCCATGGCGGTCAGATCGGCGGCCATCCTCCCCTGCCCAGTCTTGCCTCCCTTTTTTTTCGCCATCCGGTGGGACTCTTTTCCGCAACGGATCCTCAATGTCCGGGTCACCGCCTCCACGTCAGTGCGGGGCTTGGATACTTCGGAATTCCCGTCAGGATCGGGATGCTTCCGGAAATGACCCTCGTGACGCTCCATCATTTTGTCGCCGAAAAGTCGGGAGAGAAACGCCCCAATAATTGAGAGAAGAAATATTCCCTCCTGAAAAACGGAGGGAAATTTTTTATTTTTTTAATAACCTTCAATCCCTTACATCATTAAAAATTTTTTCTCCCAGCCCTTGCGAATCCAAAATGGCTTTTGTATACTGATTCGTGGGCTGAAATGTAAGGGTCCGGGACGGGCCGTTACAGGTCGGCAGTTCCTTCTATCCGTGCCAATTTAAGGAGGGGGTATGGCTTCCAACAAAGAAATTCCGAACGGTACCGCAGCAAAGACGGCGATTATCTCTTCCGTCTTCTGGCTGGCGATGGGAACGACCCTTGGGTTCGTCACCTCGCTGAAACTTTCTTACCCTGATGTTCTCGCGGGAACACCCTACCTGAACTTCGGGCACATTCGGCCGGTCCACGTCCTGACGGTGATTTATGCCTGGATCTCGATGGCCTTCGCCGCCGCCATGTACTACATGACCCCCGTGCTCTGCGGAACAAAGCTCTGGAGCGAACGGCTCGGTGTCATGAACATCTGGCTCTGGAACTTGGGCATCATGGTCGCAGACGTTTCCCTCGACCTCGGTATGAGCTCCGGTCGTGAGTACTCTGACTTTGCCTGGCCGATCGACATCTATGTGATCGCCTTCATCCTCGTTCCCCTCGGTGTGAACGTGTGGATGACCGTCCTGACCCGTACCGTGAAGGGAATCTATCCGACCACCTGGATCATGATGGCCGGTCTTCTTTACCTCATCACGGTCTACTCCATGTCCCAGTCTGTGGAGGTGTTCCATGTGACCGGTCTCAACGAGGCCCTTCTCACGTGGTGGAATGCCCACAACCAGCTCGGTATCTGGATCACTCCGATTTCCATCGGTATCGCCATGTACCTGATTCCGAAGCTCTCGGGTAACCCTCTTTACAGCCACAAGCTGGCGCATCTGACCTTCTGGGGTCTCTTCGCCTTCTACTCCACTCCCGGAGCGCACCATATGATGGGTGCCCCTGTTCCAGAGTGGCTCAAGTCCTTTGCATCCGTCTCCGGCGTGCTTATTCTCGTGCCGGGAATGGCCTTCATCGCTAACGCCCTTCTCACCATGCAGGGCAAGTGGAAGCTCTTCGTCGAAGTTCCCGCTCTTCGCTGGGCGATCACCGGAACCCTGATGGGTATTCCCCTCTTCTTCCAGGGTGGATTCCAGCAGACCCGCGCGATCAACTGGTATATTCACGGGACCCACTGGATCGTGGCCCACGCCCATCTGGCTCTTCTGGGCTTCTCCTCTTTCGTGGAGATCGGTGCCATGTACTATGGTCTCGAGCGGCTTCTGAAGCGCAAATTCAACCCGACTCTTGAGCTCTATCACTACTGGCTCATGACCATCGGATTCATCATCTTCTGGACCTCCCTGACGGCTGCTGGCCTTATCCAGGCTGCCGCTAAGGTCTACGAGATCCCCTACGTGGCGTCCATTCAGGCCTCCCACCCCTACATGGTGGCCCGGTCCTGGGGCGGTTTCATGATCATCACGGGACAGTGGATCTTCCTTTACAATCTTTACCGCACTGCCACGGCTCCGGCTCATAAGGCTATTCCTTACGAAGTCAAGGCCTAGTCGGACCTTTCAGGCTTTTCGGTTTTAAAACGGGGGGTGGCTCTTTGCTGCCCCCCTTTTTTTTACCTCCGTTAATCTTTTTAATCTTTCCCTCCTGATTAAGAAGACTTCGGCCATGAAAGGGGAATCGTTTTAATGGGCAGTAATGCGGGATTCGGTGCCGTCGTCAGCTATGTTGTTATCCTGGGCCTTCTTATACTGGGGAGTCGTTCCTTTTCCCCGACATTTCGAAGAATCAGCTATGGCATCTTCGTTTTTATTACTCTCTCGATCTTTCTCCTGATTCTCGGAGCCAATTTTCACTATTTCTCCTCTTCTCTTGCGGTCCTTGTCATGACATGGGGGATGGCCGTCATTGCCATCTTCCTCTTTATCGTCTATCTCTATTTTCGGAAAAAGAAGGCCCTTCCTCCTTCCTCTGAGTTTTTTGGTGTCAGGAAGAAGCCGGTCTCCGATTCCGAAAAAGGCGGTTCTTTCATGAAAAGTGTCGAATCAAAAGAGGCGGCTCTCGACCCACAGGAAGAGGCCCTCTCCCTTTTGCCGACTCCTGATCCCTTTTCTCTCCGGACGATTTTTGAAAAGGGTTTTTCTGTCCTTCTGTATGGTCCGACAGGCTCCGGAAAAACCTTTTCCATTGTCATCGAACATCTTCAGTCCCTAAAAAATGAAGGTCGTATCGACCAGATCGTCATGATCCCCTGCTCCGACGGAATGGAGGACTACGATCTCTTGTCGAAGCCCATCCCCATCGGGCCCCAGGAAAAGATGAGGATGATGATGACCCTCTCCCGGGAGTACTCCGATGTTCCCCTCTCTGTCATTGCTCAGACTCTTGGAGACTGGACGCGGGTTGAGGGTCCATTGAAGCGTGTCTTTCGGCTGGCCCATGAAGGAGAGCGGATTGCTGTGGTCTTCGACGAGCTCAACCGGGCTTCCCGGGCTGCCCGGAACCTCATTCTCAAGGCCATTGATCCCGTTCTTGAGCATTACGAGCTTCATGATTTCATCACCGGCGATGTCATCTCCGTTCCTCTCGATCGGATCCAGTTCTGTGCCACCAGCAATATCGGGGCCTCTTATTCCCAGACCCACGACCTTGACGAGTCCCTTCTCGATCGTTTCCAGTCCATCGTTTTCGTTGACTACAATACGGAGCTTGAACGGGAAATTTTCAAAAAGCAGGGCCTTCCCCCCCCTATTGCCCAGAGCATCATGAACGTTGCCGCCACATTGAGGGAAGCCTACAAGCAGGGACATCTTTCGGCCCCGCTCTCCACCCGCCATATCAAGAACTGGGGCCAGTCGATCCTCGACGGGGCGGATCCGATTTCCGCCGCCCGCGGGCTCTGGCTCAATCGCCTGATTTCTCACGACCAGCATGGATATCCCGATGAAGAGCAACTCGAGGCGATCGAGCAGGTCCTCGAAGGGGCTTTCCGTCCCCCGGTCTCTCCCCGCGAAAGTCCCCGAAAGGAGGCCTAGGTGGCCTCCCGCACGTCCGACATCAGAGGTCTTGAGAGACGGCTCTCCATCCTTTCGTCTCGTTTTTCGGGGGGCATTCCGGTGCGTGTCTCCCTGCGTCCTGAAACCGACCGTCCCCAGTGGAATGCATCGACCCGGACACTTTCCCTGGGGATCCGTTCTCTGGCCAGACATCCGGAGGTTCCGGCCCTTCTCGAACTTCTCTCCATGCATGAACTGGGGAAGATCCGTTTTGGTCTTCGCCCCGAAGGAGAGGATGTCGCCTTGCTCTCTCTTCCTCCCGGCCTGGTGACTCTCTTTGAAGACTTCCGGTCCGACCGGGCTCAGATGCAACGTCTTGGCCTTCCGCCGGAGACATTTGCCCCTCTCTACGAGGCCCTCTATTCAGTCCGGGTCAGGAGAAAACGTCTGGCGATCAACACCTTCCGCCAGAGTTTCGATCCCTTTGTCCTGGGGGAAATCCTGCTGGCCAAGGCTCTCGGAGGGGCGATTCTCCTTCCGCATGAGCGCCATCCTCTTCTGGTCCGCTCGGGGATCTTCTTGAGCCGATATCGGCTCTTTGGGCGTTATCGGGAGTTTCTGGGAGACTTTCGCGAGTCTCTGGACCGAGCCGCAGAAGCGGGAAGCCGCGAGGCCAGTCTTGATCAGATCTGGGAGTTTTATGCCAAGTGGCGGAAGGTCTTTGATCGTTCAGCCCAGGGAGGTCGAGGGGCAGAAGGTGTGTCGGCCCGGAGTCCCGACGCAGGGGGAGCCGGCGGGGGAAGCGGATCGGGCTCCGGCGGAGGAGGGGCCTTTGGCCGTGCGTCGGGGCAGAAAGAGAAGGAGATGGAGGGTCCTCCTCCGGACTGGGACTATCGGGCTCCTGACACCACGCATGGATATGGAGCCGAAGGAGGGCGAGGTGGCCAGACCTCCCGGACAGGCAAGGGGCTGGGGGCGACCCAGGAGGCGCCCAGCCTTTTACGGATGGTCGGGGAAATCCCCCTGTTTGTTCCTCCGTCGCATCGGCAGCAAGTCTGGCCATGGGACTTGGCGATGATCCGCTCCGAAACCCGAAGCCTGGCCCGTTTTCTCAAGGTTGGATTCGAGGAGGCTCCCTTGGCCGGGATGACGGGACGGCTGATTTCCCAGAAGCTCTTTGCCCCCACGCTCAAGGTGATGAACCGTCCGTCGCCCTTCCGGGAAGGAGCCACAGAGCTTCGCATCCTCGCCATTGTGGACTTCTCCTTCTCCATGGACGGGTGGCCTCATTATTATGCCTCCCATCTCGCCCAGGTCATCGCCCTGTCGAAGGTGGCCTCGACCTTCGATGTGGTGGCATGTTCAAGCCGTTTCCAGTTCAGGATGGCTCCCGACGAGCTCAACCTTCTCCAACCGGACGAAATGGAGGGGTTTCAGAACCTCCTGCCCATGATCGAACGGACGGGACATCAATACGATGCCGCCATCGTCCTGACCGACTGCCAGATCAGCGACCGGAGTGCCGAGGCCCTGGCCGAACTCCGGAAAAGGGTTCTCACCATCGGCTGCTATGTCGTTCCCGACAGCGTGGAAAACGTTCGGGGCCGTCCCATCGAACGGGTTGTCGAAGATGGCCGGCAGATGTTTCCCTCCACCTTCCTCTATGCCACCACCTTCCATGGTCTGGGACGGAAGCTGGCCTTGAATCTCAACCGCATGCGCGTCCGCTCTTTCTCCTAGACGAAGTCCTTCAGCTCCTTTCTGGTCGTCTTCTTTGTGGATCTGTTCGCCTTCAGGATCCGCCCCCGGCGGGGAGGACGGGGATCGTCGGCGCCTCGCCACCCGCTGGCGGCAGGGGCGCGTTCCTCAGGAGGGTGTCGATCTGGTAGAGGAGACGGTTGCCCCCGATCCGGTAGGTCAGCGTCTGTGTCTGCATTCCGTTGACTGAAAGCACGGCCCGGATCGCGACCTTGGTCTCCCCTGAGATCCCCACTGCGCTCACGGAGAAGATCTGGCTGGTCAGGGTGACATCCCCCGAGATATTGGCAAAGATCGAGGGGCCCACCGTCTGCTGGAACTGGGCCATTGTGAGGAAGGGTCTCCGGGCCACAATCTCTTCGGCTATCGCCGGGGTGATGCCGGGGTCGAGGGCCGCGAGCACAATGGGGCTGGCCGTATTGACGTTGACCTGACCGGGAGTATAGACGGTCAGGTAAGGTTCAAGGGCCTGATAGGCCGATTCGGTCATGCCGGCGATCTGGTGGAGCTCCGAGAGCACATCCATGGGCCCTCCCCGGTTGCGGTAGGGCGGGACGAACCCTCCGTAGGGCCCGGGAGGTCCGGTCATGTTGGGGGCTGGCGTGACCCACTGGGAGATGGCAGGAAGGACGGCCGGGTCGGCTCCCACCGAGGTAAAGAGGCGGGTAAACTGAATGAGGCGGTGGGGATCGATCGAGCCTCCGACGCCGGTGAGCATGTTGATGTTGAGCTTGCTGGCCTCGTCGGTGACGAGGCCAGAGACAAATCCCGCGTTGGATACGGGATAGTTGATGATGGGGGTGGCCCAGGGCTGGGCAGTGGTGACGACGTTCATTCCCGTCTGGCTCGCCATCTGGAGGCTTTCGACGAGGGCGACCTTGGCGATGGAGATCGCCGCCCGGGCGATGTACAGGGCTGAAAGGCTGTGGGCATAGATCTCCGTCTGCCTGAGAAAGGCTCGGCTCGTCAGGACAAACCGGGTGATGACCCCTGTGAGGAGAAGGATCATGAAGAGGACGAGGATCAGGACCACCCCACGGTCCCGAGGGGCTCTTTCTCTCCCCGGCTTCCTCCCCTTTCGAAAAAGCGGGACGCGACTACGAGGGTTGAACGGCTTCCACATCGAGGCTCAGGTCAATCTTGGAGTGGTCATTGAACCGGCGCTTCATGGAGAGCCGGGTGACGCGGATGAAGTGAGGGGAGCGCTGGATTCTCGCGAGAAAGACCAGGGCGTGGGGGAGGTCCACCGAGTCGATCTCAAGGGAGACCATGGCAATCCGGTAGGATCCTTCGGGAGGGAGGGTCCGGGGGGTCATCCGGGTGATCCGGGACTTGATATGGGCCCGGTCGGCCTCTTCCTCAAGGGTGGAGATCAGCGAGAACCCCCGCTCTTCCCGGGCCAGCCTCCTTGCCTGGGCCTCAATCAGCGCCCGGGAGGATTCGATTTCCCGGGCCAGGGTCGCGGCCTTGAGGGTCTCGGAGCGCAGGTCGGCGAGCTCGGCCTCCCGCTCCTGGTAGGGGTCCCAGAAAACGAGCGTGACCCCCTGCCAGAGAATGATCCCGGCGACCAGGGAGAGCAAAAGCCTCACCATCCGTTTTTCTCGCGGCGTCAGCCGTTCATGGGCGACCCGGAGAGGTCGGAGAAGGCTGTCGACCTGGGCCAAAAGTCGCGGGCTCGTCCCCCTGAAGATCTTCCCCCTAATCATGGCGGCCCCTCATACGGAAGGTCACGGTCTTCCGGTCGATGTCGAGACCTGCACTCTGGATGGAGATGTCGCGTATCCGTCCGGTGGCGGCGAGGGAGCTTTTGAAGGCGTCCACGCTCCGGAAACTTCCGGTCTTGCCCGAGAGGGTCACAAATCGCCGGCTGATGGAGAGGGAAACCAGCTCGACCTTCACACCCGGAGGCGGTGCGCTGGTAATGGCCTTCATGAGTCCAATGATGTCCGCTCCCCGGGAGAGAAGGTGACGTTGCCGGTCGAGGGCCGCCTTCTCCTGGGTCAGTTGTTCCACCGGCATGACGATGGTATGGCCGGGAAGGGCGAGTCTTGCCTCCCGGTCCAGGGCTTCCCGGGCGCGCTCGACCCGATGGTTCATCCGGGAAAGATGGGCAGAGCCATCGGCCACAAGAACTCCCACCAACACAAGGGAGAGAAGAACCAGGGACCGGAGTCCTTTCTGAATTTCGGCCCGGTCTCCCTGCCAGAGCAGGGGACCCTTGCGGAAGTTGAGGGAGTCCCTCTCCTCTTTCGAAAGTCCGGAAAGAACCCGATAGGCGGCCTCTCCCAGGGGGCAAGAGACAGGGGGGACGGGGGAGACCAAAGGGAAGAGGGGGCTCTCCGGGAGGACGGGAGTGTCGATGGCGAAGCGGGGAGGCAGGGAGACGCCCGATGTGGCCAGGGACAGAAGGAGGTCGAGGATCCGGCGGTCCCGGTCGAGGGGCGTGGTATCGAAAGCGAGCCGGCAGGCCGAGACGGCGACGATGTCAGCGCCGTCCGGGCCGAACTCCCGGAGCTGGCAGACCGCCCGGTTTTCTTCGACATGAATCATTCCCGTCGTCTCTGTCTCCCGTCCGGAGGGGGGGGGGACAGAGACCTCTATCAGGAGAGATTCGGGGAGGACCCATCGGGGCGAGAGCCCCGATTCTTCGATGCGGGCGATCACCCCCGCAACCTCCTCCTGCGAGGCGGCCCAAAGAAGGAGCCGCGAGGGTTTCCTTTTCTGAGGGAGGAGCGCAAGGAGGCTCTCTTCCAGGGGCCATGGCAGGAGGGACTCGACTTCGGCACCGGCAACGGTTACCCTCTCGGCCGCCGTGACGGTTGGGGGAAGGCCAACGGAGGCAGTCAGGGTCTTCTCATCAGGCCAGAAAAGGAGGAAGGGGATCCGCCCCCGCTCCTCTTTGGGAAGGCCGATCGTGAGCAACGCCTCCTCCCAGCTGTCGTCGGAAAGAAGAAGGGTCGTCTCCTGGGAGCCAGCTCGGCGACCGTTGGGAGAGAAAAGGCTCAGGTGAAGTGTCCCCGGAGTCAGCCGTCCCGCCAGAAATCGCCCGGGAGAGAGGAGTTGCCGGAGATTTCGCGCTCTGTCAGTGAGGGATCGGGAGGCCATTCATCGCGATGTTCAGGTTTTGGGCGGGACCGTCGAGGGTGAGTATCACCTGTCGGACGGGGCTTTGGCCGGAGACCCCGGGGAGCGGGATTGAGGCCAGGGCGCCCTTGAGACGAATGTTGAGCCTCAGATGAAGAAGGCTATTCTGATACGGGGTGGCCAGTGTAAAGGTCCCTCCCCCGTTGATGTCGGCCAGGGGGCCCACGGCCTGGAGTCGTTCCACTCGCCCCCGTCCTCCCGAGACGAAGACCCGGGAGCGAACGGCATCGAAGGCGACGGGGGGGAGAGGGAAGCCTCCCACCGAGAGCGAGCTGAGGACGAGGTGCTGGACCATGGCGACAAAGACGCCGTGGCCCTTGGTTTCCTGCCCGGCCTGCCAGGTGTAGTCGGTGTTGAGGGTCAGGGTCCCGCCGATTTTCTGATGGAGAACAGGTTCGGTGAGGCGCAGGTCCACCGGGGTCACCGTCGCGCCCTTCAGGTGGTTTTCCGCGTGGGGCAGGCGGCGGAGATGGCCCTCAAAGAGTCCTCCGTAAGCCCGGAGCCTGAAGTTGATCCGGGGTTTTCCTGAGGTCAGACTCGAAAGAAGAAGGGAGCCGTAGGCCCGGTCGACGGTCACTGTGGCTGGTCCGGCTGGGGTGGGGGCGACGAGGACCAGGTCCCGGTAAGAGAGTCGGGCCGGAAGGTCAAAGCGGGCCGAGCCGGCCGAGAGGGCCACTCCCTGCTTTCGGCTCGCCTCTCCCAGAAGATAGCGGGCCAGCTCCCGGTGAGGGAAGCCCTGGGCCAGTCCTCCGGCAAAGACTACCGCGCCGATGGTTCCCAGGAGAAGCGATCTCCGGCCGAGCCGCGGGCGGGGGGCCGTGGAGGGCGTTGTCTCCGGGTTCGGCTCCCTGTTTCGCGAAAAAAATGATCTTCTGACTCGGGTCAGGAGGTGGGCCATTTCGGCCGCAAGGGAGGAGTTGGTCATGGCTGGCTCCCTGTCAGGCGCGTTCCGGAGAGCTTCCCGCCCGGGGAGGTGAGGGTCACTTCTGGAGGTCCCACGAGACGATGTCCTTGTTGTTGCCCTTGCCTCCACGGGCTCCGTCGGCTCCATAGCTCATGATGTCGAACTCTCCGTGGGTACCGGGGGAGAGGTAGATGTAGGGATGACCCCAGGGATCCTTGGGGATCTTCGAGATATAGCCTCCCGGCTTGTAGTTGTTGGGTTCGGGGGGAAGCGTGGGCTTCTTGACGAGGGCCGCGAGCCCCTGCTCGGTGGTGGGGTAGCTTCCGTTGTCGAGATGGTAAAGGGAGAGGGCGTTCTCGAACTCCCGGATCTGGGTGATCGCCGAAGTGCGCTTGGCCTCTTCGGTTCGCCCAACGATCTTGGGAACCACCAGCGCGGCCAGAAGGGCAATGATGAAGATGACGACCATGATTTCGATCAGGGTGAACCCCTCCTCCGGGATCCTTTTTTTGCGGAGTCGAAAGAGGAAGGATAAAAAAAGGCGGTGTTCGGGCATCTCGATTCTCCGGAGCTTGTGTTAAGAGACGGCCTGGCTCATCTCAAAAATGGGGAGAAGAACGGACAGGACCATAAAAAGGACGAGTCCTCCGATAAAGAGTATCATAACCGGTTCGATCAGGGATGTCAGCGTGGCGACGGTCTGGTCGACTTCGGTTTCGTATCCCTGGGCCACCTTCAGGAGGAGCTCCTCGAGCTTGCCAGTCCGCTCCCCCACGGCCATCATGTGGACGGCGAGGGGAGGGAAGACCTTCGAGTCCCGAAGGCTTTGGGAGAGGGAGCGCCCTTCTGCAATCTCTTCCCGAGAGCGGGCGACAGCCTCTCTTACCGGTCCGCTGGTGACCACCGCCTCGGAGACCTCGAGAGCCTTCTGAAGGGGGGTGCCCGAGGCGAGAAGAACCCCCAGGGTTCGGGAAAACCGGGCCACCTGCCCCGCCAGAAGAAGGGTTCCGACCTTGGGAAGGGACAGGACCAGGCGGTCGAGGGCTTTCCGGTGTCGTCTGGCGGCCCGGACTGTCAGAAGAACGACGGTGGCGGTGCCTCCCCCGGCAAGAAGAAGATGGGCGTTGAGCCAGCGCGAGCTTCCCATGAGGATTCGGGTGGGGAGGGGAAGTGTCGCCTTGAGTCCTTCGAAGACGGCGGTGATACGGGGCATGACCACCAAGAGAAGAAAGACCACCATGAGAAGGCCCACGCCCATGAGAAGAAGCGGATAGAAAAGCGCCCCCAGGACCTTTCGTCGGGTTCCTACCTGCTTTTCCATGAGATCGGCCAGCCGGTCGAGCATGATCTCAAGGGTCCCCGACTCCTCTCCGGCCCGGACCATGTTGAGGTAGATTCCGGAAAAGACCGCGGGGATCTCCCCCATGGCCGCCGAAAGGGGCCGCCCTTCCTTGACCAGATCCCGGACCCGGGAGGCCACCCGGGCCATGGGGGTGTCGGGTCCCTGGTCAAGGACGGCTCCCAGGGCATCAACGATGGGAACTCCGGCCCCAACGAGGATGGCCATCTGGCGGGTAAAGACGGAGAGATCGCTGGCGGAGGGCCGCCGAACCCCGCCTCGGGGGACTCCGGCGTTGCTTTCGGACGTGGCCCTCTCCCCCGAGTGGGGCTCAAGGGTCAGCGGAAGAATTCCCTCCTTCCGGAGCTTTTGGCGCGCGGAGGAGAGGCTGTCGGCGTCGACGAGGCCCCGGGTACGTTCTCCGTTTCCCCGGACTCCCGAGTAGTTCCAGACGGGCAATGGTCCTCCTTGGCTCTAGCCGGCCTCGATTTCGCTCTGGGCGACCCGGAGGACCTCCTCGATGGTGGTGATCCCCTGGAGAACCTTTCGGCGGCCGTCGTCGGTCAGGCTTTGCATGCCCTTCTTGCTCGCAGCCTCCCGGAGCGCGGCCGCATCCTCGCGGATGTTGACAAGGTGAGCGATTTCGGCGTCAAGGACGAAAAGCTCGTAGATTCCCTGTCGTCCCTTGTATCCCGTGTTCAGGCAGTCCGGGCAGCCGGCGCCTCGGAAGAGGGTCCCCCCGGGAAGAATGGCGGGGTCGATGTCGAGACGGTGGAGTTCGTCCGGCTCCGGCCGGTAGGGGACACGGCAGGAGGGGCAGATCTTTCGGACCAGGCGCTGGGCCAGGACGGCCCGGACCGAGGTCGAGATGAGGAAGGGCTCGACCCCCATGTCGATCAGACGGGTCATGGCCGAAGGGGCGTCGTTGGTGTGGAGGGTCGAAAAGACAAGATGGCCGGTGAGGGACGCCTGGATGGCGATTTCAGCGGTCTCTGTGTCTCGGATTTCTCCGATGAGGATCACGTCGGGGTCCTGGCGAAGGATCGACCGGAGCCCCGAGGCAAAGGTGAGGGAGATGCGGGGGTTGACCTGGATCTGGCCGATTCCCCGGAGCTGATACTCCACCGGATCTTCGATGGTGATGATGTTCTTGTCCGGGCTGTTGATGGTATTGAGGATGGCATAGAGAGTCGTGGTCTTGCCGGCGCCGGTGGGGCCGGTCACCAGGATGATCCCGCTGGTGAGGGTGATCAGGCGGTTGACTGCGGCCAGATCTTCCGGGGCGAACCCAATATCTCCAAGGGGAAGAAGGAGAGTCCCCTGCTCCAGAATCCGAAGGACAACCCGTTCCCCGTGGCGCACGGGAATGGTGGAGACGCGGATATCCACATCCCGTCCCGCTGCCCGGATCCGGATCCGCCCGTCTTGGGGAAGGCGCTTTTCCGCGATGTTGAGGTTTGCCATGAGTTTGAATCGGGAGAGCAGGCCGGCCTTGAGTTTTTGGGGAACCGACAGGACATTGTAGAGCACCCCGTCGAGGCGATAGCGGACTTTTACCTCCTCCTCGAAGGGTTCGAGATGGATGTCCGAGGCCTTCTGGCGTACGGCCTGGGAAAGAATGGAGTTGGCCAGACGGATGATGGGGGCATCGTCCTTGGCATCGAGAAGGTCGACGGTCTCCACCATGGCGAGGAGGTCAAGGGAGTCTTCTGCCTCCTCTTCCGCCCGGTCCAGGATCTGCCCCGTTTCCGTTTGTCCATGGCGCTCATAGGCGTTGTTGATGAGCCCGAGAAGCGCGGCTGGGGGGATGAGAACGGGCCGGATCCGGACCGGAGTCCCCTCCGGAAGGAGAAAGTCTGCCACCAGGTCCAGGGCGGGAAAGGAGTCCGGGGATCCACAGAGAAGGGAGAGGGTGAAGACTCCCCCCTCCTCGGACAAGGAGAGGGGGAGAACCATGTGGCTTTTGGCAAATCCGATCGGGAGACGGGGAATAAGCGAAGGGTCGAGGTCGGCAATATCCACCGTGCTTCGATAGGGGTATCCCTGGGCTTCTGACCAGCTCTTTAAGAGGGACTCCCGGGAAAGGCCGGCGGCTGCGAGCCGATCCTCGAAGTCCGGGGCTTTGGGAGCCGCCAGGATCGTCCCGAGGATCCCCGCCGGGGTCGTCTCCATCGTCGGCCCTATTCGGGTGCGCCCGGATCGCCCGGGACATCCACGGTATTCAAAAACTGATCGCTTGCGGTCGAGGTGGTCTTGCGGTCGAGGAGGAGCTTCTGGAGGAGCTTGTTGTTGCTGGCAAACTTCTTCAGGGCTTCGGGGGCATCGTGCTTGACCACCGCCAGGTCCTGGGCGCTCCGGATGACATAGGGCGTCAGAAAGATCAGGAGGTCGTCCCGCTTCTTCTCGTGGTTGGTGTTGGAAAAGAGATAGCCCAGGATGGGAATGTCCGAAAGGAAGGGAATCCCCTGATCGTTGATGCTGGTCTCTTTCGAGATGAGTCCCCCGATGACCACCGTCTGTCCCGAGGAGATGGTGAGGTTGGTCTTGGCCGAACGCTTTGTGGTGGTGGGACCGACAGCGATGGTGCCGATCACCTGGGAGGCGTTGGTCAGGGCCGAGATCGTCTGTTTGACGTCGAGGCGAACCCGGTTGTGGGAGAGAATGTGGGGGGTCAGCTCCAGGGTGATCCCCACGTTCTGCCGCTGGATCATGGTCATGACGTTGCCTCCCACCGTCTGGCTTTGGCCGGTGATGAAGGGAACGTCCTCGCCGATGGTGATCTTGGCCTTGACTCCGTCAGTCGCCAGGATTTCCGGGGTGGAGAGGGTCCGGACATCGGAATAGGTCTCTAGGGCGTTCAGGAGCTCTCCGATGTTGGGATAGTTGACTCCGTTGTATGTGAACGTTCCTCCGGTGAGAACTCCTGCCACCAGTCCATTGAGTCCGGAGAGGGCCGAGGCCGCTCCGGCGGCTCCCGAGACGACGCCCAGCGAGCCGGCCGCTCCGGTGGTCCCGCCCGAAAGCGACGAGGCTCCCGTCGCCCCGTTGACGATGCTTCCCAGCATCCCGTAATTGGTGAGGCCGACGACACCCGAGTTATTGGACCCCAGAACACCGCCCAGGAGATTGACCTGGATGTTGTTGAGCTTGTCGGTAGAGATCTCGATGAGGGAGGCCTTCACATAGACCTCGCCGGGCTGGGCATCAAGGGAGTGGAGGATGGGCTTGAGCCGTTCGTAGTCATGGGCGGTGGCGGAGACGATCAGGCTATTTGAACTCTTGTCCGCGACGATCTGGATCGGTCCGTCGAAGCCTCCCTCCCTGACTCCTCCCACGGGTCGGGGTGCGAACCCCTTGGAGAGGATGGCGTTGACCGTCTTCGCGATGGACTTGGCCGAGGTGTTCTCTAGGGTGTAGAGGAACATCTCCCGGGTGGGCGGAGCCTGCGTCTCCGGAACGATGTAGATCATCCCCTTTTTGCTGACGGTTTCGAAGCCTTTCATTCGGAGGGCACTGGAAAAGATCCGGAAAGCCTCCGAAACGGTGACCTCGGCCGGGGAGAGGATCGTGAGCTTGCCCTTGACCCGTTCGTCCATGACGATATTCTGCTGAAGAAGCTCGCTCATGAATCGGACCAAAACCGAGACATCGACGTTCCGGAAGTTCATGGAGATCTTCTGGACGGGTGCCGGAAGTGCCAGGGGGGTCGGGGTCGGGGGGGGCCCGGAGGCGGCCATGACGGCCGGGACGGATTCCCGACCCGGAATCAAAAACAGCAGAAGGAAGAGAATGGCCCAGGAGGCCTGTCCGAGACGACTCCGGAGGAGGGGTATCCTGGGGCTGTCATCTGTCGGCATAAAAAGAAAGGCACGTCTCACGAATCGTTGTCCTGTCGGAATATCTGCGGTTTTGGCCGCGTGAATGTTGTCGTCGGGCGGAGTGTCATCGTGGATCCTACTGGATCTGGTAGCTGAAGGTCTGGGGTGCGCCGTTTCTGACGAGATCGATACTGACCTGCGTCGCCGTTCCCAAGGTCGACAGAGCCTTCATGAAGTTTTGGGGATCGCTCATCGACATTCCGTTGATCGATTGAATCACGTCACCGGGAAGAAGCCCCACCTCTTGGTAGAGGCTTCCCGGCTGGATCTCCACGATCCGGAATCCGTCGGGTTTGCCGGCGACCATGTTCGGGACCGCCCGGGCTTGCATCATGAGCTGGTTGAGATTTCTCACCGCGGAATGGACCGCCCGGGCTTCGATGAGCCAGTGGGTTCCGTCAAGCCGCCGGATTCCATGGTTTGCGGCCGGTCCGGATTGGGACAGAACCTGTCCGCCATCGTCCTCGGCCGTATAGCGTGACTTGAGGAGGCCGTAGGAGGATCCAACCCGCAGGATCACGGCGGCCTTTTCCACATGGACCAGAAGGACCCGTCCGGGGATCACGCTGTCGTTGACGTGATAGAACTTCTGGGTCTTTTTCTCCGTATCCTCAAGAACCGCCCCCGAGAGCGTCCCCGACCCCATGAGGGTTCCCACGAGGCGAAGCTTCAGACTGCCCGAGGAGAGAACGGGAAGGTTCTTCTGGTTTTGCCAGCTCCCTACCGCTACCACCGGTTCACGGCTCTGGGGAGAAGGAGAGTCACCTAGATCCATGTCTCCCGGCAGTGCCGCCTCGGCTCCCCGGTGTGCCGGGTCGAAGACGTTACCCCGGGCGATGGAGGCCAGATCCATCGCCGTGGGAAGATTTTCCCGGGGGCTAACCATCAGCGCGTGAATCTCGGGAAGGGCGTAGGAGCCGGCAATCCGGTCGCGGATGGTCTCGTTCACCGCATCGGCGGCCATGTAGGATGCGGCCGAAACGAGGGCGATCTGCCCGAGAAGAAATGTCCGATGGATCCGTGTGTCGAGCATCCTGGTTCCTGCCGTCCGGAGACGGTCCTGTTAATTTCAGGGACATGGCTGGGGAGATGTTCGGGGAATTCTTCCCGAACGCCGCCGGAGTCAGTCCCCCTGACAAGAAGGATTATTCGCAACTCAGACGTGATGGTCGATGATCTCTGAGTTTTAGGGACCTTTCGGTATTATAATACAAGAAGGCAAAAATGAACATTGAGGCGAAGGGGGGATCAGCGAGTATGGAGATTGTTGTGAACGGGGAGCGACGCACCGTGGGGGAGGCCCTCACCCTTCAGGAGCTCGTCCGGGAGATGGGGTTTCTGGAGAAGCCGGTTGTCTGCGAGGTGAACCTCTCCATTGTCTCCCGGAAGGATTGGGCTGAAACCGTCTTGTCTCCGGAGGACACCGTCGAGGTGATCGGGTTTGTGGGGGGAGGGTGACCTCGTGGCAGAGTGAGGGAGGAGGCAACGGGTGAGCGACAAATTTTAGGACCAAAAATAATCTTGCAAGTAACTATTTTAAGGCATGACTGTTGACTCATAACC
>JBMFWG010000039.1:0-16522 GCA_049965515.1 Leptospirillia bacterium
GAGGGGGATCTCGTCCCGGGAGCCCGGGTGGTCGTTGTCGAAGATGTTGTGACCACGGGAGCCTCAGGGATGAGGGCGGTGGATGTCTGCCGGGAGTCGGGGTACGAGGTTCTCGAGGTGGTCGCTCTCGTGGATCGGGAAGAGGGGGGGCGGGATCGCTTTGCCCAGGCGGGGATCCCGTTTTTTTCCTTTTTTACCCTTTCGGACTTCCTCGCTCATGACCGGGAGATCCGGTCGGTCTGACAAAATTTCATCAGGCAAGGGAGAGTTTGTTTCGGTCTGATTTGAGGTGTTGACCTCTCATTTCTCCTGGGGTATAGTGTCCTTTGCCAATAAGTCCGATTTTTGGACCACAGAATCCGGAATCATCGAAACCTAGACGCGGGGGTTGCTATGCCTTACAAGATGGGTTCCTTCAATCCGACCGATGCCAACTATGCCAACATGACCCTGACGGTTGTCTTCATCGTCCTGACAGGAGCCGCTCTTCTGACGGCCTTCACCATCATGAAGACCTTCGAAAAGTAAAAGGGGCTTTACCCCCTTCTGGTCTCCGGCCTCCGGAGATCGGAGGGATGAATGTTCCGGG
Source organism: Leptospirillia bacterium (assembly GCA_049965515.1). Lineage (GTDB taxonomy): Bacteria > Nitrospirota > Leptospirillia > Leptospirillales > Leptospirillaceae > UBA4572. Next base: position 590 of record JBMFWG010000039.1, read on the forward strand.
TTTTCCCGGGTAGCGTCACCATTGGCATTATTTATTCTGATGCATACATTCCTGAGGGCGGGGTTCTCCCTGATCCGGGCCGGAAACGGTCGGGTCCGGGCCTCCCGCCTTTTTTTTCCCTGCACTCCTGAACAGTTCGGGAAGCCTTGAAAAAATTCCTGCTCTACTCTCTTGTCATTCTCCTGATCCTCGGAGGGGCCTCCGGGGTGGCGGGGTACTTTGCCTACAAGAAAATTGTCGCGGGAATTCCTTCTGTCGAATTTCTTCGCCATTACGTCCCTTTCACGACCTCCCACATCTATGACCGGAATGGGCAGAAGATCGGCTCCTTCTACAAGGAGCGTCGCGAGTATCTTCCCCTGGGGCGAATTCCGCCGCTGATTGTGCACAGCATCCTGGCCGTGGAGGACGAACACTTCTACGAACATGGGGCCCTGGCGTACGGCTCGATCATCCGGGCGGCCCTCTCCGATGCCCTGGCCGGGTACCTTCGTGAAGGGGCGAGTACCATCACCCAGCAGCTGGCGCGAAACATCTTCCTGACTCACCGGAAGACCTTTATCCGGAAGATTCGCGAGGCCCTTCTCTCCTATCGCATTGAAAAGGTTTTGACCAAAGACGAGATCCTCGAGCTCTATCTGAATCAGATCTATCTCGGAGAGGGTGCGTATGGGGTGGCGGCGGCTGCCCATACCTACTTCGGGAAGGACCTTGCCGACCTGACCCTCCCGGAGGCCGCCATGATTGCCGGCATGATCCGCTCGCCGATCGAGTTTTCTCCGCTGCTTCATCCCGAGGCGGCGAAAAGACGGCAGCTGGTCGTTCTTCAGCGGATGGTCCAGGTCCATTACATTACGCCCGAGGAAAAGGCAAAGGCCTATGCCGCCCCCCTCGAAATCGTTCCCCCCTCCCATTCCGCCAGCCCCAGCGCCTATTTTCTGGAGTATGTCCGCCAGAAGCTCGAACGTGAGATGCCAGCGAAAAAGCTCTTCGGTGGAGGACTCCGGATTTTCACGACCCTAGATCTCCGGATCCAGCTTGCCGCCAATCAGGCCCTTCGCAAGGGGCTTCGGGCTATCGACAGGCGTCAGGGTTTCCGAGGGGCCATTCGGATCCTCAAGCCCAAGGACCTTGTGGCCCTCAGGAAAAAGACGATTCCGGTGCCCTCGGACCACGACCTTGAGGAGATTATCGGCAAGCGCGTCGATGCCACGGTTCTTTACGTCTCCTCCAAGGAGGCAAGGCTTTCCGTCGACGAGCATCTCGGACGCATGACCCTTGACCATGCCCAGTGGGGCAAGACCATTCTCACGCGACCGGAGATCAGCCGGGGACGAAAGGTCCTCAATCCCTTTTCCCTCGACAGGATCCTGAAGCCAGGGTATGTCATCCGGGTCCATGTCCTCTCCTCTCTCCGCGAGAAAAATGGGTGGATCTTCGAGGCTTCCCTCGACCAGGTGCCTCTCGTCCAGGGCGCCGTGGTGGCTCTCGACCCCAAGACGGGAGGGATTCTCGCAATGGCAGGGGGATATAGCTTCGCCCGGAGCAAGTTCAACCGGGCGGTTCAGGCCCTGAGACAGCCGGGATCGGCCTTCAAGGTGATCGATTACGGTGCGGCCCTCGAGAAGGGGTATGCCCCGGGGTCGATCCTGAATGACTCTCCCCTGGTCTTTTTCGATCGGGTTCATCATCGCGTCTGGCGTCCCAAGGATTTTGAGTCGGGATTTCTTGGCCCCGTTCCTATGCGAAAGGCTCTGGCCGAGTCGATCAACCTGGCGACGATCCGGCTCGTTCGCCGTGTGGGAGTGGGGTCGGTGATCAACTTTGCCCGACGGCTTGGGATTACAACACCCCTTCCCCACGACCTGACCCTGGCGCTCGGATCTGCGACCGTCAAGCCGATCGAGATGACCGGAGCCTATTCCGTCTTCGCCAACGGGGGTGTCCGGGAGAAGATCCATTCGGTCGATCGGGTCTTTGATAGCCGAAAAACCACCATTTACAGCTTTACGCCCGCTCCCCAGCTTGTCTATGATCCGGCTTACAGCTACCTGATGGTCTCCATGATGGAAAGTGTGATCCGGGAAGGAACCGGGCGGGATGCGCTCTCCCTGGGAGTTCTTTTGGCAGGAAAGACAGGGACGACAAATGATTTCAAGGATGCCTGGTTCATCGGTTTCTCCCCGGACCTCGCTGTCGGGGTCTATACGGGAATGGACGACCATCGCTCCATGGGGCGGGGAGAGTACGGGGCCAAGGCGGCCCTTCCCATCTGGATGGATGTCATGAAGGTCTCCCTACCGTTCTTTCCGGGGAACCATGTCTTCAAGATTCCCGATGATATCGTCGACGTCAGGATCGATCCGGAGACGGGGCTCAGGGTTCCTCTCACGGCACAAAAATTTGTTGTCGAAGAATATAAGAAGGGATCGGAACCCCCGGCGGAGTCGGCCACGGGATCTCCCCTCCCCGATGCAGGGCTCTATAACCTCGACGGGGCTCCCTGACCTCCTGAAATTCTCCCTCTTTGACGTTTTCCTTGCCCAAGTTCCATGTGCGCCGTGCCCCCTGCATCGACGGATCCCTCCCGCCTCCTTGGACGCCTCGCGTTTTTTGGGGGAAGACTGTATGATTTTTCTGTATGGGAATGGGTTTGGAAAGGGGAGAGCTCTGGGCATTTCCCGATCGGGAGGGCCAGGAGGACAAGGCCGGAAGGGGAAAGGAAGAAATGATGGGAGAGGGAAAGAAATCGGAGACGGGAGAAAAAAGTCGAGGAGAAGGTGAATCCGGAGAGCTGATCCGGGAGATTTTTCGGCTTTTTCGCGAAAGCGATCGTCGCCTCGAGAGGATCGAGGCGACGATCCACGAAGTCGACGAGAGAAATCGCCGGGCATACGAGAGCCTCGCGGGATGCCTCAAGCCCGACCGGAAAGAGTGGACCCTTATTGCCGGAGGCGCTGCAGTGGTGGCCGTTCTCCTGGCGGTCCTTTTTGTGGCCCTTCCCCGCAAGGCCCCTTCCCCCTCCGGACCCTCCTCTTCCGGTCTGGCGCGCCCCGATCAGATGGGGGAAAAGGATCGTTATGTGTATTTCGTGGGCCGCTGGTATCTTGGCGTCAGGGATCGGATGTCGACCTCGGAGAGAAAGTTCCTCGAAAACTACCTGAAGCCCTTCGACAACATTGATGCCGATCTGAAGGCCCGAAAGGAAGCCGGCCTTTAGATTGCCCTAAGCGGAAACCGCGAGCCAGAATCCGGGAGGGGGGACCTGTCTCCCTTTCGGAGCACTCCACTGACAGACCGATTATCGGCCGGTTAGCGGGAGGGGGAGGAGGTCCGGGGGTCCTGGGGACGGGAGTGGCTGTCGACGTAGGCGGCAACATCCCAGGCCTGTTGGTCTGACAGGCTCTTTCCCTTGGAGAGGGGCATGTTCATCCGGAGAAAGCCCGCCAGCTCCCGCACATTGGAAAACCCGGCTCCCTTGTTGTAGGAATGGGGTCCCCAGACGGGAGGAAAGGCGACCTGGCCGAGATCGGCCTGGGTGCCCTGGCCGTCAAGTCCATGGCAGAGGGCGCAGCGTGCTTCGAAGAGGACCTTTCCTCTCTGGATGCTGGGGGTCTTGTCGGGCTTGGGAAGGCGAACGATTCCCTGTCCCTTGAGGTAGAGTCCGATGGGCGCCCCCCGGGAGACCCAGTAGGCATAGGCGATGATGGCCTTCATGGTTTCGCTGTCCACGGAGGGAGGGGTACCGTTCAGGGAAAAGCGGAAGCAGCCCTGGATCCGTTCTTCGAGGGTGTTGACCTTGTGGTTCTTTGCCCGGTAGCGGGGATAGGTCCCGAAGGCTCCCCAGAGCGGGGCACTATAGGGTTTGATTCCCCGGTCGAGATGGCAGGATTCGCAGGTCAGATCGTTTCCCACATATTTTTTGGCATAGAGGTTGGTGTGGATGAAGATGAGCTCTCCCTTGCGGATCAGTCGGCCCAGTGGGCCGTCAGGAAGAGTTCCTTCTGCCGGGGGGGCAAAGAACTGAAAATTCTTGTTTCCTGATGCCAGGGCCGGAGAAACTGTTGCCGGAAGAAGCAGGGACAGAAGAAGAACGGGAGCCATTCGGAGCCATTTCGGGGACATCGGGCCGATTTTCATGGACGCTTGACCTCCTTACTGTTCGGGTTTTTCCGGGATCAGCCGGAGTCGTTTCGGGGAATTCTTCTCGGGGATTTTCCCATAGTCGGGTGGGGTGAGGCTGGCGAAGTACTGGGCCACGGCCTTGATCTCCCTGTTCTTGAGCTTCGACGCGATCCCCCGCATGAGCCCTTCAGGATCGTCCTTTCTGTCGACGACGGCGAAGCTCTTGATCTGCTGCATCAGATAGGTCTTGCTCTGGCCGGCAATATAGGGAAAGTTGGGAGGAATGCCTCGACCATCTTCGCCATGGCAGAGAATGCAGGCCGGGATGTTCCTGTCCCATAGCCCCCGCCGGGCAATGCGCCGGCCAAGGGGCTGGAGAGATGGATCGAACTCCGAGGGATCGTGGAGTTTGGGCGTGCGGACGGTCGAGTAGTAAAGGGCCACCGCACGAATGTCGCTTTTGGAAAAGTTTCTCACGACCCGGCTCATAAAGGGAGAGAAGCGGGTCCCCTTCTGCACCCCCCGAATTTCCCGGTAGATGTAGGTGGCGGTTTGTCCGGCGATCCGGGGAATCCCGACCGAGGGCATTCCTCCGCCATTGATCCGGTGGCACTCCGCACAGGCGGTCGATCCGGGAAACCCGTTTCCCTTCATTGCGATAAGATGGCCCAAAGCGATCTCGGCCTCCTGGTTCACATCGGCTTCGGCCCGGGAGAGAGCCACCGGGAGAACTATGAACAGAAACAGGGGGATAAGAAGATAGGCCCTTCCCCTTCGAAAAAGATGGGGTCTCTTTCGGGAAAGAAAACGTCTCCGGAGGAATCTGTGGAGTAAAGGGGCCATCGGGAATCTTCCTAGTCACAGATTGTTACGGGCGTTTGGGGCGGGGCTCCCGACCCGCTTGCCTCTCATTATCGAATCTCTTGCGAAACTCTGCAAGGCGGGGGAGCTCTTTTTCAGCGGGGACCTCCCGTGCCGGCGCCGCTTTGGAGCGATCCGGGAGAGAGGGCGTCTTGAACGCCATGAAAAAAATCCGCATAATCTGATCGTGTTCCCCCCGATTCGCCTTCCTTTACCGTTCGAACGATATCTGACAGGCGACCTTTCAGACAAGTCTTTGTTATGTTGAGGAATTTTTAGATCGGGGCCCTCGGGTGATCGGGAGATGGACCGGGCGGCCCATTGTCTGACGACAACAATTTTTGCGGAAAATAGGTGATCGATGGCTGTACGTATAGGAATCAACGGCTTTGGACGGATCGGGCGTCTGACCTTCCGGGCCATGCTGGAAAAGGCTCCCACCTGTCGTCTTGGAGAGATCGAGGTCGTGGCGGTCAATGACCTGACTGACACTGACCATCTGGCCCACCTCCTGAAATACGACTCGGTTCACGGGGCCCTGAAGCATGTCGTTACCGTCGAGAAAGACCACATTTCGGTCGATGGCAAGCCGATCCGGGTCTATGCGGAAAACCATCCCTCGAAGATTCCCTGGGAGGAGATGGGTGTGGATCTGGTGATCGAGTCGACCGGCCGTTTCGAAGACCGGGAGAGTGCCTCGTCCCATCTCAAGAAGGGTGTGCGAAAGGTCCTGATCACGGCTCCTGCCTCCGGGGCAGACTGTACCCTGGTCATGGGAGTCAATGAAACGCTCTTCGATCCCGCCAAGCATACGATCATCTCCAATGCCTCCTGTACCTCGAACTGTCTGGCCCCGGTGGTCAAGGTCCTTCACGAGGCCTTCGGCATTGAGCGCGGCTTCATGACCACTGTTCACTCCTATACCAACGACCAGCGGCTTCTCGATCTTCCCCACAAGGATCTTCGCCGGGCCCGGGCGGCCGGGGTCTCGATGATTCCGACCACCACAGGGGCGGCCAAGGCCATTGGACTTGTCATTCCTGAAATGGAAGGCCGTCTCGACGGAACCTCCGTGCGGGTTCCGACCCCGGATGTCTCCCTCAATGATCTGACTCTGGAGGTTCGGGTCCCCACAACGGTCGCCGATGTGAACCGGGTGCTCGAGGAGGCGGCCAACGGTCCCCTCAAGGGGATCCTGGCCTACACGAACCTCCCCCTGGTCTCCATCGACTACCGGGGCAATCCCCATTCGGCCATCGTCGACGGACTGTCGACCCGGGTTGTCCGGGAGAGGATGGTCAAGACCCTGGCCTGGTATGACAACGAGTGGGGCTATTCCTGCCGCGTGGCGGACCTTGTGACCTATCTTTGTAACCACTTCTCCTGACCCAGGCGCGGGGGATGTTCCGGCTCCCCGCCCGAGAGGGAGGTCGTGTCCGGACAAGACCGAAAAATGGAGGTGCGATGGAGCGTTCCAAGCGATGTGTCGACCAGATTGATGTGAAGAACAAGCGTGTCTTTCTCCGGGCGGACTTTAATGTTCCTCTTGACGGAGACATGCACATTACCGACGATCGCCGAATTCGCTCCTCTCTCCCGACCATCAACTATCTGATCGACGAGGGAGCCCGGGTTGTTTTGGCCTCCCATCTGGGGCGTCCGAAAGGCGCTCCCGATGCCCGATACTCCATGGTCCCGGTCGCCAAAAGACTCTCCCGGCTTCTTTCCAAGGAGGTTCACTATACCGGGGAACTGGTGGGTCCCGCGGTGGAACGGGAGGTCGACCGCCTCAAGGCCGGAGAGATCTTTCTCCTTGAAAATTTGCGCTTTGATCGGGGAGAGGAATCCAACGACCTCGAGTTTTCAAAGAAACTAGCCCGTCTGGCCGATGTCTATGTCAATGACGCCTTTGGTGCCGCCCATAGAAGCCATGCTTCGGTGGTGGGGATTACCCAGTTCATCAAGGAGCTCTCCATTGGCTTTTTGATGAAGAAGGAGGTCTCCTACCTCAAGGGGGCGATCACGAACCCCACCCGCCCACTAGTGGCGATCCTGGGCGGCGGAAAGGTGTCGAGCAAGCTGGGGGTCATCTCGAACCTGCACGAAAAGGTCGACAAGATGATCATCGGAGGAGGGATGGCCTTTACCTTCTACCGGGCGATGGGACTTGAGACCGGACGCTCCCTTGTGGAGGAGAATCTTGTGGATATGGCCCGGGAGATGCTGAACCATTCCCGGGAAAGGAACGTGAAGTTCTATCTTCCGATGGACTGTGTCGTGGCAGAGAGCCGGGAGTCGAACGCTCCTACAAAAATCGTTCCCTATCAGGAGATTCCTCCGGGGTGGATTGCCCTGGATATTGGTCCGGCCTCGGTGAAGCTCTTCTCGGAGGTTCTTGAGAACGCCAAGACGATTCTCTGGAACGGACCGATGGGGGTCTTCGAGGAGGACGCCTTCTCCCGGGGAACCTTCGCCATGGCCCACTCGGTCGGAAACTGCTATGCCCTGACTATCGTGGGCGGAGGCGATACCGCTCTGGCTGTTCATCGGGCCGGAGAGTCCGACAACATGACCTTCATCTCGACGGGAGGGGGAGCCGCCCTAGAGCTTCTTGAAGGCAAGGAGCTCCCGGGTCTCTCCGTGATTCCCGATGCCGAATGATCGGCGCAGGAGGGGCAGGCCGCCAAGGATAATGTGACAGGACTGGCTCTATCAGAGATTCTGACGTTTGTCTCTTCGGAGGTCCCTTCATGCTGATGGTGGCGAACTGGAAGATGAATATGGATCGGGATGCCATCGTGAGCTATCTCGATGTTTTGAGCAAGGAAGGTCGATGGCCCCGATGGTGTGCCCAAGGCTATCGTCTCCTTCTCGCCCCTCCCTTTCCCTATCTCGACTTTCTCCTGCATGAGCTTCGGGAGCGAGAGCTGCCTTTTTGGGTCGTGGCCCAGAACATGTGTGCCCACGAAAAGGGGGCCTACACCGGAGAGGTCAGTGCTGATATGCTTCGGGATCTGGGCTTGAACGGCGTCATCCTGGGCCATTCGGAGCGCCGGCGTTTCTTCGGGGAGACCGACGCCCAGGTTGCGGCGAAAACAGCTCTGGCCCTCTCCCGGGAGCTCGTTCCCATCGTCTGCTTCGGAGAGACCGAGGAGGAGAGGCTTTCGAAGGACTACCCCCGGGTCTGGGAGCGGCAGATCGCCCCGGTATGGAAAGAGGTCCAGAAGGCCAGGGCGTCCGGCTCCGAGACCCCGGTCTACTTTGCTTATGAGCCGGTCTGGGCCATCGGAACCGGACGGGCGGCGGCCCTCGACGATATCCGGGAAGTGGCCTGGAACCTCCGGGAGTCCTTCGGACACGAATGCTCCTCAGGTCTCCTCTACGGGGGATCGGTTAATGACGAAAGTCTTTCTGTCCTCGTGGAGAAGGGGACGGTCTACGGATTTCTTGTGGGAGGAGCCTTTCTGGATCCGGAGATCGTTATCCGGTCCTTTCATCTTCTCTTTCCCCATCCATAAAAAAAGAGGACCAGGGATTTAACTCCTCACCCAATGTGAGTCGAATATTTCAGGGCTTTTGGAGTCTCGCCTCCCGATCGCCTCAACGGAAAGGAAATCTCTTTCATGACCATTCTTATCACTGTCATCCACGTTCTGACCTGTCTTCTCATAATCGCCGCCGTGCTCCTGCAGTCCGGCAAAGGGGCTGAGACGGGGGTGATGCTTGGAGGCTCCTCCCAGTCGATGTTTGGTGCCCAGGGAGCAACCCCTTTCCTGAGCAAACTCACCGTAGTTCTTGCCACGGTCTTCATGGTAACCTCCCTGTCGCTGGCCCTTATCAAGCAGAATAGCGTGGGACCGTCGCTTCTCCTGAACGCGCCGCTCAAGGCTCTTCCGTCTCCTTCCGTTCCGGCTCCGGCAACCGCTCCGGCTCCTTCGGCCAAAAAGCCCTGAGGGGAGGGTCGGCCGTGAAACCGAAGAGAGCCACGATCCCTCTTCGAGACGACCGGACCCGAGGCTTTCGATGATCGCCCCGTCCGAAATGGCGGAACAGGCTTGTCGGGTGTCGGCATGATCGGCGACCGCCCGTTTTTTTTCCGGCAGAGTCGGGAAGGAGGCTCCTTTTTTGGAAAAAAAACGGTGTGCCAGAAAGCTCTGGCCTCTCTCACCGCCACTCTCCTCCTGTTTTTTATCCTGTTGGGGTGTGCAAAAAAAGACACGGACCAGGTTTTCCGGGTCGTTCCCCGTCCGTCCCCTGTGGGGGGGAAGATGGTTCTCGATCTTCTCTCCGACCCCAAAACCTTTAATCCTGCCCTGGCGTCGGAAACGACCAGCACCCAGATTCTCGGATATCTCTTCCGGGGGTTGACCCGGATCTCCCCCTACGACGGGCGCGTCAAGCCGGACCTGGCCTCCCGATGGACCATCGACAAAACCGGCCGCCGCATCGTCTTGACCCTTCGCCGTCACCTTTTCTGGTCCGATGGGGCTCCCCTGACCTCGGCCGACGTCGTCTTTACCTTCAACCATATCTACTACAATCCCTCCATTGCCTCCCCGGTCAGGGATGTCCTGACCGTCGGAGGCCAGCCCTTTCGGGTCACAGCTCCCGACTCCCGGACCGTCGTTTTCGAGACGGCCCGTCCCTTTGCCCCGCTCCTTGAGGAGCTAGGCGTCGAGATTCTTCCCGAGCATATTCTGGCCCCGGAGGTTCAGGCCGGTCGATTCAATACCGCCTGGTCGGTCAGGACTCCCCCGGGCAGGATTGTGGGTGACGGCCCGTTTCTTCTTGAACAATATCGTCCCGGACAGGAGGTGATTCTCCGGAAAAACCCGCGCTACACTCCCCCCAAGGGTCTTTCTGGTCCTTATCCCGGTCCGTTGCCCTATCTCGATACCGTCCGGCTCCGGATTGTTCCCAACCAGAACAGCACCCTTCTTCGTTTTCTCGGAGGCCGGTCCGATATTGTGGGTGTGAGCCCTGCCCAGGTTCCGGTCCTGTCGGGCAAGACCCGGGAAAAGGCCTTCCGGCTTCTTGTCAGGGGGCCCTCCCAGGCCGAGACCTTCCTCACCTTTAACGAAAATCCCAAGGCTCCGATCCCGCCCTACAAGATTGCCTGGTTCAGGGACCGGGCCTTTCGACAGGCCATCGCCTGGGCCCTCGACCGGAAGGCCATGGTCAATGTCGTCTATAATGGTCTCGGAGCCCCCATTCCCGGACCTGTGAGTCCGGCAAACAAGGCCTTTTTCGACCCGGGCGTTTTTCGCTACCATCATGATCTCGCCCGGGCTCGGGCCCTTCTCCGGTCAGCAGGGTTCCGCCGGAGGGGGTCCCGACTTTTCGACGCCTCCGGACACCGGGTCGTTGTTGTCCTCATGACCAACACCGAAAGTCCCGAACGTCTCTCGCTGGCCCAGATGGTCCGGGCGATGCTCGCCCCTCTGGGAATCCGGGTTCGTGTCGTCCCCCTCCAGTTCAATATGCTCTCGACGCTGGTGCTTGCCTCCCATCAATGGGAGATGCTTCTCTTCGGGCTGACCGGGACACTTGATCCTCACGGAAACGCCACCGTATGGCGCTCGACAGGATTTCTCCATCTTTGGGATCCGGGAGAAAAGATGCCCTCCACTCCGTGGCAGGCGGAGGTTGACCATCTCTTCGATCAGGGGGAAACCGAGATGGATCCACGGCGACGGAAGGCAATCTACGATCGCTGGCAGGAAATCGCCACCCGGGAGGTTCCGATGGTCGATCTTGTGAGTCCCGATGCCATCACCGCCGTCAGGAAGACCCTCTCGGGAATCGCCCCCACCCCGCTGGGGGGGGTTGTTCCCCACGTGTCCCTGGTGGCCCAGACGGGGAGGCTCCTCCTGCCATGACCCGTGCGCTTCTCCTTCGGCTTTCCCATATGGTCGTGGTGCTCTTCGGGATTGTCCTCCTCTCCTTTGTGATGATGGACTTTGCTCCGGGAGACTTTCTGACCCAGATGGCCCTCAATCCCCAGATCTCACCCAAGACGATTGCCGCCCTGCGCCAGCAGTATGGCCTCGGCCTTCCCTTCCCGGAGCAGTTTGGCCGCTGGCTGACGGCCCTTCTCCGGGGAAACCTGGGCTATTCCTTTTCCTACCATCTTCCCGTCTCCACCCTGATCGCCCAGCGAATTCCCATGACCCTTCTTCTCACCGGGACGGCCGTTCTCCTGTCTTGGGGGGCCGCCCTTCCACTCGCCGTCTTCGGGGCCCGGAGGGCCGGGGGATGGCTGGACCGCTCCCTTCTTTCCTTTTCCTACCTCTCCATCTCCTTTCCCTCCTTTTTTCTGGCAGTCCTTGGCCTTCTTCTGGCCGAGAAAACAGGACTTTTCCCTATCGGGGGAGCGCGATCCTCCCTCCCTCCCGGAGCCGGAGAGGGTACACGGGTCCTGGATCTCCTTCACCACCTGATCCTCCCGGCCACGACGCTGGCTCTGGGGAGCTTCGGGGTCCTGTACCGTCTGATGCGCTCCTCTGTTCTCGAGGTGATCTCCCAGCCCTATATGAATGCGGCCCGGGGACGGGGCCTGGCAGAGAGGATCCTTTTCTGGCGCTACCTCTTCCGGAACGCCATCAATCCGCTGGTGACGCTCTTCGGCATGGAGCTGGGAGGGCTTCTGTCTGGAGCGGCCTTCACCGAGATGGTCTTTGGGTGGCCCGGGATGGGGAGGCTCATGCTTCATGCCGTCATGACCCGGGATCTCTATCTCGTGATGGGGGGACTTCTGATGGGGGCGGTGCTCCTGCTTCTGGGGAACCTTCTGGCTGACGGGCTTCTTTATCTTCTCGATCCGCGAACCCGGGAGACGTCGTGATTGGATGGCGGAACGTCTTCCGACGGGTGGGGCGCGCCGGCACACTCCTGATTTTGCTGGGAGTTGCCAGCCTTTTTGCAGAGTTTCTGGCGCCATATCGATATGATTCCGTCCGATTCGATCTCCCCTACGCTCCGGCGGTCTGGCCCCATGTGGTGAAGGGGCACCTGGTGGTATCTGTTCTCCGGCTTGCCGATCCGGTGTCACGGCGCTACGAACCCACGGGAGAGACCGTTCCCCTCCGGTTTTTTTGCCGGGGGGAGGCGGTCCGGATGTGGGGCTTCCTTCCCACCTCCCGACATCTTTTCTGTGCGGCGGCTCCCGGTCGGGTTCTCCTTTTGGGCGCAGATCTCTTCGGACGGGACCTCTTCTCCCGTCTTCTCTACGGGATGCGAATCTCCTTTCTCCTGTCCCTCGTCGGGGTCACCCTTTCCTTTGCCATCGGGATCCTTGTGGGTCTTGTGGCAGGGTATGCAGGGGGATGGACCGACCGGATTCTCATGAGAAGCTCCGAGATTGTCATGGCGGTGCCCTCTCTCTATCTCCTGATGGGGCTCCGCTCCATCGTTCCCTATGGGCTTTCGGGTCTTTCCGTCGCTTTTGTCATCACCGCCTCGCTGGCGCTGGTCGGATGGGCCTCTCTGGCCCGGGTGGTGAGGGGACTGGTCCGCTCTCTCGTTTCGAGGGATTTCGTTCTGGCCGCCATCGCCACCGGAGCCTCTCCGGCACGAATCATCTTCCGCCATCTCCTTCCCAACATGCGCTACTATCTCCTGGTGGCGGTGACGCTTTCCATTCCGGCCTTTATCGTGGGAGAGGCCGGCCTTTCCTTTCTGGGCCTGGGTCTTTCCGAGCCCCGGCCGAGCCTTGGGAATATCCTGGCCGAAGGGCAGTCTCTTGAAACGATGGAAAGCGCTCCCTGGCTTTTGGCCTCGGGGGGGGTGATTGTCCTTTTGGTGGTTCTCTTCAATCGGTTGGGAGATGTCCTGCGGGAGGCTCAGGAGGAGGCCGGATCCAAAAGGTCTCCTTAGAGCGAGAAGGAGAAAAGACGACCCGGTTGTGAGAGAGAGCTGGAGGTGAGGGAGTCGAAAAAATGAACAAGAAAAGAAAAGAGATCGAGGCATTTGATCTTGTCCTGTGGGATCTCGACGGAACTTTGGTAGACTCCCGGACGGATCTGGTGGAGGCGACCAATGTGGCGATGCGGGCCCTGGGATACCCGACGGTTCCCTTTGACCGGTTCTCAAAGATGGTCGGTCAGGGCGTTCGCCACCTGGTGACGTCGGCCCTTCCTGCCGGAACCGATCCGGAGATAGTGGAGGAGGCGATCGAGATTTTTTTGGTCTGGTACCGGAGGCACTTGGCGGATACGACTCGTTTTTATCCCGGACTTCGCGAGGGAATCGCCCGATCGAAGACTCTTCATGCCGTGGTCTCGAACAAGCGGGAGGATCTTTGTCGTTTGCTTTTGGCCCGTCTGGGAGCAACGGACCTCTTTATCCGGATCGTGGGAGGAAATACCTGTTCCGAGAGAAAACCCCATCCGGCGCCTCTTTTTGCGGCCATGGAGGGGCTTGGTATCCCGCCGGACCGCATCCTGATGGTGGGAGACAGCACCGTGGATATCGAGGCGGGGAAGCTTGCCGGTGTGACGACCTGGGGAGTTCTCTGGGGCTTCGGAGATCCTTCCTCTAGCCGGCCGGACGCTCTTCTGACGGATCCGTCGGAGGTTTTTTCCCGGGAGTGAGGGCCGACGGAGGGGAGGGGTATTCGACCGTCCGGGAGAGGAGCGAGAGGGTCGCCCCCAAAAGACCGATCAGGATGACAAGGTTTGCCATGAAGCTCTCGCGGTGGGCCGCGGCGAAGGCCGATATCAGGGCGGCATCGGAGGGAAGGGCGTCGTGGAGAGCCTTGAGGGCCGAGGCTCGGGGGCCCAGATAGAAGGCGAGAAGACCGGAAATGAGAAGCCCTGCGGAGAAGGTGAGCAGGAGGGCCCTGGTCGGTCGTCGTGAGAGCTTCGAAAGGAGAAGAAGGAGAAGGACCTCCACCAGCAGTCCAGTAAAGAGGAGATGAAAGTAGCCCGGGAACAGGGCACCCACCGCCTCACCGGCCTTTTTCGTCCCCAGATGGAGAAAGAGGGCGGGGGCGACGAAAAGAGTCATGAGGATTGAGCCGCCCGTAAGGAAGACCAGAATATATCCATAGACGAGCCAGAGAATACGGGGTATCACAGGGATCCTTTCAATGTGATCGGTTCCACCCGGAAAGATACGGGAAGGATCAGGTCGGGGGCTGTTTTTCCATCGGGAAGACAAAGGAAAAACAAGGCTCCCGGAGTGTGGACGTTGCAACGGATCCGTATGGCGAGGGATCGGAGCCGAATGGACTCTCTTCGGAGTGATTCTACTGGAGCGGGGGGTGGGGGGCAAGAAGAGGCCTCCGACTCATTGCCGGTCGAAGCCCGGAGAGAAGGGACGGATGGCCGGGCATTCTGTCAACGTGGCTGGAGAAGCCGGGTCGCGCCATTCAGTTCTTGGGGGTGATCCGGAAGGAGGAGGTGAGGGAGGAGAGCTCCTCCACAATCTCTCTGAGGTGTTCAACTGCAGGAATGGCCGAAGACACATCCTTTCCTCGGGCCTCCATGATCTTCGACAGGGAAATGACCGCCTCGAGAATTTGGTCGGAGCCCTGCTTCTGGACCTCGGTTTCGTTCACGATCTTTTCCACATTCTCTTCGGTTCCCCTGACCATGCGGGCCAGGGAATCGATCGCCTTCTCGGCGGCAACGGCCTGGGAGCCACAGGCCGCCAGGGCCGCAGCCTCCTTTCGGATGTCGGTCACCGTTTCGGAGATGGAGTTCTGGATAGAGTCAATGGCGGCGCTGATTTCTTCTGTGGTCTGAGTGGTTGTCTGGGCCAGCTTTCTGACTTCGTCGGCCACCACTGCGAATCCTCTCCCCTGTTCTCCTGCGCGGGCTGCTTCAATGGCGGCATTCAAGGCCAGAAGGTTGGTCTGGGAGGCAATGGCGGAAATGGATCCTGCGATGGCCCCAATCTTCTGGCTCGCCTCTTCGAGGCCAGCGATGCGGTTTGCCAGGCTTGTGATTTCCTCGGAAGACGAACGGACTGACTCGAGCACGTTCTGGACGGTGCGCCCCCCGCTATCGGCCTCCTCGACGGCTTTCTTCGAGGCCTCACCCATTTCGGAGGCCAGAAGAGTTTCCTGAGCCGCCTTCACTGCGAGCTCCCGGGCCTTTTCCTGGACCCCCGAAAGGGTATTGACTGCCTCGACAAACCCTTTGGAAACCGCCTCGAGGACGGAGGAGAGATGGTCGGTCTCCTTGGCGATGGAGAGGGCATGGGTATTGAGGTCCCGGGTAACCTCCGAGAGTTCGCCGATCATGCGGTCAATGTGAGCGGGATAGGTTAGTGCTGGCGGATTTGTGCGACGGGCGCGTCCGGTCGTTCCGGGAAGGGGTGGCCAAGTCTCTGGAGGGGAACTAAAGGCCCGAGCATCTTCTGTCGTTGCGTATGGCGGTCAGTCCGTACGATGCTATTCCGCCGAGATTCTTGAATGCGACAAGGAGCGGGAACGCCTCCTGAGCGCCCTGGAAAAGCATGGGGATCCCCAGGGGAGGCGTTCGTCGATGTCGGACAAAAAGCGTACGAAGAGCGCTATCATCAGCGGGTCGTCAAGAATCTCGAGCGCCGGGCCAGAGAAATGGGATTTGTTCTGACGCCCGCTCCGGTCTGAGTCGCTTGCCGACATCGTCGGAACACGTTGAGGAGGTCCTTGTTTTTGAAGGGTTGTGACATTCGAGGGGAGGAGTGCGTCCTTTTTTTCTCTTGAAAACGGGAAAATCCGGTTTTTCTCCTGTTTTCTGTCGGGAGTCACGATCCGGACGTTTTTGAAGTCCTGGTCATCTTCCCACAAGGGGATCTCTGGTCAAGGGAAGGACTGGGAAAATCAAAACAGAGTGAAAAATCCATTTTTAAATGCTTTACTCAAGACTTCTTACGCGTTATTTCTTGAGGGCAGATAGGGTGAGCGACAAATTTTAGGACCAAAAATAATCTTGCAAGTAACTATTTTAAGGCATGACT
>JBMFWG010000040.1:0-16408 GCA_049965515.1 Leptospirillia bacterium
GCCCTCCGTTGCACCATCCTCAGCGGACGCTACGAGGACTTCTGGGAAAGGCGCGCTCTCAAGCAGGCGGCATGACCTTAAAACAGGTATCAATCATGAACTTTATAGAATCTCACAAATCTGACGTGCACCCTCCCCGACCCTTCTCCTGCCTCCCTCTTCCCGCTCCCTCCCGCCCCGCCTTTTTTTCCGCGGACCACCAGATACACCGCGGGCAAGACCAGAAGGGTCATCGCCGTTGAGCTTGCAGCGACTCGGGCAGACACCCATCAATGGGGACTCTTCCCGAGCCACTCCCACTACGTCCTGCGAAACCTCCGGTCCCCTCTCTCCGCCTCGGCCCCTCTTCGACACTTTCAGCACGTCCAGGTTCCGCTCCGGACCCCAATTGGTGGACCTCATCAGGACACACCCAGACGTCGTCTAGACGGACTCAGATGTCTCATCATCCACGCCACTCTCCCCCATGGGGAGCATCCTCTCTTCGGAAGGAGCCTCCTCCTGCCGCCCTCCTTTTCGAGGCCGACCTCTCCGTCCCCCTCGAGTCAACTCCGGCAAGGCCGGGTTTTCACCGTCCTGGCCATCGGAGAGGTCCATCGCCTCAGGAGAGGAAGTCCCTGATGGAAGCGACTTCGTGGGGCTGACGCCCAACTCTTTTAACATCTCAGCCTGGCGAATCACATTGCCTTTATTTCGGCAGAGCTTGTTCCAGGCCTCCTGGTAGGAGTCTCGGGCTTGGTCGATTCGCAGCCCCACCTTCTGGAGCTCCTCCACAAAGGTGCTGAGACGGTCATAAAATTCGGCACCCCGGCGGGCGATCTCCTGGGCATTGGCCTTCTGGTCCTCCTGACGCCAGAGGTGCGCCACCGTCCGAAGGACAAAGAGCAAAGTCGAGGGGCTGACAAGCAGGACATTCTTTTCCCACGCGTCGGCAAAAAGTCCTCCATCATTTGTGACGGCCAGCATAAAAGCCGGTTCCACCGGCACGAACATCAGGACAAAGTCGATGGAGTTCAGATTGTGCAGCGCCTGATATTTCTTTGCCGAAAGGTCTCCAATATGGCGCCGTAACGAATCCACGTGCCTTTTCAAGGCCGCCTGGCGTTCGGCTTCATCGACGGCCCCCACATAGTCGACATAGGCATTCAGCGACACCTTTGAGTCAATAATGAGATGACGGTCTTCGGGGAGATGGATCACGACATCGGGCTGGGCTCGGCTGCCATCCTCCCGGGTGTGGCTCTCCTGGGTCTCGTAGTCGACCCCTTTGCGAAGCCCGCTTCCCTCAAGAACATTATTGAGAAGTACCTCTCCCCAGTTTCCCTGGGTCTTCCCGGATCCCTTCAGGGCCCGGGTCAGATTCTGGGCCTCGTCGCTCAGGGTCCGATTGAGCTCCATCAGCTGGTTCACCTGGGCATGGAGGGCGGAGCGATCTTTCCCTTCCTTGACATAGACCTCTTCGACCTTGGCCTGGAACTCCCCAAGCTTGAGCTTGACGGGGTCGAGAAGTCCCTTGAGCGCCTCCTGGTTCTGTTGGCTGAACCGCTGGCTCTTTTCCTCAAGGATCTCCGAGGCCAGATTTTTGAATTGGGTCGACAGCGTCTCCCGGGCCTCCATTAGAAGGGCCATCTTCTCCTCGTAGCTCTTTTTGGACTCCTGGACAAATGTCTCAAGGGCTTGGAGATTCACCCTGAGGGTCGACTCTGAGGTCTGAAGTGCCTCCTTTTTTTGGATCTCCGAGGCCAGGCGAACTCGGATCTCCTCAAGCTCTTTCGTCAGACTCTTGATTACTCCGCTCTCTTCGGCATGCTCGACCTTGAGGCGAGCCCATTCCGCTTGCCCTTCCTTGAGCTGGCGTTGGAGCTCCTCCAGAAGCCTCCGCTTCTCCTCCTCCCCCTTCCGGGATTCCGCGAGAGAAGTCCGAAGCGCAAGGACTTCAGCATTCAACCCCGACTCGGAAGCCTGGAGAGCCTCCTTCTTTTTTGTCTCCTCCTCGAGGCGACTCCTAAGCTCCGCCACCGACTGCTCCAGGCGCCGAACCGCCTCGGCATCTCCCGCCTGGGCCACCTTGAGGCCATTGACCTCTTCCTGGGCCCCTTTCAGAGCCGACTCCAGTTCGGGGAGTCGCCGTTCCTTCTCCTTCAGGAGAGTGAGCTCCTCGTCAACCTTCCTGCGGGCCGCCTCTTCCGCTCTCTGACCTTGCCCCCGACTCAGGATGAGTGAGACGGCGAATCCCGCTCCGGCCCCCACGAAAAACAGACCAAGATAAAGAAGGGAATGGGCCATGATGGCTCCTCTCTAACAAAAAAAGATGGTTCCACGCTAAAGTGGACAGAGGGAAAGCGGCTTGCCGATCTCCCTCCGGAAAGGCCCGGAGAAAGAGTCGCCCGCCAAGGATCAGGACTCCTGAATTTCGTGAATCTGGCAGTCGGGAAGAACCTCCCGGGCCAGGTCAACCATGTGTCGGTGATGGGTAAAGAACAGGACCTGGGAGGCGTGCGCCGACTCTCCGAGGACCAAAAAAGCCAAACGGCTCCTTTCATCATCAAGGTTGACGAAAAGGTCGTCGGCCAGAAAGGGAAGGGGTTCGGCCAGGGCATTGTGGCGCCGGACAGCGGCCAGACGGAGAGAGAGGTAGAGGACATCGAGGGTTCCGTCGGAGAGGGACTCGGTGTCGAGGCTGGTCCCATCGGGCCGTCCCGCCCGGAGAACCGGGGATCCCCGGTCGTCGAAGTCGGCCTGAAGACCCCGGTACCGGCCTCCCGTCATCGTCTCAAAAAGACGCGAACCCTCCTGGAGAAGAGGGCCCTGGGTCCTCTCGCGGTAGAGATCCATCGCCCGCCTGAGAACCGTTTCCATGGCGGTGAGCCGGAGGTAGTCCGTGACCCGGACGGACATCGATGCCAGGACGCCCTCAGCCTCCTGTTCGAGATCCACAGAGAGCCCCTGAAGCCGCTGATCGGTCTGGACAGTGAATGCCGCCTGCTCGGAGAGGGCGCGTTCAAAGGCCTCCACAAGAAGACTTTTCTTTTCCTGTGCCTCGGCCACTCCCCGACGGAGAGCCTCGGCATTCACGCCCTCCGTCCGGGCCAGGATCGTCTCGAGACTGTCCCCCTCCCCTTCGGAGAGAATCTGGCCTTCGAGATCCTCCTGCTCCTTCCTCAGAGCGGCCTTCTCCCGGGATTGCTCCTCGATCCGGGCCAGATCCTCCGGATCGGAAGCTCCCGCATCACGGGAGAGTGTCCCAAGGAGAGACTGGCTTTGCCGAAGGCTTTTTTCGGCCCGGAGCTTTTCCTTTTCGAGCTCCCGAATCCTCTCATCAAGGGCCTTGGACCGAACCATGTTGTCGCGGTTTTTCCGGGAGAGGTCGATCAGGCGAGTCGCCCCCTCAAGCGATCCCGGAGGATCCCCCGAAAGCCCCGCCCGCATCCAGAGGTCATGGACGGTATGGGAAAAGACCCGTTCATCGTCCTCCATCTTCCGGATCCGGTCGGACAGACCTCGAAGCTCTTCAAACACGACAGCCAGCCTTCGGAGGGCGTCAATCCGTGCCCGGGACTCCGTCTCCCCAATCCCCTCCGGGAATCCTCCTCCCCGAAGGGCCTCCCGGAAGTCCCTTTCCCAGTGGTCGATCGCCTTGCGGTGCTCTGCCAGGTCCTCTTTTTTCTGGAGGACACTCCGAGCCCTCTCCTTCAGAAGATTGGCATCGGAGTCATGGCGCTTTTTCAGCTCTCGCCCCTCCATCAACACCGCCTCGAGGCGAGCCTTGATCTCCGAGAGAGGCGCAGCCGTCAGACGGTCCACCCCCGAATTTTTTCTCCCGGCCGGGAAGAGGCCCAGACGGAGAAAAAGAGCGGCCGCCTCCTGGCGAATCTCTGCCTCCTCCTCCCTCGCCTCTTCGAGAAGGAGGCGGTCTGAGACCAGCTTCTCCTCCTGAAGGGAGAGCGCTTCCCGGCTCTTTTGCCAGGAGCGAAGAGCCGGGGGGAGCGGCTCGGGGCGGCCGGAGCCCCCGATCCGGACAAACCCCGGGGACCAGAGAGCCGCCCAGTCAGCCGCGAGCGGGGCAATCTCCCCGGTGATGGCCTGAAGACGAGCGAGACTCTCTTCCCGGAGACGGGCACAATCCTCCCTTTCCCGACGGAGGAGGGACATCTCCGCCGCCTCCTGGGCATGGGAGCGAAGGGCATCAGAGGCCCGATCGGAGTCCCCAATGGCCCGGGCCACATGGCGGGCCCGCTCCAGCGGCGTGGAGGCCTTCTGGGGGAAGGCCGCTCGGCAGAGCTCCTCTTGTTCCGTCTCCCCGGCGATGTGGCGACGGACCAGAAGGTCAAAGACGCGGTCCCGATGATCGCGAATCTCCTGAAGCTTTGAAGTGGAGACGACGCTCCCCTCTCCCCCGAGACGGCGAATCTTTGAGGCCAGCTCCCTCTCTCTCTTCTCCAGGGCCTCGATCTCCTGGCGAAGGCTCGACTCCCGGTCAAAGAGAGCGCCGAATCGGCGCTCGAAGTCCTGTACCGTCGAATCGGAGGGGGCCCTCATGGCCCGAAGATCCCGCATCTCTCCCGAGGGGCACCCCAGGGACTGGACGTTCTCGGAGAGACGCCGGGCCTCCGCCTCGATCGACTTCTCCATCCGGGCAAGACCAGGAGAGCGCTCAGAAAGACGCGCCACCCGTTCATAGAGAGCCTCGATCGGGGGAAGATCCGGAGGGGGCGGCAGATCGTCCCTCTCCTTCTGGAGAAGGGCAAGGTCGTTCTCCGCGCGCGTGAGGGTCCGGAGCGTTTCCTCAAGAAGGGAGTCCAGGCTTGTCTTTTTCTCCAGAAGGGACTCGATCGTCTTCAGCCGGGCCTCCGCAGGAAGACGGTCCGGAAGGGCGGACAGATCCTCCGTCCACCCCAGCCCCTCCATCAGATGGACGATCTCCAGACGATACCCCTCCCGCTCTTCCCGGCGACGGGGGAGCTCAGACTGGCTTTGGGCGATCGCTCCCCGTCGTCCTTCCAGGGGCTCAAGGTCTTTTTCCAGAAGAGCGAGGGACTCCTCGACCGGGGAGAGTCTTTTCTTCTCGAGAAGATCGGCCATGCTCTTGTCGAGGCGAATCACCTCCTCGGAGGCGGCCCGGAGATCACTTTCCGCCCGGATCCGGCGGTCGAAGGCCTCCTGGGGAAGGAGAGGGACCGTGGACAAGGATTCGAGTCGTTCCATGAGGGCCCGATACCGGGCCTTTTTCGGCAGGATCCGGAGAATCGTCTCCCCGGTGCGGATCTCCTGGCCGACCTCGGCCTGTTCCCGCCGGAGCCGGTCGACCTCGCCCTTCAGCCGGCGTCGTTCGGCCTCGAGGCGCTTGTACTCCGCCGGAGAGAGCATGCGATCCCGGGCAGCCTTCCGGAGATCCCCATAACGGGCGAGGAGGGTGTTTAAAATCTTCGTCCGTCCCCGGGCCGTAAAGAGCTCTTCTCTCTCGGCAGAAAGCGCCTCGATCCTTTTCCGGAGACCGACGATTCCGGCGCCTGCCTCCACAAGGCCCGTCCCCAGCCCACCTCCATCGGCAAGGAGGGAGAGGGCAAACTCCCGCAGGCGGACCCCGTTCAGCGAGAAGAGGCGTTCAAACTCCTCCCGGTCCATTCCTCCCGTAAAGGGGGAGAGGGCTTGAGGGTCGAGGGGAGTCCCCGTGCCATCCACAAAGGCCCCCTTGCCCCGGCGCTTCCGCAAGAAGGAGAGGCGGCTGCCGTCGGCCGCCACAACCTCTCCTCCGATCAGAAGATCGGCGGCATCGAAGCGAAAATGGTCCTCAAGGGTGCGGGGAAACCCAAAGAGAAGGCTCGACACCGCCCGAAGGGTCGTACTCTTTCCCGCTTCATTGGGGCCATAGATCAGATGGAACCCCGGTCCGAGGGTGAGGGTGCGATGATGGAAGGGCCCATAAGCCAGAAGGTCGAGGCGGTCGAGTCTCATGAGGTCTCCTCCCGGGAGAGAAGTGTCCGAAGGGCGGCGAAGATCTCTCCGCGATCAGGGAAGAGGGTCTCGGGGGCCCCGGGAGAGAGTCGGGAGCGGAGGGACTCGGGAAGACGACCCCGCAACTCCTCGAGGTCGGCGGCAACCAGTGTCTCCAGGGCCGTCTCATCCCCCATCAACTCCGCGACGATGGAAAAGAACTCCTCCCCTCCTCCCCTCTCCTTCGCGGGGTCCTCCCCCGGAGGAGGAAGAATTCGCCCAACAACCTTTTCGATCCAGATCTCTCCGGAGAGAAGCTCCCCTGCTGCCTCGTCCACCAGGTCCCGAAGGGCCCTCGAACTTTCCAGGGGACCCGAGGCGAGGGCAGTTTGGCCAAAGAGGGTCACGCGCACGACGGCCGGCCTTTCTCCCGACTGGCGGAGCGTCTCCGCCAGTCGGCTCCGGACCCGGTCTCCGGCCTCCCGGAGGCTCTCGGAACCATCGAGGTCGACGTCAACTCGGTGCCACCGGACCACGTCGAGGGGAACAAGGTCGCAGGAAACAACCTTCCCGTCCCGAACCTCCACCAGAACCGCCCCCTTGGGGCCCGTTTCCCGGGCGTGGCGTCCCTGGAGATTTCCCGGATAGACCACATAGGGATCCCGGGAGACGATCTCTCCCTTGTGGATGTGGCCCAGGGCCCAGTAGTCGTAATCCCGGGCGGCAAGGTCGGCCAGGGTGCACGGAGCATAGACATCATGGTCGGGAGAGCCGCCCAGGGAGGTGTGCAAAAGGGCAATATTGAAATATCCCTTCCGGGGAGAGGGAAATTCCCGGGCCAGGTTGTCGTTGACCGGTCCGTCGCGCAGGCTCTGGCCCGTCACCGCCACGCCGCACTCCTTGAGGAGGAGTGTCTCGGGGGCACGGGAGGAAAAG
The DNA here is from genome assembly GCA_049965515.1 of Leptospirillia bacterium. Classification (GTDB taxonomy): domain Bacteria; phylum Nitrospirota; class Leptospirillia; order Leptospirillales; family Leptospirillaceae; genus UBA4572. The sequence goes on from JBMFWG010000040.1 coordinate 6,871, forward strand.
ATCCGGGTATTCCCGGGAAGGTCAAGGAGGGAGGTCATCCGGTTGCCGGCATCGTGGTTCCCCAACACCAAAGCTACGGAAATCCCGGCATCGGCCAACCGCGACAGCTCCCGCCGAAGGAAGAGGGCAATCTGCATGTTGGGGGTGTCGTGGTCGTAGAGGTCCCCCGCCAAAAGGAGGAAAGAGACGCGCTCGGACAGGGCCAGATCCACAAGCTGGGAGAAGGCCTCCCGGCTGGCCCGGCGGATCCGGGCGATCGCCTCCGGATCCGAAAGGGCGAGATTGCGAAGGGGGCTGTCGAGATGGATGTCGGCGGCGTGCAGGAACTTCATCCTCGGGTCCTTTCAGAAAAGTTGGAGCCGGAGCCACCGACTCCTGTGATTCTTGCCCCTCTCTCATCCTCTTATCCGGCCGGAGCGAGAGGGTCCGGGTGACGCCCGGAAAAAAGGTCGAATCCCCCTCCCAGGCCGTTAAAGGGCTCGTCCATAGGCCTCAAAGAACTCCCTCAGGGAAAAGGCCTCGACCCGGCGGTCGCGCTCGTCTCCCGAAACCCGGACAAATCCTTTCCAGTTAAGTCGTTCGAGGCAGTTCTTGCAAACCCTGAGCGCACGGATCGTCACCGATCCTCCGGGGCTCACGAGCTCGAACTGACCATCGGTCCGGGTCGACACCACATACCGGTGCCCCCGGCCGCTCTGGCGCATCGCCTCAAGCGTCCGGCAATTGGCGATATGAAAACGGGGTCCCCCGTCTTCGGAGCCGAAGGAGAGCCGGCGAAAAGACCGCCAGCTCTCGTCAATATCCAGATCATCGAAGGCCGAGAGGTTCGGTGTCCGGATGTAGAGGAGCACCCGACGGTCCTTGAAGGCCAGGGTCCCGTCCGGAAGAAGACGAACGTCTCCCTCCACCACATCAAGACCCCGGGAGGAGAGGTCGGCGGCCTCCCTCGCCGACACAATGTCCTGGGGGAGGGGGTCAAGAGGGGTGACGGGGGGCGGGGAAAAGTGTCCCAGTCGGAGCGCTCCCATCAGAGTCCGAAGACGGGCAAACTCTTGATGGGACTCAAACCGGGGAAGAAAAAAAGACGCACGAAAGGAGACATCATCCTCGCCGGGGGAGGGTGACGACCTTCCCGGAGAGCCCCCTCCCCGGGGGGATACCGTCCTTCCCGGGGCTGTCTTTCCGGGAGAGTCTGGCTCCTTTGGGGCCCCCTCCTCGCCCGAGACTGTCTCGTCAATTCGGCGCACATTGGCCGCCAATGGACCCTGAGGCCCTTGGGAGATCTCGAGGTTGACCCTCTCTCCCGCGGCGAGCACCTTGAGCCCCTTGGCCTGAATCGCCGACCCGTGGACAAAGATTTCCGAACCATCCTCCATGAGAATGATTCCATACCCCTTGACGGGATTGTACTCCTTGACGCGCCCCTTGGGCATCTATTGCCCCTCCGTTACACAGCCAAAGGCCTTATCCGCCTCTTCCCCAGGAGAGAAAGGCAAAGAGTTCCGGCTCATTGAATGTGAATCCCTTCCCTTCTGGGGCTTTTCGCTTCTCTCCGGCTCATTTCGAGACCTCGATAATACGGGCGATGCGGGAGGCCGCATCGGTCCTCACCCGAAACTCCACCCGCTGGGAGCGGACCGGATCCTCCCGCCCGTCGGAGCGGTAGATGAGGCGCGAGGAAGAGAGGCCGTTGGCGGTCAGAACCCGTTTGAGCCAGGGCCGCTCAGAGGAAACGGCCGGAAGCTCCATCACATAGAGAAGTGTCGACCGGGTCCGGGCCTGGGAGAGGGCCATGTTGTTGAAATAGGCCGTATCGGAATTCGAGGGCGTCGCCTTGTTCCAGAAGCTCGAAGTATGCCCCTCGATCCGGATCTCGGTGATGGAGTGGCGATACTTCTTCGAATCGAGGATAGCGATGTACCGGGGAAAGAAGTTGTCGAGGATTGCCTTGAACCGCGGATTCAAGGCATCCGATCCGGTGGCGAAGAGAACATCCGGCTCCCGGAACCGGATCGACAGATCCCGGTGGAGCTCCGCCCCCCACCGGGGGAGATCGTCCCGAAACTCCCGGGCCAGATCCTGGTAGAGGGCATCGTGAACCTCGTTGTAACGGACGGCGATCTTGCGGATCTTGTAGCTGGCAATCTCCACATCGGTCATGTAGGAGACGGCCACAAGGAGAAAGACCATCATGAGCCCGGTCATGAGATCCGACAGAGGGATCCAGTGGTCCTCCTGTCCCTCGGAATCCCGGTGCAGTCCGAACATCAGCTACCTCCTTGCCTGTTCGGCAATCTTCAGCACGTTCTGCAGGCGCTCGGTGAGGGGGGTATAGTCCTGGACAAATTTTTCAGACAGGGCCGCCAGTTGCTCCCCCAGCCCCTGGATCGACTGGCTCAGCGCCCGCTGCAACAGCCGCTCGAAATCGGCCCGGTTCCTGTCCATGCTCTGGCTTAACGCCTCGGAATTTTTCTCGATCTGAGCCAGGATTCTTGTTCCCTCGGCCTCGAGGTTCCCCGAGAGTGACCCCGTCAGCTCCGTGAGGCTTTTTTCAATCGAAGAGAGCCCCTTTTCCTGGGATTCCATCACCCTCATGAACCCGTTCAGGGCCTTTTCCACCCGCTCGCGCTCGGCGTCCATCTTGAGAAGAACCGTCCCCTGCTTCTCGAAAAACTGCCGAAAAATCTCTGCCTGTTCGGCATAGGCCCGCAGGGATTCTCCGATCTTTTCCATGGGCTCGGCGATCTTGACGAGCTCGGCCGTGATCCGGGGCATCGCATCCCGATACCCCGACTGCCAGTTCACGATCTCCTTCACCGCGAGGGAAAGCTCCTTCATGCTAGAGGCGGTCGACTCGTTGACCCGGCTCTCGAAGCTTTTGAGTACGTTCTGAAGGGCCTCCATGAGAACCCGGGAATTGCTCTCGGCCATTTTGGAGAGATACTGCTCCAGGGTTTGTTTGATGGCCCCCAGCCCCTCCCGGGTCTCCTTGCGCATTCCCGCCATGAGGACGGAAAGGGGCAGGCGCTCCTCCGGAGTCTCCCCTCCCGACAGGAGTCTGTGAAGGGTCAGATGATGGCGAACCAGCTCACTGGCTGGATCCGGATCGACATTCTGGAATTTTTTGGGGAGACCGAACAGCGCATAGCGGATCTTGATCGCCAAGGAAAAGAGAACCCCGAGAATGGAGATGTAAAAGGCCGTCTTCATCCCCGAAAGGAAGGCCGGAAGGCTGTTCTGCAGGTCCTTCGTATTGAAGGAAAAGAGCGAGAGAGAGATCCCGACGAAGGTAAAGAAGATCCCCACGGTCGTAAAGATTGTCGGGGCACTCCGGACATACCTAAGCGTAAACTTCCTCGAGAATGTCCAAACAAAGATGACGATCATGAAAAGCATCACCATCAGGGTCCAGCCAGGGGTTGAGGCGACAAAGCTGTTGAACCAATTTTCGGTCGACAATGAACCATTCACCGACGTGTCCTTTTGTTGGAGAAATGCATTACCGGAGAAGAATGGGCGCGTCCTGTCCCCGGCCAGAAATCAGGCGGGGAACCTGCTCCCGATCGTCGAGAAGGGCCCGGTGGGAGACATGTTCCCGAGTGTATCTGAACAGGGAGGAAAGCGTTACATGGTGTCCCTGGAGAGCTCCGCCATTAAGGCCCTTGAGCAGATAATAGGTAAAGAGTCCATGCCCCTTGGCGTCGATCACCCCCGACTCCTGCCCTCCGGAGACCGCCGAAAGAACGACGAGCCCCTGTTCCAACGGTTGAGAGCTCTCCACAAAAACGGGACGCACCGACCCGGAAAAGGACCGGGGACCCGCTCCGGCGAAACAGGCGTCAAGGATCACCAGCCTCCGGGCGGCTCCCACCGCCTCAAGGCCCCGATAGAGACGGCTCAAGGGGTAGGCGGTGTCGGCGAGGTCGCCCGCCATCACCCCTGAGGGCGCCAGGTAGGGGGTTCCCTTCCCGCCCGGGATTCCGTGGCCGGAGTAATAGAAATAGACGGTGGCCCCGGGGGCGGCGTTGAGGCGAAGCCACCGGAGGGCGGCATCGATCCCGCCCCGGGTCGCCAGGGCTTCAGTGAGAAGGCGGATATGGTCCGCGGGAACCCCTAGGGCCTCAAGGTGCCGCATCATCGCCTGGGCGTCGCGATCGGCATAGGCCGCCGTGGGAACACCGCCGGGATAGTGCTCCACCCCCACCACCACCGCATAGGAACTTTCCTGTACCGGCTCGCGATAATCCGGCCGGTCCACCGTTGTCTCAAAGTGCGGATCATCAGGAGCCTTCCGCTCCTTCACCAGACTCTCCACCTCTTTCCTGAGAAGGGCCAGCTCCTTTAGCGTTCCCGGGTCGGCGGCGCCCGGCGGGTTTGTCCCTTTTATCTCCGCCGACACGGGAACCCCTGTGGACGGAGCTCCGGAAGACGATGCGGACGCTGAGACCGGTACGATCCTGTCCTCCCTCTTGCCGGCGGGAGAATCTCCCTCTTTCTTCGCCACCGCGTGTGGGGAAGGAGGGACCGGGGAGCTGGCAACCCGACGAGGACGGACCGGAGATAGAATCGGTGACCAGGGGCCGACGGCCAACGATTCCCGTGCCAAGGAACTTCCTGCCGCAGCGGCTTTTTTGTACCAGAAGTTCGCCTGGCCGTAATCCTTTGGCACGCCCTGTCCCCGCTCATAGAGGTCCCCGAGGCCCGTCTGGGCGGTGGTGTCCCCGGCTTCGGCCGCCTTCCGCCACCAGTGGGCCGCCCGGGAAAAGCTCTGGGGAACCCCCTTGCCCAGATCGTAGAGGGCGCCGACATTGAACATGGCCCGGGGATCGTGGGCCCGGGCCCCCTGCAGGAAGCTTTGGAAGGCCCGCCGAAAATCGTGCCCGCCGGCCCTGGAAAGGTAGAAGGCCCCCAAGATGTTCATGGCCTTGGGATCTCCCCCCTGGGCCGCCACCTTGAGCCACTTTTCGGCCCGTTTGGGATCGGCGGTGCCCCCTTCTCCCTTCCAGAGCATCCACCCGTAGTTGCGGGCGCCGGCCAGAGAGCCCTTCCGGGCGGCCTCCCGGTATTCGTGGCGGGCCTGAACCCAGTTCTTTTTTCCGCGTCGCCCCTCGTAATCGAGGTTGCCCAGCGCGTTTTCGGCCGAGGCGTTACCGGCCTCAGCCGCCGCCTTGAGCGCCTGGAAGTTCCCAAAGCCCGGGGAGAGGGGGGCACCCCGAGACAACGAGGGAGGAACAGAAAAAAGAATCGCCAGCCCCATCAGGGCGATTGTTACAGGGCGGATCCTGACCGACTCCATCACGGTCTCCGTCAATGGATGTAATGTTGAAGACGGCTTCCCAGATGGAATCGCTCGAAGAGAAAATAGGCGATAGTGATATAACCAATGATGAGAACGACACTATTAATGAGGCGCATAAAGGACTCCTTGGTTCGGGGCTCCCCTCACGAGAAGGGAGCTTCCTCTGGGGGGGAGAGCCGCTTCTCCCCCCATGAGCTTGGGGTGAACACGTGCCCGGGCGCGGCTAACGCGGCCCGAAGGCCTGCCGGATCTGATCTTCCATTCCCTCCCCCATCCGGAGGAGGGACGCCTTCTCCTGGCGAAGAGCGGCCTCTTCCCGATAGGGAACGGGGGACTTCCGGGAGGGGGTGATGATCGCCCCCTTGCCCGGCGAGACAGGAGTCTCCCGGAGGCGTCCCTGGAGAGGCGCAGGGGAGGACTCTGCCCGCGGCGGGGTGGGGCGAAAGACGCCCCCGGACAGGGATCCTCCCGGGAAGCTCTCGGGAGAGAGGGGAGGAAGGATCGCCGCCACCTCCTTTGGGACCTCCCTCCTGAGCCAGCGTCGGGCGACCCCCGAGCGAATGGCGAAATTCACGCTGGTAATGGCCAGGCCGTCGGCACTCTTTCGGGCAATGGCGGTGTTCACCCCGATCACCTCGCCGTGCCGGTTGAGAAGCGGCCCCCCGGAGTTCCCCCGGTTGATGGAGGCATCCGTCTGAAAGGCCTCCTTTCCAGGAACTCCCCCCAGATTGCTGATCCGGGCGCTCACGATCCCTGATGTCAGGGTCCAGAGCCCTCCCTGTTCGGGGTGGCCAATGGCCAGAACCCGGGTCCCGGGAAAGACCTCCCGCGAGGAGGCCAGGGGAAGAGGCCGAATGTCGGCAGGAACGGGACCTACCGACAAGAGCGCCAGATCGAGACGACGGGAGAGGGCGACAAGCCGTGCCGGCACCATGCGGGTCAGGTCATCCTGGAAATTTCCGGTGGTTCGCGCCGGACGGAAATAAACCCGGAGGGTCCGCCCCGCCAGGGATCTGGAGGAGGTCGGCGCCAGCACATGTGCGTTGGTGAGGACGAGCCCCCGACGACTCAGGACAATCCCCGCCCCCATGGTGCCGGTGCCGCTCTCCGGAAGGGAGAAGACCACCACGACCCCGGAGGAGGCGCGTTGGTACAGATCCTCCAGGGAGCCCTTCCCCGACGCCTGGTCGGGAAGGGAAAAGGAGAGGCCGACGGCCAGCAGGCCGGCGACCCCCAGTGATAAAGAGTGGATCGGACGCATGAAAGACCTCCCGGACAAGGGTGCTAGTTCTTTTGGGCTTCCCTCTTGTGAAGCTCCTCGAAAGCGTGGTTCATGTCCTTGAGGATCGACTGCTTCTGCTCCTCGTCCATCTGGTGGTATCCCTGGAGATCCTTGGCATACTGCTTAAGGTCAATCTGGGCCAGGGCAAAGATCGTCCCGGTCTTCGGGTCTTGCCAGTGGTCGACGATAGTCGATCCCTTGACCTCCATCCGGGTAAAGCCTTCCAGAGGGACCTCGATCCCCTGGGATTCGTCATTTTGTTCAAGTCCCTTGGCGGCCCCCAGAGAGCGCTGGTAGTCGCGACTCAGACGGGAGATGTAAGTGTCAAACTCCGCGGCGATGGCGGCCCGAGCCCGAAGATTGGCATCTTCGATGGCCAGGGGAATGTTCTGGACCCCCTGGGAGGCCCCCACCCCGTAAAAGACGGCTCTTCCCTTGAGATCGAGGCTGCCATGGCCTCCCTGTCGCACCCAGGCCGGAGCCTGGGCAAAAATGTTGTTTCCGGGGGTACTCCCGGTGGTATGGGCGCAGGCGGTAAGGGAAAGAGCCAAAATGGCGGGGGCCACCAGGGCCCGAAGAAAAGAGGGGATCTTCATGGATTGCTCCTTTGTCTGTTGATGTCGACGCTGTCGACCATGGGTATGGCGGCCGGGGGATCCGACCCCTCGGCCGATTTCGGGACGATTTCGAAGGGGACCTCCCGAAGGGTCCAGAGCGACCCGGCCCCCCTCAACCGGAAGAGCCGGCGAAGCACGTTTTTCCGAAAGTCCGGAATCCGGTAGTATACGCCGCCCTGTCCTGCGGAGGTGGCGACCACCGGCACATCGAGACGCCCCTTCCGGAGGACAATGACGAAGAGTCGCTCCACCGTCCGGGAGGCCCCGGGAGGAAGCGCCACAATGAATTTCTCCCGGCTCCCGGACGGCGGTATGGTCACGAGGCGGTTTCCCGGGATCGGTCCTTCCGCCCGGGACGGCAGGGGATAAAGCAGCACCCCTTGCCCTTGCCGGTCCACATCAAAGAGATAGAGGCGGACGGGCTCCGTCCCCGGAACCTGAACCCTCAGGGCCATCCGAAGAACGGAGCCCGCCGGGAGAACCCCGCCCCGGGGAAGGGTGATCCCGGAGATTTCGAAAGAAGGATCGCTCTCCTCAAGCCGAAGCTCCCCCACGAGAACCACCCGACAGGTAAGTCGGGAGCCGGCAATCCGGCAGGAGGGGGAGCGCTCCTCATAGCGGGAGAAGGCCGCCAGGGTTTCCACGAGATCTTGCTCCAGCACCTGTCCTTCCCGGTCTCCAATGTGATAGACATTATCGAAAAAGCTCCGGACAATCTGTCTCTGGCCACCGCAGTCCATCGCCCGCCTCAAGGCCGCCTGGCGCGCCAGACGGAGAACGGCGTCGGGAGCGTCGCTCTCTCCTCCCTGCCCCGTTCCCACCATCCGGAAAGAGAGCCGGCGACCATCCCGGGAGAGGGACGTCCCCGCACAAAAGGAACGGTCCAGGGGCAGACGGGAGGCTTCCCGGGAACGACCGCCGGAATTGCTCTTCTCCCTCTCTTGGCGAAGAGAGCCTTCCCGGTCTGCAAAGTCAGAGAAAAATCCCTTCCCCGCAAAGGGGTTGGGGGGCGGGACGTGAGTTGTCCCGCAGCCGGTCAGAAGAGCTCCAGCCAAGAGGGCACGTAAGCCCAGCGCGCAAAAGCCCCCCCCCGACCGCCCGATGTGGACGGAAGATCTTCTCACGGAAGCCGCTCAAGAAGACCCAGGCGGAAACCCGTCCGAAGGAGTTCGGCCTCACCCAGGATGCGGCCCTCGGAGAGGCGCTGCTCCAGTTGAAAGACCAACGCCCGGTCGCCGGGCTCGAAGACCACCGGGATCCGGTTGACCAGGACCTGACGACCCAGAATCCTCGTCAGAAGGTTCGCAGTGGAGAAATGGCCAATGGCCGAAACAAACCCCTCCGCCACAATCTCCCGGGCCTCGGTCACGGTGAGGGGTCCCCGGTAGGACCAGTGGCCAAAGTCGCTGATTATCGGGGAATTGAGAAGATAAAGAGCCACGTCTGTCTCCATGGATGAATCCCTTCCCAAGGGGTCAGTTTCTCCTCCCGGAAGGGACGGGAGGGTAAAAGACTTTATACGCCCCTCTTCCTGTCTTCTGGAATCAGGATGCCACAGAACATTCATAAAGGGTCATTTGGCAAGCTTGCGAAAGAGGATTAATCGGAAAATATGAATGAAGGGCAAAGATTTAAAGGGAGAAAGATTCCTTGGGGGGAGGACAAGGGATGTTTCTGTTTTGATGAAATCGTTTGTCTTGCTTTGCCTCAGTGCCCGAAAGAGATTTTTCTCCTACGTCTCGAGGGAGCCTGTCAAGCCGCGCTCAACCCCACTAAAAAAGAATCGCGGAAAGCGCGGCCCACCCCTCCTGATGGATTTCACCTAAACTGACCCACCCGATTTCACGGAATCCTCCCCGTTCTGAAGGGAGCCCCGAAGAAAAAAGATCTTCGGCCAAGGCAGGCATTTTTCCTCCGAAACAAATCTGTGCTTCGACTTTGAAACAATCCTTCCCATTCAGGGATCTCACGGTCTGCAAAACAGCATCCGACAAAAATCTTCGAATGAATGGGCCGTTTCCGGCCGAACAAGCAACTTGCCACAAAAAATCAGCCAAACTAGAATTATGGAAGAATATTTCTGGCAGGAATAAACGAGGTAAACCATGAGCCATTTTCAAAACTCCAGCGAGAATGATTTCAATTAATATCTTTTAATATTAAATACTTACGATTTATTTTTATCGATCATCTTCGTATAATTCATTCATCAACCTTTCTTCCCAAAGGAGTGATGGATGACGGAAAAGATCAGCAGTATCTGGAGACGGATTTCGGGGAGCCTTCTCCCCTTTCTGGAACGCGTCCTGCCACCGATGCAGGAACATCACCGGAAGGTGG
>JBMFWG010000041.1:0-15899 GCA_049965515.1 Leptospirillia bacterium
CGCTTTCACCGTCGAGCTGTCGAGGCTCTGCCAACTCCAGTCGATCCCTTCCATCTCCTCGAACTCCGCCAGGCCGGCTTGCCACAGCTTCACGAAGACCCCCGCTTCCAGCCAGGCGAGGAAATACTTGTGGATCGAGGACGAGCTTCCGTAGATCTCCTTGGGAAGGGCTTTCCACTGGATCCCGGTGCGCAACACATACACGATCGCCTCGAACACCGTCCGGGCGGGCAGAGGTTTCCGTCCGCCTCCCGGTTTCCGGCGATACGTCTTTTCGGGATCCCGTTCCGAAGAGGGGATCAGGGGTTCCACCTTGGTCCAGAAAGCTTCCGACACCTGCCAGGACTGAATGCGCGCCATCGTCTCCTCCGGTTCGAGTTGAAAACACTCACGTCTCCGAAGGAGATTCTATCAAACAGGATCCATGAAATCCAAATTATTTACGGATAAGTTCTTAATGTCATTCTACACCCGACAGCCTCATCTTGTCACCGTCGGTAACGGCAAATCACTCTTCCTGACCAGCCGGCAATTCCGATAATCGATCCGCTCCCAGAAATGCCCGTCAGGGCCCTCCGAAGCCACAGAGATCGGCAAGGCCGTCTTCTGGTCCAGCAACAACCACATGCGCCCAAAGACAGGGCGGGCCTCAAGCTCGTCGGGGGCCACATTAATGATGGAGACCGCTCTTCCAAAGATTTGCCCCGTTCCCAGAAGGAGACAGGAGTGGGTCAAGCAGGCCGGGCGGAGAATTCGGCGATCATAGCTTAAAAAGTCGGCATGGTCGATCGTGTGGCCGAATCGGGAAGCAATTAGGGAGCTCCGGGGGGAGAGCGAGAGATTGAGAGGCAGAAAGCCAAAAGGGCGCACCACAGCGACACCATCGACGGAGCGATAGAGAACCGTTGCCCCTTTTCGGGGATGATGAAGATGCACCGAGACCAATAAGGGGGCATATTGGATCGCCAGATCAAAGGATTCATTCGGATGGTCGCCCGAAGGAGCTTTCTTCCCGCGACTCTGGGGGAGCCGCTCAAGCGAGTAGAAGGTCCGGACATGGCAGGAATAGCCCGAAAGCCCCCGAAGGGTCAGAAGAAGGCTGTCGGAGGCGGACTGAGCCCGGGAGTAGTCGTATCTCCGACTCCCGGGATCGACCCTGAGATCAGGAAAGACATCAACCAGCCTCTCGGCTCGCGCCAGACCCACCCCCGGAAGGCATCCCGGGAGGCTCCCCCCCCAGAAGCCGGCAAGGGTCAGAGCGGCCACAAATACGAGATAACGTAGCCTTTCTCGGCTCCGCCGGAGGTCAAGGCCTCGACGACGCATCTCTCCTGGTCCCCCAAGCATCATCACTCCCTCCCTTCCGGGAGAAGGTCTCACGACGACCGGTGGGCAATTTCATAGAGAACAAAACCAAGCCCCAGAAGCCCCAATGCCCCATGGAGAAAAGTGACCGACCGGACCATCTTTCCTCCGCCAAAACCCCGGACGAGGAGGAGAAGTCCGGCCCCAACAGCCAGCACCAGAAGGATGAGGCCGATATTCAGCCAATGAGCTCCTCCCGTAATAAAAAAACGGGCCACCAGCATCAAAAGACCTGCCATGGCCAGCGTCGGATGCATGAATCCCAGCGCCCGGGGAAAGGACTTTCGGCCCATCTCAAGGCCCATCAGCAGAAGTCCCAGAAAGGCCCCGAGACCCAGCAGGACAGCCCCGACTGTCATCAATCCTTTATCCATAGTTTACTCCCGAAAGACAAAAAGTAAAAAGTCACAATGATCCGACGCTAATCAACCTTGAGGTCGTGGGCCAGAAGGACAGCATCGGCAATCTCTCGCATTGATTTTCGCATGTTCATGCTCTTCTTCTGGAGAAGGCGGTAGGCCTCCTCCTCCCCGATCCGATGTTTCTTCATCAGGATCCCCTTGGCCCGGTCGATCCTCTTCCGACTCTCCAGTGCCTCCTCCATGGCCGCCGTCCTCTCGAAAAGGGCGGTGTTCTCCCAGGCGATGGCCGCCTGGTTGGCCACCGACTGAAGGACCTTGACCTCGTCCCGGGTAAAGTGGTGGAGGTGGCTGGTATAGACATTAACCACCCCGATGGCCCGATCCTTGATCATCATGGGAACGGAGAGCATGGAGACGAGATTTTCCTTTTTCGCCAGCTCCCGGGAGGTGTATCGGGGATCCTTCTGGACATTTTCCACGGCAATGGCCCGACGCTCCCCGAAGACGACACCGGCAATGCTCTCCCCCACCTGGAGGGGAGGCTTGTTCCGGTATTCATCGGAAAGAGTCTGGGTCGCCCTGACCACCAGACCCTTCTCAGGATCATAAATCATTATGGAACAGAGAGTGGAGTTCGTCATCTCTGCCGTCACCGTCACAATGAGATGGAGAATCTCCTCGAGGTATCGACTGGAGGTGATCGACTGACTCACCTGGGAAAGGGCCTCGATCTGCCGTGCCTTTTTCTGGGCCTCCTCGAAGAGGTGAATATGCTGGATCATAAAACCCATCTCCTGGGAGAGAAGGGTCAGGAGCTCGATATCGCTGTTTTTTGGAGAAAAAGGCGCCTTGAAATGGAGGTTCATGACCCCGACGAGGGAATCCCGGGCCCGAAGAGGAAGGGAAAGAAAAGCCTCGTAGCGATCCTCGGGGATCATCTGGAAGAGCTTGGCCCGGGGATCCTCATAGGCCCTCTCGGGAACGATCACCGGGCTTTCCTCCGCTGCCACCCACCCGGTGAGCCCCTCGCCGAGACGGATGGAGAACTTCCCGAGAAGATCGGGAAGATAGCGGGAGGTCGCCCGCAGGGTCAGCACCGGATCGTCCTCCTCCCGAATGTAGATAAAGACCCCGTCGGCAGGAAGAATCTCCAGCAGGAGGCGAATGGCATTGTCGAGAAGAACCGTCAGGGTGTCCACCGATAGGGTGATCCGGAGAAGTCCTTTGAGAAGCTTGAGCTCCCTGACGATTTCGGTGGGGGTGACCAGGGGATTCCTCAAGGGGCTCACGAGAAGACTCCGAGGGAGAGAAGGGAAGGGTCGTAGTCCCGAACGATGCGCACGGATCCTGGGGCCTCCGGAAGGATAAGCGTGACCTGACCCTGTCGGTTCTTCTTGTCCCGGCCAAGGTAAGGGGCGATCGTTTCGAAGGTGATCCCGGAGGGCCAGGAGACGGGAAGGCCCGCTCTTTTTACGAGGTCTCTCACTGTCTTGAAAGTTTCCGGGCCGGAGAGGCCCATCGCCCCGGAAATCCTGGCGGCCGAGATCATTCCCAGAGCCACCGCCTCTCCATGCAGGATCCCCGAATATCCCAGAGCCCCCTCCAGGGCATGGCCAAAGGTGTGGCCGAAGTTCAAAAGCATTCGCTCCCCCGACTCCTTCTCGTCCCGGGAGACAATTCCGGCTTTGTCAGCACTGGAGAGGAAGATGACCTCCTCCCAGATCCCGGCATGAAACTCCCCGGAGACAAGCTCCTCGATTCTCTCCAAGAGAAGGGCCAGCAAGGTCCGGTCTCCGATCAAGGCATACTTGATCACCTCCCCCACCCCGGAACGCCTCTGGGCCAGAGGAAGGGTGCGCAGAAATTCCGGATCGGAGAGTACCGCCTGGGGAGGATTGAAGACGCCGATGAGGTTTTTCCCCAAGGGGTGATCCACGCCCGTCTTCCCACCGATAGCCGAATCCACTTGGGCCACGACCGTCGTGGGGAGATGGACCAGAGGCACCCCCCGAAGAAGAAGTGCCGCCGCAAGTCCCCCCATGTCTCCGGTCACCCCGCCTCCCACCACAAGAAGGGGATCGCGTCTCTCCCATCGGTCCTCGATAAAGCGGTCAAGAAGGGAAAGGACACTTCCCATGGTCTTGGCCACTTCCCCATCAGGGTGGAGGGCAACCACTGGCCTCAGATCGGGCCCAAGGTGTCGGAGGATCGCTGCACCATGAATGTCCCAAACGACAGGATTGGAAACAATACCCAGCCGGGAGAGACCGGGAAAGAGCTCCTGGAGCCGCTCTTTCAGCGACGAGGCGAGCCCCGCACTGATGGTCACAGGATAACGCCCTCCGGAGGAATCGACAAGGGTCTCTCTCATGGGATCTTTCCCAGCACTGAGGCAAGGGGGCGAAGCACGGAGAGGATCTCCTCCAGCGTGATGGCGATGGAAGCCCCTCCGACAGAAAGGACATGATCTGCCACCTCCCGGTAGAGGGGATCCCGTTCACGGATCACCTGCCGGACTTCCTCCTCCAGGGAGATACCCTGCCGAAGGCGAGGGCGCCTCTCCGAGCCACCTGAGAGGCGGGTAAGCAGCTGCTCCTCTGAAACGTGCAAGTAAATCACATAGCCAAGCTTACGCAATTTCTGGCGATTTTCCGGTCGAACCACGATCCCCCCCCCGGTGGAAACCACCCCCGGAGAAAGCGTCAAAAGGGCCGTCAGCGCCCGGGACTCCACATTCCGGAATGCCTCTTCCCCTTCCCGCTCCCAAAGGCGGGAGAGGGGCTCCCCGGCCAGATCCTCCACCATGCGGTCGGTATCGTAGACCGGAGCGTCGAGGACTCGGCCCAGGGCATGGCCCAACGTTGTCTTTCCCGATCCCCGGGGACCGACGAAGACGACAAACCTTGGCATGGGGGTCACATTCCCCCTCCCCAACGAGTGCGCTCGCGGGCCAGACGCTGGCTCTCCTGAAAGTGGGCCTGGACCTCCTCCACCGAATCCCCACCCATTTTCTCCGAAAAGGCCTGGGCCAGGACAAGGCAGACCATGGCCTCACCCACCACCGAGGCAGCAGGAACGGCGCAAATATCGGATCTTTCAACCGTGGCCGGAGAGACCTCTCCTGTCCGGATATCTACGGAAGGAAGGGGGGTATAGAGGGTGGCAATGGGCTTCATCGCCGCCCGCACAATCAGGGGAAGGCCGTTGGTGACCCCGCCTTCGAGCCCCCCCGAACCGTTGGAGGGCCGTTCGGGCCCGTCTTCTCCGCCTGGGAGAATGGGGTCGTGGACTTTGGATCCGGGGAGCCTCGCCGCCTCGAAGCCCAATCCAAATTCGACTCCCTTGATCGCCTGAATGGAGAGAAGAGCCTGGGCCAGCCTGCCATCAAGACGCTGATCCCACTGCACATAGCTGCCAAGTCCCACCGGAAGGCCCAGAGCCCGAACCTCAAAGACCCCGCCCAGGGTGTCGCCAGCCTTTTTGGCCGCCCGAATTTCCTCAACCATGCGGGCTGCACTTTCATCATCGGGACAAAAGACCTCGGAGAGCAGGGTCTGACGTCTGAGAGTCTCGGGATCGGCCCACAACGACTCGGAGGGCCCCGACCAGGAAACCGTTCCAATGGAGCGAACCACAGAAAGCACTGTCACGCCAAACAGACGAAGATAGGCCCGGGCAATCCCGCCGAGAGCGACCCGAGTCGCCGTTTCCCGGGCGCTGGCCCGCTCAAGAACGTTGCGAAGATCCCGGTGGCCGAATTTCACCCCGCCAACGAGATCGGCATGGCCAGGACGGGGAACAAAGACCTCTTTCTGAGGTCCCTCCTCCAAGCCGAAAGCTTCAGGTTCCGCCCCCATGATCCCTTCCCAGTTCCGGAAATCCCGGTTTTCGATCCAGACGGTGACCGGGCCCCCGAGAGTACGACCTTTCCGGACCCCTGCCACGAATCGAACGGCATCGGTTTCGATGGCCATCCGTCCTCCCCGGCCGTACCCCCTCTTCCGCCGGGCCATATCCTGCGAAAGTAGCTCGGCCGAGAGTTCAAGACCCGCTGGGAGCCCTTCGATCACGCCCGTCAGTCCCGGTCCATGGGACTCTCCTGCTGTCAGGAAACGAATCATCGCATGGCCTCCAGGATCAAGGCATCATCGGCATCATCGGCATGCCTCCTCCAGATCCGCCTTGTCCTGCCTTGGCAGTATTGGCCCCCCGCTTTTCCTTCTTCTTGTGCGGAACGAGATGAAGCGTGACGCCCAGAAGAGACTGGAAGTCCGAGCCGAGATAGGCCACTTCCTCGAGATAGAGACCCTGCCCCGGGCGGTAGGCCACGTTCCGGATCCGGGCGTGGGTGAGGAAGGTCTCAACGCGCTTTCTGACGGCCGGCTTCCTGTCCAGAAGCTGTCCGACCGTGGACGTCCCGAGGGGAAGGGCGCGAATCGCCGCTAGGTAAAGAGCCTGAACGCGGGATCGGGCGGCGAGATAAGCCGCAAGGCGAGCGGTGCCATCATAGGCCTTGTCCGGTGGCAAGGGAACAACCGTGGAGCGAACCAGGGTACTCCCCGACCAGGGAAGCTGGTAGGCATAGACCTTGGGGGCCTTCTTTTTTTCAGAGGCACATGAGGAGAGCACCATGGGGGCAAGCAGGAGGAGGCAGAGCCCCCCTGCGATCCGTGCAAACTTTTTATCCATCAATGAGTCCTGTTTTCCATATCTGATCTCCGGAGCGTCGGGGGAGCGTCCCCGTCAACAATGTTCGGAGGCTGACTCCGACGTCTTTTTGTAGCGGGACTCTTCCTTGGAAATGTCCCGATGGGCCACCCTCAGTGAATACCCTTCCCGGGAGAGAATTTCTGCCAGGTGAACCGTCATCCCCACGGATCGGTGACGGCCACCGGTGCATCCCACCGCCAGAGTCAGGGTTGAACGGCGTTCGGCGGCATACCGGGGGAGAAGCTTGTTCAGAAAGATTCGCAAATCATCCAGGGCCTCCGTGGCCCCGCGCTCCCGAAGAAAACTCCAGACCGCCCCATCAAGACCCGTCAGCGGAGCCAGCGCCTCCTCATAGTTCGGATTCGGAAGAAAACGAACGTCGAAGACAAGGTCAGCATCCATCGGAAGACCGAACTTGAAACCGAAGGAGAGAAGATAGATCATCATTCCCTCCTCCGGATCGATGCTCCCATAGGCCTTTCCCAAAACAATCCGGAGCTCGGCGGTGGAGAGGCGACTTGTTTCCACCACCCGGTCCGCCCTCTTTCGCAGTGCCGAAAGGCGCGAGCGCTCTTCCCTTATCGCTTCCATCAGAGACAGTCCGGCGGAAAGGGACAGGGGATGGGGCCGTCTCGTCTCGGAAAAGCGGCGCATGAGGACATCATCGGCGGCATCAAGAAAGAGTACCTCGACGAGATGGCCGTCGGCCCGAAGCCCATCGAAAGCCTCCCGGAATTCCTTCAGAAATCCCCGTTCCCGGATATCGACACCGATGGCCACCCTGGAGACCTCTCTCGAACGCTCCCGGGACAGGGCCGCAAAGGAGGGGACCAAGGGAAGAGGGAGGTTGTCGACGCAAAAATATCCCATATCCTCGAGAACCCGGAGGGATTGACTCTTTCCCGCCCCCGAAAGCCCTGTGACAAAAAGAAACGAGAGTCCCACAATCCCTCCCCTCTCCGGTTTAAAATCCGGGATCTAGACCGGTTCGATCTGCCCCAGGGAGCCGTCCCGCCGTCGGTAGAGAAGCCGCATCGAGGAGCTTTCAGGATCGAGATAGAGAAAAAAGTCCTTGTCAAGGAGCTCCATCTGAACGATGGCATCTTCCAAAGACATGCTCTTCACCGGAAACTTCTTGGTCTTCACCACGGAAGGCAGGGCAAAAGGGCGTGTCGACTCGAGGTGGGGAAGGACATCCTCGGCCCGCTGGTTGGTGCGGTTGGAGATGAACTTCTCCTTGAAGCGGTGGATCTGGCGCTCAAGCTTATCCACGACCAGGTCAAGGGACCCATAGAGATCGGAGGTGACAGACTCGGCATGAATCATCTTGCCGTGGGTATGGAGGGTGATCTCGATCTTCTGGCGATACTTCTCGACCGCCAGAACGACCTCGGCCTTGGCCGAGTCGCTGACAAGGCGAGAAACCCGCTGAAGCTTTTCGTTGACCTGGTTGCGGATGGCATCGGTCAAATCGATGTGACGTCCTGTCAGGACAATGTCCATGGTTCCTCCATTAGGATGTGGGAAGAGCTCCGGTTTCCCGAAGGCCCCTCTTGCGTTGACTGACCGGGGGAATATCGAGTTCCGCCCGGTATTTGGCAATAGTTCTCCGGGCGATGACAATCCCGGCTTCCTCCAACTTTTTCATGATCTCCTGGTCGGTCAGGGGAGACTCGGGAGATTCGCTTCGCACCATGATCCGGATCCGCTCCCGGACGCTTGTGGCCGAATGGCTCCCCCCGCCGACTGAGGGAACGCCTCCCGAGAAAAAGCTTTTGAGCTCGACAATGCCGAAGGGGGTTTCGGCATATTTTTGATTCGTGACACGGGAAATCGTAGACTCATGGAGCCCCAGCTCCTGGGCGATAGTCCGCAGAACCAGAGGACGAAGCCCTCGAGGCCCCTCCCGAAAAAAATCTGCCTGATGGACCAGCAGGCTCTCGCCCACCCGGAGGATCGTCTTCTTCCGCTGCTCGATGCTCTTCAAAAACCATTGGGCTGCCCGCATCTTTTCCTCGAGGTAGTCCCTAAGCTCGTCCTTCTTGGGAGCGTCCCGGAGCATGGCCCGATAGGAGGGCTGGATGCGAAGACGGGGAAGTCCCTGCTCACTGATGGCCACCCGCATCTCCCCATGGTCATCCTCGTAAAAGCGCAAGTCAGGAACCACGATCGAGGGGCTCTCACGATAATACGGACGTCCGGGCTTGGGCTCAAGGGCCCGAAGGAATCCCAGCGCACCACTCACCTCTTCGGGAGTGGTGCGCGTCTTCTTCGCCATCCCCTTGATATCCATCCCCAGGAAGTCGTCGAAGGCGCGGTCGAGGATCCGGCCGGGAAGGGCGGCTTCCTGCCCCAGCAAACGCGTCTGGATCTGGAGACATTCCTTCAGGGATCGCGCCCCAACGCCGGGAGGATCGAGCATCTGGATCGTCCGGAGAACCCGGTCCATGTCGCAACCCGGGAAAAGGTCAGAGGAAAGATCTCCCCCCTCCAGGGCCAGATATCCGTCCTCATCAATATTTCCGACGAGGTAAGAGGCGGCCTCCCGCTCCTCGGGTGAGAGGTCGGTGAAGGAGAGCTGCCACTCAAGATGGTCGGCCAGGGTCGTCGGCTGGGAGAGGACTTTCTCGTAAGAAAACTCTCCGGCATCAGATTCCCGAAGCGTCCGCTCCTCCCTCTGGAAAGCCTCGTTGTCGAGGCTCTCGTCCACCGAGTAGTCCCAGTTCGACAGGGGATCAACCGTCCGGTCATCCTCTCCTGTCCCGGGATCTTCCCGCCCCATTCGGTCATCCATTGTCTGGGCCGGAGCCTCTCCCTCGTCTCCCGGCTTCCAGTCACCCTCATCCTCCCCCTCCACAATCTCAAGAACCGGGTTCTCGAGGACCGCCTCCTGCATCTCCTGGGCCAAGTCCAGCCGGTTGAGCATCAGCAGGTTGATGGCCTGCTGAAGCTGGGGGGTCATGACCATCTTCTGTGTCAGACGAAGGTCAAGTTGCGGCTTCATGGGGCTCCCTGGACCATGTCCTGATTCAGCAGGAAGCGCTCTCCGAGGTAAAACTCCCGCACCTTTGGCGAAGAGGCAATCTGTCGGGGTGTCCCCTCCTCAAGAATCTGCCCCTGATTGATGACATAGGCGCGATCGGTAATCTCGAGGGTCTCCCGAACATTGTGATCGGTGATCAGCACACCAATTCCCCGGGACTTGAGCTGGGCGATGATCTTCTGAATCTCGATGACAGCAATGGGATCAATGCCGGCAAAGGGTTCGTCAAGGAGAATATACTCGGGCTTGGTGGCCAGCGCCCGGGCCACCTCCACCCGTCGTCGCTCTCCACCGGAGAGGGTGTAGGCCTTGCTTGTCCGGAGATGGCCCACATTGAGCTCCGAGAGAAGCGTGTCGAGACGGTTTTGGCGTTCGGCAGGCGTCAGATCCATGAACTCGAGAACAGCCATGATATTGTCCGAGACGGAGAGCTTCCGGAAGATCGACGACTCCTGGGGGAGGTAACTGATTCCCAAGCGGGCCCGCTTGTGCATGGGCATCTTCGAGATGTCCTCCCCTCCCATCAAGATTCGGCCTCCATCAGGCTTCACAAGGCCCACGATCATGTAGAAGGAGGTTGTCTTCCCCGCCCCGTTGGGACCAAGAAGCCCCACCACCTCGCCGGGATTCACCAGAAGGTTGACCCCGTTGACCACCCGACGCTTGTGATAGGTCTTCATGAGACCCACTGCCTCAATGGCCATCGGTCGCCGCTCCCCCCGAAGGAGTGGGGCTACCGGATACCGAAGGAGAGCCGGCCTGTTTCTTTCCTTCGGAATCAAGAAGCATCAGACTGTGTCCCTGAACCACGCTCTTGTTCATCCTCGTAAAAAAAGTGATGCGGGACCCGCTCATTCTGTCACCATTCTGAATCACCACCGGCTCTTCCGTCAGGACGAAAAGATGGGCCGACTCCACATAGACGGCACGCCCGGCATAGGCGGTTCTTCGGGGAGTCCGGATTATCACATGGCCAGTCGCCACCATGGTCTCAACCCGCTGGGAGGAGCTCCCCTGCCCGGTCTCCTCCATCAGGGTCTTTCCCTTGCCAGCCTTCCGAAGATAGACGACTAGGTCATCCGATGTCAGACGAAGGGTCCCCTTCACCAGGTGGACATGGCCGGAAAAGGTAATCTCGTTCTCGATATTTCGGGCCAGCATATGGTCAGAGCGAACGACCATAAAGGTCGGGGCCTTCCCTTTCCCGGGGTTCGCGGGGGCGGCGGCGGGGACCTTGTTGGCCCCTGCACGGGCCCCCCCCGGAGAAAGGAGGACCGCCAAGGTCGGAAGCAGGACAAAGATCGCAAGGAAGCGAAAAAAACGGTCCTGCAAAGGCTCTGGAGGCACGATCTTCCCTGAAGGGATCAAGGACGCCCTACCCGGCAAAAACCGCATGCACATTCCTCTCAACGGTGAACGACTGGGTCTTGGGGCGAGAGGAAAGACCCTCACCATGAATGACAATGCCGCGCCCCACCAAGGTGACCTCCCCTCCCGTTGTGATGGTATCGGAGGCGTCGTGGTAATGCAATTGCCTGGAAACCACCCGCAGACCGGTGGAGAAGGCAGCCGAGACGGGAATCGTCCGACCTGAGACGAGAAACTGATGTCCCGCCCTGTCGATCGTCCCCTCCTGGCTCAGGATGAACAGGGAGAGGGTCTTGGACAGAATAATATGGGCGGACAGGTCCGTGAGGGTGGTCCGGCTCTGTCCCTGCCCCACCTGGGCCTCCCGGGCCTTGACGAACCAGCGGGTTTGAGAACGGAATGTCCGGGAGTAGGTAAAATTTCGAATAACGACAACGGGCTTCGCCGGAGGGTGAAGATCGTTCGGGACCGCTCCCCTGTCAGCCACATGTCGCCGGGCCAGGAGACCGAAGAGGAGAATTGCACCGAGAAGGGGAAGAAGGGAGAGCCCCACGAGAACCGACTTTCGGCGAAGCAAGGTCAGCATGCGCCCTCCCGAGGAGAGCTCCCGGAGAACGCGGCCAACGCCCCCCCGGCCAGGGGCCTACTCGGAAAAATTGTTGAAGAGCCGATTGAGCGCGGAAATACCTTCGGCAATGACCGCCGCCGAATGGGCCAGCTGGCTCGACTCCTCCGCTGAAAGAGGGAGCTGGATGATCTCTTCAAGGCCCTGATTGCCCAGCCGCACCGGAACGCCCACAAAAGCCCCCCGAATCCCGTATTCTCCCTCGAGAAACACGGATGATGGAATGATCCGATGGCGGTCGTGGAGGATGGATTCGATCATCGAATAGATGGCGGCGGCCGGAGCGAAGTAGGCGGAGGAGTCCTTCATCAGGTGGACGATTTCGGCCCCGCCATTGCGGGTCCGGGTCACGATCGCCTCAAGACGGTCGGAGGGGATCATCTTGCGGACAGGAACCCCGGCAATGGTGGAGAAGTCCAGAAGGGGCACCATCTGGTCCCCATGGCCCCCCATCACGAGGCTATGGATATTCGACACGGAGGTCCGGGTCTCCTCGGAGAGAAAATAGGCAAAACGGGAACTGTCGAGGGCCCCTCCCATGCCGATGACCCTTTCTCTCTGGAAGCCCGTCACCCGCCACAGAACATAGGCCATGAGATCCATGGGGTTGGTCACGGGAATGATGATGCTGTCGGGGGCGAACTTGCGAATATTGTGGGCCACGTCACGGATAATCTCGCCATTCTTGTGCAGAAGGTCGTCCCGGGACATGCCGGGCTTTCTCGAAAAACCCGCCGTCACGACCACCACCGAGGAATCGGCGATCTCTTCGTAATGGCCTGTTCCGACGATCCGGGTATCGAACCCCATCAACGGACCGGCCTCGAGGATGTCGAGGGATTTCCCCTGGGCCACCCCGTCGCGGATATCGAGAAGAACGACGTCGGCCAAACCATTTTCGACGATCTTCTGGGCTGTGGTCGCGCCGACATTTCCGGCGCCGATAATGCTGACCTTTCTTCTCTTCTTGGCTATCCGCACACAAATCTCCTTATTCCCGACCGGAGTTTTTCTCCAGCTGCACAAAAGACCCCATCCCGCGACCTCGCCGGCTTTCCCGGAAGGAGCGAAAGGGCCATGACACTGTCATCCCAAGGTTATCCTATGGGAGAGATCATACGAAATCGCCCCCCAAAAGGCAAGCCGGACAATCGCTTTTCACCACGGCCAGGATGTTTTCTCATGGAGGCAAAGTCACCTCCAGACAAAAGCGCCCCCTCCCACGAAGGGGATGGGAGACGCTTGGAGAGAGGGCGGTTGAGAAGGAGATATCAGGGGGGTGCTGAGGTAATTCCCCAGCCGTTGCGTCCCCGCCTCTTCACCTCGTAGAGGGCCCCATCGGCACGGGACAGAAGATGGTCGGAATCGGGAGAATCCGGAGGGCACAGACTCAGACCGAGACTTCCGGAAATGGGAATTTGATGGCCCCGGATGACGACCGGCACGCGTATGGCCGCGACAATCCTCTCGAAGACAGGGTCGTCCTCCCTGACATGGTCAAAGAGAATGGCAAACTCGTCGCCCCCGAAGCGGGCCAGAAAATCGGTGGACCGGAGACTCTTCTCCAGACGGCGGGACACCGCCACGAGGAGTTCATCCCCCGCCGGATGACCATAACGGTCGTTAACACCCTTGAAACCATCGAGATCGAGGATTCCCACCGCAAACTGCAGGGCCGGATCTCGCAAGGCCCGGGAGATCTCCTCGTCAAGGCGATTCATGAAGCTTCGTCGGTTGGGCAAGTCGGTCAATGGGTCATGGAAGGCCTGATAGATGATCCGTTCCTCATCCTTCTTTCGCTTGGTAATGTCTGAGAAAATACCGAAGTACCCGGTGGTCACATGGTCCTTTTTCAGAACATTAATGTCGAACCATCCGATATATGGCTCCCCATTGCTTCTCTGACAGCGGGCTTCTCCCGACCAGAAACCCCGGGTGTCCACATGCTCCCAGAGAGTCCGGGACTCTTCGTCGGTCATCGACCTGTCGGCAAGCATCCGGGAATTTTTCCCCAGGACTTCCTGCGGATTCCACCCGGTGATCGTCGTAAAGGCGGGATTGACGCGAATGATCCGGCGGGAGGAATCACTGACAAAGATCCCGAAAGGGCTCGTCTCAAAGATTCTTTCGGAGAGATTCCTCTCCTCTTCCGCCTTCAGCCGCTCCGTCATGTCCCGGCCAATGACCACCAGCCTCCGGCGGGATCCATCAATATTGTAAAGAGGAACCTTTCGGCTCTCGATGATGTGAACAGCGCCGCCGGGAGATTCCACGATTTCGACCGCATCGGTCATGGTCCCGTTTGCCCACGCCTGCTCGTCCGTGGCCTGGCAGGCCAGATGCGCGCCAGAGAACGCAGGATTCATTCGGGCCAGATCCCCTTCGATCTTTCCGGCCCAATCGGTTCGTCCCGACAACCCCAAAAGCGTCAGAGCCGCATGGTTGGCCAGGAGCCAGGCCCCTTTTCCGTCCTTGAGCCAGACCCCATCGGGAAGTGCCTCGACAAGCGTCCGGAAGTCCTCCTCGGACTGCCGACGGGCGCATTCGGTATCGATGTAGTCCAGTGTGAAGGAGATGATTCGGGAGGCCTCGAGAAGGAGCTCCCGGATCTCGGGGGTAAAGTAGTTGGTCCGGTCGGAGACGACGGCAAAAACTCCGACGATTTGTCCTCCCCGGACAAAGGGACAAGCCCCCGTCGAGCGGAACGCGATGCTCCGGTAGTCTTCGGCCCGACGGTCGAAACCCAAGTCGTGGTAGACCTTTTGCAGGTCGTCAATGAAGACGGGGGTCCCGCTCCGAAAGGCCCGGACGGTTCCCGTCCGGCTGTCGGGGGATTCCGGATCGAGCGAGAAGAGCAAGGGATGCCGATCCCGATGCTGATCGGGGTCGGTAATGTGATGGATTCCCAGGCGCAGGACGCCCTCTTCGGCGAAATAGAAGCCGGCGGCGGTAAAACCGGCCCGATCGATGAGGATGGAGATGGTTCGGGCCAGGAAGTCCTCTTCTGAGGTTCGTTCCCGGGCCAGGGCGTTGAGGGAGGTGAGCGCCCCGTAGAATCGGGTCAGGGTTCCGAAGGCCTCCCGGATTCGCCGGTTTTCTTCCTCGAGACCATGCTGAGTCTCCATGGGGGGTCCTCCCAGATACACTTAACCGTTTGAACGAATGATAACGAGCGTTCAAGTCCTCTCTGAAAGACCGTCATGGTCTTTAACCGGCCTTTTTTCCAAGGAACTGACGGACTTCCTCATCCCCGACCTGCGGGAAGAACTCGTAAAACTGGCTCACAGAGAAAAACCTCTCCGGGATGCGAAGGCAGATGATCCGGGCGGCCAAGGGCCGGATCCGGTCCAACGCCTCGCGGGAGGCGACCGGGGTTGCCACCACCAGAATTTTAGGCTTTTTCTCCCGAAGAAAGCGAAGGGCCGCAGCCATAGTGGCCCCCCGTTGTCATCCCGTCGTCGACGATGATGACGGTCCGCCCGGAAGGGTCGACCGGAGGACGTCCTTTTCCCCAGAGCCTCTAGCGCTCCCGGATCACCGTAAGCTCCCGCCTGCCTTCCTCCTCCGCCTTCTCCGGCCCGACACCGATGAGCGTTGCCTCGGGAGATAAGGAAGAGATTTCCGTTTTCATCGACGGCCCCGATAGCGAACTCCGAATCCCCCGGGGCGCCGATCTTTCTCAGCAGGACCACATCGAGATCCCCGGAGAGCTCCCGGGCCAGGATCTCCCCCATCGGAACGGCACCTCGAGGGATCGCCAGGACAAGGAGGCAGGATCCCCGCCATGAGGAAAGAGCAACCGCAACTTCCCGGGCCGCCTCCTCCCGATCCCGAAAGGCTCCCACCCCTCAGACCAGAAGAACGTCCGAAAGCTTCTCCCGAAGCTCCTTGGCCGGGAGAGTCGTGTAGTCGCGAACCACGGTTGCCCCCACCTTTTCCTGGAGCCGCTTGTCGAGGCAAGCCCTGATTTTTCCCAGGAAATCCGGGGAGGCGACAATGAGAAGCCGGTCGAGCTTCTTGTCTAGAAGTCCCGATGAAAGCTCCCGGACAATCTCCCGGGCAAACGTCTCCGCTTCCTCCTCCCGTGGAGTCGTTTTCCACTGGATGGCCGGGCGAGACCCATGGCCGGCGGGTGTAAAATTCCTTCCTCCTGTCTCACTGGCAAGCTCTCCGTTCTTCAGTCGTCCCTCCGGGTGATGAACTCTCCCGCCACTAAGCTGACGCTGTCGTGGGGGTTTCTGCTCTTACGAGCGGATATTCCTCTTTCGCCGAGGATGCGCAAAGGCGTTTGGGTCTTTGCGTCTTATCGTCCTCTCCGGAGGCTTTGACTTCGGACAGTTCCTGCCCTAGTTGTTTCTGTTTTCCGATCCCGCACCGCCGGACCGTCTTCTTCTGGAGATTTCCTCCCAGAAGAAGACGGATTCCC
>JBMFWG010000042.1:0-15406 GCA_049965515.1 Leptospirillia bacterium
AAACGGCCGGAAAACCTGACCGAGAGTCAGACCGCCCGTCTTGCGGATCTCCTGAAGCTCAACATCCAGTCGATCAAGGCCTATCTGCTGAGAGAAGACTTCCAGCGCTTCTGGGAGTTCAAGAACGCCTCGGTCGCGGGACGCTTCCTGGACAGCTGGTGCAAACGCACCATGCGCACCAAGCTCGAACCCATGAAGAAGGTGGCGAAAATGCTCCAAAACCACAAGCCCCTGATCATGAATTGGTTTGCGGCCCAAGGCACCCTTTCCAGCGGAGCCGTAGAGGGCTTAAATCTCAAGGCAAAACTGACGATGAGAAAAGCGTTCGGTTTTCGCTCCACGGATTCCTTGAAAATTGCTCTTTATCATACACTTGGTAAATTACCGGATCCGCCGGGTACCCACGGATTCAGCTGAAGACCTTGATTTTTGAATGGCTCTGGGAGGCGATTGTTCCAAAAGTCAATTTTTCGAGAGGAGACTTTTAAGAAAATGGCTCAAAATATGGTAGGCGGAGCGGGGATCGAACCCGCGACAACAGCTGTGTAAGAGCTGTGCTCTACCGACTGAGCTATCCGCCTGAGGGAAGAGAGGTCTCTGAAAAGGAGGGGGCCACCGGAGCCGAATCCTCCTCGGCACAAGGAGTTAGGAGCGCGAAGACCGCATCGGGCAGGGAAACCACGCGCCCCTCTTCGTCGACGGGAACCAGAATCGTGGAACCCAGGGCCGCCACCACCCCCGACGAGGTCTCGGTCACCCGGTAGGAAAACTCCAGGATGCGGCGCCCCACACGCACAAGGCGAGTCTCAATGACGGCGAGATCGTCGTAGCGAAGGCTTCCCGTGTAGCGGCATTCGAGCTTGGCCACCACAAGAAAGACCCCCCCCTCCTCCATCGCCCGGTAATCAAAACCTTTGGCCCGGCAATATTCGGCCCGCCCCATCTCGAACCAGACGGGGTAGTGGGAATGATGGGCCCGTTTTTGGGCATCGGTTTCCGAATAACGAACACGGAAGGGCATGAGTGTCGGCATGAAAGGAATCATGCCACCACCCCGCCGGGATTTCAAGGGGACACGCTCCTCCCTTACCACATCATGGGCATCATGGGCCCCATCATATAGGGATCCATCATCCCCGGATCCATCATGCCCCCGGGATCCATCATCATGGGGTCGGGAGGAGGAGCCGGAGCCTCGGCATGGAGATGGATCGCCCGGACCACGGGAATTCTCTTGGTGCTGTTTTGCCCCATGACGACGCGCATGGGGGGCCGGATCGCACCGATGACCTCCACCGTATGCCCGGGCTTGAAGCGATCCTTGGGAAGGGGCATGTCGGTCTCGATGGCGAAGTCTCCCCGGGATTGCTGACGGGTTTCGGGGAGGAAGGTCGGGTCAAGAGGATACTCCCTCACAAAAACAAGCGAAAGAGGCGTTCCTCGCTTCACCGAGATAATCTTTCCGCCCAGGATCACCCGCTGCCCCTCCATCGACTTCATGTGGTGGTCGACATCACGGAAGAGAATATCCCGATCGCTCTGGGCAATCTCAGACTTCGTAAAGGGAGGAGAGGGCTCGAAGAGAGAGCAGGCCGAAAGGGCGCTGCCCGTTCCGAGAAGAATCAGAACGAGCAGGGCTCTTGCCCCGACTCCCGGGATTTTACAAGTTTTTTTCATGACAAATCCTCAAAGAGTACTGTTTTGGCGTCAGATCTCTCCGGCCCCTGAACATCTGGCATTTCGGCGCCTGTCTTTGTCCGTTTCATCTTACGCTATTTTGCCATCACCCGATAGAGAGTCCCTGAGGCAAGGCGGGTGAGAACAAGACGGCCGGTGTCATCCGTACGCAGGATACGCTGGTCTCGGCCCCCCTTCTCCACAAGAGTATAGTCCGTCGAGGGGAGCAAGCCCCTCCAGACCACCCGGTCAGCCGGGACCCATCCATTATAAACGAAAGCGACCTCCCGAGGGGAGAGGACCCCCACCGGGGAGACATAGCCTGTTGCCCGGGAGAGAAAAACTCCCTTCGGAGGAGCTCCGGACAGACACAAACGCGCACTCTTTCCCCCCGGCACAAGATAGAGATAGAGGCTTCCCTCCCTGTGGCGATAGCCAATCACCCCCCGTGAGCAGGAAAGATCGGGGTAGAGGGCCGACGCATGATCGAATCTCACCGTGGTGTCGGCCCCGTATTTGGAGACCCGATAGAGTGTTTTTTGACCGTTTTTCAAAAGATCGAAACGGGCGGCAATGTACCCCTTTTCCACCGCCACAAACTGCGAAGAAAAGAGCGGGGCGATTTGTTGGCGCTGCACCCAGGCAAGGACTTGACGGAGAGCATTGAGTGAGGACTCGCGCTGGCCCGCATAAAAGTGGAAGTAGACATCGATGGGATCGACCCGTCGGGGACGGTCGGTGCGAAGAAAGGTCTTGGTGACGTTCAGATAGCCATAATAAGGTCCCTTCCAGTCATTGGTCAGAATATAGTCGTTGACGTCACTGTTGAAATACTGGATGTAAGGGCCGACCCGGCGAAAATAAGGGAAGACGAAGGTGTAGGAGGGGGCATTGTTGTCGAATCGGGTATCTGACCCGTTGAGATTGTCAACGCCCGTCCCCTCAAGTTCCCGCAGAGCCTCCGGACCCGGCCGTGTGTCTCCGCTCCATTGCAGAAGGCGAACGGTTTTTCCCGGGGGAAGAAGGTGCCGGTTGATATAGTCAATCGAACCCCGGATCTCCGTCTCAAGGTTCAGGCGATAGTGGGGGATCTCAATGTGGATCGGCCCTTCATCCTTTTGTTTTTTGGTTGGCACCCAGTAAAAGGGGTGGCTGAAAGTATGGGAGCCCGCCTCGACATTGGGCAGGGAAAAGATCTTTCGGGCCCAGTAGACCCGGGCCCGGGATCCCTGTACTGCCGGGTCGATCTGGCTTGTGATGACCGAAACGGTAAAGGGCAAGGGAGTGGGCCGGAAGATCTCCCGGTAGAGGACCTCTGCGGACATCCGCCGCCGCTTGTAGTGGGAGAGAGTTTCGAAGGCATCCCCGTCAACCTGGCTGTAGAAGATCCGGTTGCCATTGAGAGTCGTGAGGTCCATCCGGGGAAGGTTGCGGCAGCGAAGAAGCCTTTCCAAAAAGCGGAAGGGATTGACAAACCAGAGAGTATGGTCGGCATCGAGTGACGACCAGCGAATCATGAAAGGGTCGAAGACCATTCCCCCCCAGGGAGCCAGCATCCCGTATGGACTTTCCAACCCATCATTTCTCGCCTCGTTGCTCTTTACACCCAAAAAAATCGAATTCTCCGGCGAAAGGCTCACCAGCGGACGAAAGGTTGCCGGCGTGAGCGGCAAAGGGTACTCGAAGCCCTCCATCCTGGAGTCCCGATGGCCATAGTCGAGATCGAAGGGATTGGTGTCCCAGACCCCCTCGCGCTTGAGCCCCATGCGCAGAAGGACCCGGTCCCGAAGCAGGCCGGCCGCCTCGTAGTTCGGATCGCCCTTCCGTCGCTCCGGGAAGTCTTCGAGGATCGCGAAGGGAATCTTTTTGTCGAGGAGACCCGAGACAAAGCGCCAGAAGGCCAGGGAGTCCGGGAGGGGATTCCGGTCGATCTGCAGGAAGACGGCTCGATATCCCGTGAGTGAGGCCGGATCGGGAAAGCCCCGGGTCATTTTACGGTAGACAGCATCAAATCCCAGATAGTTGAGAGGGAACTCCCAATAAGCCCGGAAGTTGTTGGCATCGTTCGTCTCCTTTCGGAGCCCGTAGTAGAGGACATAGCAGGTGCGATGGATCGGCCCCGAAGAAACTCCCCTCCCCTCCGTTCTTTCGGCAGCGTGGGACAGAGAAGGAAAGAGCCCGGACAGGATCCCCAAAACGAGAAGTCCCGCCATCGCCGCGCGCCCCCGCTCTTTTTGGGAGGGGCTTGGGGGAATGACCAGATCCTCGCCTTCTTTTCGAAATTCCTCCTGAATACGCTCCTCCGAGGGCTTCATGAAGACGGTAAACTCAAAATCGTAGACCCCCCGGTCCACCAGATAATATCCATAGAGAGCCGAGACCAGACACGCTGTCAGGTACCCCATCCCTTCGAGACGGGGGCTGACGTTCCAAAGAAGGAGGGTAAGGCCGGCGTTTGACAGGAGGAGGACCCAGGCCAGGGCACTGACCATCTTTTGCTGGTTGAAATAAAGAAGAAGGGTGAACTCAAGGGTGAGGGTGACCTGGCACAATCCCCCCAGGGCCCCCAGGCGAAAGATCGGGAGAGCCAGAAGGTCGGCGTGGAAGAGGGAGAGGATCCCGTGTCCATTCAGCACCACAAGGAAGGTCACGGCCCCCTGGATCTTCAGGATATACCCCAGTCCCCGCTTGAGGAAGGCCACCATCCGCGCCTTGGCCTCCAAGACTTCATCCAGAGGTCTGCGCCCTCCAAGAAGGTTGAAGACCTCCCGGTAGTGCTCGTAGAAGCCGGTCTCAAAGTAAAAGACAAATAGAGCCAGCGTAGGAATAACCGTCAAAAGCGAAAAAAACATCGCGATATCGTAGAGGCGGTTCACACGGATATACCCCACAATCTGCTCCGATCCGGGTCCGTACCAGAAGAGGATCTTGTCGACCCAGATCCCCAATGTCATGACAAGACCCAGAACCATGAGGGGGACCCGACGGCGAAGAAAGGCGACGAAGGAGCGGTTCCAGCGGATCTCTCCGGGAAACTCCACAAAGATCCTCGCTCCCAGAAGCGCGACAATGACCCCTTCTCCAAAGAGGTATCCCAAGAGAGCCCCGGCCGTCCCCCCATGGCGGGCCCCATAGAGGGTCCCGGCCACAGAGATTCCCACCCCCAGGAGAAAGGCCGCCCCGACCGATTTGTAGTCGTGGAGGGTCGAGACCAGGGAGGTCGTAACCCACAGAAGAATCAGAACGACGAGGAGGCCATAGTATCCGAGACTCTCGGGCAGTCCGAGATGCAGGGGAAGAACGAGGAGTCCCGCCATCGGTACACCGAAGAGCAGGGCCAGGGCCACGGAGGTGATGTAAATCGAGCGGATGTCGGAAAACTGCCTCTCGAAGAAGCGGTCGGCCACGAAACGGGTCGCGGCCAGTTGAATGATGGAGACCATGACAAGCGAGGCAAAGAAGGCAAACGTGACGAGTGAGCGAAAGAGAAGGTAGTCCCGGACCCGGGTAAAGGAGCCGAGGCTTGAATAGCTTACAATCAGAAGTCCCACTGTCGTGAGAAGCCAGGGACCGGCAGCCACGAGGGCGGAGAGGACGAAGGCTCCCGCAAGAGAGGAGAGATCCTCCCGAGCCACAAGCTTGCGCAGGACAAAACCAATACCCGCCATCAGCCCTCCCCCATCCGGTAGATCTCCCGATAGGCCGAAAAGACGGCCTCTTCCCGATAGAAGCGCTCCATTCGGATCCGAGCCGCCCGTCCCATTCTCCTCCTGAGCTCCTCGTCCCGGAGGATCCTGAGAATCGCCAAAGCTGTTTCATCAGGATTTCCAACCGACGTCACGATGCCTCCCGGTCCCAAAAGGCGATCTTCCCGCAGCCGCCCATTGATAAGTTCGTCACAGGCCCCGACACGGGTCGCCACCGTGGGAACTTCATAAACGGCTCCTTCCATGATCACCAGCGGCTGCGCCTCGGAGAGCGACGTCAGGACAAGGAGGTCAAGGGTTGGCAAATAGTCATCCACCCGCACCGACCCCAAAAAGGTGACCTTGTCGGAGATCTCCAGAAGCTCCACGAGATTCTGGCACTCCCGGGCATATTCCGGATCCTGGTCCATGGGTCCCATAATCAGGATCCTCACCTTGGGATACTGATCGATCACCAGGCGGCAGGACTGAATGAATGTCTTGACGTCCTTGATGGGAACCACCCGTCCAATAAAGCCCACGATCCGTTCTTCTCCGGAGACTCTGGGAGCCGGAGCAGGAACGGGCCTCTCCCCGAGGGCAATCCCGTTGGGAATCACCCGGGTTTTTTCCGGATCGGCCCCGTCCCGGATCTGGAGCCTCCGATTCCCCTCAAAAAGCGTCACGATCGTATCGGAGTAATGATAGACGATCCTCCCTAACTGCTCGAAGATCCTCATCCAGAACCCCTTGACCGTTCCCCGGATGGGACGCACCGTCGCCTCCTCCTCATGACTCTTGCCGATCCACTGGGCCAGGGCGATCTCGATCTTTCGTTCGCGCGTATAAAGGCCATGCTCGGTGAGGACAAAGGGGCGGTCGTAGGCCAGCTTGCCCATGACCCCCAGCATGCCGGCATAGCCCGAGGCCAGCGAATGGTAAAGTCGGGCCCGGGGAAGCGGCGCCGAGAGAAGGGCAAAGAGGGGGAGATGAGTTGTCCTCCACATCCAGAAAAAGTCGATGAAGGATTCATGGGCAAACTGGGCCTGATAGAACTCCCCAATGAGGGACCAGGCCTGCCGTCCCACCGAAAGAGTCCGGAAGAGCTCGGGGGAAAACCCCGTCTTTCGGAAGCGCTCGAAGAGGGTCCGGAAGGCTTCGGGATGTCCCCCCAAAAGCCCGGTATGAAAGGAGCGGAGCATCTCAATCAAGCGTCTCTCCTCCTCCGGCGGCAAGACTCCCCCCTTTTCCTCCAGGAGCTTTGCGGCGCCCCCCAGAGGGAGCGTCGTGACGCCCACGACGTTGTCCGGCCGGGGAAATCGCCAGGGACCGGGATCCTTCTCGGCAATAAGGCAGTAGAGATGAAAACGGATCTCCGGAAGATGTGTGATCAGCTGGTGGGTCCAGGAGGAGACCCCTCCGGTCACAAAGGGATAGGTTCCCTCGAGAATAAGGCAGACATCGGCCAACTCCTCGCGTTTATCAATCATGAGACCTCCCGTGAGGATCCCATCCAGACCGACAGGAAGGAAGGCGGATCCTTCCCCTCCCATAGAGGAGCGGAAGCCCGGATCTTTTCCTTGAGCTCCTGCCATTGGCCGGACTCATAGAGCTCGACCCATTCCAGACGCTGGAGATCCAGGGGATTGCAATCATGGGCAAGTCTTTGCCGGACCAGGAAAAAGACCGCCGGATTCCGTTGTGTGGCCGCGACATTCGCCAGATGACTCAGCTCCTCCCGGGACAACGGCTCTTCAGCTTCCAGGGCCTTCTCAAAGGCCGCAAGGGCGGACTGATAGAGTCCTCGGGCTAGGCGATCACCCAGCAATCCCGATTCAGCATACTCGAGGTACGCCTTGCCCAGGGTCGCATGAGGGGCGACCGGATCGGGATTTTCCCTAAGAGATGTCGTCCGTTCCTGAAAGGTCTTCTCGATGCGGGTGAGGATCGTCGTGGCAAAGAGACGGACTTCGTCATCGGGGTCGCCGCGGGCTTCCCGGAGAATCCGGATAGCCCGAGGGGTCACATTACGGGAAGCCAGGCGATCGATCAGGGCCTGTTTGAGAGAGACATCCCCCCATCGAAGGATGTCTCCGGCCGACACGATCATGCGGTCATGGGAAAGAATGTCCTCAAGGGTGTAGCGATTTCTTTTGACTGGGACTGCAGGAGGGTGAAAGATCATCTGAAGCATGGGGTCGTCCGCAAGATAATCCGATCGTCGGCTCAGGACAAAGAAAAAGACGGCAATCAGGACCAGGGGGGGGCCGGCCAGGGGAAGAACAAAGGGGACCAGCGCATAGGGAAGCCGGAGGAAGGGAGGGAGAAGGGCCACCCCCGGAAGCCAGGCCAGCGCCCCAAAAACGTCAAGGAGCAGGATCTCGCGCTCCGAGCTTTCTCCTTTGAGAAGGTCCACCATAGCGAAGATGGAAAGTATCGCACCGGCGGCCATAAACGCCAGGAGAGCTCCTTGCCGAATTAGGGGGCGAAAGGCGAGGAAAAAAGATTCTGGCTCCCGAGCATGTTGTGTTTTTTCTTGTCCTTTCTCATTCCTCATAACGGACTCCCTGGTGTGAGGCATGAACGTAACTCACCCGGAAACACCCTCGTCCTTCCGGCTGCTCGCGGACAATGCGCCCAGTCGCCGCAAGCTCTGCCAGAAGGGCCTCCTGGCTTTCCGGGTCGAGCCTCGCAAAGTCTCGCGAGTTTTTGGCAATATCTCTCCTGGTCAGGCCCTGGGCCCCATGGTCGCGAATGAGGGATTCCACCTTCATCCTCAAAACCTCGGGGAAGCGCCCATAGCCCCGGATCTCTCCCTCCGGAGTCCCCTCCCCTCCGGGAGGAGGCGAAGGGATACGAACGGGCGGATCAAATCGCCCTCCCTCATAAAAAGACAGGGGACTCTTCCCTTCGGGGGCCTCCGTCACCACAGCCTCCGACTTCAGAGGATCCCCATCCGGAGAGGAGGAGCTTTCCTGAGAGAGCTCCTCCTCTCCACTTTTATGAGATCTTTGTCCGTCCTCAGACAGAAAGGGCAGACTCCCGGACTCACTGACTGACCCCCATCTCTCTGGTTGGTCCGTCAGAGCCTCGTCAATGGGGCGAAAGGAGAGTCCGTCCTCCTCCTGCCCCATCTCCTCAAGGCTCACCAGGAGGTCGCTTTGGGGAGTCACAAGACTCCCCAGGAGAAGGCGATCGAAGCTGACCCCTCCTCTTTTAAGTTTCGGAATGTCGCTCTCTGACCACGCAACCTCGGACGTTCGCGCGATCTCATCGAGAATCTCTTCTGTGGCCTGGGGAATGAAGATCCAGAGGCAGGCCCCCGACAGGGGAACGCCGACCTCGGCTTCCCGGGGCAGCGAGAATCGTCCGGCTTTGGTCTTTCGTGTGCCGAGATCCTTCCGGAGGAACAACACCTCTTCAAGAGAGGGCGCGGAAAAGGACAGGCGAAAGAGTCCCAGGACTCCCCCCTTCTCGGGGAGGCGGGCGCGCACGAGCCTGGCAAAGCCTTTGCCACTGTAGACATGGCTTGAGGGATCAAACTCATAGAGTCCGTCGAGTCTTTTCATCATGGAGACAAAGACATTCGAGTTTTTTACCCGGTCTCCAGGCTCGAAGGCGACCCTCCGGAAGAGGATCCTCACCCCAGACAGGACCTGGGATGAGGCAGTTTCCACCTTCCAGTACTCCCAAAGTTTTGAAAGGACAATGCGCGCCCCGGACTCCCCGGTATGGGGGAGACAAAACCAGACGGTGGAAAAATCCGGAGGAACCCCCACGAGATCGACCTCGCGGAGAAGCTTCTTGGCAATCGTCCGCATCGTCATGAGCAAGGCGTGACGGTCGAGGAAGCCCCCCTGGGGGGGGGCAAACTCGATCTCGATCAACGACAGGGGCACGAGGTAGCGGTAGGCCTTTCCCAGCTCCTCGGCCGCCCTGCGGGCGAAGAAGACTGGCCGGAGAAATCCTGTGGTCTCATCCTGGGAGACACTCTCCCGGGTCTCCCTCTGGACCTTGAGGCTCATAAGACGGGACGAGGCGCGCTCGGCAATCATGGAGGCGGTCTGGAAGAATTCCGGGGTCAGCTTTTCAAAAGGGGCATGCCAAAGGACAAGAAGAAAGCGGACCTCTTCCTCTCCCGAGCGTATTGGATAAATCCCCAGGGGGCGCATCGCCGGACCTTCCTCCGATGCGGGAATCTCAGGAAGGACTCCATGGGAGGATAGGGAGCGGATCTCCCCTTTTTCGTAGGCTTGGGAAAAGGGAGGATAGCCTCCGGGGATCCTCCGGGGAGAGGGGAGGACCCCCGTCTCCGCCTCCATGACAAAGTCCCCCTTGTGTCGGATATAGAGCCCCGCCGAATTCACCCCCAGAAATGAGGTTGAAAGCGAAAGGACGGAGGAGGGAATACTGTCGATTTCATCGCGCTCCAGGGAGCGGAAGAGATCGAACATGTCGCTGATGGCATTGGGGTCGAGAAAGATCCTCTGTTCGAGCTCCCGCTTCGCCCGGGTCAGGATGTCGAGCTCAAGCTCAGCGGTATCGGCCGCATCCTTCGTTTTGAGGAATTTCTCATAGAGGGCCTCGTATTTCCTCCTCTCCGCATCACGGAGCTCTCCCATCACCATTCCCGAAAACAGGAAGGCCGATGGCCAGAGGAAGGAGAACTCCCCCGGGGCCATAGTATCGAAGTGATCCTGCCACAGAAGCATGAGATAGTAACCCCCGGTGGCCTCCAGTGCGGAGAGAAGGCCGGGAACAAATCCATACCGGCCCGCCACCAGGAGGACAACGGGCAGAAAGGGGTGGAAGCTCGGGAAGGTCAGGGAGGAGGTTCCGTAAACATAGAAGAAAAAGCCTCCCACCAGCAGGAGCCCGCCCAGGGATTCAAGATAGGGCGCGACCCGGGTTCTCCTCCACCAGAGGGCGACCCTCCGGATCCACGATCTCATCGCGAAGCCTCCGGCCGAATAGTGGGCACCGGCCGAAGGAGCTGCCAGTCTGAGACATAGTGGGAGAAGCCCTCCGAAAGTGCCAGACGTCCGCACCCCCGGGAGAGACCCGGATGGTCGGGGTCGTCGTAGTCCAGCGCAAGAAGGCGAAGGTCGGGGTTTTTCGCCTGGGCCCGGCGGATGACGGCGAGAAACGCCTGCCTTTCCCGGGGATCGACCCGGACATACCGCCTTTGCCGTCCGGAATAGCGCGTGCAAAAGTCTTCAAAGAGAACCCCGGAAAGGGAGGGCGCCAGCGCCGGAAGAATCGGGAAGCCCCTGTTTCCCACAATGACCAGGCGCGGATAGGTGGCATGGAGGGTTTCGACGAAGGCGACCAGTGCCAACCGGAGACCCTCGCCCTTCCGGGGATGGCGCTCCTCATAGTCCAGGGGAGAGTCGAGGGTGTCGAGAAAGAGCCCTGAAAATCCCTTCCGCAGGTCCCTCTCCACCCGCGCGTAGAGCGCCTTCCGAAAGACAGGGTTCCGGATATCGGCCACATGGGAGTTCCAGAAGGCATTTTCGGAGAGGTAAACGCTCCGGCCAGCCTCCGGAGTCCGGGCCAGGATCCGGGCGATGGGACCGTCCCGGTCAACCTCCCCCACCGACAGGTAGGCCAGATAGAGAGGAGGCGGACTCTCGGGGGAAGGGAGGGGATAAGTATCGGAGACGATGGCCCAGTCCGCTCCCTTCATGAGAGAGGGTTGGCGGGTGTCCCCGTAGTAGACGACATAACGGAAGGGTTCTTTTCCCTCCTCCTTCGGAGGTGGGGGAGAAGAAGAGAGACAGGAGGAAAGGGCGAGGAGGAGGGCCAGAAGAAGCCCCCCTCGGACTCTCAGCGCCCCCCGTCCCGCCAACTTCTCGTACATTTTCCTAATGACCGACAAAGCGCGCGACCTCTTTTCCGATGAGATCCGTCGAGAGAGATGTAAGCGTCTGGCTGCATCCGAAAAAGCAGCTTCCCACCCCTGACAGCGCCGCCGACCAGAGAACCCGGCCAGTGCGGAGGTCGGTCATCGTCCAGTTGATGCCCACCACCGGCTCGCTTTCAAGCTCGGAGCGATAGGTGTATTCGATGACCGACCCCGAAAGGATGGCATCGAGTCCCGCCGCCTTGAGGCGGTCCCGCAAGGTGAGGCTCATGTTGGTGGCCGAGGCATTCGTGGGAAGCGGAAAGGGAAGAGCGTCGGGGGAGACCAGGCGAAGCTCCGGCCGGCGCAGCAGCTGGGCGGTGAGGAGGGTCGTCACGGACCTCCCCGCATCGGGCGTCGTCGTCAGGTTCGCAAAGGGCTGGACGAAGACCGTCAGGGGCCGGGGTGCGAAGGGAAGCGTCCCGGACGACCCCCCGCCTGAGGCGCAGGCCGCCAGAAGAACCAGCGAGAGGGTGAGTCCGGCAAGACGGACAAGACGCGACAATGTCAGAACCATAAGGAGAACCCCCAGAGGGCTTCGATGGACGCCCCGTTGTAAAGAACCGATTGATTAAAGTAATCCCCGTTCGCAAAGACTTCCAGCGAGCGGGAGAGACGATAGGAGATCCCGGCTCCCCCTTCGTAGGAGGGCGTGTGGGAATAAATGTCGTCATACCCTCCCACCTGCAGGTTGAGGTTTAGGCGATTTCTGATGCGGGTCTGATAGACCAGCGCCCCGAAAAAAAACTGCTGGCGATCCAGAATGGGAACCAGTGCCCCGATCGCCGGACTCGCCGCCTCCATTGTCCAGTCCTCATAGCCTCCCACAAAGTCAAGCTGGGGATCGGTATCCAGGACAAGATCGAACATCCCCAGGGTATTGTGCAACTCCCCATAGGGAAGCATCCGGCCGTCGAGGGTGTAGTCGAAAAGCCAAGACTGGGCTTCAAAGGAAAGGCGCTGAAAGGGCGTCACGGAAATGGTCGCCATGTACCCTGACTGGAGGCCATCCCGGGCGATGGACTCGCCGAAGTCTCCCCAGATCATGTTGTCGAAGCCTTGCAGGTCCAGGGTGACTGGCCCCACCGATCCGGTCCCGTGAAGATAGAAGCCCGGAGTTCCCGCAAGTTGGGTGTCCCCGCCCTCGGCCAACACCTGCCACCCCGGCTTGGGGGTCCACCGGACTCCTGCGTAGCTGTAGGCGTTGGTTCCCGTGCCAATCCCGATCCCTTCCCCCAGATACTCGGTCCTCCCGGCAAAATAATTCGCCGTCCCCCAGAGGGGAGTCTCGACCTTGGTGTCTAAGCTGTAGGCCGCCCCTCCCGGATAGAAGATAACAAAGTCCTGATTTCTCAGCGACCAGTCGTCCATATTGTAAAGGTTCAGGACTCCGGATGTGACACGGGGAGCCTGGGTCTCCCCCTGGGAAAAGAGATGGGAGTCCAGAGCCTGAGTTGACATGAGATCCCCCTGTTTTTTATAGGTCTCCACAAGGTCGCTCCATATCACCTTGTCGTCAGGATACTTTTTGTGGAGCCGCCAGAGAAGCCTCTGGGCCGTGGCGAGACGTCCGGTCGCCGTCAGGATTTCGGCCCGGAAGACAAGAAAGTCCTTGGAGTCGGGATGACGGGCCAACCAGCGACCCAGATAACGCAGGGCCTTTTCTCCCTTTCTGGCCTTCCACAAAAGACGCGCAGCCCAGAAGAGTCCTTCCCGATCGTCAGGAAACCGCCGCAGGAAATCCATGGTCCTTTGGTAGGCCTCCCTGTCATGGCCCATAGCATGCTGGATCTTGATGGCATAGAGAAGGCGGCGACGAGTCGTCTCATCAGGCACTGCGGCCCCCACAGGGGTCGACGGGGGAGGAACTGACAGGGCCACAAGACGGATTTTTCCGGTCCAGGCCCCTTCTCTCCGGGACTGGGGGCTCCCGGTCTTTTTGGGGGGGACCTTCCCGGGGAGATCGGAGGAAAGAAGTTCCCAGGAGAGTTGAAACATGCGACGGGCCATGCGGAAATTTCGGACCTGCCGAAAGGCCGATCCCAAACGATAGACCAGCGCGTAGTCGGTGTCTCCATGGGACACCGCCCGGCGATAGAGCCGGATGGCCCGACGAAAATGACCATGGTAGTAGGCATGGTCGCCCAGGTAGGCCAGAGCCGCCAGATTATTGGGATCAAGTCCCAGAAGGCGCTGGTAGTAGGCCAGAACCTTCTTGTCCTGGCCGGCCCAGATCATGTCCCGGATGAAAAGGGCCAGCCCCTGGGAATCTGACGGCATGAGCGACACCAGCCGTTTGTCATAGTCGATGGCAAGATCGAGGCGATCCGCCTCATTAAACCAGTCGGAGGCCTGAAAAAGGATCCCCCGGTTTGCAGGATAGGCCTGGGAGATCTTATTGATGGCGGTCTGTGCCATTTTGTCATGCTTGTTCCAGATCATGATCTGGGCCAGCTCCATACCCAAAGAGGCAGAGATGTCCGGGAATCGCTCAATCACCGCCAGAAGATGGTCAACATCGCCCCGGCGACCGTTTTGCTCAAAGAGGGTAAAGAGGGCGTATTGATCATCTAGGAATCGGGGACGGGAATCCGAGGAGGCGAGGTAAAAGAGAACCCCCTCCTGCACGGGCAGATTATCCGCCTCCCGGAAAGCATCGAGCGCCCGACGGATCAGGGGCCGACTTCCCGACTCAAGACCCTGGGCCCAGAGGACGGCTCCGGCCTCATCGTAGCGCCCCATGTCCCGGTAGCTTCTCACAAGGTCATCGCGGATCTTTATATTCCCGGGAAAGAGATTCAGGGCCTGACGAAGCCGGGCCGTGGCCAGCGGCAGTTTGTCCTTATCCTCGGCCGCCTGCCAGGCCAGGCGCAAATCAGAAAGATCCGGCCCCCCCACCCTTCCCAGCCACGACAGAAGATCCTCCTGAGCCTGTCCCTGAAGGCCATAACGGTCGTCGAGGTCGAGAATCCTTTGATGGTAAATCTCAAGAGGAAGTGGAAGAACTCCCTGCCGCTTTTCCATGAGTTGTCGGGTGGCCGAATACCAGCCCATCTTGTCGGCAAGCCAGATCGCATCGTCCCACACCTTCTGGTTCGTGGGCTCCCGGGCCAAAAGGTCGAGGAAGGCGGAGAGAGCCCAAGGGCGATATCCCGCCTTGTAGAAGAACCAGGCGGCGGATTCTATCACACTGTTTTTGGCCACCTCCGGTTCGGATGTCCGATAGAGGAGATAAGCCTCGACCGGCCTCTTCAGCCGAAAAAGGGAGCGCATCGCGGGAAGAAGGGAGGAATCGATACCGCTACCCAGGGCCTTGAGGCGCGCCATCATTCGAAGGACCTCCCGGTCACGCCCCCGGCGGGCGGCCAGGGAAAGACGCATGGTCAGATAGTCGATCCTCTGAGGGAAGTTTCGGGAGAGAATCCGGAGGGTCCGGGCCATGTCATCGGCATTGCCCTTCTGAGTATCGTACTCCAAAATCGCCTTCCAGTAGTTCATGTCCCTGGGGTGTTCATTGGCAATGCGATGGAGAATGGTCAGTGCCTCTCCCGGAAGGTTCAGAATGTCATAGGAGCGGGCCAGGCGCATCATGTCCTTTTCAGAAAATTTTTTTGTTTGAAGGAGTTCGTGGAGCTGAAGTGCCGCCTTCCGGGGCTCATAGAGATTGAGGTAAAGGCGGGCGAGCTCAAGACGGTCGTTGTAGTGGCCGGGACTTTTTTTCAGAAGCTCCTCAAGATAGCCGACGGCCCGGGAAGGATACCCCTGAAGGGCGGCCACATGGGCAGCATCGCGCAAAGCCCAGTCCGGAGGGTCGTGGGAGGAGAGATAAGGGAAAAGGAGGCGCTGGGCGTAGTCATAGTCCCCGGCATCAATGGCCAGACGAACATATTGGGAGTCTCCCGGGACAAGAAGGAGTGCCACGAGAAAAAACACTCCCCCGGCCAGAAGAATCCAGATAAAGGGTATCTTCACGCCTTCCCCTTGGGGATACTTAAAAAAATCAAATCAAGTGAGGGTCTTGCAAAACTCAAAAAATGATTCTTGCTGGACCCTGTGGAAAACTCTATTGTCGATCACATCATGATGATGGATCGAGCTTCATCCCTTCGGGAGGCACTTTTGGATCAAAAAATGTCCAGAA
>JBMFWG010000043.1:0-15014 GCA_049965515.1 Leptospirillia bacterium
CAAGAGATCGTGTCTTCCTCTTTCGGCTCGGCAAGACCGTCGTCCGAGGAAAAGGAGACGTACCACTTCCCCGCCTCGACCGAGACGTGAAGGGAGGCGGGACGGCAATACGGGGTATGGGCCTTGAAGGCCAGAACCCCCACCGGGAACTTCTTTGTTCCGAGAACAAGCTCCTCGGCGTGTCTCTTCTTGTTATATCGAAAGGAGAAGAGTTCGGAGGTGATCCAGACCGACTGCCGTCCGTCCTTTCTCTGAAAGACGGGTCTTTGGGAAAGCCCGGAGAAAAAACGTCCAACCGCCTGCTTCCACCGAACCGCCCCGTTTCTGAGTATCTGGGAGGGAACCTCCCGGAGCCAGGGAGTGTTCTCTCCGATGAACCGGGCATATTCCTGATCCACAGGAACGGACGTTCCCGAAAGAGAGACCGCTTTTTTGGCGAAGGTCCGGTAGTACCGGTCTTCTGGCATCGGGCCGACTATGTCGGAAGCGTCGGCGGAGCGACACTCGAAACAGTCCGTCGTTATGTCGAAAACCAAGGGACCAGGGAAAAACC
This sequence comes from Leptospirillia bacterium, assembly GCA_049965515.1. Taxonomy (GTDB): domain Bacteria; phylum Nitrospirota; class Leptospirillia; order Leptospirillales; family Leptospirillaceae; genus UBA4572. Next base: position 554 of record JBMFWG010000043.1, read on the forward strand.
GCGCAAAGCCAAACCGCCCGCTTGACCCCCTCTTGGCTTACCGCCTAAGAAGGGAAATGTGCGGGCAGATGTTCAAAGAAAAAGTTGAGGGGAGTTATTCGAATGAGTGGAATGAGTGGTGAGTATTCTTGAGAATGGAATAATGGAATATGGTGGAGCTGACGGGGGTCGAACCCGTGACCTCAAGACTGCCAGTCTTGCGCGCTCCCAACTGCGCCACAGCCCCACATGAGGAAGGATACCGGTTGTCCAGTCAGAGAATCGTAACAAAAGATTCCGATCAGTTCAAGGGGGAGGAGGGCATTGACCGGAATATTTTTTGGATTTTCTGGCATTGTCCGAGGCATTAAGGCTTTCATGTTTCAGTCAGAAGACCGATGCTGTCGTCTTTTTTTCTTTGTTGACACCGAAGCAGCACCGCGATATTATTGAGTCAATCGACCCGGTGGAGTGATTTGAGACGATTGCAACCACCTTAAAAAAAAGTGCTAAAAGTCCAGGATGCGAGAATATCTCGAGGAACCCTGTGCTTATTCGGCACCGGGTTTTTTTTTGCCTTCAAACTATGGAGGATTTTGATGGCCAAGAGCCACTACCTGTTTACCTCGGAGTCCGTCACCGAAGGACACCCCGACAAGATGTGCGATCAGATCTCCGACGGCATTCTCGATGCCATCCTCGCTCAGGATCCCATGGCGCGTGTGGCCTGTGAATCTCTCACAACAACCGGTCTTGTCATGCTGGCCGGCGAGATCACGGCTCGCCACAACGTCATGTATGACGAAGTGGCCCGGGAGGTCGTCAAGGATATTGGATATACCGATTCCGAAACCGGATTCGACTACAAGACCTGCGCCGTTCTGACCACCCTTCATTCTCAGTCCCCTGACATCTCCATGGGGGTTGATACCGGCGGAGCCGGTGATCAGGGACTCATGTTCGGAATGGCGGTGAACGAGACGGAAGAGCTGATGCCCATGCCAATTCTCCTCGCCCATCGCCTGACCCGTCAGCTGGCCCACCTGAGAAAGTCCGGGGTCCTTCCGTATCTGCGGCCCGACGGAAAAGCTCAGGTGACCCTCGAGTACGACGAGAACGGACCCGTGGCTGTGGATACGATTGTTGTTTCCACCCAGCACGCCCCTGATGTCACCCAGGAGCAAATTTATACCGACGTTATCGAAAAGGTTGTGCGCCCTGTGCTTCCCGAATCGCTTGTCACGGGACGCCCCGTGACATTCCACATCAACCCCACCGGACGATTTGTCACCGGGGGACCCCACGGAGATGCCGGGCTTACCGGTCGGAAGATCATCGTGGATACCTATGGAGGGGCCGGACGCCATGGTGGCGGGGCTTTTTCGGGAAAGGATCCCACGAAGGTTGATCGCTCGGCGTGCTATATGGCTCGCTACGTGGCAAAGAACATTGTGGGAGCGGGCCTTGCAAAACGCTGCGAGGTTCAGCTAGCTTACGCCATAGGGGTGGCCGAGCCGGTGTCGGTTCATGTGAATTCCTATCAGACCTCTCCAGTCTCGGATCGCCTGATCGAGAAGGTTGTGCGGGAACTCTTTCCCTTGACTCCAAAGGGCATTATCGACCACCTGAAACTTCGTCGGCCGATCTACCGGAAAACCGCCTCCTACGGCCACTTCGGACGCAATGAAGAAGATTTTACCTGGGAACGCCTCGATATGGCTGAGAGCCTTCGGAAAGAGACGGAGCGACTGGCCTAAATCTCGATGCTTTTTAATCAAAGATGAATCCTCAACGGGAGTTGCGAATGAAGCATGATATCAAGGACAAGAAGCTGGCCGACATGGGGGCTCGCCGCATCGAATGGGCCGGACGGGATATGCCGGTTCTTGCCAACATTGCCAAGGATTTTTCCAAGACGAAGCCGCTCAAGGGTATCAAGGTGGCCGCGTGCCTCCATGTGACCAGCGAGACGGCCAATCTCATGAAGACACTCAAGGCGGGCGGGGCCGATGTGATGCTCTGCGCATCGAATCCCCTGTCGACTCAGGATGATGTGGCGGCCTCCCTCGTGGTTAATGACGGGATCCCCGTCTTTGCCATCAAGGGAGAGGACCACGATACCTACTACAGCCATATTCGGGCGGTGCTTGAAGCTAAACCCCAGATCACCATGGATGACGGGGCCGATTTGGTGTCGATGCTCCACTCCGATCTCAAGTCCCTTCTTCCCCATGTCATGGGAGGGACGGAAGAGACCACGACCGGCGTCATTCGCCTCAAGGCCATGGCCCAGAAAAAGGTTCTGGCCTATCCCATCGTGGCAGTGAACGATTCTGAGACCAAGCACCTCTTCGATAACCGTTACGGAACAGGTCAGTCGACTCTCGATGGAATCATGCGGGCCACCAATCGCCTTTTTGCCGGATCAACGGTGGTTGTTTGCGGATACGGCTGGTGCGGCCGCGGTATCGCCCGTCGCGCCTCCGGCATGGGTGCCAAGGTGGTTGTGACCGAGATCGACCCCATCAAGGGTCTTGAGGCGGCCATGGACGGCTTTTCCGTCATGCCGATCCGGGAAGCTGCGAAGGTAGGAGACTTTTTCATCACTGTGACAGGCGACATCAATGTCATCGCCAAAGAGTCCTTCAAGGTGATGAAGGACGGAGCGATCGTCTGCAACTCCGGTCACTTCAATGCCGAGATCGACATCCCGGCACTGGAAAAGCTCTCCTCGAAGAAGACACTCCTTCGCGACTTTGTTGAGGAATACGTCATGAAGGACGGGCGGCGGATTATGCTTCTCGGAGAGGGACGCCTCATCAACCTCGCTTCGGCCGAAGGCCATCCCGCCCAGGTCATGGACATGAGCTTTGCCAACCAGGCCCTTGGAGCGGAATATATCATCAAGCATGCCAAGAAGCTTCCCAAGGACGTCATTACGATCCCTCGCGAAGTGGATCGCGAAATTGCCAGCCGAAAGCTGGCCGCACTTGGAATTGCCATCGACACCCTGACTGCCGAACAGGAAAAGTACCTGGCATCGTGGGAAATGGGGACCTAGAGCCATGGAGGTCAGAATTAACGGGAAGCCGGAAGCGGTTTCCGACAAGAGTACCGTTGGGTCGGTCCTCGCCGCCCGGGAGCTCGATCCCGCTCTTGTGTCGGTCGAGCACAATGGAAATATCCTTGAGCGCTCCCAGCTTGATTCGACACTCCTTGCTGAAGGAGACGAGTTGGAGATCCTCTTTTTCATGGGAGGAGGGCAGGCCTGAGTTAAGGCCTTTTTCTCCTCCGGAGGAACCATGTCACCAAACAGTAAGACGGCATCGGGGAGAATCTCTTCTCCCCTGATTGCCCTGATTGGAAAGACCCCCCTCGTTCCGCTTTCCGGCATCAGCTTTGATCTTGGCCGGACGATCCTTGTGAAGCTCGAGTCCAAGAACCTGGGCGGAAGTATCAAGGACAGACCAGCCCTTTTCATGATCGAGGATGCTCGGGCTCGAGGGCTTCTTGCGCCCAGAGCTCCTATTGTGGAGGCCACAAGCGGCAACATGGGGATTGGACTGGCCCAGATCGGAGTTCTGGCCCACCATCCTGTCACGATTGTCATGCCGGAGGGGATGAGCCAGGAACGAGTCTCTCATCTGCGTGCCCTAGGAGCTACGGTAGAGCTGACTCCGGCCGCAGGGGGCATGAGTGCGGCCATCCGGCGGGCCGAAGAGATCGCCTCCTCCATCCAGGGAGCCTTCATCCCTCGGCAGTTTGATAATCCTGCCAACCCCGACTCCCATTACCGCACCACCGCCCCGGAAATTCTCGAGTCCCTGGGGGGAGTCCCCGATGGCTTTGTGGCGGGCGTCGGAACGGGGGGGACCATTTCCGGGGTCGGACGTTTCCTCCGGGAGAAGTCCCCGGGGATTCCTGTCTGGGCGGTGGAGCCGGAAAGCTCTCCGGTCCTCTCCGGGGGCGCCCCCGGACCGCATCGGATCCAGGGAATTGGCGCGGGGTTCGTGCCGAAAATCCTCGACAGGAAGGTGATCAGTCGGGTCTTTACTGTCACGGATGTCCAGGCGATTGAGACGGCCCGCCGTCTGGCGAAGGAAGAGGGAATCATGGCGGGGATATCCTCCGGTGCGAATGTCTTTGCCGCGATCGCCCTGGCCCGGACCCTTCCTGAAGGGGCTCGGGTCGTCACGGTTGTCTGCGACAGCTTTGAGCGCTACTTTTCCATCGAAAAATATCTGCAGGTATAGCTTTTTGCCAGGAAGGGAAAAGAGATGGATATGACTGAGGAACAGATCGAGCGCTATTCTCGACACATCCTCCTGCCTGAAGTGGGAGGAAAGGGGCAGAAGGCCCTTTTGGCCTCCAGGGTCCTGATCATCGGAGCGGGGGGGTTGGGAAGCCCGGCGGCCCTCTACCTTGCTGCCGCAGGGGTTGGAACGATCGGGCTTGTGGACATGGATGTGGTGGATCTCTCGAATCTTCAGCGCCAGATCCTTCATGGAACGCCAGATGTCGACCGCCCTAAGGTTGTCTCCGGACAAGAAAAGATCGAAGCTCTCAATCCTGATGTCAAGGTGCTGACTTACCCTTTTGCCCTGACGGCGGCCAATGCTCGAGAGGTTGTCTCGGGGTATGATGTCATTCTCGACGGAACGGACAACTTTCCTGCAAAATTTCTGATCAACGACCTGGCCGTTCTTTCGGGAGTTCCCCTTGTTCATGGGGGAATCCTCCGCTTCGTTGGTCAGGTCCTAACCATCCGGCCTGGAGAGTCGGCCTGCTACCGCTGTCTCTTCCGGGAGCCGCCCCCCCCCGGAGCTGTTCCCTCCTGTTCCGAAGCGGGTGTCCTCGGCGTCATCGCTGGCGTCATCGGGACCATTCAGGCGACCGAGGTCCTGAAGCTTCTTCTTGGAAAGGGAGATCTTCTGATCAATCGCCTCCTGACCTATGACGCCCTGACGGTTGCTTTCCGGAACGTGGCCGTCCGCAAGAACCCCAAGTGCCCCGTCTGCGGGGATCATCCTGTGATTACGGAGTTGATCGACTATGAACAGACCGTCTGCACCACACCAGGAGTCTGACGTGGCCCGTGGAGAGGCTGTGGCAAACGCCTCCGCAGGCTCAAAGATAAAGGGTCTCAAATGTCGCGAGTGCGGCCGCCTCTATCCGGCCGTGGCGATGCATATCTGTGAGTTTTGTTTCGGACCTCTTGAGGTCGATTATGATTATGAGGCGATCGGTAGCCGGCTCACCCGTCGCTCGATTGAGGAAGGGCCCAAATCTCTCTGGCGATACCACGAACTTCTTCCTGTGACAGGAGCGCCGACTGTGGGTCTCCATGCCGGTATGACCCCGCTGGTTCATGCGAAGCGGCTGGGCAAGGTTTTGGGCCTGGACAACCTCTACCTGAAGAACGATACGGTGAACCATCCGACCTTGTCATTCAAGGACCGGGTGGTGGCTGTGGCCATGACTCGGGCCCGGGAGCTGGGCTTTGATACTGTGGCCTGCGCCTCGACCGGGAACCTGGCGAACTCCGTTTCGGCCCATGCGGCCAGTGTCGGGATGAAATGTTTTGTGTTCATTCCCCACGACCTCGAGGCCGGAAAGATCCTGGGTAACCTGATCTACCATCCCACCGTGGTGGCCGTTCGGGGAAACTACGACGACGTCAACCGGCTTTGCAGCGAAATCGGCGGAGAATATCCCTGGGCCTTTGTGAATATCAACATTCGCCCCTACTATGCCGAGGGCTCCAAATCTCTGGCCTTTGAAACGGCCGAGCAACTGGGCTGGCGCATTCCGGACCAGGTCGTGGTTCCCATCGCCTCGGGATCCCTTCTCACAAAGATCTGGAAAGGTTTTCAGGAGTTCTCGAAGCTGGGTATCGTTCCGGCCAATCCGGTGCTTCGGGTCAACGGAGCCCAGGCGGAAGGCTGCTCCCCCGTCTACCGGGCCTTTGTCTCTGGAAAGAACCACCTTGTTCCGGTGAAGCCCAACACCATTGCCAAGTCTCTGGCCATCGGAAATCCGGCCGACGGTTTTTATTCCCTGGATGTCGTCTTCAAGTCGAAGGGGGGCATTGCTGCCGCCACCGATCCGGAAATTGTCGAGGGGATGAAGCTTCTGGCCGAAACCGAAGGGATCTTTGCCGAGACCGCCGGAGGGGTGACCGTGGCCTCCCTGAAAAAACTGTGCGAAGAAGGACGGATCGGGCGCTCGGAGCTCACAGTGGCTTACATTACCGGAAATGGACTCAAGACAATGGAGGCCCTTACGGGAGCTCTTCCCGAACCGGTGGCTATCGATCCCTCTTTGAGCTCTTTCCGCAAGAACGTGAACCCGTCGAACTGACCGTATAAAAGAAAGGAATCTCCATGTCCGTTGTCGTACGCATTCCGACGCCCCTGAGGAAGCTTACCGGAAATCAGGGCGAGGTTCGGGAGGAGGGGAAGACGGTTCGAGAGATCCTCGACGGACTCGAGAGCCATTATCCAGGTATCCGGGAGCGACTGACTGACGAGTCAGGAGAGCTCCGCCGGTTCATCAACATCTACCTTAACGAAGAGGATATCCGCTTTGCCGAGGGGCTCGATACGACGGTCAAGGCCGGCGACGAGGTCTCCATCATTCCGGCCATCGCCGGAGGTTCCCTATGACACAGATGCGCCTCCACCTGACCTTTCCCGAGGAGCGGGTGAGGGAGCCCATCGTCTACGAGATCTGCAAGAATTTTCCGGTGGTCGTCAACATTCGTCGGGCCGACATCTCTGATGACAGTGGCTGGATAGAACTTGAGATGGACGGAGAGCTTCCCGACCTCGAGCGTACCGTCACCTATCTGCGTGACCGCGGGATCGTTGTTGCTCCCATTGAAAAGAGCATCCTCGAGGGATAGGATTTCAAGGAGGTTCCCATGGCATTTCGTGAAGATCAGATCCAGCGCTACAGCCGTCACATCATCCTGAAGGAGGTCGGGGGAAAGGGGCAGGAAAAGCTTCTTGCCGCCCGGGTTCTTGTGATCGGCGCCGGAGGGCTTGGGAGCCCTGTGGCCATGTACCTGGCCGCTGCCGGCGTCGGAACCATCGCACTCATCGACATGGATGTCGTCGATGTCTCGAACCTCCAGCGTCAGATCATGCACTCCCAGGCCACTGTGGGCATTCCCAAGGTTCTCTCAGGGCAAAAGACCCTCACCCGGATGAACCCGGATGTTCAGGTGATCCCGATTCAGGATCGGCTTACGGCAGAAAATGCAATGGAGCTCTTCTCGGACTATGATGTCATCGTCGACGGCTCCGACAACTTTGGAACCCGTTATATTGTCAACGATGCCGCCTTTTTTCTGAAGAAGACCCTGGTGTCAGGATCGATCCTCCGATTCGAAGGACAGGTCACCGTCCTCGAGGGACATACCTCCGCGCCCTGCTATCGATGTCTCTATCCGGAGGCCCCTCCTCCGGGACTCGTCCCCTCATGCTCTGAGGCCGGCGTTCTGGGGGTCCTTGCCGGGACCATCGGAACCCTCCAGGCGGCAGAGGTGGTGAAGAAGATCCTGGGGGTGGGGGAGCTTCTGACCGGCCGGCTTCTTCTCTATGATGCCCTTTCCATGACCTTCCGCAAGCTCAAGGTTCCCAAGGATCCCCACTGTGCCCTTTGCGGCCCCTCTCCCACCATCACGACTGTCTCGGGATCCTCGGAATGGGTCTGTCAGGTGCCGGCCTCCTGATGCGTGACGGGGAGGAGATTCTTCTTCCTCAAAAGATTTACCTGAAAATCATCGACCACTGCCGGAGCCTTCGTCCGGAAGAGGCCTGTGGTCTTGTGGCGGCTGATGCGTCCGGACGAGCGGTGGAGGTGCTGCCCGTAACAAACAGCCTTCACTCTCCGGTCCGCTATCAAATGGAGACCCGGGAGCAGTTCGATGCTATGAAGAGGATCCGGCGTGAAGGCTGGTCACTCTTCGCCATCTTCCACTCCCATCCCCTCTCTGAACCGGCCCCTTCTCCCACCGATATCCGCCAGGCTTTCTACCCGGAGGCGTACATGATTATTGTGGGGCTTGAAAGGGAACCGGCGGTAGTTCGGGGATTCGTGGTCGAAGACGGCCGGGCCCGGGAGCTTCCCCTTCGGACTGTCTCGGATACGATCTCCTAGCCTTCCCTTGACACCTTGAGAAAAATGACAGTCCCTCCCCTTGCCCGCTGAAAGAAGTTCCTTTCTTGATTGATTTTTTCCCTCAGCTTTCCTATTCTTTTGAGGATTGTAGCGGCCCTTTGCCCTGGAGATTGCCGGATATGGCCAAAAAGATTCTGATGATCGAGGATGATCCCGATATTGCCGGACTGATCCTCCACTACCTCAAGATGGAAGGCTTCGAATGCGAGCATGTGTCGGACGGAACGGCGGGACTGTCTCTCGCTCGGCGCCTCAAGCCCGATGCCATCCTCCTTGATCTCATGCTTCCCGGAATCGATGGACTGGCTGTCAACCGCCTCATCAAGCAGGATCCGTCGATCTCGGCCACGCCGGTGGTGATCGTGACGGCCAAGGGGGAAGAGACCGACCGTGTGGTGGGTCTTGAGATGGGGGCCGACGACTATATTGTCAAACCCTTCCATCCCAAGGAGATGGTGGCCCGGGTCAAGGCGGTCCTCCGTCGCCGGGAAACCCAGCAGCGCCTCTCGGAGCGGATGTCGATCGGTCCTGTCACGATTGATATCGGTCGCCATGAGGCCACATTTGAAGGAATTCCTGCCCCCCTGACGGCGAAGGAGTTTGATCTCCTAGTCGCTCTTATGCGGGGGGCAGGCCGCGTTTTCGATCGGGAGACACTCCTCAATACGGTCTGGGGCGACGACTATGAGGGAACGGACCGGACTGTGGATGTTCATATTCGACGTCTTCGGAAAAAGATGGGAGAGTCGGCCGCCTGGGTCGAAACGGTCAAGCAGATCGGCTATCGCTTTCGCGAAGAGGGGAAGGGGGGGCCATGAGCTTTCGCGCCTTCGTCTTCCTCCTCGGCGGAGGCGCCTTTCTTGCGGGCGGGGTCTTCATGGTCCTGGCGGGCCATGGAATGGCCCGCCTGTTTCTCTTTGTCGGTCTTTTTCTCTTTCTGTATCTGCTGGTTCGTCTGATCTACAGGATCGTGGCGCGCCAGGCAGAGGCGGCGCTGAAAAATCCCCTGACGATTGCGGCCCAGGGCTTCTTTGACGATCTCTTCGATCCCATGCTCTCGGGCCTCATCCGACTCCTGAAAGAAAAGCACGAGACCTCCGGGCGGCTTGCCGAAGTCGCGAGCCGCTTCGAGGGGGTCTTCGACAACATGGTGGAAGGTGTTGTGGTGACCGCATCAAACTCCCAGATTCTCATGGTCAATCCGGCCTTCGAGCGCATACTGGCCATCCCCGCCAGCGAGGCGGTCGGCAACCGTCTGGGAATCGTGGTTCGGGAGACGGCGATCCACCAGCTTGTGGAGGAGGTCTTCCGGACAAAAAACCGGGTCATGCGGGAGCTGGGTTACAAGAGTCGCGGAGCTGCCAAGGTCCTGAATGTGGTGGCAACGATTTCGGAACCCCGGGATGGGTCCGGGAAGAGCTACGGGATCTTTCTTTTTTACGACATGACCACGATTCGGGGCTTGGAAAGAATCAGAAAGGACTTCGTCGCCAATGTTTCCCACGAGATCCGGACCCCCCTGACCTCGATCCGGGGCTATGCCGAGGCGCTGAGCGATGGAGCTCTCACCGATCCCGAACTTGCCAAAAGTTTTTTGGGGATTATCTCCACCTCCGCCGATCGTCTCTCCCGTCTTGTGAACGATCTCCTTGAGCTTTCCCGCCTTGAGTCCGGGACCGTCAACCTTCGCCTTGCTCCCGTGGATCTGGGATGCTTGTCCGACCGTCTCCTGGAGGAATTTTCCGATCGTCTCGCCCAAAAAGAGATGCGCCTTGAGACAGATTTTTCGAGACCCTTTCTCTTTGTCTGTGATGAATCCCTTCTCCATCTTGTGTTGGGAAACCTTCTCGATAATGCCGTCAAGTATTCCTCTCCGGGGTCCTCTATCCGCCTTGGAGCCTCGATGGATGACAAGGGAGTCCAGATTGAAGTCGAGGATCGCGGGATGGGAATTCCCGAAGAGGAGCTCCCCAGAATCTTCGAAAGATTCTATCGGGTCGACCGTTCCAGAAGTTCCTCTGTCCCCGGAACAGGTCTGGGGCTCTCGATCGTACGCCATGTCATGACACTTCTCTCCGGCTGGGTTGACGTCAAGAGTGCTCTGGGGAAAGGAACCACCGTGTCTCTCAAGCTCCCTTCCCGCAGTCTCCCGCCCTCTTCCCTTTGACGAGGCCTCCGGGTGTTGTGCCCGGCTGTCCTTTTCAAGAAGCCCAAAACAAGGCTAAAATAAAGAAAGATCCACCCTGTCCGGAAATTTATCCGGACCCATTTTACAAGGAGGTTCTCATGACCACAAAACGTCTCGCCTGGCTTTTTGCCGGAGTGTTTTTCCTGGTGTCCCAGGTGGCACAACCTGTAACGGCCCGGGCCAACATGATGCACCATGGCCATATGGGCCCCATCGGATTCTACCTGATGAACCAGGATCGGCTCGGTCTCTCCTCCGACCAGACAAAGAAGCTCATGGCTCTCAAGATGGCTTTCATGAAGACAAAAATCATGGAAAAGGCGCGGATTCATGTTCTTCGCATGGAGACGATGTCTCTTATGATGCGACACAATGTGGACGTGAATCAGGTTCAGAAGAACATGGACAAGGTTTTGGATCATAAGAGAAAAATCATGCGGGCTTGTGTGACGATGGTGGCCGGGGCTCACAAGGTTCTCACGAAGGAGCAGTTTGCCAAGGCAAAACACCTCTGGCGTGAAATGATGATGATGCATCACGGGATGATGGGGGGAATGATGGCACCGCATCCTCCGTATCACCATCCCAGCATGTGAGGATTCCTTGACCGAAGCCTCAACATCCGGCCGGACCGGGGGAAATCTGCCCCGGTTCGGCCTTCATGTCTCGACCGCCGGAGGGCTCGACCGCATCTTTGCTCGGGGTGAGGCCTTGGCCTGCGGAACGGTCCAGATCTTTTCCCACTCTTCCCGGAGCTGGGAGTTTTCCCTTCCTGAGGAGCCTCTTCTTGAGAGCTATTTCGGGGCCCGCGCTCGCGCCTCTTTTTCCGATGTTTTTATCCACGCAAGCTATCTGATTAATATGGCCTCAGAAGACGGTGACATTGCCCGAAAGTCCGTGGAGACCCTGGAGAAAGAGCTTTTGGCCGCTCGCCTCTTGGGGGCGAAAGGCCTCGTTCTCCATCCGGGATCTGCCCGGGGGGGAGATCGGTCCAAGGCAGTTAGCAGGGCTGCGTCCCGCATCCAGGAGGTCCTAGATCGTGTTCCTCGAGAGGCTCCGCCGCTTTTACTGGAAAATACCGCGGGCGCAGGAAGCATGCTAGGGGCGACTCCGGAAGAAATGACAGAGATCTATGTTGCCATCGATCGTCCGCATCAGACGGGGATCTGTCTTGACTCCTGCCATCTTTTTGCCAACGGATTCGACCTCTCGGAGGAGAGGGCCGGGGAGGAGCTCGTCACCCGATTTTGTGAGGCTGTCCCGGGGAAGCAACCTTCCCTGTGGCATCTCAATGATGCCCTCTATCCCCGCGGCTCGGGGCGAGACCGTCATGCCGGGTTGGGGGATGGGCATATTGGGCTCCCCGCCCTGGGACATCTCGTTCGCCTTGCAGTGAGATCGTCGATACCCATGATTTTGGAAACGCCCAAGGGAGTGTGCGATGCAGAGGATCGCAAGAATATGCGCCAGCTCTTTTCTCTTGCGGGGCTTCCCGTGCCTCAGGAGCTGACTCCCGAATGATTGACCCGCTTGAATTTGTCCTCGGGATTCTGGGGACGATCCAGAGCTTTTCCCTGATGGTCGCTCAGGCCTTTCGGTATCTGGTGGTCCACTTTCGATTTCGCGAGAGCCTTCTGGAGATGGACCGCCTGGGGGTGGGGTCGATTCCTATTGTCTTTTTAGCCAACCTCTTCGCCGGTCTTGACATGGCTCTCCAGTTCAGCGTGGTGATGGCCCCCTACGGGGCGACGAATCTTTTGGGCAAGGTGGTGGCGACTTCGGTGATTCGGGATATGGGGCCGGTTTTGGCCTCCCTCGTGATGAGTGCCCGGGTGACGGCAGGGATCACCTCTGAATTGGGGATGATGTCCACCACCCAGCAGATTGAGGCCCTTTTGGTGATGGGCGTGGATCCTGTCGACCGTCTGGTGGCCCCCAAGATTCTGGCCGGCATGGTTATGCTCCCGGTCCTTTCTGTGGTGGGGGACTTTCTGGGGGTTCTTGCCGGTCTGGCTGTCGCCGTGCTCGGGTCCCACGTTCCTGCCCCTCTGTACTGGTCGGGTGTGCGGACGGCATTGACGGCTCCCAACCTCGTCAACGGGATTGCCAAACCCTTCGTCTTTGGATTCATTCTCGTCTCGATCGGGTGTTTCTATGGTCTTCGGACGACAGGAGGTGCCCAGGGGGTGGGTCGGGCCACGACCAAGGCCGTTGTCTATGCGGCGATCTGGATCCTTATCGCAAACTTCCTTATCAGCAAGCTGTTGATCGATGTCTGGGGGTGGAGCCTGTGATCCGCCTCGAGAATCTCTCCGTGGCCTATGGAGACCGGATCATCCTCGATGCCATCAACCTCGACATTCCCACGGGAAAAACCATGGTGATCCTGGGCGAGAGCGGGTCGGGCAAGACCACAATTCTCAAGTGTGTTCTTGGGACGCTCCATCCCGTGTCAGGGCGCGTTTTGGCCAACGGGCAGGATATTTCGACCCTGAACGAACAGGACCTGCTTCGCTTCCGACAGCGCATGGGCATGGTCTTCCAGGAGGGAGCCCTCTTCGACTCCCTCACCGTGGGAGAAAATGTGGCCTTTTGGCTGTGGGAGCACGCCCGGCTCTCAGACGAGGAGGTCGAGGCCCGTGTCCGGACGCTTCTCCGGTTTGTAGGGCTCGAAAATACAATCGACTCGAAACCCTCCGACCTTTCGGGCGGGATGCGTCGTCGGGTAGCGATTGCCCGGGCCATGTCCGCGGAAGATCCCGCCTTCATGCTCTACGACGAACCGACGACCGGCCTTGATCCCTTCACCTCCAAGTCAATCTGTGACCTGATGCGGCGGGTGCAGCGGGAGTTCACGACGACAAACATCGTCGTCACCCATGACCTGACCGATGCCTATCGTGTGGGCGACCTCTTCACCTTCATCAAGGACGCCAAGGTCATTGCCACGGGGAGTCGCCAGGACATCGAACGCTCCTCTGATCCATTCATCAAAACATTTCTCTCCCTCGACTCCTGAAAGGGGTGACAATGAAGCGCAGCACAAACCTTCCGCTTTCCGAGTTTCGTGTGGGGCTCATCGTCGGTGGAAGTTTTCTCGTCGGGGCGATCGTGATCGTCGCCTATGGCAAGATCTCGGGACTCTTTTCCCGGCAGGTCGACATGACGGCTCTCTTTCGAAATGTCCAGGGGCTTACCCAGGGGGCTCCTGTTCGTCTTCTGGGCATCGACAGCGGCTATGTCTCGGGGGTGGAGTTTGTCCGATTCCAGGGGAAGCGCTATGTCAAGGTGTCGATGCGGCTTTCCCGAGAAAGATTTCAGGAGCTTTCCGCCGGAACCGCGGCGGAGATCCACACACAGGGGCTCATGGGGGTCAAGTATGTCGAGCTCCTCCCTGGCCGGAGCGCCGACGGTCCTCTCAACGCCTCCCTTCCCATCATGGGAAAGGAGGCGAATTCCTTGGGTGCCGTGATGAAGTCCAGTACGGATGTGGTCCAAAACATGAAGGCTCTCTCCCACTCCCTCACCGAGCTTGCCAACTCGGCCAAAAGCGGGGAGGGAACGGTGGGTCATCTCTTGAAGGATCCTACCCTCTACAACAATGTTAACCAGGCAGCACTTGACCTCTCCTCTTTGGCCGAAAGGATTGACCATGGCCCGGGAACGGTGTCGAAGCTTCTCTCGTCCGATACGCTCTATCGCCGTCTCGACCGGACGCTGGAGAACCTCGACGCCGTCCTGTCAGAGGCCAAAAACGGACAGGGACTGGCAGGCAATCTTCTCGACGACAAAGCAACCGCGCGCTCCTTCAAAGACTCTCTCGCCCGCCTTGACGATATCCTGCGTCAGATCCAGAGTGGAAAGGGAACGGCCGGCCATCTCCTCTATGATCCCGCCACGGGGACCCATATTGACAGGATCCTTGGCCGGATGGACAGTCTGCTCAAGGATATGAAGGCGAACCCAAAGAAATACTTCACCGTCGAGGTCCATGTCTTTTGAACATCTGCCCGCACATTCCCCTTCTTAGGCTGTAAGCCAAGAGGGGGTCAAGCGGGCGGTTTGGCTTTGCGCGGTTTTTCCCTGGTTCCCTGACTCTCGACATAACGC
>JBMFWG010000044.1:0-14793 GCA_049965515.1 Leptospirillia bacterium
GTTCAGAGTCGGGCATCGACTCCTCTTCTGATTATCACCAGCCTGATCATGATGATTGGGCTTATGATTCCGTTCTCAGCATTTGGAGCGGAAATTGGGCTGCAACCATTACCATGGAGTTTTTCTCGTGGCTGTTTTCAATACTTGTCACCTATTGTTTTTTGACTCAGATGGTCAAAAACTGGTTTATACGGAGGTATGGCTTTAACTGAAGGAAAGAACTCCATCCTGCGATTTGGACGCGCCTCATCCCCTAAGGTGATTTGTGTCCGTCAGGAGTTTTGGGTCAACCATTCTGAACGAGCCCGGCATTTCCGCCTTTACGAGCTGAGATGCTAGGATTTTATGGAGCAAAAGAGTTTTATGCGTTGAAGAAGATGGAATATCATTCACCCCCTATGAGAGCCCTGTTCGGAAAAACATTCAGACCTTCGCTAGAATGACAGGATATTGATCGGCAGTCTCTGCTTTTCTGCTCTGCAAATAATTCCTCTTATGGCAACAAGTACCGGACGGGCCCGGCCAGGAAAACAGGCATAAAATGTCAGATGCACAAAACAAGCATAATGTGGCCAAACGGCCAAGTTATGGTTGTTTTCACACAAAATCAAGAGAATGAGAGAGAGATGGTCGGGGCGACAGGATTTGAACCTGCGACCCCCTGCTCCCAAAGCAGGTGCGCTACCAAGCTGCGCTACGCCCCGACGGCAAGAAGAAGGAAGAATTGGAAATGAGAGGGTGAGACGTTTTGAGAACGTCCCGGAGTTATCGAAAAAACCCAACCACGGTGAAAAATAGTATAACGGTGGGAATGGAAAATTGAAAGTCTGTCTGCCATCGATTTTCATGGTGCTGAAACATCTTCGATCCAGGAAAGAGATAATGATGACGTCTTATCGATCACACAATATATTGCCTGACAAGGATCTCCCTCCTTCCTCTTTTCTGTCCTCGCCTGCTCCGGTCATGATTTCTCTCTTTTCCCTCTGGCTCTTTTTTTCCCCCTCTCTTGCCCACGCCGATGAGATTCTCAATACCGTTCATTCACACTACAGGGAACAGATCCAGAGGATCCGGAAATCGCTTGATCGCGGCAAGGACGAAGCCGAACAAAAAGAAGCGATGGAGGATGCCCGAAGAACTGTTCGATGGATCTTTGAAGAGCCCCAGGCGGCGGCACTTGAAGCAAGAATCATTCACCGAAAAGTCTCTAAAGAGTTTTTCGAGTTGGGAATTCCTGTCATTATCCATCCAGTCCCGACGCGTCCCTTCCTCCTCCAACGATTTACCGACCACTCCATCCGGATCACAAATTTTGAAAAAGGGACAATTCTGGTGAAAACATCCATTCCCTTTTTGCAGGATGGTGGGATGAAAAAAGCCAGGACAGAAGCCATTCTTCTGGCCGCCCTACTTATGCGGGACCAGATTCTCTCTCTTCCCGTGCGGGAGAGATTCCCTCTAAAAAGGGATGTGCCTCTGGAAGCCCTTCTTCCCAACGGCCCTCTTGCCATGACGATTCTTAACAGAGCCATCACGCCATCGGGCTTTACGGTCAGAGCCCTGCCTCTGGCGGCGGGGGGAGGCATTATTCTTGTTCGCATGGAGATTCCCATTCCCCTTCATCTTGGAGGAAAAATTGCGACAAAAATCTCCAATCTTAGTTTTTCATCGAACCTGCCGGTTCAAAAAAGACATTATCGGCAGCGTCTCCCCACCGGACTCATCCTTGATGCCAGACATCTCAGGATTTCTCCCTTCCGGGACATTATCCTGGCGTCCGACGAGGGATACATTCTGATGAAACCAGACGAGGGACGGGACTCAGGATCACTTCCTCTCGGATGGGCGGCCTTTACCGACAACCCCTCTCCGGCACTCCTTCAGGAAAGGGTTGGTCCACATCCCTTGACGGTTCGAGTCGACGAGCTTGTCCACCGCCAAGTTTTTCTTCTTCCCCAAGACAAAGCCCGCAAGGTGGCCCTCCTTTTTTCCGGAACTACATTGCTCAACACCGGCCATATCCTGATCCGCCTCGCTACAGGGAAATCCCAGCTCCCCCACAAAACTTCCGGCTCCATAAACCGGAGAAAAAAGTGAGGAGAAAAAAAG
The DNA here is from genome assembly GCA_049965515.1 of Leptospirillia bacterium. Lineage (GTDB taxonomy): Bacteria > Nitrospirota > Leptospirillia > Leptospirillales > Leptospirillaceae > UBA4572. The sequence continues at coordinate 2,113 of JBMFWG010000044.1, forward strand.
TCATGGCCCCTTTTCTTCTTTTCCTCCTCCTTCTCGGAGGATGCGCCTCTCCGGAAGTGGTGCTCCAGGATGTCATCAAGCCCCCCATCATCTTGGGTCCCATCCACCGGATCGGTGTTGTCGTCTGGCCAACAAACAATCCCGAGCAAAAGCTTTTCCAGAGCACCCTTCTCAGAAACCTCTCCGAGGTTCCCCAACTTCACCCCGTCGCGATCCCTGTGAAGGGGGATCTTGGCAAGCTCCCCCTTGAAGTTCCTGTGATGGCCCATCTTTCGGGAGCCAATGATATTTTGCTTGTTCATATCTTGTCCCACCGCATTCATGACCGAAGAGTGATTTCCGGAGACTGCGAGTCTCCGCCTTGCCAGTCAATGAACATGCCCATGACCGTAAGAACAAACTCCATGCGACTCCATATCACCTTTCTCCGGGCCTTTCCATTCCACATCGAACTTGACCGCATCGTCACCGTCCGAAACAGCGACAAAAAGATCCCCTTCTCTCTCTTTCAGCGACACTTCACACCGCAAGAGACGCTTAATCTTCGTCTCTATGCCAAGGCATCCCAACACATCCGATATCTCTTCAGCACACTGGTTGTCTCGGTTCGCCGACCTTTTTACTTTTATGACATTCGGGCAGAGAAGGCCTACAAAAGCCTTCAAGCCAACAAGCCTGTTCTCGCTCTCTTTTTTCTGGACTCGGACTACAACCAGCTCCTCAAAAAGAAAAAACCGGTTCCGGCCGAGCTCTATACCGACATGGGGGTCACGTATGAGGCCCTCAGGGATTACTCTCTGGCTGACTACTACTATAAAAAGGCGGCGAAATTTGGAAAGCGGCGGATCCTCCTGGCCTTTGACCGGCAGCTGAGATCAATGGTGGTCTACTTTATCGGCATCAACTTCTTTGAAAAGGGGGTCAACAGTGCTCAACCTGTACCTTGAAGACCAGGCCGGAGATGTTCTTAAAAAATTCCGATACGGACGAAAGCTCTCCCTCAAAGTTACAGCCGATGGGGCGAAAATCTCCCCCGACCAGTTGCGCTCTTTTGAGTCAGGGGAGATCCCTCCCCAGGCCGATGACCTGATACGCCTAGGAACAGTCCTGGGGTTTGACGGAGAGGCGATGGCCTCCCTGCACCTTCATCCAACCCCCCCTCCCGGTGTTCGACTCTCGCCCCGGGTCCGGCCGGTCGATATGAGCTATGGCGGATATGCCGTCCGATGCAGTCTGATCCTCCACCCCGACAATCCGAAACGGGCCCTCCTTGTTGATACCGGAGGAGGGGAGAGTCTCACTCGGCGGCTGGAAAGCGAGAAAATTGTTCTGGAGGGGATTCTTTTGACCCATGGCCATGATGACCACGGAGGAGGATGGACGTCACTTCGATCCGCCGGAATGCCGGGAGAAGACCTCCCTGTCCTTTTGTCCCGGGAGGATCGTCCCCTTCTGGAAAGCCAAGGCAGCGGGAATGATACCTTTATGGATCCCGAAGAAGGGTGTCGGCTCCTTAAAAAAACAGGATGGGAAGTCAAGGTCATTCCAACCCCTGGCCATACCAAGGGCTCGGTGGCCTACCTTGCTAATGGAACACTTTTCGTGGGGGATACGCTTTTCTGTGGATCGGCGGGGCGAGCCTGGACTCCCGAGGACTTTCCGGAGCAGCTGAGATCCATCCGGCACCTTCTTTCAGGGCTGCCAGACGAGATTATTCTCATTCCGGGGCATGGACCGCTGACAACAGTAGGATACGAACGGACCGTCAATCCCTTTATCCGGACAATGGATCCGTTGATTTCCTGAAAAGAACAGGGGGCAAGACATATCCCGAAGGACATGCAGACACGAAAGGCAGGGGACCTCATCGGACAGAAGTCCCCCGCGTGAGGTCAGGGAATGGAGATAACCACCTCATCGCCAGAGGTTTCCCGAACGTCAAAACAAGGCACTCCTTCCCCCGGACGCGTGGAGCAGGACCCTGTGGTCAGGTCGAATCCCCACCCATGCAGCGGGCAGAGGACCTGCTCTCCTCGGACAATTCCGTCGGCCAAGTAGCCGCCCCGATGGGGGCAGCGATTTTCAATGGCACGATAGTGCCCGTTAACCCGGAAAAGGGCAATCTCCTGACCATCGGCCAAGACAAGCTGTCCTTCATTGTTCTTCGCCGAATACCGGACTGTAATATCCTTCATGTCGCCTCCGTCCTGAAAAAAGATATTGGGTCAAATTCCTTAAACGTCACAAGAGCATGTCATGCAGCCAGTCATTTCATCATAACCTGCTGCCGGGCTTGAGGTAAATCTTAATTCTGCCGCCTCTCTCAAATGACGGAAAGGGAGGCTGCCCCGCTTTTCATCTCCTCCCGTCCAATGGTATGATCAATCCAACGCTTTGGATCAGCTCAGGGCCCCTTCTCCTCCCCGGGAGCCGGGATGGCCCATCCGACAAAACATTCTGACACCTGAAGGCAATGCTAGTGCCTGAGGGCCGACCGGTTTGTTCGCCCAAACCAACCCAGAAAGGGATCAGGAAAGCCTCTATGAACAACGAAGAGTCGCTCGACAAATACCTTGCTGACCTCTCCTTCGACAAGGACCCTCTCACCGGAGAAATTGCTCTCCTGACAACTCAGCACAACCGCTTCCACCCGGGACGTTCGGGCGGACTGCTTCTGGCCATTCTTGCCTCCACGACACGAATGGAGCATGTCTTTGAATGGACGGCCGCCTATGGATCCACCACCTTGTGGCTGGCAAAGGCTCTCCCAGAAAAAGCCCACCACACAATCGGAGTGGTGAGTGATGAAAATCTCCGCCTCATCTCAAATTATATGAAACGGGCAGGACTGTCCGCCCGAATCCAGATTTCAAAATCCTCAGGTCCGGACCATCTCCTCTCCCTTGAGTCTCCCCAGGACCTGATCGTGCTGGATCTCCAGCAGGAACGGACCAAGCTTGGTGACTGGTATGCCGCCATCGAAAAGAAGCTGGCTCCTGGAGGTGTTCTGGTCTCTCTGGGAATGACTCCTCCCGAAGGAAACGGAGCCCGTTCGCTTCTCCACTCCTCAATCGAGTCCTTCAATCACAAGATTCTCGGCAATTCCAACTTTCTGACGACCATCATTCCCGTTTCCCAGGGCATGCTGGTCGCCAGCCGACTTTCCTGACGGTGTTCCCGTGGGTATGACTGCAACCCTCGTCATCGCCGCGGGAGAACAGAACCCCGATCTATACTACCGGACGGGGTTTCTCACACCAGATCCCTACATTTATGCCGAGATTGAGGGAGAGAGCTTCATGCTCCTCTCCGACCTTGAGAGAGATCGGGGACGCAAGGAAGGCCGGGCCACCCATGTCCTCTCAACAAGCGAATGGGAAGAGGCCGCCCGAAAGGCGGGGAAGCGGGGCCTTTCCAGCATTGCGGCCCTTTTCCTGAAGAGTCGGAACATTACCGATCTCCACGTTCCCTTCGACTTTCCTCTGGGACTTGCCAGGAAACTTGCCGATGAAGGATTCTCCGTCACCCCGGTTGAGGGCGACTTCACTCCCGCACGGGCCCGCAAGTCCCGGGAGGAAGCCCTCCTGATCCGGAAGGTCCAAGAAGGGGTTGAGAAGGCCCTCCATGATGTGGTCGCCATCCTCAGGCGATCCGAGATCAAGGGAGACCTGATTCATTATGAGGGAGCACCCCTCACATCCGAAAAGGTCAAGGCCATCCTGAAACAATCTCTTCTGGCCCAAAATCTCATCGGCCAGCACACCATCGTCGCCGGAGGGATTCAGGCCTGCGACCCGCACAATGAGGGATCGGGACCTCTTCCCGCCCATCGTCCGATCGTCTTTGACATCTTTCCCTTCTCCGAAGAGAACCGATACTATGCAGACATGACCCGAACCCTTTTCAAGGGATCGGTCTCTCCGGCCTTTCAGGAACTCTATGAAACCGTTCTCAGGGCCCAGGAGGAGGCCATCGCCCTGGCCGCACCGGGAGTGGACTCCTCTCGTCTTCACCAGGCGGTCGAAGCCCGATTCGAGGCCGCTGGCTACAAGACGGGCGAGGTGGACGGACGCATGGAGGGCTTCTTTCACGGAACGGGCCATGGCGTCGGTCTTGAGATCCACGAGGCTCCCCGCGTGGGCAAGACGGGAGTTCCTCTTGAGCCAGGCCATGTCATCACTGTGGAGCCGGGTCTCTATTACCCCCGGCTGGGAGGGGGAGTCCGCATCGAAGACATGCTCTATATCACCCCCCAAGGCCATGACAATCTCACGACCTTCCCCAAAGACTGGGCGACGGTCGTCATTCCCTGACCCGCCTGTGCCAACCACCCTCCACCTTCTTGTCGGGACGGGCGGAGAGGTGGGAGAGGCTCTTTCCCGACGTCTTTCCGGCCCTTGCGAGACCGTCTTTGCTACCTCTCACCGCCATCCCCTCCCCGCGCTCACACATGCGAAGGCTCTTTTCTGGGACCTTGCCTCACCCCCTGATAACAGCCGCCCAGCACTCCATGAAATAGATCAGGCGCTGACCTCCGGAAACCTCAAAAGCCTCTCTCTCTTCGCCCATCCCTCCTTCAGCCGGACGGACTCTCCTCCGGACAATGCCCTGGAAATCCTCCCCTTCCTCTCCCGGATCACCGGGCTCATCGAGCACCTCAGACCGCGCCTGACCTCCGGAGGGGTTCTTCTTGTCTTTTTTCCCTCCTTCTCCCACCATCGTGCGGCAGGCTATCTTGCCGCCCGAGCCTGGGTCGGCGCCCTTGAAGGAATCTTTAACGAGTGGAGCCGGAACACTACCGGCGCTGTTGTCACCGGACTCGAGATGGTCGTGACTCCCGATCGCCATCGTCCTCACCTCACCCCAGACATGGAGGCCCGAATCGCCTCCCGCACCACCCGGGGACGATTGGCCAGCGCCGAGGAAATCGCCGACTTTGCCGCCTGGCTCATCCGTTCGGGATCTCCCCTCTTTCACGGACAGATCCTCAAGACCGAGGGCGGACCTTACTACTAGAGGCTCCTTGCCGGGGATCCTTATCTCCGCCCTGCCCCTTCACCTTGCTCTCCTCCCTTTCCGTCTGATACACTCAAATACATGAACATTTGTTCACTATACAGGCAACGGCCACATCCCGATGGCTGCGGCCGCAGAAAACTCCACCCCAGTCCCTCATGGAGCCTCCGATGGTCCCCGACTCCTCTCCGACAAAGAGACAGCAAGAGATCCTTGACATCATCAGCCGCCACATCAGTGAGCGCGGGTATCCTCCCACGCTCCGAGAAATCGCCGAAGAGACCGGGATCCGTGGGATTAGCGCCATCAAGGGCCACATTGACCGTCTCGTCTCCAAGGGGCTTCTGGTCCGGGAGCGCGGGGCTCGCAGTCTCACACTTCCCCGGCCCGATTCTCCGGCCTCGCTCGTCGAGGTTCCCATTCTGGGGCAAGTGGCGGCGGGGCGGCCCACCCTGTCGGAAGAAAATCTCTCCGGCCACCTTTCGGTGGACCCGCTCTGGATCCGAAAGGGGCCGGTTTTCTTTCTCAAGGTGCACGGGGAGAGCATGAAGGGAGCCGCGATTCTCGACGGGGACTATGTTCTGGTGCGCTGTCAGGAGACGGCAGAAAATGGACAGATCGTCGTGGCCACGATCGACGGGGAGACCACGGTCAAGCGACTCAAGCAGCGAGGGGAGAGACTCTCCCTTTTGCCGGAAAATCCTGATTTCAGTGAAATTCCGGTCCTGAAGGGACAGTCCTTCCGCCTCATCGGCCTCGTAGTCGGGGTCTTTCGCCTCATCGACGGCCTTCTTTTCTGACTCTGGAGGCCCGATGACACGAGCAGATCCTCCAGGAGAAGGTCTCATGGGAGTCTCCGGAGAGGGGGCCGAAACCTATCTTTACCGCACAACCCTTGCGCTCATCGACACGACCTCAGTGGTGGCCTTTGTTTCCTGCGACAACCGCTTTGATGCCGACTTTCTGATGCAGGAAGGGCACAGGCAAGGACTTTCTCCCTCCTTTATCCTCTCCCGGATCAGGATTGCCCGGATGTTCACCCTGCATCAGCTCGCCTCCTCCGTCCGGAGCCGTCTCAAGGATCTTCTGGCCCGGGAGAGTGTGAGTGGCCTCATGATTTCGGGGATCGTCCCTCTCTTCTCCGAGAAGCGTATCCCCCGGAGAGAGGCCGAAAGGCTTCTTGAGGAGACGCTCGGCTCTTTGAAGACGCTGGCCCGGAGATACCATCTCCCCTGCCTGCTCCTCCTTCCGGGCTCCCCTGAACCGTCTCTCACAACAAGTCCGATCCAGCGGCAGGCAGAGGCGGCCTGTACCCGGATTCTCCACATCACTGTCTCCCCCGAAACCCTTCGCCAAGGAGCGATCCATGGGACGAACTCTTCCCACATTCACCGAACGGGCCGACGCCCTTTTTCTTGAGTGGAGACCCTTCCGCCGGGCCCTCCGCCGCGAAGACCAGGAGGTCTTTGATACCCTCCTGTCGGACGTTCGCCGGCATGCCCAGGCCGGGGCCATCCTTTCCCCCCTCGATCCCTGGCCTGTCTTGCTGCTTTCCATGCTGATCGAAGAGCGAAAGGCCCGGCTCTCTCTTCTTCGCCAGGTCGAACGGCTCGAAAAGGAAAGGATCCCGGATGTCCCCCCCGCCTGAGTTCCGGGGATGGCTCTTCGACATCCTTCTTTCCGGAGGAGAGATTCTCTTGTGGATCCTGACTGAAACGGGAGAGCGGCGGGCTCTGGTGGCCCCCTTCCGGCCACGATTCTACCTCGGAGCCCCTGAGTCTGAGATCCCGCTTCTTCTGGACAAGATCGCCCGGATGTCGCTCCCCTGCACCCTGGCCACGACAGAGAGACGGACCCTCTGGGAGAGTGCCCCTCAATCGGTCATCGAGGTCACTGCGTCCCGGGCAGGCACCTTCTCCACCGTCTTTACTCGGATTTCCCGAAGCTTCCCCGAGGCTGAATTTTTCAATGTCGACATCGACCTGCCCCGTCTCTTTCTCTATGAGACCGGGCTCTTTCCCCTGGCGCTCTGCCGTGTCCGGGCAGGAGAAGATCAACGCATTGAGGAGATCCGGGCGGAAGACTCTCCTGCCGATACCCAATGGACACTCCCGCCACTCAAGGTGATGGAGCTCACCCTCGAGGAGACCCCGGCATCCTCTTCGGCGATTCTTTCCGGACCCCTGCATGTCACGGTGGACGGAGAAGGCCGTTCCCTGGCGGGCGATGATCCGTTCGATCTCGTGGAAACGATCGATAGCCTCCTCCGCCGGGAGGACCCCGATCTCCTTCTCACCGACCATGGAGATGACATTCTCCTGCCACGACTTGCCCGTCTGATGGCCCGGACAGGACGCTCACTCCCCCTCAACCGGCCGGACCCGATGGCCATGGGCAGGCTCTCAGGAAGACAGGGAAGGAGCTTTGTCTCCTACGGCCAGACACATTTTTCGGCCGGAGCCTGGACACTCTCGGGACGCTGGCACATCGACCGGACCAACTCCTTTGCTTACGCGGAAGCGGGACTTGAAGGCCTTCTCGAACAGGCGCGCATGACACGCATTCCCGTTCAGCGGCTGGCCCGAAGCTCCACAGGAACAGGCATCACCTCCATGCAGATTGACCGCGCTATCAACGAAGGCCTCCTCGTTCCCTGGCGCAAGAGCGAGCCGGAAGATTTCCGGAGTGCCCTCGACCTGCTTGAGGGCGACAAGGGAGGACTGGTCTTTATCCCTCGCCCAGGCTTTTACGAATCGGTCTGCGAGCTCGACTTTGCCTCCATGTATCCCGCCATCATGAAGACCTTCAACATCTCTCCGGAAACGGTCGACTGCCCCTGTTGCCCCGACAACCAGGTCCCCGGAACCAACCACACCCTCTGTCGACGGCGGGAGGGACTCATTCCCCGGGTCCTGACCCCCCTTCTGGAAAAGCGCGCCCGGTACAAGGAGCTTAAGGAGCATGCCTCCACCCCCGAAGAGCGGCGGCGGCATGACCAACGGCAGGGAGCCCTCAAGTGGCTCCTCGTCGTCTCCTTCGGCTATCTGGGCTACAAGAATGCCCGATTCGGAAAGGTCGCCGCCCACGAATGCGTCACTGCCCTCGGACGGGAGGTCCTTCTTGAGGCCAAGGAGATCGCCGAGGAGGAGGGATACTCCCTTCTTCACGGGATCGTCGACTCTCTCTGGCTCTCCCGGAAAGACCTGACGGAAGAGGGATGCCGGCTCCTTGCAGAGAAGATCTCCACCCGCACGGGCATCCCGATCAACCTCGAGGGAATCTATCGCTGGCTCCGGTTCTTTTCCTCGAAGAGCCGGCCGGGCGTGGCCGTCTCCACCGTCTACGCCGGAGCTTTCTGGTCAGGCAAGATCAAGGTCCGGGGGTTGGCCTGCCGCCGCTCCGATACCCCCCCATTCATCCGGAAGGTCCAGGAAGACCTTCTGGCCTTACTCTCTCGGGCCCAGAACCTCAAGGAGTATCGGCGGCTGATCCCGGAGGCCTCACGCCTCCTTGATGAGGGCCTTCGGGCTCTTCGAGACAGAGAGATCCCTCTTTCGAACCTTGTCGTCACAAAACGTCTCTCCCGGGCCCCTCAAGACTACCGGAAGGCTTCCCTGACGGCCATTGTTGCCCAGGAGCGGCTCGCCCGGGGAATCCCCACCGACGCCGGGCAAAAAATTCGCTACATCATCACAGGGCTCTCGGATCCGGATCCCTCCTCCCGGGCCCGGGCCTTTGAAACCTTCTCCCCGGACCATTCCTGGGACCACGAAGCCTACGCCGACCTCCTTCGCCAGGCCTGCGCCCCTCTCCTTGAGCCTCCCTCCTGAATCCCTCTCGCCCATGGAAAGAAACGTCAGAACAAAAAAAGAGCGCCAGGTCAAGCACCTGACGCTCTTTTTTAAAGGAAGTCACTGAGGCGAGCGCCCCATTATCCCGAAGATTTCCCGGGAGAGACGGAGCGCCTTGAACGCCGGCTCTGGAGAGGGGGGGATTTTTTATGGGACTCATCATTTCCATGATGATCCATGAGGCGGCGGTCAGGATGGCGGGAGGAGCCCTTCCGGGTGGGACCCGGAGGGCGAAGGGCCAGCCAGAAAAAGCCGTAAGGGCTTACCGTAAAGTGGAATCGGGACTTCCGGATGGGAGGAAAGGGGTTCTCGGCAAAGAGCTCAACCGGGATAAAGTTCTTAAAGCGCGAGAGATCGAGCGTCACCGACTCGGTTCGGTCGGAGAGGTTGTTGATCACCAGGACCACATCCTGGTTCATCTCCCGAAGATAGGCAAGAATGCTGCGGTTACGCGTATTCAGGATAGTGATCTTGCCGCGACCGAAAAGTCGAGCCGATTGCCGGACCGAGAGCATCTGGCGAAGCGTGTTCAGGGGGCTCGTGGGGTAACGGGCCTGATTTTCTACATTAACGACCTGATAGCCATAAATGGGGTTCTGGATGACCGGCGCATACAGGTCGGAAGGGTTCGCCCGGGAAAATCCTCCATTCCGGTCTGACGACCATTGCATGGGCGTCCGGACTCCATTGCGATCTCCCAGATGGATATTGTCGCCCATCCCGATTTCATCTCCATAATAGAGAATGGGCGTTCCGGGAAGGGTCAAAAGAAGGCTGTGCATGAGATCGATCTTGCGCCGGTCATTCTGCATGAGGGGGGCAAGTCGACGTCGAATGCCGATATTGAGGCGCATCCTTGGATCCTGGGCATAGGTGGTCCAGAGGTAGTCGCGCTCCTGGTCACTGACCATCTCCAAAGTCAGCTCGTCGTGATTCCGAAGGAAGATCGCCCACTGGCAACTCTCCGGAATCGGCGGCGTCTGCTCGAGGATATCGATGACAGGCTTTCGGTCTCCCCGGGCAATGGCGATAAAGAGTCGGGGCATCAGAGGGAAGTGATAGGCCATGTGGAATTCATCCCCCTCGCCAAAATAAGGGAGGACGTCCTGGGGCCACTGATTGGCTTCCGCCAGGAGCATCCGTCCGGGGAATTCCCGGTCCACCTCGGCCCTCAGCCGCTTCATGAAGGCATGAGTCTCGGGAAGGTTCTCGCAGTTGGTCCCTTCTCGCTCAAAAAGATAGGGAACGGCATCGCACCGGAGTCCATCAACCCCCAGGGAGAACCAGAACTTGACGACCTTCAGGAGCTCTTCCTGGACTTTGGGGTTATCGAAGTTCAGATCTGGCTGATGATGAAAGAAACGGTGCCAGTAGTATTGCCGGGTCCGCGGCTCCCAGGTCCAGTTCGACTTTTCGGTATCACTGAAGATGATCCGGGTCTCCCGGTACCGGTTTGGGGTATCGCTCCAGACATAGTAGTCTCGAAAGGGAGAGGAGCGGGAAGAAGAGGCGGAAACGAACCAGGGGTGCGTGTTGGACGTGTGGTTGAGGACCAGTTCGGTGATCACCCGGATCCCCCGGTCATGGGCAGCCGACAGAAATCTCTGGAAATCCTCCATCGTCCCGTAGGGAGGGTAAAGGGCATAGTAATTCCGGATATCGTAGCCGTCGTCGCGAAGCGGAGAGTCAGTAAACGGAAGAAGCCACAGGGCCGTCACACCCAATGACTGAAGATAGTCGAGACGTTCAAGAAGTCCCTCAAAATCTCCGATTCCGTCGCCATTTGAATCAAAGAACGACTTGACCGGGATCTCATAGATGATCACATCCTTGTACCAGTCGGAAGCTCCACCAAGTGCTGTCATGGCGCCACCTCCACAGCTTTCGGGCGGACCGTCTTGCGCTCAGGACGAAGCTCGAACCAGATAAAAGAATAGGGGGTCATCGTCACGAGATAGGGATGCCGGGGAATCTTGGGAAAAATCGCCCCTCCGAAAAGCTCCCGGGGGACAAGGGAAGCATACGAGCTCAGGTCGAGCTCGCCGAAGACCGACGACTTCGAGAGGTTATGGACAATCAGGCAAGTCTCCTCCCCGGTCCGTCGGACGAAGGCAAAGATCGCCGGATGGGTCGTCCCCACCACGCGAAACTCTCCCTCCCCCCAGAGGGCCGGCTGGCGATTGCGGACATCGATCATTCTCCGAAAGTTCCAGAGGTGGGAATCGACAAAGCGTTCCTGACTCTCCACATTCACCATCGTGTAGCTATAGAGGGGGTCGTCGATCACCGGGTTGTAGAGCTCTTCGGGATCAGCCTTGGAAAAACCCGCATTCCTATCCGACGACCACTGCATGGGAGTCCTCACGGGATTTCTCCCGGGAAGATGGGGATGGTCTCCCATGCCGACTTCATCTCCATAATAGAGGACGGGGATCCCGGGAAAGGTGAAGAACAGGCTGGCCGCCAGCTGAAGCCGCCGCCGACCGTTTTCCATGATACGGGCGACACGGGCCAGAACCGGGCGGTCCTGGGGGGGATTGTCGTCGAGAGGAAAGATCGCCCCCTCGCCGTCATCTTCAAGAAATTTTTCAAAGGTCTCCTCTGATCGTTCGCGAAGATCCAGAGTCCAGCGCACCGGAAGCTCTCTCCGGGCATGGGAGGCAAACTCGTCCAAACAAAGCGCCTGCTCAAGGGGAGCCTTGTTCTCCTCCTTGACAGCCCGGATCACCGAAGGAAAGAAGCCATTGAAGTGGTAAAAGAGGCGGGAATCCCGGGAGAAGACCCCTCGGGGCGGAGACCCCGTCTCAAAGAGAAAGACCCTGTCGGGAAAGGAGTTTTTGAGTGGAGCAAGAATCCCTTGAAGTTGACGGAAAGGGTCCGTGACAAGTTCAATTCCCTCTTTGCCCAATCGGTGCAGACGTCCGGCGCCAGCCAGGCGAAAGCCGTCGAACCCCAGGGTGAACCAGTGTTCGAAGGCCCTCCGGATCTCCTCGCAGATCTCAGGATCCCCGAAATTGATTGCCGGTTCGTCCTTGTGGTCCTGATACCAGTAGTACTGGCCAGTCTCTTCATCCTTGGCCCAGTTGGAGATTTCCGGCACTTCCTGATCGGGGGAGGTGGGAAGCTTCAGGCGATTTGACCAGAAGAAGCTTTTACGGAGATAGCGGGAACTTCTGTCTCGAGACTCGAGAAACCAGATGTGGCGGTCACTGGTGGCATTGATGGGGAGGGAGGCCAAAACCTTGAGCCCCTTTTCATGGGCCGCCTCCACAACAAGAAGGAGCTCGGAGAGTGTCCCAAGACTTCCATCAGGTCGCATCCAGTCGGTGAGGGGATGGCGGCTGTTGCCCGCAAAGGACTGAAAGGGACAGTTTAGCAAAATCCCCTTCACCCCCAGACGGACAATATAATCCATTCGTTCAAGAATTCCCCGAAAATCTCCCACGCCATCCCCAGAGCGATCGAAAAAACTGCGGATGTAAATTTCATAGATGATTCCCCGGGAAATCCAGAGCTCGGCATTTTCCATAAAAACTCCCGCGATAAGGGGCCGGCGATCAGAAGCAAGGTCAACTCCGCACTCAAAAAAAATACGGCTCAAAGAGTCTCATCCTGTCTGCCATCCTCCTAAAGAGGGAAGGCAGCCCTTTCTTAACAGATCTGTCCACCGAAAACAATCGGCTCTTCCGAAGAATTTGTTGGTTAAAAATAGAGAATAAGAATAGATTGATCGAGTGAAGACGTGAAGGAAGTGCATCCCGGTCCTTTTTTGAGATAATGGGATTGACGAAGATCTCATTCTCAAAGAGAAGGG
>JBMFWG010000045.1:0-14257 GCA_049965515.1 Leptospirillia bacterium
CCTCCTTCGGACAGACCGTCACCCAATTCAAGAAACTGGTCGCAAAAAACGGAATGATGATCCTGGGGACAATCAATCAGGGCAAGGTGATGGGAATGGCGGGCCTCCGGCTCCGATCCGAAACCTTCTTCGTCGGAAACCCCTCCATGGGCAAGAAGCTCTTTTCTGCACAGAAGGGAGTGGGTGTCTTGATCCCGGTTCGGGTCAACATCTATGAAAACAACGCTGGAAAGACCGTCGTGAGCTACCTCCGTCCCTCAAAGGAACTCGGCGCCTTTCATGATCCGATGCTGGTCAAGATGGGCATGATGCTGGACAAGAACCTCGCCATGATGACCAGCATGTTGAAGTAGCACATCAGACGGGGAAGGAGAACCCCTTCTTCCCCTGACTGACTTTATTTGAAAGGACAATCATGACACGGTCCGAACAAGCCACAGGCCTCCTGCTCCTTCTCGCCTCCGGAGCCCCCCCGATCCTGTTTCCCATCTCGCAGGCCGGGTACGCCTCCATGGCCGATCTAGGTATCCGGGTCCTGATTCCTGCCGTGCTCCTCTTCTTTCTTCTTGTTTTCTGGGCCTATCTTCGCGGGATGAAACCTCTTCTCAACCGGGTCCAGGCCGGAGCCGCGGCCGGCCTTCTGGCAACGGGAGGTCTTGAAGTGGTGCGAGGGGTCAGCTTCCATTTTGGAGGGATGCCGGGAAATCTTCCTCAACTCCTGGGCGTCCTGTTGACTGGCCGAATCATGGAAGGCCCCGACCTGATGACGGACCTTGCCGGCTGGGGATACCACTTCTGGAACGGTCTGTGCTTCGGGATCATCTATACCCTCGTTCTGGGACGAAAAAAAGCCTGGATTGGGGTGCTCTACGGGGTGGTGATCGGTCTCATCTTCCTTGCGAGCCCTGCGGTCAGCGGGTTGGGCATCGGGTTCATGGGGGTCGACATGCCTTCCATGCCCGTCACTGTTGTCCTGGCCCATCTCGTCTTTGGAAGCATTCTGGGGATCCTTTCCCGTCGTTGGTTATGGGAGGGGCAGGGGATTCTGTCTTTTTCCTCCATTTTCCCTTTAGACAGCCATACGCGTTCCGTCCGATAAGGCACATATTTCAGGAGGTCTGTCATGCTGAAGGTCACTGTTTTTGTCCTGGCCGATAGCCCGAATCCCACGGGGATCTGGGCCGCCTCGTCAATGCCCTGATCGCGCTCAAGGTGCTGAAGGGAGCGTACTATACGGGCGTCCTTGTTTTTGACGGGGCGGGAAACAAAGTGGCCGGTTGATCTCTCCCGGAGCGATCGTCTCGCTTACCCTCTCTGCGAGGCGGTCCCGGAGAATGTCTCGGGGATCTGCCGATTTTGTGCGGTCGCCTTTGGAGTAGAGTCGGAAATCGAGGCCCTTGGGATGGCTCTTCTCGACAAATTCGACTATCACCCCAGCATCCGGAACTTTTTGTCTGAAGACTATCAGGTAATCACATTCTGAAAAAGGAGACATGGCTATGGCAATCATTCGGAATACTGAAGGGAACGTCCTTTTCCGTTCCGATCATGAGGAGATCCGCCCGACCGTGGAAGAGGCGATCCGAGCCGGTGTTCCTCTGAACGGAGCGGACCTGAGGAATGCCAACCTTGAAGAAGCCAATCTCCGAGGAGGATTTTTCAAGGGGGCGGATTTCGAGGGAGCACGGCTCGTGTGCTCCGATCTCCGGGAGGCCACCCTCGAGTGCTCCCGGCTCACGAAGGCCCTGATTTCGTGCGCTCGCCTCGACCGATCCAACCTGAAATGTGCGGATCTCGACGGGGCTATCCTTGAAGGCTGCGAACTTGAAAGTGCAGATCTCGCAGGAGCATTCGGCTTGGCCGATTTTACCCGGGCGAATCTCACGCAGGCCGATCTTTCAGGAAGCCGGATGGGGTCGCGGGGAGTGGGAGCCCGCTTTTCGGGAGCGCGCCTCCGAGAGAGTGTCCTTGAAAAAGGAGACTTTCAGAACGCCGACTTCGGAGAGGCCTTTCTCGTCCAGGCCAACATGCGGGAAGGTAACTTCAAGGGGGCGAATTTCCGGGGAGCCGATCTTCGGGGGGCCTCGCTTGATCAGGCAGATTTTCCGGACGTGTGGCTGGAAGAGAAGTATGGAGTTATCTGGTAAGGGGACAAGCCATTTTTATAAGAATACGATTCGCGACTCTTCCTGCGGCTTTTATGTTGTCCCTGATCCTGTGTGCGAATCAGAATAACCGCGCCTGGGGATCGGACATTGTCTCCCCGGACACCTTTGTCGACATTGGCAAGCCAGGGATCGGGCTTACATGGGATCCCGGAGAATTTCCCAGCGTTGCAGAATACTTCATCAGCCTACGCGACTGGGTGACCCCCAGATTCGGTCTGGACGCAGGCCTGGGGATGGGGTATCACCCGGGAAAACCCGGGGCGGCATTGGTCGCCTTCAATGCGGAAGGAATGGTGACGATTGTCGAGCGGCGTTTCACGATTTTTTATATCGATCTAACGGCCACGCCAGCGGTCTCGACCAATCCTTCTTCATGGCCGACAACCCTCCAGATCTCGTCCGGATTCGGGGTCGAGAAGATCTACAGCGAGATTCCGGATCTTGCTCTGAGCCTCCAGTGGAATCCCCTGGTCGTCTTCGTCAATGCTCCGGACCTCCCGGCGGTCAACGGGTTCATGAATTTCTTTGTCGGCTTTCACTATTACTTTGATTAGTTTTTCAATTGTGGAGATATCAGATGGAAGATGGAACGCATGTCAAGAGGCGGGAGGCCTGGGGACATCCTGGCCTTCCCCCTCGCTGGACATCCAGCCGTAAGGATGGCATCGGTACGGCCTATAACACAGCGTCGAACCTTTGGTATACCCTGTCCCACGGAACCATCAATGAAATCTATTATCCGACAGTAGACCGCCCCCAGATCCGGGATCTTCAGTTTCTCTTTTCCGACGGAACTTTTTTCCATGAGGAACGAAGGGATCTAACGTCACACACCTCCTACATAGACGACCACACGCTGGGATTCTCTGTCATTTCGGAAGATCCCGATGGCCGCTACCGTTTATTCAAGGAGATTATCGGAGACCCCCACCTTCCCTGTCTCCTTATGAATGCCCATCTTGAGGGAGATCCCGATCTTATTTCCATCATGAACCTTTACATTCTCCTGGCGCCCCACCTTGACGGCGGAGGCTGGGGGAATACCGCGGAAAGGACCAGCGTGGCCGGCCGGGAGATCATCCTGGCCCACAGGAACGGGATCTTTCTGGCACTCGGGGGGACCCTGCCCTTCCGGAAGATTTCCTGCGGGTACGTGGGAATAAGCGACGGATGGACTGACCTGTCCCGGCACCGGACCCTCCGGTGGTCTTTTGACCGTGCGGAAAACGGCAATGTGGCGGCAATCGCGGAAATCCCCTTTGTGCCCGGCGAGCCATTTACGATCGGACTTGCCTTCGGATGGGGACGCCATGCGGCCATTTCCACACTCCTTCAGTCGTTGGGGATCCCCTTCCCCGAGCAGAAAAACCGATTTTTGAAACAGTGGCACCGGATCTGCGGAGGAATTTTCCCTCTACAGAAACAGGCCGGGGACGGGGGCCGTCTCTACCGGATCAGCCATAATATTCTCTTGGCCCATGAGGACAAGATCTTTCCGGGCGCCATGATCGCCTCCCAGAGCATCCCCTGGGGGGAGTATCACGATGACCTTGCGGGTCTGGGAGGATATCACCTGGTCTGGACACGGGACCTCTGCCACAGTGCCCTGGGTCTCCTCGCAAGCGGAGACGTTGAGACTCCCTACAGGGCACTCGTCTACCTCGCCGCATCCCAGCTTTCCGACGGGGGATTTCACCAGAACTTCTGGGTGGATGGCCGTCCCTACTGGACAGGAATCCAGCTCGACGGCGTCGCCCACCCCGTGATCCTGGCCTGGCGTCTTCGTGAAGCCAAGGCCCTCAAGGATTTTGATCCATACCCTCTGGTGATGAAGGCCATCCGGTACATGATCGTCAATGGTCCCGCGACACAACAGGACCGTTGGGAGGAGACCAGCGGATATTCTCCCTCCACCCTGGCGGCCATGATCGCGGCCCTCATTTGCGCAGCCCAATGGGCCCGGATTCGGGGAGAAGTGCCCATGGCAGTCTTTATCGAAGAGTATGCCGACTTTCTCGAATCCCATATCGAGGATTGGACCGTCACAAGAAAAGGAACGCTCGTTCCCGGGATCCATCAACATTATATCCGGATCCTTCCGATCGACCCGGGAGATCTCTCCCCCTGCGAAAATCCGGAGGAGACCGCTCTTACCCTCGCGAACCAGCCGCCGGGCGAGCCTTACCGGTATCAGGCCCGGGAGATCGTTGATGGCGGATTTCTGGAGCTGGTCCGCTATGGAATTCGAAAAGCCAAGGATCCCCTGATAGTGAATTCGGTCAAGGTCATTGACGAAATCTTGAAAGTCGAGACCCCGGTTGGCCCCTGTTGGCGACGTTACAACCACGACGGTTACGGTCAAAGAAAGGACGGAGGCCCCTATCTCGGATGGGGACAAGGCCGGGCCTGGCCCCTACTGACGGGGGAACGTGGCCATTATGAGATTGCGGCAGGAAGAGACCCCAGTCCCTTTATTCGGGCAATGGAAGGATTTGCAAGCGCCGGTGGCCTTTTACCAGAGCAGGTCTGGGACGATCAGGAAAGCCACTTACCGAACTGCCTTCCGGGAAAACCTACAGGTGCGGCCATGCCTCTCGCCTGGGCCCATGCCGAATATATCCGCCTTTTGCGCTCCGCCCATGATGGACGTGTCTTTGATTTACTGAATCCTGTCGCCGACCGATATCTCGCTCGTCCTGGTAAAAAGGGTCACAGTACCCTCGAGGTCTGGAAACCCAATCGACAGGTCCGCAGGGTCAAACACGGGAAGACTCTCCGCATCCAGGCACCGGCATCCTTCACACTTCACTTCTCGGTCGACCGATGGGCCTCTGCTGTCGACAAGGAGGCCACAGAGACCGGTCTCAAGATCTTTTTTGTCGACATACCCATTCATCCATCCCAGGTGGACCCGATACAGTTTACGTTTTTCTGGACTGGAGAAAACCGCTGGGAAGGCAATGACTACACCGTCGAGGTTGAAGGCTTCCTTCAAGAATCTCTCTCCGGGGATTCGACCTCTCACCCTTGATAGGAGACGTTATGCGCATCAGCCCGATCAAACCGGAACATGCCCCCTGGTACCTGAAACCCGTTTACTGGCTCCAGAAACGCCACTACGGCCAGGTTCTACTTCCCGGACTGATCTGGGGACGGCATCCCGGTCTTCTCTTCGGCGTCGCCTTCCTTTTCGGGCAACTGGTCAGACGGAAGACTCCACTCCCTCCGGATCTCCGGGCCCTGGTCTGCGTCCGGGTTTCCCAGATCAACGACTGTTCCTTTTGCGTCGATATCAACGGAGCTGGCTACCTTGACATGAGAGGAGCGATGGAAAACAAGCTTCAGGAACTTTTTCGCTGGAGAGAATCAGCCCTCTTTAACGATCAGGAAAAACGGGTTCTGGCTTACGCCGAAGCCATGACAGACAGCCGGACTCGCGTTGACGATACGCTGTTCGAGAGCCTTCGCCAGGATTTCGACGAAGACGGACTAGTCCACCTGACAGGATTGATCGCCTTTCAGAACATGTCGAGCAAATTCAATGCGGCTCTTGCCATTCCGCCTCAGGGTTTCTGCAGAATTTCCAAGGGGAAGGTATGAACGAACCCGTCCTCGTTCTTGTCTGCAAGCGTCCGTCCCTCGGAATCGGAAAGCAGCGCCTGAGCGCTGTCCTAAGTCACCATGGAGCGCAACGGGTGGCCGCAGCCCTTCTCGAATGCGCTCTGGAAGACTGCCGGAACTGGCCGGGACCGCTCGTCATTTCTCCCTCCCGTCCCGAAGATTGCTCCTGGGCCGAAAGTTTGCTCAAGGGGGCCCATGTGATTCCTCAGGGTGAAGGCAATCTTGGCCAGCGAATCAATACTCTGGACCAGAGGCTGAGAGAGGAGGGTTACGCAAGGATTGTCTATATGGGAAGCGATGCTCCCGCTCTCGAAGAACAGGACTATGAGGATGTCCGGAACGCCCTCGGCCATCACGACGTCGTCCTGTCACCGGCGACGGATGGAGGGGTTGTCCTCATGGCCAGCCAGATCCCCTGGCCCGATCTCTCGTCCCTTCCCTGGAGCACGGCGGATCTCGGCGCCGCCTTGCAGGATCGCTGTCAGTCGAAGGGCATGAATGTCGCCATCCTATCGACGGGATTTGACATTGATCTCCCGGCGGATCTGGCACGGGGGATACTGGCCTTGGAAAGGGATTCCCGACCGGCACGACAGGCCTTCAGACAACTGGTCTGTGAGCTTGCAAAAACAGTTCCGCTCCGGACATGACCAGGGTTGGACGAATCCAATCTGGTCCACGATGCGTTGACCTGGAACCATTGAGGAAAGGGTAAATGTGGAACTTTCGGCCTTGACGGCCCTGGGGGTCGCTCTTCTGTTTGTGCTCGGTTTCGTCAATGGAACGAACGATGTCTCGAAAGGAATCGCGACGCTTGCAGGGTCGGGGGAATCGTCCCTTCCGGGGGCCATCGGCTGGGGGGCTGTCTGGACGGCTTTGGGAAGCATGAGCGGCATCCTCTGGGGAGGTACAGTTTTTCACAACATCACGACCGGCCTCTATACGGAGGGGACATCTCTTCCAGAGGCCGCAAACATCGCCGTTATCGCCGCCGCAACGGGGTGGGTTCTGCTTTCTTCCCTCGTCGGATGGCCGGTCTCGACCACCCACGCCATCCTTGGAGGGCTCCTCGGAGCGGGTGCTGCAACTATGGGGATGGAATCCGTCTCGTGGGGTCATGCAACCAAAATCCTTCTGCTCCCCCTCCTCCTCAGCCCATTTCTCGCCGGAATCATGGCATTTTTGGCGACCGGAATCTTCCAGAGATCAGAAAAGTCTTCAGGAGGGTACAAAATCTGCCTTTTTCCTGTTCCCGAACGGATCCCGGGAACTTCCGGAACGCCTACACTGGAACGAACGGAAGCATGCCTCGTCTGTCCGGACAACTCCCGGCCAGCATCGGCCTTTGCCGGCTTCAGGATCGGAACGGGACTCCTGCACTGGATTTCGGGAGGACTTCTCTCCTTCGCGCGGGGCCTCAATGACACGCCGAAGTTTGTCGCCGTGGCCCTGCTGGCAATACCGGCGGGAGAGAACTTTCCGACCTCCCCCTTTTTCTCGTCGCCGCGCTCGCCATCGGCGCAGGCAGCTGGTACGGAGGAAAACGTGTGACGACTGTGATGAGCTTCAAAATCACAAAAATGGACCGTCATCAGGGCCTCCTGGCCAACGCAGTCTCGACACTCCTCGTGACCGGGGCCAGCCCCCTGGGGCTTCCCGTCTCGACGCCCCACGTGTCGGCCGGCGCGATTCTGGGATCCGGAGTGACTGGGGAAGGAGGGATCTTCTGGCCTACCGTCCGATCAATGACCACCGCCTGGTGTGTCACGGTCCCAGCCTCGGCGTTTTTTGCGGAGATTCTGGTGTGGACATTCCGATCCGTATAAGCATCGTGATCCCTTGCCACCAGGATGAACAGCCTCTTGGGCGCCTCCTTTCTGAGTTGCGATCGCTGGGAGAAGGCGTACAGGAAATTTTTGTGGTCGACGCAGCTGGTTCTTCCAAATGCCAAGAATTATGCCAGCAGTATGGAGCGGCCTATATGGCCTCCTCCCCTTGTCGAGGAGCACAGCTCCGGGCGGGAGCCGCAAAAGCAACAGGTGAAGTCCTATGGTTTCTTCATGCGGATGCCCGGCTTTCTGGAAATCCATTGGCCGTCATCGACTGTTTAATCAGGAACGGTGGCATAGGGGGCTTCTTCCGTTTTCGTTTTGCGGGTCCGAGACCCTGGCCGGCTCCGCTTCTGGAGAGAGCCATCGCTCTCCGGGTTCGATTCGGAACTCCTTATGGGGACCAGGGGATCTTCATGAGCCGCAAGGCCTACCTTGAAAGCGGGGGATTCCCGGCCTGGCCATTGTTCGAAGAGGTTCCTCTCGTCCGGAAACTCCGACAACAAGGGAGATTCATCGGCCTCAAGCAGCCGATACTGGTCGATCCTCGAAAATGGAATCGCGAGGGGTGGTGGCGACGCACCTGGAAAAATCGTCTTCTTGCCATGGCCTTTGCCCTGGGAATTTCGCCAAAACGTCTGGCGGGCCTTTACAGTAACGATCTTCGGAGTCGTCAACTTCAAAATAAGGAGATCTCTCGATGAAAAAAGCCGTCCAGGAGTATTACGGAAAGGTTCTGACCGGATCTTCGGACCTGAAAAGCAATGCGTGTTGTACCGACGAAGCCCTCCCCGATTATGTGAAGCCGATCCTGGGCCAGGTTCATGACGAAGTCCTGTCCCGGTATTACGGCTGTGGGCTCGTCCTCCCGGAGGCCCTGGAGGGTTTGAACGTTCTGGACCTGGGATGCGGGTCCGGTCGAGATGTTTATGTCCTCTCACGGCTGGTGGGAGAAAGCGGGCGGGTGATCGGGGTGGACATGACGGAGGAGCAGCTTGAGGTCGCCCGACGCCACCAGGAGTATCACCGGCTTGTCTTTGGCTACGAAAAAAGTAATGTATCCTTTTTATCCGGCGACATTGAATCCCTTGAGGCACTGCACCTCCCTGATGGCTGTGCCGACGTCATCGTCTCCAATTGTGTCGTCAATCTCGTTTTGGACAAGTTCCGGGTCTTCGAAGAGGTCTTCCGTGTTCTGAAACCGGGAGGGGAAATGTATTTTTCGGATGTATATGCCGATAGAAGGATACCGGAGGATCTTTCCAAAGATCCGGTGCTCTACGGGGAATGCCTGGCTGGTGCCCTTTACTGGAATGACTTCCTGCGAATTGTCCGGGAGAATGGCTTTGCCGACCCGCGCCTTGTTTCCGACCGACCTCTTTCGATCGGTGATTCAGAGGTGATAGCCCGAACAGGTCATATCCGTTTTTTCTCCGCCACCTACCGACTCTTTAAACTTCAGGGGCTTGAAAGTTCTTGCGAAGACTATGGCCAGACCATTCTTTACCGGGGAACCCTCCCCAACCTCCCCCACTCATTCCGGCTTGACCGTCATCACCTGTTTGAAACAGGCCGCCATGTTCCCGTATGCGGAAATACCTGGCGGATCCTTCATGACACACGATTCCGCGATCACTTCGAGTTTGCGGGTGACTTCAGCCGGCATTTCGGGATTTTTCCCGGATGCGGCACCTCGATTCCTTTCGACATCAACGGGGATAAAACAGACAAAATGGCAGGGTCGTGTTGTTAAAGGAGGCATATAGACATGGAAATGATTCTTATGACAAACAGGGTCCGGAGCAACGCCTGGGCAAGAACGCCTGATGGGTCAGAACGCGGATCCATTGAATGCCGGCAGCTGGAGGAGGTGTGGTTTCATACGGGAACCGCCTGCAATCTCTCTTGTCCCTCCTGCCTTGAAGGATCCCGACCGGGAGACGACAGGATCGGTCTCCTCCGTTATATTGAGGCCCGACCTTTCATCGATGAAGCCCTGACACTGGGGGTCCGGCAGTTCTCCTTCACCGGAGGTGAGCCCTTTGTCGCAAAGGACCTGATCTCTATTCTCGACTATGCCCTCCGATTTCGTCCGTGTCTCGTCCTGACCAACGGGACCGATCCCTTAATCCGGCGAACGGGAGAGATTCTCCCCCTGAAGAATGCCCCTCACCCTCTTTCCTTTCGGATCAGCCTCGATCATTACGATCCCCAAGTCCACGACAGGGAGCGGGGGCAAGAGATGTTCAAGCGGGCTTTGGACGGACTCCATATTCTGAAGGATGGGGGATTTCATGTGTCGATTGCCTGCCGCATGACGGACGACTCGTTTGACGTGCGGACTTCCGGATTTGCCAAGCTTCTCCGGTCGGAAGGATTGTCCGGGGAGATTCCCCGGATCGAATTCCCCGAGCTTTATCCTCCGGGAAAGCTGGTTGCAACTCCCCAAATCTCGAAAAGCTGCATGGAAAGCTACCCGACCGAGGCGTCAAGAAAGTCTTTCATGTGTTCGAAAAGCCGGATGGTCGCCAAAATCGCAGGACAGATGCGCGTCTATGCCTGTACTCTGGTGGATGATGATCCGGACTTCGACATGGGAGCCACCCTGGCAGAAAGTCTCAATGAACCAGTCCGACTCAAGCACCACCGCTGCTACAGCTGTTTTGCCTACGGAAGTTCCTGCAGTGAGCTGGCGGAGACAAACGCACCCGCGAAAGGAAGACCTTTTGAATAAGCTCCGGTGGGCCGGACTCCTCACCACAATCCTGGGAGTCATCCTTTTCTTCGTCTTGCACATCGAACGGTATTTTTCCCTTGCCTCCCTTGCCGGGGACCAAAGCCGCCTGATGGCGACCATACACGCACACCCTTTCCTGGGAGCGACGGTATTTTTCTTTCTCTATCTTTTTTTTGCCGCCTTTCCACTCGTTCCACACATTCCCCTCTCCTTGGCCGCCGGAGCCCTCTTCGGCCTGTGGGCCGGGACAGCCCTGGCGTCATTCGCCTCGACCATCGGAGCGACAATGGCCTTCCTTCTGACCCGCCATTTTTTCAGGGAGAGAGTGGAACGTCATTACGGAGATCGCATTGAGAGCTTCCGGGAGGGACTTCGGGAGAACGGGGCCCTTTTTCTGTTTTCCTTGCGGATGATCCCCCTTTTCCCCTTTTTCCTGGTGAATATTCTGATGGGTCTGACCCACCTTCCCACCCGAACCTTTTACCTGGTAAGCCAAGTCTCCATGTTTCCGGCCACGTTTATCTTTGTCAATACAGGGGCGGCATTCGGAGCCATGGCCACTCAGAAAGCTCACCTCTCTCCCGGGACACTGATCTCCTTTGCCCTCTTGGGGCTTTTCCCCTGGATCGCGCGCAAGACCGTCCGGACTCTCCGGGACGGGAAAATCAGCAAAAAGTTCGGGAAGCCCTGCAAATTCGACAGAAATATCATCGTTATCGGGGCCGGCTCCGCCGGTCTGGTGACCGCTTATATCGCGGCTGCCGTCAAGGCGAAGGTCACACTCATCGAGGCCTCAGCCATGGGAGGAGACTGCCTCAACACCGGCTGCGTCCCCTCCAAAGCGCTGATCCGGAGCGCCAAGTTTGTGCACCAGGTCCGGAAAGCCGCAGCGCTCGGAGTCGCGCGCGCAGACATCTCCTTTGATTTTAAAGACATCATGGCGCGCGTACGAACCGTCATCGCCAAAGTTGAGCCTCACGATTCAAGAGAGCGATATGAGAGCATGGGAGTTGAAGTCATCCAAGGACAGGCAAGGATCACCTCTCCCTGGACGGTCGAGGTCGATGGGCGTACGCTTTCCACCCGCTCCATCGTCATTGCCGCCGGAGCCCGTCCGAAGGTCCCCGATCTTCCTGGACTCGAGACAGTTCATTGGTATACGTCGGACACGATCTGGTCTATTCCGGATCTTCCCCGGAGACTGGTGATCCTGGGAGGTGGTCCCATCGGATGCGAACTCGGACAGGCATTTTCCCGCCTAGGAAGTTTCGTTACCATTGTGGAACGAGGGAGCCGTCTTCTGAAAAAAGAAGATCCTGACGTTTCCGAACTTCTCGAAAAGACACTCTCCGACGAAGGGATCCAGGTATTGACCGGAACCCGGTCCCTTCGCGCCGAAGCCGGCGCGGATACGCAACACCTGGTTTTGGAAAAAGGTGCGGAAGAGAGCTTCCTCTCCTTCGACGCCCTCCTCTTGTCTCTGGGACGCGTTCCCAGAACGTCCGGATACGGCCTTGAAGAGGTCGGAATCCACCTTGCCAAGGAGGGAACGATCGAAACCAACGGATTCCTCCAGACAAACTTTCCCAATATCTATGCCTGCGGTGACGTGGCCGGACCCTACCAGTTTACCCACACCGCGGCTCACCAGGCCTGGTATGCCTCTGTCAACGCCCTTTTTAGCGACATCAAGCTCTTCCGTCCCGACTACAAAGCCATCCCATGGTGCACCTTCACCGATCCGGAGATCGCTCGGGTAGGGCTTTGCGAACAGGAGGCCCGAGAGAAAAATTTCTCCTACGAACTGACCCGGTTCGAATTTCGGGACCTCGACCGGGCGATTACCGATTCTGCCGAGTCCGGATTTATCAAGATTCTCACGGTCCCAGGAAGTGACCGGATTATGGGAGTCACTATCGTGGGAGAGCGGGCCGGAGATCTTCTGGCAGAGTTTGTCCTTGCCATGTCGCATGGGCTGGGCCTGAAAAAGATCCTTTCGACTGTCCATACCTACCCCACGTGGTCCGAATCCAGCAAGCATGCCGCCGGAAAGTGGCGACGGGGCCACACCTCCTCTACCCTCCTGGAATGGGTCAAACGCTACCATACCTGGCAGCGCAATTAGACGCCTTCCCGATTGGAGAACGCAGCGATGTCCAAGAACATCATTAAAATCCCCGGATCCCGCCTACCCACCCTCTCTTCCGATCAGATGCGGGAAGTCGATCGGATGATGATCGATGATCTGGGGATCGACCTTCTCCAAATGATGGAGCTTGCGGGATATTCTCTGGCGACCATGATCCTGTCCTTTCTGGGAGAGAAGGTTCATCACGGACCGATCCTCGTCTTGTGTGGAGGGGGAAACAATGGAGGAGGGGGAATGTCGGCGGCCCGCCATCTCAGAAACCGCGGGGTCACCGTTTCAGTGATCTTCGTGGGAGACCCGGGCAGGATAAAACCTGCACCTCTCCACCAGATGCGAAGCCTCCAGGCCATGGGAGTTGATATCGAACACTGCAACGGGAAAGGTCCGGGCATTCTCGAACAGAGAATTCCGATGGCGACCGGCATCATTGATGCCCTTGTCGGGTATGGGCTCAACCAGCCCCCGCGGGACACGATCAGCCAGGCCATTCATGCGATCAACTCGGCCGGCATTTCCGTTTTTTCCCTTGATGTTCCGTCGGGGCTCGAGACTACGCAAGGGATCGTTCTCGATCCTTGTGTGAGGGCCACGGCGACACTGGCACTGGCTCTCCCCAAATCGGGCCTATTCTCCCGGCAGGGACGCCAGATGGCCGGCCGGATTTTTGTTGCCGACATCGGCGTGCCTGGACTGATCTACAATAAAATGGGGATTATATTTAGAAATCCCTTCACGAAAGAGACGCTCATCGAGGTTGTTGATTAAAAGCGATCCATATGAATATCGATCTCTGATTTCCAGGAGGTCCACATGCTGGGGAAGTCAATTAGAACGGAGGGGGGGATGGGAAAGTTTATAATGTCATGCAAGGATATGAGCGAATTGATTTCTCTCGGTCAGGACCAAAGCCTGTCCATTCGACAAAGAATGATGCTGAAGATGCATCTCCTTTTTTGCAAAGCCTGCAGCCGCTTCGATAAACAGAGTCAATTTCTCAACCGGGCCATGAAAAACTACGTTCAGAATCATTCCTCTGAGAATGACAAAAAGAAGATTCTCCCGGAAGATGCCAAGGAACGGATTCGTCGGGCCTTGGATGAAGAGGGTCACAAATGAATGGAATCGATCCCGGACAATGGATTGAGAGATACGGAGATGAACTGTACCACTATGCCCTCTCGCTTCTTGGCTGTGAATCGGATGCGGAAGATGCCGTTCAGGAGACCTTCACATCGGCCCTCCGTTCATTACAGAACTTTTCCGGGCGCTCATCAGAAAAAACATGGCTTTTCGGTATCCTGAAGCACAAGATTGCCGATCATTTCCGGCGAGAATCCCGCTATCTGGTGGTCGAAGATTTTGAAGACGAGGAGGGATCGCCCAGGGACTTTCTGGAAAACGGAAAGTGGAGCCATCCTCCCTCGGACTGGGGGCAACCGGAGATATCACTTGAAAACTGGCAGTTCTGGCAAATCTTTGGAGAGTGTATGAAAGGGCTTTCTCCTGGGCATTCCCACGTCTTTCTTTTGAAAGTCCTCGAGGAAAAGTCCATGGAAGAGATCGGTCAGGAGCTTGGTCTCTCCACGACCAACATCGGCGTGAGAATGTACCGGGCCAGGCTCGCCCTCCGGAAATGCCTTGAAAAAAAGTGGTTTGAGGAGAATTCCTAATAGGTAGAGCCATTTTCAAAACTCCAGCGAGAATGATTTCAATTAATATCTTTTAATATTAAATACTTACGATTTATTTTTAT
>JBMFWG010000046.1:0-13736 GCA_049965515.1 Leptospirillia bacterium
GCATGCCCCTCTCCTGACGCACTGAAAACAGGAAAATCTGTAAAAACGGACTTTCTCACAAATCTGACGTGCACCCAGTCTTCGTCGTTGTCTGGACTTTTGTCATCGGTCCTCCGATAATGGAATGGCTTGGTTGTGGTTGTGGGGGAAGGCGAATCTGATCGCCTTCCCCTTTTTGCATTTCGGGGAGTATACCCATGAAGAAGCGGAGTTCCTACCCCAGAGCGCACGGACCATTCCATTAAGTGTTTATCCCCGCAATTAAAAAGGCCGGATTGGATGGGGTTGTCTGGCATACGCTCCGGCATACCTTCTGCTCCCGTCTGGTTCAGGCTAAAATCCCCCTGACCACGGTCCAGAAGCTGGCAGGTCACAAGGATTACTCCACTACCTTGATCTATGCTCATCTGTCACCGGGACATCTTCATGATGCTGTCGGGATCTTGGACAAGGAGACGGAAAAGAGGGAATTTGAATCCGAACCGGCACCAAACCGGCACCAAGGGAAAGTCAGAAGGAGGGGAAAGTCTGTTAAGTTGTTGTGGTATTTGGTGCGCCCGGCAGGAGTTGAACCTGCGACCTTCAGATTCGTAGTCTGTTGCTCTATCCGGGCTGAGCTACGGGCGCGACGGGAAAAAACAAGAATCAAGGGGACGGAAGAGCCGTGTGAAAAAGTGTCTTTCTGAAAAGTTGAACAGGGGACGAACTCATCAACTAATTCGCGACAATATTACAGCACGGATTGCGGAAATGCAACCAAAACTCTTTGTTGGCCCGTCAATGAACTTTCCCTCGGCCAAGCTGACGCTTGAGTGGGGGGAACATCCTTGTGTCATTCTATCAGAAAAACTTCCGGAAAAAATGAGTGATGGGGTTTTCCTGCGAGGGTGGGAGGGTCTTGGTGCAGCTTTCCTGAGGAACAGTCCCCTGGATAAAAGGAAGGTGGAGGGAGGGACCGCACGAAGAGTCGGCGAGAAGTCCTGTTTTCCTGTCAATATCGGCAAAGATGACATCTGACGGAAGCGGAAACGGGGGGGGCAATTCATTTTGCCAGGAGATGAGCGCACTCACGATGGGGAGCGCTAGTTGAGAACCAAAGCGCATTGTAGGAGTGTTATCATCAAATCCGACCCAACATAAGACCACTTCCGATGGGGAGATAGCGACAAACCAAGTGTCTCGCCCCCTGTTAGCGGTCCCGGTCTTTCCGGCCCATCGATCCCTTTGAGGATTATTCTGTAGAAAGTTCACCCCTGTGCCTTCGGAGAGCACACCCTGGAGGGCGCTCCACAAGAGATAGACGGAGGAAGCGGGGAGGATACGCGGGGGGGAGGGGCGTGCCGGATCGCCTGGAGACGGCGAAACAAGAACAGGAGAGACCTCCAGGCCTCCATTGGCAATCCTGCTGTAGGCAGTGGCCATCTGAAGAGGGGTCTGAGTAATGACCCCCAGAGGATAGGAGAGGGGAATACGGGAAGGACCGGGGGTGTTGAGGCCAAGCTTTTGTGCAATGTCGACAAGATTGTCCTTGGGCAGACTCTCTGTCATGTGGAGGGCAGGCAGGTTCATCGATCGGGCCAGTGCGCGATAAAGGATGATCGTCGCCCTCGGATCATACGCGTCGTTCTTGGGGACCCATTTCCGGTGATTGAGAATCCGGTGCATGGGGGCATTGGAGAGCGGGCTGGCCAGGGTAAAGGGAGGCGGAAGGTTCTCTTCCGGAGAGAGTGCGGTTAGATAAGGGACGATCTTGAAAAGTGAGGCGGGCTGACGCTTCGATCGTGTCGCTCTATTCAAGGGAGAGGTGGCAAAGTTCCTTCCGCCGGTCATGGCCCGGATCTCCCCTGTTCGGGGGTCCATGACAATAAGAACCCCCTGAAGATCATGGGGGTGTAAACTCCGGACCTTGGGGGGCAGAATCCGGTCATACCGCGAGAGAAAAAGGGAGAGAAGAGTGTCCGCCTCTTCCTGCAGAAGGGGGTCCATGGTTGTCTTCACCGAGCCCGGAAGTGTGGGCAGGGGAGTCGATGCCAGCCTCTTGGCCACCTCTGAGAGAAAGTAGGCCCCCAGAGGATGAAAGAGTCCTTTGGGTTCGATCAGTCCAAGAGGAGAGGCGGTCAAGCTCTTCCACTGCTTCTTGTGCAGGATCTTGTGGTCATGGAGAAACCTCAAAATCCGGTTTCTGAGGGCAAGAGTTCTGTGGGGGTGAAGAAAGGGGGAGTAGTAGGTTGGCGCCCGGACCAGGGCTGCCAGGGTGGCCGCCTCCTTCCAGCCGATCTGGTTGGCGTGGCGGCCGAAATAGAGGAGGGAGGCCGCTTCCACTCCGACGATTCTCTCCGTCCCGTACCCACCGAGGTCGATATGATTGAGGTAGAGGGAAAAGATCTCCTCCGGAGAGAGAATGGCCGCCATCCGAAGAGAAAGGATCGCCTCCTCGAACTTTCTTGTCAGGGTCTTTCGTCGTTCAAGAAAAAGGATCTTGACAACCTGTTGGGTGATGGTACTTCCTCCTTCTTTGAACCGATGGGCCTTTATGTCATGGAAAAAGGCTCTCCCGATACTCCGAAGATCAATGGCCGGGGAGGTAAAGAACCGTTGGTCTTCAGAAAGGAGGAAGGTTTTTTTGATGGACGGAGAGATTTGGTCGAAGGGAACGGGGCGGTATTCCACCGTGTGACCTTCGCTGATTGATCCCAGGTAAAGGGGAGGGAGAGTGATCTGTTCAAGGTTGGTATCGGGAAGATCTTTGAAGCGGGAGCGGATGAATGCAATCTGTCCCTGGTCATTCCAGCCGATAAGGGTTTTTGCTCCGGGCCCGGTTAAAAGAGTGATTGTGCGCTCAGCCTTTTTGTAGGTCGGAGAGGAGGGAAGAGTGCCGCCCTCCCGGGAGAGCACGAGGTAGTGCCAGATTCTGAAAATCGGAATGACTTCTCCGGTACGGAGTGTGAGAGGACTTGAGAAAACAGGGACCGTGCGGGCGTTGCGAATTTCATCGATGCGTGCGAGGATCATCTTGTCGATCAGGGAGATCCCGATGGCGACCCCGATCAGGAGAACCAGAAGTACAGAGATGGAGGCAACCAGAATGGTCCTCCGCCTCCCCGGACGCCCTGGTCGTCGTCTTTTCTTTGGAGGGGGGGGAGAGGGGGCCTGGGGAGTTGTCATGAGGTCCGACTCTCCTTGGCCCGGGCCACGGAGGGCAGGATGTGATGAACAAGGTTGGAAAAGGAGAAATCATGAGCGTGAAAAGACGCAATCGGTTCCTTCCCTGGGCAAAGGTCCAGCATCGAGCCTGGCAGGGGATCATGGCACTGGTCTTGGGGGGGATGGTCATGACGGCATGTTCCCGGGAGGAAGGCCGCCCGATCCCTGAGCAGACGGTACTCTCTTTCGTGGTGGGGAAGACGACCGAGACGGAGGTTCTGAAGAGGCTCGGGGCCCCCGAGGAAAAGACCAAGCTTCTGGGCGAGGATGTCTGGGTTTACCGTCATGTCAAAAGCCATGGATTCATGAGCGTCCATACCTCATCAAAGACTCTCCGCCTGCGTTTTGATGACAGGGGGATTCTCCAGAATATTGACCGTACCAACAAAAAAGCCAACGAATTCTTTTAGTCTGCTCGACTCCCTTCCTCGCTGCTCCGGAGTTTGATTTCTCTCTAACGGGATGCCGTCTTTCTCAAGGGAGGAAAAGGGCCCTGCCATTCGACTCTCACATGCGGTCCGTTGCCACAAAAGATCACCGGAAACTTTTTTACCACAGGACCGTATCCGTTGAGGTGAATGCGAGGGTGATGTCCCGATGGAAGCTCTCGGGCCTTGAGCGTAAAACACCCGGTGCTGGTTTCAAAGGAAAACCCGACCACATGGTTGTGGCTGGTTGGTGCCACCAGAAAGCGGATCGTATCGCGGGAGAGACGCTCGATGACCATCTCCCGCCTGGGATCGGAGGCCCGGGTAATGTGGACCCATCCTCCGGGATCCCGGATCGTTCCGGAGTAAGATGTCCCGGTTTCCACCATGACGGTGTGCAAAGAAAAGACCCCCGGAATGTGGGTCAGATAAATCCCTTTGGCATCCTCAGTCAGAACACGGCTCAATCCGGCCTTGTCGCTTGCCTCTCCCTGTGTCGGTCCCGAAAGGAGGCAAAAGATTAGTGGAACGAAGGGAAGAAGTCTCCTCATTGAGGGAAGGAGGATAGCCGTTCGCAGATTCAGCATGCATCGACTCCGGAGTGAGGTCATGGGTGTGACGGGGTGAGAGGGGGCGACGCGGGATAAAGTGAGAGCAGAAGCTCTGCTGCCCGGTCGGCCCCACCCATAGAGTCTTCCTCCTCCTTCCCGGGGCGGGCCACGGGAGAGCGGGAGAGAAGGTCGTCGAGTTCCTGGCGGATTTCCTTGGGAGATGACGCCCTCCGGGCCCATCCTTCCCGAACCGCTCCCTGGATTCTTCCTTCCTGATCATCGACCTCCCGATGAAATGGGAGGAGAAGGGCCGGAATGCCGGCACGTCGAAGTTCAGTGACGGTATTGTACCCTCCGGCACCTACGGCCACGTCGAAGGCCGGAAGCCAGGGGGCGAGCGGCCAGACCGGAAACCATTCCCGGGCGGTAACTCCCGGGGGAAGGTGACGGATAAGTGGTCCGGTGGCGGCAAAGACCGTCACCCCCCGTTCTCGGAGTTCCCGGGCAACATCGCCGAAGATTGTTTCTGCCTGAGGATCTCCGCCTCCCCCGAAGGAGATGATGGCTGCCTTCTCTTCAGGTCTGAGTCCCAGTCGCTCTCTCAGCGAATCACGGGAAGGGGATAAGGGCGTTTTATCGGTGATCGGCCCGACAAAGTGGACACGAGGATCCCGGTCCAGCGGAGAAGGAAGTCGGACCGTCTCCTGGGAATGGGCTACCAGGATCAGGCTGTAGGGGGAGAAAAGGGACGGAATCCGTTCGGCCGGGAAGGAGTGCTTGCGAACGTCCCGGTAGATGAATGCCTTGCGGATCGGCCACCGCATGATCGGCGCCAGCTCTCCTTCGGGGCCTTCGGGAAAGGTGTCGGCCACGAGAATATGGGGGTCGAAGGAGGAGACGGTTTGCCAGAGAAGGGGATGGGCCATTTGAAGATAGGATTTGGGGGTCAGGCCAGACTTTCGGGCCCGTGAGGATCCCGGAATGCGAATGGTGAAGGGGGCGTCCTCCCCCGGGAACGGTCCGGCCTCGCAACGCGTCAGAAAAAGCCGCTCGTGGCGGGGATCCCTCTGGGCGATGGCCCGGCTCAGGGCCAGGAGACGGGTCACATGGCCGAGCCCCAATCCGTTTGTGGCATAAAAAAGGATCCGCATCAGGAGCGGTCTCCCCCTCCGTGCTCTCCCCCCTCCCGATCATCCCTTCCAAACCCTCCTCCTCCTCCCCAGTCTCCTTGGGCATGGGATTCGGGCATCGTAACGGGAGGAGCATCGGAGTGGCCCTCGTGGGTCATCCAGTCGAGGAGCATAAGGTCTCCAAACGAGAGACCTCCCCCCATGTAGGGCATCCCTCCGGAATAGAAGGAGGCCGGAGGCTGGTATTGACCCGTTTGCTGGTAATGTTGGTCCATCTCGGCCAGGCAGGTGGGACAAGCTCGGGCATAGGCGACCTTCCCCTGGCGCTCCAGCGGTATCGTTCGTCCTTCCCGGGCATCGCGGCCACAAAAGACGCATCGGTCTCCTCCGATCGGGGAGGGTTCAGGAGGCGAGGGGGGGGCTCCTCCCTCCGGGAGGGGAGAGGTGGGAGGACTGGGAGCGGAAGGCGGTGGGCCCTCCTGAAGAACATTCCGGATGGAGAGGATCGCCTGGTCCACCGGCTCAAGGGCGGCTTCAAACCGGCTTCGGCGCTCGCTCCAGTTTGTTGTGGGGGTCTCTGGCTCTCGCAGGATGGAGAGCACATTTTTGTAGGCCGGCTCGAGAGAGTGAAAGGCCGCATCAACCGCAGGCTTTCGGTCTGGGTGATCAAGGAGATAATAGTTTTTGTCTTCCTCAAGCTTGTCCACAGCCTTCATAAGCCGTGCCGCCGTCTCTTCCATCTCCTGCTTGTCTCGGGAAGACGCGACCCGCTGAGCTTTTTCTTTCTTGTTAAGCGCCCATAAGATCAGTCCGGCCCCCACGACCAACAGGGCAAGGAGCATGGGAAGATGGGATGATCCTTGGGATCCGGAGGGAGAGAAGAGAGTCGGGTGGGGAGGGGGCAAGGGGCTTTGCCCTTCCTCGACCGCCTTCATAAGCCGGGCGTGCAATGATCTCACATGGTTTGGATTTCGGGCAAAGGTGAGCGAGGGGTTGGTGTGAATCGCCCCTTCAAGATCCATCAGGGCAGAGTGCTCAAGGCCCTGATGGTGTTCGGCCAGGGCCATAAAATATTGAAATTTCCCGGATCCCGATGGCTGATGTTCATGGAGATGTCTGAAAATCCGAAGAGATTTCTCATATTGCCCCTGATGGTAGAGTAAAAGTCCTTCGGAAAAGGTTTCGGCTGCATGCCCTAGAGGAGGGACGACGAAGCCAGGGATGAGGGCTCCGGCCAGAAAAAGGCCCAGAAGAAATTCCCGGAGGTGATGGCGTGATGTCATGGGTATCTCAGGACTTCTTTTGTTTTAGCTGGGCCAGCTCCGCTTCGATATCGGGCTTTTTTTCGTCAAGGGAGGCAAAGGCGCTCTCAAGATCGCTTCCCTTCTGTCTATCGGCATAGTCTTTCGTGGCATCGGCCTGAGCTTCCATACGCGAGATCTTGTCCGCCATTCGACCCATCTCCTGGCCAATGTGTTGGGGGTCGATTTCGGCACGAACGGCGTTGATTTCTTCCTTGGCCTTGGCTCGCTCCTCCCGGAGGGCGAGATTGGACTGCTTGCGGGCAAAATCGTCCCGCATGGCGGTGAGGCTGTCGAGATCCCCGGAGAGTTCGTCGACGATCTTTTTTTGATCGTCCCGCTGCTTCGTGAGGTCGGAGAGTTCTCCCGAGAGGCGGCTCTTTTCGAGAAGGGCCTTTCGCGCGAGGTCATCGTTTCCGGCGGCCACGGCCTTTTCAGCCCGCTGCTGGTAGAGGTCGACCTGTTCTGAGATCTCTCCCATCTTCTGCTCAAGAAGCTTCACCTCGGCCATTGCTTTGACCAGTTCACCCCGGGCTTTCTGCAGCTTGTCGTCGAGGTTGCGGAGCTGCTGGGCGATCATGGCTTTCGGGTCTTCAAGGTTGTCGAGGGCCACATTTGCCTGTGACTGAAAAATGGTTTTCATTCTGTTAAGCAGTCCCATATGTAATCTCCTTGCATGCGTCGATATTGGGGGGGCTCCAAGCGCCGGAGGGTTCCAGGTTTGTCTGATTTGTCAGGGTCTTGTATGGCTTGCCGGCCGATCGTGGGAGGAAGGAAGACGCGCAAGCCTGCGGATCGCGGCATCCTCTGAAAGCCAGGGGAGATCTTTCTCGAGGTAGCCGCCCTCCTTGAGGTGAAACAGATTTCCCCACCGTCGGGACGGTCCTCCCCGGGGGGTCCGAATTTTTTTCGATCGGGCCAGAATACGGAAATTTCCGTCCTCATAATAGCCAAGCCATGCTTCGATCCAGCGATGGGTCGACCAGATTGGAATCCTCCAGCGGTCGGACATGCCCGTTCCCACATCGAAGACGTAGTCAGCCGGGAGGTCGTCGACCATGGGGCGGGGCTTCTCCTCCATGGCTTTCGTGATATCCCGAATCTTGAGAACGATATCCGGATGACCGTTCCGGAATGCCGGAGAGGAGTCGGTGGGGTCTGTCCCGAAAAATGCCATGATGCGGAAGGGAGAGAGAGGCAGGATTGTGACAAAGTGCCCCTTTTCCCGTCGAAAGGGTTCAAAGGGAATATCGAGAAAGTCCTTCCACCCCGGAGCCCCTGGGATCACCGTGGGGGGAAGCTCACGTTCTGGAGAGGTGGCGGGGGCGGGCACAGGAGTATCTTCAGGAGGAGAAGCGGACGTTGATTTCGCCGCGGTCCGTTTCTTTGCCGGCGACTTTCCGGAGGATTTTGGCAAGGGGGCTTTAAAAGCCTCCTTGCGGGGCGTGGATTCGGATGACCCCGGGCGATGAGCATTGATCTTCTCGATAAGATCAATGCGGCGATCCTTTTCCTCAGTCGAGATGCCCAGGGACTCTGCCAGTGCAATGAGCTCAGGTCGCGTCTTCTTCGAGAGTCCGGGAAGCGGGGCCGCCGTTGTCCGGGATTTGTCGGACGGGGACAATGGTTTCTTGTCGGTTTTTTTTCCCTTGTTTATCTCAGGCGTCTTGTCCTTCACAGCCTCTCCTCGGTTGATGGTGTTTCGGGTGGAAGCGACACACGGTCTGGTCTTGGGTGACCGGATTTCAGGGGCTTTTCCTCTGTACCGGACTCTAAGGAGAACCATCTCCAGTAAGTCGAAAGGGAAAAGCTGGAGCCGGAATCCCTAAGCTCACGGACCCGGCCGGGAAACCTGTGTTATGATGAAGAAGGATTGTTAAAGACAATGTGTCATGGACTCGCGTGCGATCTTGCCTGCGGCCCGGGCCCGAGGAGATGTTCTCTCTCATCCTTGCCTCGTCCGGGTTTTTGTCAGGCCGAAAACCTTGTCTTGCGGTGGCCTTCCGGATCTGCCCGATCGGGCCCCTTCGATTCAGGCCTTTCTGCCGCTTCGCGAGCCCGCATAATCTCTTCTTGTTAGGATACCACAAGTGACCGAAGACTTTCTTCTTGCATCCGCCCTTGAGCGCGCCGGGGTCAAGCCGTCGCCTCTCCCCTCTCCCAAGCCCAACTGGTTGCGGGTCAGGCCGCCGCTGGGCCCTGAGGTGTCGGAGATGAAGGCCAGGCTTCGCCATCACGGGTTGTCCACCGTGTGCGAAGAGGCCTCATGTCCCAACCTCGGGAGCTGTTTTCGTGAGGGCGTGGCGACGATCATGATCCTGGGAAAGATCTGCACGCGCGCCTGCCCCTTCTGTGACGTTGATCATGGCCGCCCGGCTCCTCCCGATCCCGATGAACCGGAGCGACTGGCGTCGATGGCCGCTGAGACCGGGATCAGGTATCTTGTTGTGACCTCGGTGGATCGCGATGATCTCTCCGACGGGGGGGCCGGACACTTTTCTGAAGTGGTGAAGGCGCTTCGGCGACGCCTCCCCTCGCTTGGGATCGAAATCCTTGTCCCCGACTTCCGCCATTGTCTGGAACGAGCCCTGCCTGTCCTGGGAATGATTTCCCCTACCGTTTTCAACCACAATATCGAGACTGTTCCCCGCCTTTATCAAAAAATCCGGCCTGGAGCTGACTACCGGCATTCACTCACGCTTCTTTCGCGGTTTTCTCGGGACTCTCCGGGGATCCCTGTGAAGTCGGGAATCATGGTGGGGATCGGCGAGCGACGGGAAGAGATTGTGGAGGTTTTAAAAGACATGAGGGAGGCCGGGGTCACCATGGTCACGGTTGGACAGTATCTTCCCCCGTCATCCCGACATCTTCCGGTCGAACGCTATCTTGATCCACAAGAATTCTCCGAGATCGGGGAGATGGCCAAATCGCTGGGTTTTGATGCGGTGGAGAGCGCTCCTCTCGTCCGCTCCTCCTATCACGCAGAACGTCTTCTGCTGTCATGACACGGACTCAATAGTCACGATTTGTTCTATTGATATTTCGAGGAAATTCGATATAATGGATGACATGGATCCGGTCGAGGTCTTCAAGGCATTGTCCAATGAGTCTCGCCTCCAGTTTTTGAAATGGCTGGGTGACCCTGACCGTTACTTTCCTGAAGACCCGGAAGGAAGCGGCGGACATTCCCGAAAGCACGGGATCTGTGTCGGTCTTCTTGCCAGGAAGTCAGGGCTTTCTCAGTCGACAGTCTCCCACTATCTCTCGATCCTCCAGAAGGCGGGGCTCGTCGATGCCAGCCGACAGGGGCAATGGACCTACTACCGGAGAAACGAGAAGGCGATCAAGGCCGTCTCCCGGTTCATCAAGGACGCGCTTTAGTCCGAACATACATGTCTCAAGGAGGAGTCACCCATGCATCAGGAAGAAAAAGACCCATTGCTTACCCCCCTTGTTATGGGGCCCCTGACGCTCCCCAATCGGGTTGTCATGGCGCCGATGACTCGCAACCGGGCAGAAAACAAGGATCTTGTTCCTGTTGATATTATGGCCACTTATTACGCTCAGAGAGCGTCAGCAGGGCTTCTCATCACGGAAGGCTCCCAGGTTTCTCCCCAGGGGATTGGCTATATGAACACCCCTGGAATCTATTCGGACGCCCAGGTGGAAGGGTGGAAGAAGGTGACGCGGGCCGTTCATGAAAAGGGGGGGAGAATTTTTCTCCAGCTCTGGCATGTGGGGCGGATCTCCCACCCGGACCTCCTCGGGGGAGAGCTGCCTGTGGCTCCATCGGCGATTGACCCCGAAGTGGATGTCTACACCCCCAACGGGATTAAAAAGTCCGTCGCACCCCGGGCTCTGGAGACCAGGGAGATCGAGGAGGTGGTGGTCCAGTTTGCCAAAGGAGCAGAGAATGCGCGTCGGGCGGGCTTCGATGGCGTTGAGATCCACGGGGCCAACGGCTACCTGATCGAACAGTTCCTGCGAGACAAGACAAACAAGCGAAACGACCAATACGGGGGTTCGGTGGAGAATCGATCCCGATTCCTCTTTGAGGTTGTTGAGGCGGTCTCAAGGGTGATCGGGCGAGACCGGACCGGTGTTCGTCTTTCGCCGGCCAATATCTGGAACATTCCCGCCGACTCGGATACAAAGGCCCTTTATGATTTTGTTATTGGCCGTCTTTCCGGATCGGGACTCGCCTACCTCCACCTTCGGGAAAAGGCGGCCGATGTTTCGTCGATCCCCAACATGGTGGAGAATGTGACCGCCTACTATCGTCCCCGATACAATGGTATCCTGATGACGAATACGGGCTTTGACCGGGAAAGCGGCAACCGCGTGATCGAAAACGGTTTGGCCGACCTTGTGGCCTTTGGCGTTCCCTTTATCTCCAATCCTGACCTGGTGGAACGATTTGCGAAAAAGGCCCCTCTGGCCCCCGCGGATCCTGCGACCTTCTATATGGGGGGAGAAAAGGGCTATATCGACTATCCTGCCCATCGCTAATCCCTCGCAGGCTTCTTGCCGTAAGGGTATTTCCTGGGGGGAGGGAGTCTCTCTTCCTCCCCTTTTTCTCTGAAACTTTTCCCTTCCCCTCTGTTTTTTCGTGACTCTCGTGACGTGTTTCTGTCGAATCCTTCAAAGGCCCGGTAGTAAAGATAAAGATAGCCTCCCTGCAGAAGGGCTCCCAGATAAAAAGGGGTTCCAAGAAGACCATGGGAGAGAAAGGCCGCTCCCACGGCGGGTCCCACTGACTGGGGAATCTGCATCGAAACGTTATGGATGCTGGCAGCGAGTCCTCTCCGTGCCTCTCCTACCAGTCCCACCGACAAGGCCTGTCGTGCGCCAATTGTACCCTGGTTGGAGGCGACCCGGAGGAGATGGATCAGGACAGCGAGAAGAAATGTGGGCATGAGGGGAATGAGAAGGGTAAATATCAGCCCGGCTCCCCGGCCGACAATCACGGTCCGGACCGTTCCGATGCGGCGGGTCAGGGGAGCCGAGGCCAGGGAATACACTCCGGCCAGAAGGTAGCCCCCTCCCATGGCCAGGCCAATGGCTCCCGGCCCCTTCCCGAAGCGGAGAGAAAACCAGTAGGCCATGAGAGGGGCATAGAGGCCCAAAGAAAAACCATTAAGGGCATTGATCCCGATCAGTGTTCGGAGAAGGGACCACTCCTTCTTGAGGGTCTCGTCCAGGGGAGTGGCCACGGTTGTGTCCGAGGGGTCGGGGATGAACAGCAGGAGGAGAAGCGCAAGGAGCGCCCCGGCCATAACCGTCAGGAAGACGGCACGGGCCTGGGCCCCCGGAGAGCCCAGGAGGGGAAAGACTCGAGGATAGAGCCCGCTTAAAGTTCCCAAAGCCATCCCGAAGAATCCCGTGGCGGTATTCAGGCTGAAGTAGTGTCCCCTCAGAGTGTCGGGAAGAAAACGTGAAAGCCAGGACTGTTCGACGGGAGAGAAGGCCCCTGCCCCACCACCGGTGGCCTGTCCGAATCCCCCCACAATGGCCAGCAAGGACAGAACAAGGGAGGAAGGTGTCCCGGCCTCCGTCAGGAATCCCCCAAGGGCACACACAAATTGAAGAAGCTCATACCCCAGAAGAAAAGGCTTCCGGCCGAACCTGTCACTGGCGGGACCAAAGAGGAGGGTGGCGGCAATCGAAAACACGATTCCTCCGGAGAGGACCGCTCCAATGGCTGGACCGCTCCAGTGGAGCCGCTTGAGTTCAAGAATAAAGTTTGCGGCCAGGGCCCCCTGTCCGACGCTCCGGGCGACCCGGGCTCCCATCAGGAGGTAGATGGGCGTGGAGTGCTCCAGCCTGCGAGGGGAGGGTCCCCCCGGAGGGGAATTCACCTCCGGGGCTGGGTATAGGTGATGGCAGCGTAGCCGATCACCTGACTGGTCTCGCCTGTGGCCACCCCTGAATGGGAGAGTGTCAGCAGGGAGGGGAGGGTGCCGAATTGATGGGCCAGGTGATTCAAGGTGTTGATGCCGATGGCTCCGCAGGATTCGAGGCGGTCGACCTCCCCTCCGGCGAGGATCCTGTCGATGGTCGACTGGTCGATCCGGGCGGCTTTTTCTGCCGAGAAGTAATGAGAAAAGTCGGCCGAACAGATTGTCAGGGTCTCCGGATCGGTCATCAGTGTTTCGAGGACGCGAAAGAGAACCCTGGCAGTGATGTCGGAATAGCCGACGGGGACAATGGGAAGCCCTCCCCACAGGGTCATGAGAAAGGGGAGCTGGGTTTCGATGGAATGTTCGAATTCATGGGATTCGTCGGAAAAAAGGGTCTCGGCAAAGCCCGCTAGTTGGCGAATGGCGGCCCGGTCCACGGGAAAGGAGCCCGTGGGGATCCGAAAGGAGGGGGACGTGGGAAGGACGATCCCATAAGATGATCCTGTATGGAGGGGGCCCAGGAGGAGGAGCCGCCCAGGAGGCTTTCTCCGGTTCTTGAGAATGCGGTAGGCCATGGCCTGAATCGCCCCGGCACGAAGCATGTCTCCATGAGGGACGACCACGGCCCGGATCCTGTCAGGATCAATTTGCGGGGGGGCTTCGGGAGGAGGTGAGTCCAGAAGAGCGGTAACCTGCCTTTCCAGCTCGAATGAATCATCGGGGTAGAAGTTTCCGGCCAGGGCTGGCGGTCGTTCGGGGGTCATTGTCGATGAAACCTCCGCCCTTCTAGGCGTGGCGCAAAGGCGCCGCGTGGTGGGAGATGACGGTCTTCCCGTTCTACAGACAAGAGGATGGCGAGCTTTCACGGTTGCCGAGGCTATGGTAACATAAACAGGTTTTGGATTTGAAGGTAGGGAAAAGCTGGCCGCTGATGGTGAAAAAGGGGAGAAACAGGACTTGATCGTCTCGGGATTCACGTTTTGTCGCAATGTGGAAAAGCTCGACTACCCCTTTGAGGAGTCGATCCGGTCACTTCTTCCACTGGTGGATGAGCTGGTCGTCAACGTCGGAGACTCTGAGGACCGGACCCTTGAACGGATCCAGAAGATTGGAGATCCCAAGATCCGGATCATCGAGTCAGTCTGGGACAAGGCGCGGGCCCGGGATGGTCTTGTCTATGCCGACCAGACGAATATTGCTCTGGAGCATTGTCGAAAGGATG
>JBMFWG010000047.1:0-13690 GCA_049965515.1 Leptospirillia bacterium
GGCCGAAAATTTTCATGCAGACAGACTACAGGAAAAATCTGCCGGTGTCCACACCCGACTTATGGGACAAGGTCAGGGTTTAATCGGGATCATCTCCTGGCTCCTTATCAACCTTGGACGCTTCGCTCCGATCGATGGAAGTTCTTTTCCATGTCGGTACGGATTGTCCGCCATGCGCAGTCCCCGAGCATGAGACTGGCTGGCGAGGCGACCTTCCTGGAGATTCTGCACGAAAAACTAGCCAAAGGGTGTTAAGTGACTCCTATCTCGGAGAGATGGGCGATACATTACCCTTGCACCAAATGGTGGAGTCATGTTAAAGTCCAAAATCAAAAGCTATTTTGGCAGACTTTAGTATGGAAGCATATTTTCTTCTTCCCTCTGCCTACAGTTGTCGGGTTGTCTTTATATGGCGATGATCGTAGATTTTTCTCAATGCTAGAGAAAAACGGAAGAGCGGTCATTCCACCTTAATGAGTTCTCCTCAACGAGGAGGGGGCCTTGATCCATACGTCTAAAGTTAATTCCTTTCTCCCATTGAAGCGCTGTTTCTTCCTTCCCCAATATTTTCAAAAGTTTTTCTTCTTGCTCCCTTTTTATTCAACTGACCCTGCATCAAAAGGAAGGTTTTAAATGGATAAGACCTCTTCCATCTATATCGGTATGGCCACCTGTGGTCTCGCGAGTGGTGCTAAGAAAATTCACGATGAGGTTCTCCGGGTTGTGGCCCAAAAGCACTACCCCGTGACAGTTCATCCCACTGGATGCGTCGGGATGTGCCATAACGAACCGCTCCTGGATGTTCAGATGGCGGGACGCTCCCGGGTGACATATATCCAGGTAACACCTGAAATGGTTGAAGGGATTCTTAAGGCGCACTTCGAAGACCAAACAGTTTTTAAAGAACATCTTTTCGGCCAGGAGGAAATCGAAGGGCACTCCCTGTATGAGGGGGTTCAAAACTTCGACGATACCGACTACTTTCGGAAGCAGAACAAGATTGTCAGTCGCCGCTGTGGAGTCATCGACCCTAGTTCCATTGATGATTATCTTGCGACGAATGGATATAAGGCCTTGGAGAAGGTTCTGGGAGGCATGACTCCCGAACAGGTGATAGAAGTGGTGACTATCTCGGGGCTCCGTGGCCGAGGTGGAGCGGGCTTTCCCACCGGACTCAAGTGGAAGTTCACGCTCCAGTCACAAGGGGACGAGAAGTATGTCGTCTGCAATGCCGATGAAGGAGATCCGGGGGCCTTCATGGACCGCTCTGTTCTTGAGGGTGACCCTCATTCTGTTCTCGAAGGAATGACGATTGCGGCCTTTGCCATTGGCCATGCGAAAAAAGGATATATCTATTGCCGGGCAGAGTATCCACACGCCATCAAGCTCCTCAACCGTGCCATCGGACAGGCCAGGGAGAGGGGATACCTTGGAAACAACATCCTCGGGACCTCTCTCTCCTTTGACATTGAGGTCAAAGAGGGTGCAGGAGCTTATGTCTGCGGAGAAGAGACAGCTCTTCTCGCTTCCCTTATGGGCGACCGGGGCATGCCCTGGCCCAAGCCTCCCTTTCCCGCGCAGCAGGGGGTTTGGGGGAAGCCGACGGTCATCAACAATGTGGAGACACTTGCCAATATTCCCCACATTCTTCTCGGGGGAGGAGAGTGGTATGCCTCATTTGGAACGGAAAAAACCAAGGGGACGAAGACCTTTGCCCTGACAGGAAAGATCAAGCGAACCGGCCTGATCGAGGTCAATGCCGGAACCACCTTAAAAGAGATCGTCTATGAGATCGCCGGTGGAATGAGTGGTACCAAGAAGTTCAAAGCGGCTCAGCTAGGAGGTCCTTCGGGAGGATGTATTCCCGGGAGCCTGATCGAGACCCCCATTGACTTTGAATCCCTCATCTCGGCCGGAGCCATCATGGGGTCCGGAGGCATCATCGTCCTCGACGAGGCGAACTGTATTGTCGATACGGCCAAATACTTCATGACCTTCACGAAGGATGAGTCCTGCGGTGAATGCACTCCCTGCCGCGACGGTACGAAGGTCATGCTCGATATGATTGAGCGCATCAGCGAAGGTCGGGGAGAGATGAAAGATCTTGACGATCTCGTCAACCTGTCGACTTATGTCAAGGCGAACTCCCTCTGCGGTCTGGGGCAGGCCGCCCCCAATCCGGTTCTTTCAACGATCCGGTATTTCCGGGCGGAGTACGAGGACCATATCAAGCGAAAAAAGTGCGTCTCTCAGTCCTGCAAGGAGATCGTTTACTCTCCCTGCCAGCACGAGTGCCCTGTGGGAATCGATATTCCCCGTTACATCACCCAGATCTTCCGGGGCGAGTTCAAGGAGGCCCTCGAGACCATCCGCGAGCGTCTGCCTTTCCCGGGGATCATCAGCCGAACCTGTTATCGTCCTTGCGAAGGCCCCTGCCGAAGAGGCGACCTAGACGAGCCGATCGCCATCAATGGTCTCAAGAGATTTGCCTATGACTGGGAATACAACCAGGGCATTCGTCCACACTACACGCCGGCCGCAGACATCAATAAGAAG
Source organism: Leptospirillia bacterium (assembly GCA_049965515.1). Lineage (GTDB taxonomy): Bacteria > Nitrospirota > Leptospirillia > Leptospirillales > Leptospirillaceae > UBA4572. The sequence continues at coordinate 2,557 of JBMFWG010000047.1, forward strand.
ATTGCTGTAATCGGTTCTGGACCTGCCGGACTGACCTGTGCCTTCTATCTGGGACGTATGGGCTATAAGGTCACTGTCTTCGAGCAATACAGCCAGATCGGTGGCATGCTGGCGGTGGGAATTCCGGCCTATCGGCTCCCTCGCGAGCTTCTCAACTGGGAGCTCGGGATCTTTGAGGGGCTTCCTGTCACCTTCAAGACCAACACGGCTCTGGGCCGGGACTTTTCCCTTGAGGATCTCTTCCAGGAGGGGTACGATGCGGCCTTCGTCGGCATCGGGGCCCACAAGCCTCAGAAGATGGGGGTCAAAGGCGAGGAGCATCCTGTGGTTCAAAACGGGATCGAGTTCCTCCGGAAGGCCCTTCTGAACGAACCTGTAACGGTGGGCAAGCGTCTGGCAGTCATCGGAGGCGGCAACGTTGCCATCGACGTGGCCCGTTCGGCCATTCGTCTCGGTGCCGAAAAGGTGACGGTCTTTTATCGTCGGACTCGCGAAGAAATGCCGGCCCACGAGTTCGAGGTTCAGGAAGCCGAACACGAAGGGATCGAATTCCGCTTCCTTCTGGCTCCGGTTGAGATCCGCGACCGGACGAACGACGATGGAACGACTGAAACGGTGATTGACTTCCAGGTCAACACCCTCTCTCGGGAGTTTGACAACAGCGGTCGTCGAAAGCCTATGGCCGTCAAGGGCCAGATCGAGTCGGTTCCAGTGGATACGGTTGTGGCCGCCATTGGCCAGACGATGGATACCTCCGTTTTCGAAAAGAACGGCATCACCTTCCACAAGTGGGGAACGGTCAAGGTGGATCCAGACACCCTCATGAGTGAGAGCCGTCCTGCTGTCTTTGCCGGAGGGGATGCCATGACCGGTCCCATGGATGTCATCCACTCCATTCGGGACGGGGAGCAATGCGCGGTCTTCATCGATCGCTATCTCAAGGGAAACCCCGACAGGAACTATCCTTTCCATTTTCCCAAGGTCGACAATGATGCCTTTGTTCTGGGAGAGGCGCATCGAGTTCCCATGCCGGCACTTCCTCTTCCGGCGCGGCAGGGATTTGCCGAAGTCGAAACAGGCTTTACTGTGTCCGAAGCCTGGATCGAGTCGACGCGATGTATCCGGTGCGAGTTGGAAGGTCGGGTCAATCCTTCGGAAAGGATCGGCAATCAGGAGGATCCCGAGTCCCCGGTTTTCATTCACTTCAATACGGTGACAGGATTTGAGCATCGGGCCCCTCAGCCGCTGCCATCCTGAGAAGATATCGGGAAATAACGTTCAAGGGGAGGGTAACCTCCCCTTTTTTATTCAGGGAGTTTCACGACACCTCAATCAACCTTCTCTCATCGGGAGTATTTGACACCAATTTTCGGACATTGGGAAAGGGGGCATTCTGAGCATCGAGGCGAGAGAGGGAGGCAGATTGTCTGTCCGAATGAGACGAGAATAGGGTTGACCTTCAGCTTCAAGGTGTCCGGGAGATTTTTCTCGAGCTCCCAGTAGGTATCATCGGCATTCTTGCTCCTGACAGCCCCCCATCGGTTGGCGATCCGGTGAACATGGGTATCGACGGTCAGGACGTTTTTTCCGAATCCTGCTCCCAGAACAAGGGTGGCGGTTTTTAGCCCAACTCCCGGGAGGGAGAGCAGGGGGGCAATCTCGGAAGGAAGGGAGCCCTTCCATTTTTCCAGAACAATTTTGGCAATTTGCTTGATTGTTTTGGCCTTTGTTCTGTAAAATCCCACCGGATAAATAATCCTCTCCAACTCTTCTTCTTCCAGCAAGTCGATCGATGCAAGGTCGGGAGCCCGGGAGAAAAGGCGGAGCGAGGCGGCCTCCATGACGGGGTCCCGTGTTCGGAGAGAGAGGATCGTCGAGAGAAGAACTCGAAGGGGGTCTCCCTCGATCCCCAGCGTCTGGATGCCGGGAGGCGGAATCCCTTTTTTTGCAAGGAAGGTCTCCACCTCCCGGATGTTTTTCTCCATCCGGCTGTTGTCCGACGGGCGTTTGGCCATGGAATCACTCCATCAAGAAAGGGTGTGGATGAAAGAATCGAAGGCAGCGGTGAACGAAAAAAGCGTCCGGTACCAACGTCTTTATACTCTTCTCTCTGAGAAAAAGGCCGCGATAGAAAAGGACATTCGCACTCATCTTGTCAGACAGATTGGGCCCGACAATGCCAATCGCGTCGATTCGGTCCTTGACCAGGGAGATCTCTCCGCCATCGACATGGGGGAGGGGGTGGATCTTGCCCTTCTCGAAATGCGCAATCGGATGAAGCGCTCCGTCGATCAGGCCCTTCTTCGCCTCGACGAGGGAAGCTACGGCAACTGCGAGGACTGCGGAGGCGAAATCGAAGAAAAGCGTCTCATGGCCATGCCATTTGCCCAACTCTGCATCAAGTGTCAGCGCAAGAAAGAAGAGCTCGAGAAGATTGAGCGGGAAGAGCCCCTGCGCGATGCCGAAGAGGCCTGATTTGCCTCGTTCTTTTTTCTCGGTCCGAAGTTTTTTTCAGGTGGCATGCGCATGATCGCCTATCCCCACATCGACCCCGTTCTGCTGAGTCTCGGGCCTCTCAAGGTTCGTTGGTACGGAATGATGTATGTTCTGGCTTTTGTCGGCGCCTATTATATCCTGAAGCAGGAGTCGCGTCGAAGGGAGGCGCCCCTTTCTCGGGACCAGGTCTACGATCTTCTGTCCTATGCGGCCTTGGGGGTCATTCTCGGAGGACGGCTGGGTTATGTCCTCGTTTACAACCTTCCCTATTACCTGGCCCATCCAATGGAGATCATCGCTGTCTGGAAAGGAGGAATGTCCTTTCACGGCGGGTTCCTGGGCGTGGTGGTGGCCGGGTGGTGGTATTGTCGAAAAAACAATTTGCCCTTCTGGAAACTTGCTGACTTTTCGGTCCTTCCCGTTCCCCTGGGGCTCTTTATGGGGCGCATGGGCAACTTCATCAATGGAGAGCTTTTCGGGCGCGAGACCGATGTTCCCTGGTGCATGGTCTTCCCCATGGGCGGTCCAATTTGCCGCCATCCTTCCGAGCTTTATGAAGGGTTCATGGAGGGGATTCTTCTCTTTTTCATCCTCTTTCTCCTGAGCCGCAAGCCCCGCCCGGAAGGAACAATCTTCTGGAGTTTCGTGGGATTCTACGGGATGTTCCGTTTCATCGGGGAGTTTTTTCGGGAGCCCGACCCCCAGCTGGGCTTTGTCCTTGGTCCTTTTTCCATGGGGCAGCTTCTTTCCTTCCCCATGGCGCTCCTTGGATTTTTTATGGTTTACCACTCCTACAGAAAGGCCCGGACAGGAGCGTCCCATCCGCTCCCCCCCCGGTCCTAGAACGGGGCGAATTTTCGTGTCGGAAAGACGCTTGCTTCTCTCTCCCGAACCCTCTTCCCCCGCCTCCTTTTCGGGGGCAGAGACCCTGCGTCTCGAGGCCTCTCCTTCTCCCGAAAAAATAGCGCCTGTTCCCTGGCATCGCAAGGTGACGACACGCTTTTTCTTCTGGCTTTTTCTGGCGCTTTCTCTGGGTTTTTTTATCCTGGGCTATCAGATCGACCGGGCGGAACAGCAGGCGGCTATCGAGGCCCTCTCCTCCCGTCTTCACTCGGAGTCGACCCTTCTTCTTTCTGCTCTTGTTCGGTTCCTGGAAAAAGGCGATCTTTCCGGAGCCCGGACTCTCTTTGACTCCCTGTCCCGGGCCGGGGGTGACCAGGCCGTTCTCTTCTCGCCCGACGGGAGGACAGTCCTTCTTTCCTCCCGCAAGCTTCCGGTCTTTCTTCTCAAGGGGCAGGCGGGTCTTCCTGCAGGCTTTCATCAGGAACGAGATCCGCGAGGCCGGAGGGTCTTTCTCGAGAGACTCCCTCTTACAACCCGGGTTTCCTGCCAGGGGTGTCCCCCTGCGAGCCGTCTGGGAACCTTGGTCTTTTACTCTGACGGAAAGGATTTTGCATCTCGTCTCAGCAAGGGGCGCTGGGCCAGGTTCTGGATGTTTTCCGGAATCCTGGAAACTCTCATTTTGGTTGTCATCCTCCTGATCCGCCGCTCCTTGGTCCGTCCTCTCGATGGACTCTCCCAGGCGATTGCCCGGGTGACTCCTGAAGATCCTGATCTCCGTCTCTCCTTCCCCCGGACCAAGGATGATGAGCTGGGTCGTCTGGTTTTTTTTCTGAATCGCTTTGTCGATCTCTTTCGGGGATGGATGGGGGAGGTATCGGATCGGGTTCGCTGGGTAGAGGCCCATGCTGATCTGCTGGGGCGGGACCATGAAAGGCGTTATCGGAAAGAAGAAGAGGTCCGCCTCTCCCTCAATGAGCTCCGACTTCGGGTGCGAGATTTGATCAATGGCAAGCCCCGGATCAAAGAAGGCGAGATTGCAGGGGATCTCTCCTACTTTGCGGAGAAGTCGAAGAAAATCCGGCAGGTCAGCGAGTCTGTCCATGATTCGGTCCGGGAGGCGCAGAAGCTCTCAAAGGGGCTGGCCCTGGACGGAGAGTCGCTGGCCCGGATGCGACGAAACCTCTCCGAGGCCTTCAATGGAGTGGGGGAGATCTCCCGAGAGCTTCATCTCACAGGAATCAATGCGGCTATTGAAGCATCTCATGCGGGGGTTCATGGACGAACCTTCCGGATTGTGGCCGATACTGTGGCTGACCTTTCTCGCAAGACGGAAGGGGCGGTGAATGTGATTGGAAGCGAGCTGTCAACCCTGACGACCCAACTCGAGCGGGTTGTCTCCACTCTCGACTCGGGAGGGGAAGAGATCGAAACAGCCGGGCGTCGACTCGTGAAACTTGACGAGCACTGGAAGCTCTTTTTCGAAGCCCTTGGACGCCTTGAGATTCAGTGGGAAGGCCTGGCCGAGAGGATCTCCTCCGAGACCGAGGCCCTCCTCAAGATCCAGGCGATTCTGGACTCACTTTCCGAGGACTTTCGCGAGCAGCTGGGGCAGAAACCTCTTGAAGAGCGTCACCTGGGAGAAATCCGGAAGGTCGTTGGGGAGCTTAATGCCGAGATCGAGCGATTCCGGGTTTAAGATCGGGAAAGGAGTGGTTCAAGAATGTCTTGCAAGCTGTCTCAGAGAGTCGATTATGGGATTCGGGCCATGGTGGAGATTGCCGTGGCAGGAGCTCATGGCATGACCGGGGCAAAGATTGCCGAGCGCTCAAAAATTCCCAAGCCCTTTCTCAAGCAGATCATGGCGACATTGGTTAAGAACGGCTTCGTCGAGTCAAGCCGGGGGCCTCAGGGAAAATATCGTCTTTTGCGAGATCCCTCGGAGATAAGGCTTTCAGGGATAGTCCGGGCCCTTGAGGGAACAGTTTCCCTCTATGATCCCTCTTCCCCTCCGGGTCCTGCTCTTCAGACTCTTTTTGACAAGCTGAGTCAAGCCGTAAACGAGGAGCTAGAAAAGGTGACGCTTGCCGAATGCATTGAGGCCATCGAAAAGGACCGGGGTGGTCAGCCTCTTATGTTTTATATCTGAACAGAAGGTTTTAGGGAAGGTTCTGGCCCTGTTTCTGGAAAAGGAACGGCCTTGTCCCCCTTGCAAGGAAAAAGAGCCCGGAGAATTCCACTCGCGTGGGAGAATGTCGTTTAACGGAAGGTTCGCGATTTCATGACAACTTTACAGGCGCTTGTCATTGGTGCCACACAGGGACTCACCGAGCTGGCCCCTATCAGCTCCCTGGGACATGGGGTCATCCTCCCGGCTCTCCTGGGGTGGGGGGAGGTCGAAAAGGATCCCTCCTATCTTCCCTTCATGGTCTCCCTTCATTTGGGGACGACGGCGGCTCTTCTTCTTTACTTTTACAGAGAGTGGATCATTATTCTGAGGTCGTTGCTGGTTTTTCCCGGAAGCCGCCAAAGTCCCGAACTCCTGACGGCTCGGAAGGTCTTTTTTCTCCTGGTGGCGGGAACGATCCCGGCAGGTCTTCTGGGACTTCTCCTGGAAAAAAAAATTCGACATCTTTTTTCGGCACCGACTCTTGCCGCACTCTTCCTGATTGTTAACGGAATTCTTCTCGTCTTGGCCGAATGGATGAGAAGGAAGGGGAGGGGACAGGGAGGGATGGTTCTTGAGTCACTCGGTCTTTCGCGGGCATTTTCGATCGGGGTCTTTCAGGCGGTGGCCCTTCTTCCCGGGATCTCACGCTCGGGCATCACCATGGTAGGTGGGTTGTGGAGCGGTCTTGACCATGAGGATGCTGCAAGATTTTCCTTTCTTCTGTCGACTCCCATTATCGGGGCAGCGGGGGTTCTTGAGGTTCCCAAGCTCTTGCACCACGGATCTCCCGGGGCTCTGCACCTCGCTCTTATCGGGGGAGGAATGGCCTTTGTCATGGCATGGCTGACGACCTTTCTTCTCATGAGGTACTTCAGAAACTACGAGTCGACCCGGGCTCTGGTCCCGTTTGGCGTGTATTGTCTCCTAGCGGGAACTCTTGCCCTGTACCTCCTTCCTTAGTGGGGAAGGCGTGAGGACGAGTGGGGAAGCATATAGGATGTTCCCAGCCGGTCCTCATAGACGAGATGTCCTCCTAGCGTTGCCGCTACGAGAAGTGCGAAAAGCCCGACTCCGGCGATGACCTGTCGTGGACTCAAAGCTTTTGGGTGTTTCTTGCTCCTTTTTTCGCCGAGGAACCACAGAAGAAGAAAGAGGCTCCCTCCGCTCAGGGCGGCCACTTCATGGATAGAGGCTGTGGGGGGCAAGGAAATGTGGCGCTCTTGGATGGTTGAGAGAGACAGGAATCCTGTGAGAAGGGCCAGGGACAGAAAAAGAAGTGTCAGCGTCAGAGTCCTTTTCCGAAATCTGGGAGAAAGCCTTTTCATAAACGGAGGGAGAATTTCTGCCAGGGCCGAGAAAAGCCCCAAAGAGAGAGCGAGATGGACGGCCAAGGGGTGGAAGAGGAATGGGGAGGGCATGTCTTTCCTTTGCCTGACGGGTGAGAGCTTTTCGCTTTTGTCACGTTAGGCTATTCTAGCATCTGTCGCGACCAGGGAACAGAAAAAGAGCTCTGTCCGTGACGTTCTCTGAAGGAAAAGGATCGGCCTTGAATAAAGTTCTGGTCACAGGTGGAACAGGGTATATCGGCTCACATACGACCGTTCTCCTTTTGGAGGCGGGGTACGATGTGACTATTGTCGATAACCTCTCGAACAGCGATTCGTCCGTGGTTGATCGCATCGAAAGGATTTCCGGAAAACCCGTCTCATTTTTTCAGGGCGATATTCGGGACAGAATCCGATTGGGAGAGATCTTGAGCCGAACTCCCTTTGATGCGGTCATTCACTTTGCCGGGCTCAAGGCGGTGGGAGAGTCCTCTCGTCTCCCTCTCGAGTACTACGACAACAATGTGACCGGGACCCTCTCCCTCCTCTTTTCCATGCGGGAAGCCGGGGTGAAGACTCTGGTCTTCAGCTCTTCCGCCACTGTCTATGGCGTCCCGGAGACCCTTCCGATCACTGAAGAGGCCACTCTCTCTGCCACCAATCCCTATGGGGCGACAAAGCTTGTGATCGAAGAGATCCTCCGGAGCCTCGTGGGCTCTGATGGTTCCTGGAAAGTTGGCATTCTTCGCTATTTCAATCCGGTGGGGGCCCATCCGTCGGGTCTTATCGGCGAGGATCCGCGAGATGTGCCCAACAATCTCATGCCCTTTGTGGCCCAGGTGGCGGCAGGGATTCGCCCGCATCTCTCCGTCTTCGGAGACGACTATCCCACGCCTGATGGAACAGGAGTCAGGGACTATATCCATGTGATGGATCTTGCCATGGGACATCTGGCGGCGCTTCGGGCCCTGTCCTCGTGGAAAGACCCGGGAGCGCTGACGGTCAATCTTGGCACGGGAAAAGGTACCTCGGTTCTTGAAATGGTCAAGGCGTTTGAGAAGGCATCGGGACAGGGGATTCCCGTCAAGATCGCCCCTCGCCGACCGGGAGATGTTGCTGCCTGCTGGGCGGACCCTTCCCTTGCCGAACGACTTTTGGGGTGGAAGGCCCGTCGAGGAGTCGACGAAATGTGTGCCGACGCCTGGAGGTGGCAGAATGGAGAGGCCAAGCGGATCGGGAGAAAAGGAATGGCCTCTGGTGCGTGACGAATGGTATGGCTATTTGGGCGGAACAATGACAACGATGGCCTTTCTTCCCCAGGTGGTGAAGACCTTGAGAAGCCGGGATACCCGAAGTCTCTCCTTCGGCATGTATCTTCTTTTTACCTCCGGAGTCTTTCTCTGGCTTCTCTATGGGATCAGGCTTCATGCCCTGCCGATGATCCTGGCTAACGGGATTACCCTGGTCCTTTCGCTGGTCCTTCTCTGGGCCAAATGGCGGTGGAAGTGATACGCCCCTCAATCCCCCTTCAAGTGAGATTTTCCTAACCCAATAAGAGATAAGGGAGTCTTTTTTTATGAAGTGCCCCCAAGGTTTTGATCCGTCATGACATTTTTCTTCTGGAAGGACCCGGCCTACATTCGAATCCGCCCCTATTTTCACGGATGGATCCGACCTTACCGCTGGAAGCTGATCGGAGGGATTCTTTTAGGTTTTGTGGCCTCTGCGATGACCTCCGGTGTCCCCTTGGTCCTCAAGCAGCTCATCGACCGGATCTTCACCGAAAAAAACACGCACTTTCTCTTTATCCTTCCCTTCTCTTTCTTCCTGCTTTTTGCTTTGAAGGGCCTAGCCGTCTTTTACCAGAACTATCTTCTCCGTATTGCAGCCCTTCAGATGATCAATGACGTCAGAAAAACTCTTTTTGCCCATCTTGTGAGCCTCCCGATGGGCTACTACGGCCGGGAAGGGACAGGGGCCTTGATGGGCCGAGTGACGTATGATGCCGAGCGCCTTCAGGGGGGGGTGAGCAATACCCTCCGGGATCTTATCCAGCAAGGATTTACGATTGTGGGCGTTCTGGGGTCGATGATTGTCATGAGTCCGCGGCTGACGCTCTTTCTCGTGGTCATGCTCCCGATGGTGCTGATCCCCATCCGAAAAACCGGGAAAAAATTAAAGAATCTTTCACGGCGTACACAGGAATCCTTTGGGGATGTGAACCAGCATCTCTCAGAGACCCTCTCCTCGATTCGCCTTATCAAGGGCGTCGTCTCGGAGGAGCTCGAGAAGGAGAGGTTCAAGGCCTTTAGTGATGAGTTCGTGGGGGCTCAGATCAAGACGGCAAAATACTCCAATCTTCTCTCTCCCATCATGGAAACCTTGGGAGCCCTGGCGGCGGGGATAGCCGTCTGGGCCGGAGGTTACGCCGTCATCAATGGAACTTTGAGCTTTGGAACCTTGGTCGGATTCATTGCCGCCGCCCAGATGCTCTACCAGCCCATCAAGGGCTTTGCCGGGGCCCAGGCCGATATTCAGCAGTCCCTGGCGGCAGCAGAGAGAATTGTGGATATCCTTGCTATTCCGGAGGAGAAGGTTGTTTCTCCGGGAGAGCAGACAATAACGGCTCTTAGAGAGGGCATTGAGTTCCGACATGTTTCCTTTGGCTACCCAGGGACCGAGTCTTTGGCACTGCAGGATGTATCCCTTTCGATTCCGGCGGGAAGTTTTGTGGCGTTGGTGGGAGCCTCGGGATCGGGAAAAAGTACACTGGCGAATCTTCTTCCTCGGTTTTATGAACCGACGAAGGGGGACATCCTGTGGGATGGGGTGCCTCTTTCAGAAATCTCTCCTGCCTCCCTGCGATCGGTGATCGGGTTAGTCACCCAGGATGTGGTCCTCATGAACCAGAGTATTCGGGAGAATCTTCTCTATGGACTGACGCGGGAGATCTCGGAGGAAGAGCTTGTCATGGCTGCCCGGACGGCTTATGCCCACGATTTTATTTCTGCCTTGCCGAAGGGGTATGATACCCGGGTGGGGGAGAGGGGTGTTTTTCTCTCCGGAGGGGAAAAGCAGCGGTTAGCCCTGGCGCGTGTGGTTCTCCGGGATCCGTCTCTTCTTGTTCTCGACGAAGCCACCAGTGCCCTTGACTCTGAATCCGAGTGGATCGTCCAAAAAGCCCTTGAATCGGTCATGAAGGGACGCACCACGATTGCGATTGCCCATCGGCTCACTACTATACGCCAGGCCCAGACCGTCTTTGTGCTGGAAAAAGGGCAACTCATCGAATCAGGGTCACACGACGAGCTGATGAAGACCGATAGCCGGTACAAGAGCTTTATCCTGCATCTCATGAGAACCGGAGAGATGGTACCCGAGGAAATCGTCTGACCATTGAACTTCCAAGACTGGTAATCCTTTCAAGGAGCGTGTCATGAGTGATGAGTCTGATATTGTCAAGGTTGACCCGGAGCGCTTGTCGACACAGTTGGGAACGATTGTTCGGGAGATCCATTCGGCGCTCAAAACGATCAGCGCTCTTTCTGGCCCTCTTGTTTCGGCTCAGGCGACTCTCCCTGGGGCAACAGAGTCCCTCTCGGAAGTGTCTTCCATGACGGAGGAGGCGAGCCAGTCGATTCTGACCCTGATCGAGGAACAGATCGATCTTCAGGGAAAGATGGAGGCTCTTCTTCACAAGGAGATCTTAACTCCTAACGACATCTCCCACCTCGAATCCTATCTGTCTCTCGATCAGCAGAACACCCTTCGGGTGATGGGGGCCCTGGGTTTTCAGGACCTTGTCCAGCAGAACCTGAAAAAGATTGGGCAATCTATTCAGATTGTCGAGAACAAACTCCTTGAGGTTCTCATGCTTCTCCACTGGGAGACGGGGGCGGGAGAGGAAAGCGAGGGGAAGAAGCTGTTAAGTGAGCTCTACAAGGCCAAGGTGGGGGATCCCACAAGGCAGAGGCTTGTCGATGAGATATTGAGGGAGTATGGGGTATGACGGACGATGAGGGGAGAAAAGAAAAGTATCCCGCGATTTCGGTTATTATTCCCTGCTTTCGGGCAGGGGAGCTTTTGGCCGAGGCAATCGAGTCTGTCCTGGCCCAGACGGAGACGGACTGGGAGTTGATATCGGTCGACAACAATGCATCGAAGCAAACCCAAAATGTCATTAATCGCTATGAGCCATTTTCAAAACTCCAGCGAGAATGATTTCGATTAATATCTTTTAATATTAAATACTTACGATTTATTTTTATCGATCATCTTCGTATAATGCATTCATCAACCTTTC
>JBMFWG010000048.1:0-13662 GCA_049965515.1 Leptospirillia bacterium
CTCATCACTTCGGTCCTTTCGTTAAATGAAAAAACCTTGCGGAGGACAAGCCTGCCCTCCGGAAATCCCGAAATTTTAAACGAATAAAAGAAAACAATAAACTGATTTTCCCCACATCAAGACACCTCCCCACTCCTTCTCCGGAGGGGAAATACCCTTGGCCGGACGCGGGTGCTGGGTTCTGGGAGTTCTTTTAAGATGCGGGATCAGTGAGGATTGTACCCCCATGTTTCAGAACCGTCAAGGCCCCATGACGAAAAACACGATATTTTTAAATTTCGTATCCGGGGGGCAAGGGGTGAAGGAGCCTCGGGGAGAGAAAAGGAGCAAAGATATGGAGCAACGGAGTGGTGCGCCTGGCAGGAATCGAACCTGCGACCTGCGGATTCGAAGTCCGACGCTCTATCCTACTGAGCTACAGGCGCATGATTGAATAAACAGACTTGATGATGGGGGATTGACGTCTGGTCTGAAATCCTATAAAAACCTTGATTCCAGATAATGGAGCAAGAACTTCATGGAAAAGGCTCCTTTTGCCCCACGGGGCGGATAAGGCATTCCGATCCAAACATCTCTCGTGAGAACTTTAGCGAAAGTAAGTGATAAGTGCAAGCATTTTTGGCCCTCGGGAAAAACAAGTCTTTCTCATGAACGGAGATGAATTGGACGCCAGCAAAAAGGAAATGACTCTTGGGGAAGCCTTGTCGATGTATGCGGATCAATACACCACCCAAAAGAAAGGAGCCAGGCAAGAGCTTTCGCGGATCCGCCATTGGAAAGCCCATCCTTTCTCACAAAGAGCTCTTCATTCCTTCATTCCCTCAGATTGGCGTCTGTATGCCATCGAACGCCAAAAGACGGTCTCCCCCACGACCGTTCGTCTCGAGCTCGCCTTAATCCGCCATCTCTTTACCGTGGCATCGCAGGACTGGGCTTTAGATCTTCGCACACAGTTCACCTCCCGGACACTTCCCAAGGTCAGGAATTCCCGTGACCGACGACTTAGCACGGGAGAGATCGAGGCTATTGTCCGTGCCACAGGGTCAGCTGTTCTTGGGAATCTTCTCCGATTTGCGCTGGAGACCGCCATGCGTCGAAGCGAAATCGCATCCCTGAGGTGGAGAGATGTCGACCTGTCGAAGAGAACGGTCACTCTCTCCGACACGAAGAATGGAGACATGAGAGTTGTTCCCCTTACAAAAGAGGCCGTCAGAATCCTCGATTCGCTGGAAAAGGGGGGCCAAGGAGACAGAGTCTGGAAGATGGAGGCGGATTCTGTCACTCAGGCCTTTGTGCGGGCTGTGGATCGGGCTCGGGGCAACTATGAAAAGGAATGTTTCCAATCACAAAGGGACCCCGATCCAAACTTTTTGGTGGACATCCGTTTTCATGATCTACGCCATGAAGCGACATCCCGGCTCTTTGAAAGGGGAATGGGGACGATGATGGTGGCAGCCATCACCGGGCATAAAACTCTCCAGATGCTCAAGCGATATACGCATTTGAGACCCGAGACGATTGTCCACGAGCTTGATCGCACGGAAGGGAAGGGGCTTGCCCCATGATAAAGAGGGACGACGAAACTCCGGATCCCCGACAGCCATATCCTTACAGTTTGGGGATACCGACGGGGGTTGTCACTGCAAGTTGAAAGTTGGGTGACACTGCTGTGCAAGCTTAGCGTAGCGAAAACCCAAGTCCCCCGGATTTGGCCGTGGGGAGGATGAACTCTCCCGCCACTAAGCTGACGCTGTCGTGGGGGGGTGATCTCACAACCGAAAATTCCTCATTTCGCCGAAGATGGGCGAAGGCGTTTGGGGCTTTTCGTCTTATGGTCCTCTCCGGAGGCTTTGACTCAGTCCTCCTGCCCTCGTTGTTTCTGTTTTTCCCCCCCGCCCCGCCGGACCGTCTTCTTCTGGGTATTTCCTCCCAGAAGAAGACGGATTCCCCTTTGGGCAATGACACGACTGGCGTTTTGATCACTCTGAAACGGCGTCTGCCAGACGGGCGAGAAACCGTTTTTCGGACCATCTGAAGCTGTTTTACTGGAAGCCCTACTTCTGGCATCGGGCCGACTATGTCGGAAGCGTCGGCGGAGCGACACTCAAAACAGTCCGTCGTTATGTCGAAAACCAAGGGACCAGGGAAAAACCGCGCAAAGCCAAACCGCCCGCTTGACCCTCTCTTGGATTACAGCCTAAGAAGGGAAATGCGCGGGCAGATGTTCAAGGAGCAATCATCCCGTTGTCGAGATAAGAGCGGGAGTAGGGAAAAACAGTCGAGGGATCGGGGAGGACGATGGATTCCTTCTTGCCTTTGTAGGAGAGTCTCGAGAGAAAGTCCCGGATCGTCTGGAGCCGGGCGTGATCTTTATTGTCGGCCCTGACAATGATCCAGGGAGCCATGGCCGAGTGGGTTCGGGCAAACATCTGGTTCCGGGCATTGGAGTAGGCCTCCCAGTGCTTTTGTGCGGTCAGGTCGATGGGGCTGATCTTCCACTGCTTGAGTGGGTCGTGCTCCCGGCTGGCAAGCCGTTTTTTCTGCTCGTTGCGATCGATGTCGAGGTAGTACTTGAAGAGCCGGATCCCTGAACGGACGAGCATTTGTTCGAAGGAGGGGACGGTCTCCATGAATTCTTCATATTGGTCGTTCGTGCAAAACCCCATCACTCTCTCCACCCCGGCGCGGTTGTACCAGCTCCGGTTCAGAAAGACGATCTCCTGGGCAGAAGGGAGATGGGCCACATAGCGCTGAAAATACCATTGGGAGACCTCCCGGTCCGAGGGCTTGCCCAAGGCCACGATGCGGGTCTCTCGAGGGGAAAGATGCTCGGTAAATCTCTTGATCGTGCCATCCTTGCCCGCGGCGTCCCGGCCTTCAAAGATAATGAGGACCTTCTCGTTCTCCTTGATCAGATGACGTTGGAACTTGACGAGCTCTACCTGGAGATCGTGAAGCTCCTGATGATAGGTGGCGGATTCGGGGGAGGGCTCGGACGAGCCGGAATCTTTTCTGTTTTTTTTGGGGCGAGGACTCATGGGGTGCTCCTTCCGTTAGAAGATATTAAGGACAGACTACCAGAAATGAGGGAGCATGACGAGCCCAAGATTGCGAAGGATCTTGAAGGTTTTTCACGCCGTCTTGAAAAACTGGATCTCCGGATCAGGAGGGCCAATCCCTCTCCACCGCTCCCCTCCGAAAGGCTCAGAAAATTGAGTTTTCGAGCGGCCGGTCTGGCTTGGGCGATCTTTGGGGGGGGAACAGGGTCGTGTTAAGATCAGGACAAGGGTTTCCTTTTTGAGAAAGGCTTGTCCATGAGAATCCTCTGTATCAATCCCGGTTCCTCCTCTCTCAAAGCCACCCTTCTTCAGGAGGAGAGGATCCTCTCTGACCATGAGATCGATCTTGACGATTCGGTGGAAAAGGTCAGGGAGGGGCTGGCTTCTTTGTCTTTGTGGAGCCATGAGGCACCCCCCGATGCCATCGGAGTTCGGGTTGTCCATGGAGGACGGCTCTTTCGGGAGTCGGTCCGGGTTAACGGGCAGACCCTCGAGGCGCTCTCCACCATTGCGGATCTCGCTCCCCTCCATGTTCCTGTGGCCATTCGGGTCCTTTCGGCTCTCCTTCAGATGGACCACTCCCTTCCCATTGTGGCGGTCTTTGATACAGCGTTTCATCACACTCTTCCCGAGAAAGCCAGACGCTATGCCGTCCCTGATCGCTGGCTCAAGAGAGGAGTGGAAAAATACGGCTTCCATGGCCTTTCCTACGACGATATCGTCCACCGACTTCCGTCACTTTCCGGATCTCTCCTTCCCAAACGCCTGGTGGCCGTACACTGGGGAAACGGGGCCTCGGCATGCGCCATCAGGGACGGAAGCTCCGTTGAGACCTCCATGGGACTGACCCCTCTTGCCGGTCTGGTCATGGGGACCCGACCCGGATCCCTCGATCCTGGAATCCTGCCCTTTCTTCTTCGTGGGGGAGATGCACTTCTTCAGCTTGAGAACGAAATGACGCACGAATCGGGGCTCTTTGCTCTCTCTGGAGGCGTGTCGGACTTTCGGGAGATTGTCAGACGCCAGGGGGAAGGGGATTTTCGGGCAGCGTTGGCCTTCGAAAAGGCGGTGACTTCGGTGGCGGAAATGATCGGGAGTTTTGCCGCCGTTTTGGAGGGAGTCGATGCCGTGGTCTTTACCGGCGGGATCGGGGAGCACTCCTGGGAGGCCCGTTCGGCCGTCATGAAGAAGATTGGATTTTTGGGGATCACAGAGGACGCTCTGGCCAACCGGTTTGCATCCGGAGACCGGAGGATCTCAACGCCGTCCTCGACAGTGGCCGTCTGGTGTCTTCATGCCCGGGAGGATCGGACCATCGCCCGGGAGACAATTCGGGTGGTGGGAAGAAAAAGTTAGAGTCACCGCCAGAAAGTTCCTGCCGACGATCATGCGGCATCAAAGCGGAAACCGTTAGGCCCGACCGACACTCATCGGAGCTCTTCCTGCCGTGAGAGCTCCCGGGCGACCTTTTCCTTCATGCGGCAGAAGCTGCAAACCGGGGTCCAGGAGATTTCCCCGCATTGTTCGCAGCGTCCGGTTGGAACATCCTCTTCTTCCTCCGGGGCATCGGGATACC
Organism: Leptospirillia bacterium; assembly: GCA_049965515.1. GTDB lineage: Bacteria > Nitrospirota > Leptospirillia > Leptospirillales > Leptospirillaceae > UBA4572. Next base: position 4,636 of record JBMFWG010000048.1, read on the forward strand.
ATCGGGAAATCCTGTCGAGGTAGCCAAAGAGAAAGGCATGCTTGGTTCCGGGTGATGCGGCCTCGATCTCTCCCAGAACTTTCTTGAAGAGAATCTGTTTGGCATCGACGGAGTGGGGACACTCCTTGACGACGTATGGGATCTTTCGAAGGAAGGCATAGGCAGCCATTTCCTTTTCGGTCAGGCGCACTAGGGGCTTGACCTTTTTGGCAAGTCCCGAGATGGCCGAGAGATCCGGCCGGTTCTTTGCCAGATATTCGTCGTGCCAATGGAGAAGGTTTCCGAAGAGGCGCGATGCCTCGTCGTCGAGGTTGTGGCCCGTGGCCAGCACGGTGGCTTTGGTGGCCAGGGCCACCTTGTTGAAAAAGTAGCGTTTCGACATCCCGCACCCCGAGCATGCGGGTCGGCGAGTGGCCTTTGAGATGTCGGTGACCGAACCGTTGACGGATTCTCTCAGAGATTCTACCACGAGGGGAAGGCCATGCCGGGCGGCGAAGGACTCCACATGGCTCCGGCTCTCGGACGAGTACTCTCCGATTCCCAGGTCGAGGTGAAAGCCCGTGGTGCGATAACCGAGTCGGGTGAGAATGTCCCAAAGAGCCAGTGAGTCTTTGCCCCCCGAGACGGCGACAAGAACATGGTCTCCTGCGGTGACCATGCGGTAGTCGTCGATGGCCTTTTTCGTCTGGGAGAGGGTAAAACGGTCAAAACACTCCGGGCAGAAGGCGCTGTTGTGGCTGGGAAGCCTTATGACGGCTTTGTTTTTGCAGGCACGGCACTTCATGGAAGGGATCCTCCCGAGATGACAGGACGAACCTCAACGGGACTGTCAGGGTTGAGGGGATCGTCGTCGCAAAGAAGGGTGTCGTCCTGGATGACGAGAACTGTTTCGGGGGGGAGGTCCAGTTTTTTGAGAAGGGCCTGGACAGTCCTGACGGCCGGAATTTCCAGGGTTGTTCCTGTCTGGTGATTGATGATAGTGAGGGTTTGTCGAAAGTCCCGTGGCGAAACCTGGGATTTGTCTGCCATGAATGTCCTTCCTGATGGGAGCGGCTCGCTGGAGGTGTCGTCTTTCGGGGGAATGTGTTTTTTAATCGTAGCATGCCATCTGAGGGATGGGAAACGGGAAGAAGGAGTCAGCAGTGTCGGGCGGAGTTTTGTGGGACCTCAAGACCAAGGTGGGCTCCGGCGAGAAGCTGGCTGAGGACAAAGGTGCGTCCCCTTTCGCGCAAGGCCGGAGGGAGACGAGAGGCGATCTTCTCGGCTTCTTTCCAGAGAGCTTCGATCTTGGGCCCCTCTCCTTTTAGACGTTCCTTGTCTGTCGATCCCTTGCGAAAGGGACGAACCACACGAAAGACGAAGGGCCGGGAAGAAAATGTCGGATGGCGTCGTCCAAGCCTGTCTCGGAGTTCCTCCTCAAGAAAGGAGAGCTCCCGCTTCCAGAGGGGAGAGAGACAGGCGATGACGATCTCTGTCTCTGAAAGAGAGAATGGGTAGGAGACGCGGGCGATGGGATCTCCCAAGGTGTCGCTCCAAAGACGGCGAAGGTCAGCCAGCTGGATCTCTGTTTCCCAACCCATCCGTGTCATGAATTCATGCGAAAGACTTGCCAGGGGGGCAAATGACCCATAGGTGGATCGTCGCTGCATGGAATGCGCCTTATTGAAAGAAACGAGGATGTTTGCGAATTTTTTTATTCCTGTGGCATAATAGCTCGCAATTGCACCCAAGGCAATACACTCGGCATCAGCCCGCAGGATGCATTCTTTGATCGATGCACGCATGCTTTATCAGGATGAATGGGGTGGAGCGGGGCACTGTGCCGGAGATTTGGCACAAATCCCTCGCTTTCTGGCTAGACTCAGGTAGGGCGGAAAGCGTTCCGTCATGGAGGACCGACCGGTATGGCAGCGGACGAGACGAAAGATCAGGAAGGGGCCCGGATTCCTTGGACTGATGATGCTCAAGCCTTGCTGAAGAAAGTACCATTTTTCATCCGCAAGAACGTGGAAAAAGAGGCGGAAGACTATGCCCGCTCCCACGGAATGTCCAAGGTTGAAGCCTCTGTGATTGTCCGCATCAAGGCCTCGAAGGCCGGTGAAGGAGGCGAACCATCTTCGGACCCGACCCCTTCGTCCCCGCAGCCAGCCTCTTCATCCCCACCCCCATCCACGACCACCGAGCCGCCCTCCTCTCCCGCTCCGGAAATGGTGCGCGCCCCTGATCCTTCCTTTTCCCGGCCTGCCCAACCCGCCTCTCCCGGGGGCCTCAGGGAGTTTGCCAGCTTCGTGGTTCTCCGCGTGGATCCGGAGTGGCGAAAAGTCCATCCTGCGGAGGTCGGACATGGAAAGAAGGAGTTTTCCGATGTGATCCGGAATTTTGACAGCATGCTTGCCAGCAGCTCCTACAGCCTGGTCGGCCTGTCCGGGATTGGAGACATTCTTCTGTGGAGGGTGGGGACCAATATCAGCCTTCTCCAGGAGATGACGGGGAAGCTTATGTCGACCTACCTCGGACGGTATCTCACCGTGGAAAAATCCTTCCTGGGGCTCCTGGGAGAGGGATCCTCCCGGACGCCTTTTTCTCCCAGAAGCTCCCGGTTCATCCACCTGCGCCCCTTGATCCGAACAAAAGACTGGCATCTTCAGGTCGATTACGTTCGGGAGGGCATTGAGCGGGAACGCAAGGCGGTGATCGAACGCTTTCCTGGTGTCCGTGTGACTATGGCTTCAAGCTTTGGCCTCGATGAGTCGGATATTCTCATGATCATGGAATCTGATAATGCCGAGTCGATTGTCGATTTGAATCAGGCTCTTCAGGAGACGCAGGAAAATCGGTATCTGCATGCCTCTTGTCGTGGAATTACCGGTATCTCCCGTCCTTTGGGTGAGGTTCTCGATATGCTGGGAGGCGTTTAGCGCGTCCTGACGTCATAAGTGGGGTGGTCAACGACATGGCGCCCCGGCAAGGGGGGAGGGATGGAACGGACCCTGCTTCTCAATGCAAGCTATGAACCGCTAAAGGTTGTCCCTTGGCAACGAGCGGTCCACCTTTTCTTTCAGGGAAAGGTGGAGGTCGTTGAGAGCTATGGCCGCGACATCCGTTCTGCCCGAATTTCCATGAAGGTTCCCGCTGTCGTCCGTCTCTACCGGATGGTCCTGTTTCACCATACACGCCGCCTTGTGAAGTTTTCCCGTGAAACCATCTTTGCCCGCGACCGTTATTCCTGTCAGTATTGCGGACAGGCCTTTGCTCCTGAGTTTTTGACCTTTGATCATGTGATTCCTGTGGCTCAGGGAGGAACCAAGACGTGGGAGAATATCGTGACGGCCTGTCGTCCCTGTAACCACAGAAAATCAGGGATGACTCCCGAACAGGCCGGCATGATTCTTCGAGGTCGGGTCTCCCGACCCCACTGGTCCCCGGCAATCATGGTCATGATGACCGTCTCCGGAGAGCCTCCCAAGCTTTGGGAAGATTATCTGTTCTTTCGCTGAAGTCCCCTCAGGATTCGTCCGACAAGCAATCGGCTCTCCGAGACCCCCGTGAGATAGGTGAGCCCGCCGTAAATTCCCCCTCCCGCCAGTATGAGTCCCGCCACCGTTCCGGCCAGGAGGAAGGTCTCATGGGGACCAATCCCGGGAGAAATTTTAACCCAAAGAAATCGAACTGCCGCAAACATCAAAAGTGAGTGAACAAGAAAGATCGGCCAGCCTGAAAACACATCCCCGGGAAATCGCCCGATCTTTTTTCTCAGAAGAACAAGAAGCCAGATCTGGTTGACAATGGATCCGGCGGAGATGCCGAGAGCCAGTGCAATGATCCCTTCTGTCTTTGCGAACAGAAGGCTGAGGGCGATGTTTGTCATGAGTCCTGCCAGCGCTGCCCGAACGGGAGATTTCATATCGCCCAGAGCATAAAAAGCCCGGACGATAATCCGGACTCCCGAGAAGGACCAGAGTCCCACGGCGTATCCCAACAAGGCCGTTGCCGTCAGGGAGGCGCTTTTTTCATCGAAATGTCCGTGCCGAAAGAGGAGGTCGATCAGCGGCTCCCGGAGAGCCACCAACCCTGCCGAGGCGGGGAGCATGAGATAGAGTGAGGCCCGATAGCCATGGGCCAGGGTTTCCACAAGCTTTTCCTGAGGGCCTTCTCCTTCCTTGGCATGCATGGAGAGAAGGGGAAGGATCACTGTCGCCACGGCGGCACCGATGAGGCCGAGGGGAAACTGCACAAGACGCATGGCGTAATAGAGTGCCGCGATTGTTCCGGTGGTCAGATAGGATCCCATGAGAGTCGCCACCAAAAGGTTCCCCTGAGTGACCCAGAGCCCTCCGATGGCGGGAAGTACCTTCCGGAAGACGTTCCGGACCCGGTCGTTGCCCCAGGCGATGGCCAGATTCCGGGGGAGGCGCAGGCGGATCCCTTGCGGCGGAGAAAAGGTCAGGACAAGTCCCCACTGGGCGATTCCCCCCAGAAGAACCCCGAATGCCAGAAGCAGAATGGGGGGGAAGGAGAACAGCCGTCCGGGGAGGAGTGTTGTTAGGATGAGAAGAAGGGAAAAGGCCACAGGGCTTACCGCCGGAAGGAAGAATCGCTTCTGGGCGTTGAGCACCCCCATAAGGAGGGCGGAGAGGGAGATGAAATAAAGAAAAGGGAACATGATCCGGGTCATGAGAACCCCGATGGCCTCCCTTTGAGGGTCGATGGTCCAGCCCGGGGCAAGAAGGGCCAGGATCTGAGGAGCCAGAACCATCCCCAGAAGGACGACAGGGATCAGAACGGCCGACAGGAGAAGAAAGACTCCGGCATAGAGGCGCTCCGCCTCCTCTTTGCCCTCTCTTGTGAGCGTTTGGGTCAGGGTGGGAATGAAGGCCGAAGAGAGAGCCCCTTCCGCAAAGAGCTCCCGGAGCATGTTGGGGATCCTGTAGGCGACATAGAAGAGGTCGGCCATGGATCCCGTCCCGAAGCGCTGGGCGATCAGCATGTCTCTCACGAACCCCGTGATGCGGGAGAGGAGGATGGCCAGGGAGACCCGGGCTCCGTCCCGACCGATCGTTGCCAGGGTGTCATGGCGGCGCTCTTCCCGAGAGGCGGAGGGTGTCACCGGAAGCAAGGACTCCGGTAGGCGGAAGGCAGGGCGGTCAGAAAGAGAGGACGGTGCGCCATAATCTCTCCCATGGGAGGTGGGTCGGGGGGGTCGAAAGGAAAAATGATTCGTGTCGATCCCGGGCTCGAAATGGAAGTATCCTAACACCCACAGGGAGATTTGAACAGGGCAGGACCGGAAGACTCCCTGAGAAAAAATCGAAAGGGGCGAGATGGAATCATCGTTTGAAAACGGGGCCGGCGGAGGGGAGGCCCATGGAGCTCCGGGGGCTCCTCCGAGATGGACCTCGAGCCGGAAGGACGGGATCGGGACAGCCTACAATACGGCCTCGACCCTCTGGTATACCCTCTCCCACGGAATCGTCAACGAAGTGTATTACCCCACGGTCGATCGCCCGCAGACTCGTGACCTTCAGTTTCTCCTGACCGACGGGGAGTTCGTTCATGAAGAGCGACGCGATCTTCATCACTCCCTCTCGTTTTTCGATGAAGGGGAGGCACCCGGATACGCGATTGTCTCCTCCGACCCGGAGGGACGCTATCGACTGGTCAAGGAAATCATGGGGGACCCTCATCTTCCGACGCTCCTCATTCGTGTTCGTCTCGAAGGAGATCCGGCCACTCTCTCCCGTCTGCGTCTCTTCGCTTTTGTCGAACCCCATCTCGATGTGGGAGGACTCTCCAACAATCTTCGGGTCTTTTCACATTCCGGGATGACCGGTCTGCTGGGATGGAAGAACGGCATATGGATGGCTCTCGGAGCGACCATCCCCTTCCGTCGCCTCTCCTGCGGCTATGTGGGTGCAAGCGATCCTCTGACCGACCTTCTTCAGCACCGGACTCTCCGATGGGCTTTTACTCGGGCTCTCAACGGCAATGTTGCGGGGGCGGGAGAGCTGGAAGTCGACGGGAACCAGGAGTTCACTGTCGGGCTCTCCTTCGGGACGGGACAGCATGGGGCGATCACGACCCTGTTTCAGTCGCTGGGCATTCCCTATCTTGAACAGAAGGGCCGCTTTCAGGAGCAGTGGGGACGGGTAACAAAGAAGATATTGCCGCTGGGAGCCCATTCGGGGGATGGGGGACGCCTTTACCGAATCAGCCACAATATCATTCGTTGCCATGAAGACAAGCTCTATCCGGGCGCAATCATCGCCTCCCAGAGCATTCCGTGGGGAGAGGTCCACGACGATCGGGCCGGTCTCGGCGGATACCACCTTGTGTGGACTCGGGATCTTTGCCACAGTGCCACGGGCCTTCTGGCTCTTGGCGATTCTGAGAGCTCCTATCGGGCCCTGGTCTATTTGGCCGCGAGCCAGCTTCCCGACGGCGGGTTCCACCAGAATTTCTGGGTTGACGGGACGCCCTATTGGACGGGCATTCAGCTTGATGGGGTGGCCCATCCCATCATTCTGGCGTGGCGCCTCTTCCAGGAAAATGGTCTGAAGGCGTTTGATCCCTGGCCGATGGTTCGCCAGGGGGCCTCCTACCTGGTGCGGCATGGTCCATCGACCCATCAGGATCGATGGGAGGAGGCGAGAGGATACTCGCCCTCGACGCTGGCAGCGATGATCACGGCCCTGGTGGTGGCGGGGCTTTGGGCCGAAAAGAAGGGAGAGTCGGAGGAAGGGACATTCTTTCTGGACTACGCCGACTTCCTTGAGCAGCATGTGGACGACTGGACGACGACAAAATCGGGGACATTGGTTCCCGGGATCTCCTGCCACTACGTCCGGATCCTTCCCACCGAGGCGGGAGACCTCTCTCCCGTCGAGGATGTGGATCGGCTGTGGCTTGAGATTGCCAACAGGCCTCCTGGCACTCCCTATCGATTTCCAGCCAGGGAGATTGTCGATGGAGGCTTCCTTGAGCTTGTCCGCTACGGTGTCCGAAGAGCCGATGATCCCCTCGTGGTGGACTCGGTAACGGTGTGCGACAAGATCCTTCGGGTCGATACGCCCATGGGGCCATCCTTCCGGCGTTATAACCACGATGGCTATGGACAGAGGTCTGACGGAAGTGCCTTTGAAGGATGGGGTCAGGGGCGGGCCTGGCCTCTTTTGACCGGTGAAAGAGGCCATTACGAGCTAGCCGCCGGCCGGGATCCCTCGCCATACCTCCGTGCAATGGAGGGATTTGCCACAACCGGCGGCCTGATTCCAGAACAGGTCTGGGATGAGGGGGATCTTGTCCGCGCCGATTGTCGAATAGGGCGACCGACCGGAGCGGCCAATCCGCTCGTATGGGCTCATGCCGAATATATTCGTCTTCTCAGATCGGTTCGGGAGGGGCGGGTCTTCGATCGGGTGGATCCTGTTGCTGAACGCTACCAGAGGGAAGGATCCTGCAAGAATCTTGAAATCTGGAAGTTCAACCGTCAGATCCGGACGGTCCGCCCGGGGCAGCTCCTCCGAATACTGGCTCTGGCCCCCTTCCGACTCAGGTATAGCCTCGATGGCTGGAGAACGGTGGCGGAAGGGGAGGCGCGTTGGCTTTCCCGGATCGGATGTGGCTCTCTCGACATTCCGGCTCCCCCAATGGAAGGCGGGGCTGTTCTCTTTACCTTTTTCTGGACCGGGCCGGGACGATGGGAGGGGCGAGATTTTTCCGTTGAGGTGGTAGCCCCATGAGTCAGTTGTCGCTTCGTCCCCCCCTTTTTCCTGGCCGTGTCCCCTACCTTTGGTCCAACTTTCTTGTGGGAGATGTACAGACAGGGATTATGCCCCTTTTTAGTGTCGATCTGATCGGTCTCCGCCACTGGCCGTCGGTGGAGGTTGGAGAACTCCTGGCACTGGGAGGCTTTGTGGCCCTCATCTTCCAGCCGATTGCCGGGATTCTTGCAGACAGACTTTCCCGGAAGAGAGAGCTGTTCCTTCTTTTGGCCCTTTGCTTTGCCGGAGGAGTGCTCCTTATGGCAGGGGCGCCGACCGCCCACGGAGCCATCGAAGCCCAGATCCTTCTGGGGATCGCCCAGGGAGGGTTCATGCCGGTTCTGGGAGCCGTGGCCATGGGGCTGACAGGCCGGGAGGGATTTCCCCGAGCCATGTCCTGGGCGCAGGGGATGGGGCACGGAGGGTCGGTCTTCGGGGCGCTGTCAGTGGCCCTCATCGGATTCCATGGATCGATGAGTGAGGTCTATCTGTTTTATGCGGGATCTTCTTTGGCGGCCGCGTTTCTTCTTTTTGCGGTCCCGGGGACGGCTATTGATCCGGTGCGGGCTCGGGAGGCCGAAGAGAGACACCCGTCTTGGGCGCCAAGGAAGATCCTTACCCTTCCATTTGTTTTATTTCTTGTGATGGTCCTGGTTTTCTTTATGGCCAACACCGCCATGCTGCCCCTGGCCGGCCTCAAGCTGCAGGGAATGATTCCATCCCTGTCCGACCCCTCCCGAATCGGCCTTCTCGTGGCAGCGACCCAACTTGTGATGATTCCCTTTTCTCTCCTGTCGTCTTCCTTTCGTGCCGGGTTCGGGGCGGGAGGCGCGTTCTTTTTGCTTCCTTTTGCCATCTTGTCTCTTCGAGGGATCGTCCTTTCGGGCTCCGGGGGGGTCTGGGGGATTCTTTTCGGTCAAGTTCTCGATGGGGCGTTGATGGGGATTCTCTCGGTCATGCTTCCGGTAACTGTGGCCGAAATGGTAAGAGGGAGCGGACGCTTCAACTTTGCTTCGGGTCTCACCGGGGCCATTGCGGCCTTGGGCGGGTCGGCCTCTCAGGTCATCTCGGGGATGTTTTTCGACCGGATTGGCGTCGACAGAACACTCATGGTCTTTGCAGGGATTGCCCTCTGCGGGCTGATTCTTTCTCTGGGCGATGCCTGGAGATCCCGATCCGACAAGGTGCGACCCTGATTCCGGGATAAGACGGTAAAAAATTAATAAGCCCTCTTTCCTGTTTGATTTTCGGTGAGGCATAATCTCAC
>JBMFWG010000049.1:0-13615 GCA_049965515.1 Leptospirillia bacterium
ATCCCTCGGGAAGAAGTCATCGGTTTTCCTGTTTCCCGTTCTGTGACTTCATGATTTTTTGACCTCATTTTCAGAAATCGGGTTTTTCAGCGTCAACTATCTTATCAATCGCTGGTCCCCGGAACCCTGACGGAAATCATAGCCTCAAGTTTTTCACAAAAGATCCGAAGAGATTTCTGAAAGGAGGCTCGCCATGGACACCGTCATCCCTCTTCTCTTCGGAGTTCTCAGCATTTTTGGATTTAGTATGATCACCGCCCTTCTTTATCTCATCATGCGGCCCTCTCATGCAGGGGTGAGGGAGGAGCTGGCTCACGCCAGCAGAAAGCATCTCGCCCCGTGATGAAGGAGCTGTCGATCGACCGGGGGGGTCCCGGAAAAGAAACGGGCGAGGAGCGGTGAGAGGCCGCCGGTCAGCACAAGACCCAGCGGCTCGTCCATCTCCCGCTCCGCCCGATTCCTAAGTCCCTCCACTGCGGCCACACTTCCCAGAACCGCTCCCGAAAGAATCCCCTCCCGTGTTCCTCGAGCAACGGCGCGAAGCCCCCGGCATTCGCCCGGAGATATTACCCCTTTTCGGGGACACTCACGCTGCTCCTGCAGGACCCGCCCGCCTCCCACAGCCCCGATGGTCAACCCCACCCCCGGCATGATCGTCCCCCCAAGGATGCGCCCCCGGCACAGAACCGTTGTCACCGTATGGGTCCCGAAATCCGCCACCATGAAGGACTGTCCCACCCTCGTCTCATGTCGCGCCACGGCCCCCCAGATCGCGGCGCCCCGATCCACTCCCAGGGCCCCGGAGAGATAGTCTCCGGAAGAAAAGGGGGCCCGGGAAAGATCGAAGACACGAAGAGGGCGAGCGAAGCGCAACCTCCAGAAACGATCCAGAACCGGGGTGAGATCCGGGACGACACTGACAAGAGCTCCGGGAAGATCATGCAGGTCAAGAGCCGGCCAGAGGGAGGTGAAAAATTCCCTGAGTGTCTCTCCCTCCCCCCGATCGGGAGTCCCCGTCGTACGGATCGCCAGGATCTCCCCGACCCCATGAAGCGCCACGGAGATCCTCGAAAGCCCCACCTTGACGGTAACCCCGCTAAGCCTCCCAGCGATCATCGGATCAGACATCTTTTCCTCCGGACCTTTCAAGAAGACGCACGGTGCGAACATGGGGAGGAAGGAGACAGGGGCACCCGTCCGGGTCTACCACCTTAAGCCACCCCTCCTTCGAGAGTCCCGCCACACGCCCGAGGCATGATCGGGGGGCGCCCCCGTCTTCCCCCTCCTGGGTATAGGCAACCCAACGCCCCCGCCACAGGAGATGGCGATCGAGGCACATCCGGAGGGGGTCGTCTCCCCTGGCGAGAAGTGCCCGGAGGGCGATCACAATTCGGCGTGAAAGAGAAAGGGGCGTCAGGGAAGTGGGCGCCAGTGTGACGATCGGAAGGGCCCCATCCGCGAGTGGAACGGGCGGACGATCTCCGGCAAGATTGATGCCGATCCCTGCCACATGTCCCCGGAGGACCCCGTCTTGCCGCAGAGGCTCGACCAAGATTCCCCCCAGTTTGCCCACAGAACTCTCCCCGTCCGGATCTAGGCCCGTCGAAAACTTCCGGCAGAGATCATTGGGATACTTCCATCGGACACCCGGGATCTCCGGCAGCGCCTCAAGACAGGCCCCTGCCACATAAAGAGAAAGAGGAAGATCTCCCCCCAAATCTTTTTGCGGAATCCAGAGGCTCATGGCAAGGTCGCCCCTGACGCTCGACCAGACATTTCCGGGGCGTCCCCGACCTCGAGTCTGCCGGCCGCAGAGAAGAAATGTCAGGGGGTCAGGTTCCGAAGCCAGGATAAGGCTTTTAAGGGTCTCGTTTGTGGAGGGGAGCTCTCGGGCAAAGAATCCCGGAGGATCATTCTGGATCCGGCGAAGGCGAAGGGTCTCCAAAGCCGGACGGTGATCCATCAGGAGAGAAAGTCGAGCCGAAGCGAGATGTCTCCGGGGGAGTGCGTCAGGGCTCCGATCGACACCACATCAAGGTCGAAGGTGGCAAGTTCCCGAACCCGCTCAAGAGTGAGGCCCCCTGAGGCCTCAAGAAGGACCTCCCGGCCCATCCCGCGAAGCTCGGGGATCAGAGTGGCCATCATCGGAGCCGACATGTTGTCCAAAAGAACAATATCGGCCCCTCCCGCCACCGCCTCCCGAGCCTGGGCCGGAGTGTCGGCCTCCACCTCGATCCGGTAGGGATGAGGCGCCTCGCGTCGGGCCTTCTCCAGAGCCGCAGAGACCCCCCCCGTTCCCACAAGATGGTTGTCCTTGATCAGAATACCGGAGGAGAGTGAGGATCGGTGAGAGTGCCCTCCTCCCACCCGAACGGCGTGCTTTTGAAAAAGGCGAAGCCCCGGAAGGGTCTTTCGGGTCTCTGTCACCCGGAGAGGGCGCATGCCAGAAGGACGGTGCCGGGCGATCAGATCCACGTACCGACGGGTCAGTGTGGCCACTGCCGAGAGGTGCTTGGTCAGGTTGAGAGCCAGGCGCTCTCCTGCCAGCAGCTCATGAATGGGGCCCCGCAAGGTGGCCAAAGTGTCGCCGCTCTCAAAGGCCCCGCCTTCCGGACATCCCCAGGAAATCTCCACATCCCCGCCCAGAAGCGCATAGATCCTCGCCACAAGGAATGTTCCCGCCAGAACCCCGGCGTCTTCGGCCACAAGAGAAGCCTCGACTCTCCGGTTGGAGTGAGGTGTTCCGAAAAAGAGCCGGCTGGTGAGATCCCCTTCCGGAAGATCCTCCTCAAGGAAGGCCAGGAGTAGGCGGTCGACGGTGGCCGGCAGGAACCCCTCGATCATTGTCCCTCTCCCAAAAATTCGCGCACCTGCTCCCTGGCGGCCAGGAGTCCCTCTCTCTCCTCGGCCAGAGAGACAACTTGGGCCCGGTCCTTCTCCACCACTTCGGGAGGGGCCTTCCGGAGAAAATCCTCCCGGGAAAGACGCCCGGAGACCTCGTCGAGGCGGGCTTCGACCCGAGCCACCTCGCGGTCGAGACGGGAGGCCTCCTGAGAAAAGTCCACAAGATCACCCAGCTCCAGGAGAAGATGGCCATTCCGGAAAGGGGCCCGAAGTCCGCGAGGATGGGGAGAGGATGAGGGAGAGACCCGGGCAAGGCGACGAAGGAGGGGCCAGAAAAGGGCCGAATCCTCTCCGGGAAGGGTCAGAAAAAGAGCCGCCTGGATCTCCTGAGTCGGAGGGATCTTCATGACTGTCCGAATCTGGCGTACCGACCCGACCATCGACCGAATCAGCTCAAAGTTCTCAGGCGGGGGCCCCGGGAGCGCCGAAAGCCCCAGAAGAGCCGGTACCGAACCTGCCGAGGCATTGGCAAACTCAAAGATACGGGAGAGCTCTTCGGTGACGAAGGGAAGAAAGGGATGGGCGAGATCAAGAAGAGCCGCCCCCACTGTCCGTAGGGTCGAAAGGGTCTCCTGGCGCAGGGGATCCGCGCTGTCCCGATCGACATCGACCTTGGCCGCCTCAAGATACCAGTCGCAGAAAAGGCTCCAGGTGAATCGGTAGACGAGGAGAGCAGCTTCGTCCACACGGTAGCTTTCCAGGGCTTCGCGGTATTCCCTTTCGGTCCGAACGAGCTCGGAGAGAATCCACCGGTTGGCCATCCCCCGAACCTCTCCGGGACGGGAAAGGGAGGGCGTCTCCCGGGGGACCACCCGGGAGATGAAGCGGAAGGCATTCCAGAGCTTCGAAACAAAGTTTCTGGCCGCTTCCACCCTCTCCACCGAGAGGCGGATGTCCCGACCGGGAGAGGCCAAAAGGGCCAGAGAGAGGCGGAAGGCATCGGTTCCGAACCGGTCCATGAGCTCCAGGGGATCCACAACATTTCCCCGGCTCTTGGTCATTTTCTGGCCGAACTCGTCCCGGACCAGGGCATGGATATAGACATCCCGGAAGGGGATTTTGTCGGTCAAATAGAGGCCCATCATGATCATCCGGGCCACCCAGAAGAACAGGATATCGAATCCCGTCACAAGAAGGGATGTGGGATAGAATCGGGCGAGGTCAGGAGTCTCCTCCGGCCAGCCCAGAGTGGCAAAGGGCCACAGGGCTGAAGAGAACCAGGTGTCCAGCACATCGGGATCCCGAGTAATGTTGGGACTCTGGCATGCAGGGCAGACCGATGGGTCATCCCGAAGAACGGCCAGATGGCCGCAGGCAGAACAGTTCCAGGCCGGAATCCGGTGTCCCCACCAGATCTGCCGGGAGACGCACCAGTCGCGAATGTTGTCGATCCACTCATAATAGGTCTTGACCCAGGAAGCAGGGAAGAAGCGGATCTGGCCGGAAGAGACGGCCTCCCGGGCCCGCGCCGCCAAGGGGGCCATCCGAACAAACCACTGCAAGGAGAGGCGCTGCTCCACCTCTGTCTGGCAGCGATAGCAGACACCAACGGCGTGGGGATAGGGCTCCCGGCGCTCCAGAAGTTCGTCGGACTCAAGGATCTCCAGAGCCCGGGCCCGGGCCTTTTCCCGAGGAAGACCCGATAGGGGACCGGCCTGGGCATTCATCATTCCGTCGGCCTCGATCACGGAAAGGGTCCCCAGATGATGGCGACTTCCGATCTCAAAGTCCACCATCGAATGGCTCGGCGTGATCTTCAGGACCCCCGTCCCGAACTGGGGATCGACCGCAGGGTCGGCCACCACCGGAATCACCCGATCGGAGAGGGGAACCCGAACCTTTTGGCCCACATACCCACGATATCGCTCGTCATCGGGATGAACCGCCAGGGCCAGATCAGCCACAATGGTCTCCGGGCGGGTTGTGGCCACCACAAGGGCCTTCGCCCCCTCATTCTCAAGCAGATATTTGACGAAGACCAACTCTCCCACGCGGTCCTGGTGGGTAACCTCCACATCCGACAGGGCGGTGAGACATCGTGGACACCAATGGATCATGCGCTCCGCCCGGTAGAGGGCTCCGTCCTCATAGAGACGGACAAAGACCTCCCGGACCGCCCGGGAGAATCCCGGATCCATGGTAAAGCGTTCGTGGTCCCAGGAGAGGGAGGCCCCGAGGCGTCGGATCTGGTCGCCGATCCCTGAACCGACAGAGGCCTTCCAGTCCCAGACGCGGGCAACGAATTCATCGCGCCCAAGAGCTTTGAAGTCGACGCCTTCCGACCGAAGCTTTTTCTCAACGACATTCTGCGCGGCAATCCCCGCATGGTCGACGCCGGGAACCCACAGGACATCATCCCCCGCCATCCGGTGATAGCGCGCCATGACATCTTGGATGGTCAGATTGAGGGCATGGCCCATGTGCAGCCTGCCGGTAATATTGGGAGGCGGGATCACCATGGAAAAGGGACAACCCTCGGGACGGGAGGGAAACGAAGCCTGTTTTGATAGAATCTCCCGTTCAACCCTTACCGAATCAAAACGTGTGGGAAAATCCCCGCCCTCTTCTGTCAGCGACGGGTCATCAGTCACAAAATCATCCATCATTCGTATCCAATCTTCGGTAGTATGGTCTATTGCCCCATTTCGTGGGCTGCCTGCCGCTTGTCCTTCATGATCCGGGAAATGGCCCGGTCATGGTCCGCCAGCGTTCGGGAAAAGATCGAGGGAGATCCCGGCCCGGCAGAGACGAAGTAGTAGTAGGGCACCTTTTCCGCAAAAAGCACCGCATGGAGGGCCTGGGCTCCCGGGTTGGCAATGGGTGTGGGAGGAAGCCCCTCGTGGAGATAGGTATTGTAGGGAGAGTCGATTCGGAGATCCGACGCCGTCAGATGATGGTGGCCCGGCAGCACATAAAGAACCGTCGGATCACTCTGGAGCTTCATACCGCTTCTCAGGCGGTTGAGGAAGACCCCGGCCACCAGCGGCATATCCCCCGAGGTCCCGGCCTCCTTCTGGACGATTGAGGCCAGGGTCACGGCCTGGGGAAGAGTCAGCCCTTGGACGGCGGATTGAGACTGCCAGCTTGGTGTCATGACATGCCAAAACCGGGAGACCATCATCGACAGGACCTCTCGAGGGGAGGTTCCCCGGGAAAAGTAGTAGGTATTGGGAAAGAGATATCCCTCAAGGGAGGTTGAGGGAACACGAAGCTGTTGCAAAAAATTTGCGTCGCTCATGAGAGCCAAGTCCTGATCAACCGTTCCGATCCCCAACCGGGCCATGCGAGCCGCAACCTGAGATACCGTAAATCCTTCTGGAACTGTCAGTTTTCGGTAATAGCGCTGACCGGCGACGAGGTCCCAGAGGACCTTGACGGGACGGTCCTCCCCCGAGATCTCATAGTCTCCCTCCCGAATCGCCCGGGAGAGCCCGAGAAGATCTCCCCACAGAATCACCGTCTCCGGTTTGGTGATCACCCCCCGCTTCGCCAGAGCCTTGACCACGGTGCGAAAGGGGGTCCCATGGGAAACGGTCAGGAGAAAGGGAGGTCCTGTGAACTGGCTCTCCCCGAAGAAGGCGTCCGCCGACCAAAGAAGAAAGAGCGCAAGGGCCACAAAAAGTCCAAAAGCGACCCTTCGGAGCTGATCGATCAGGGAAGAGCCGTTCACGAGTCGTCTCCGATCCGTATCCCCTCGGAACCCTCAATCCTCTCCATGGGCGGGGCATCCAGAAATCCCTGAAGAAAGGCTGTGGCCGCCACATGATCAAGGTCCTGGAGGGAGCGTCGCCGGCGGGGACGTTCCTTCAGGACTTCCCGGGCCGCCTCCGAGCTCTGTCCCTCGTCATAAAGAAAGAGCGGAAGAGCCAGTTGCCGAGACAACTCTCGGGCCGCATGAAGAAAAAAATGAGCATGGGGATTCGGGTCCCCCGAGAGGTGATAGTACGGAACACCGAAGACCAAGCCGGTAACCTCGTGGTCCGAGGCGATCTTCTGAAGAGCGGCGAGTACCTTTTCCCCCTTCTGTAAGGGAAGCCCCCCGTCGCCTTCACGAACAAGGATCGTGAACGGGCGAGCCAAGGTCCGTGAAGGGTCCGACAAGGCCACACCCACCCGGCGACCACCCCAGTCGATTCCCATAAGCACCCCCGGGAATCGGGCTTCGGTGCCCATACGGTTAGGAACCGCCCAAGGCTTTTTCTGCCGCCTGGCGCATGGAGGTCCGCACCTGTGCAAGAAAGTCTGGCCAGGAAGGAGGGGGTGACCCTCCGCCTTCAGCCCAGAGAGGCCGGCCGCCGCCCCGTCCACCAAGGGTCTGGGCCATGGAACGGACCCAGTTGTTCACCGGAAAGGTTTTCTCGAGATCGGGAGTCGCCCAGCCCAAAAGAAGCACCCGGTCATCCCCAGCCTTGCCCGCCAGGATAATAGCGCCGGAGGGAATTCGCCCCTTCAGCACATCCATGCGAAGACGGAGATCGGCCAGATCCCGGCTTTCCACGGCCGCCACCAGAATCCGAATCCCGCGGACCACCTCGGATTCTTCGAGGAGACTCTGGGTCTCAAGGTCAAAGAGGCGCGACTTGCTTCGGGAGAGCTCCTTTTCAATCTCCTCCCGCTCCCGTTTCTCTGCGGCAATTCTATCGAGGATTCGCCCGGGAGCGACCTTGAGCTCACCAGCAATCCGGCTGAGATCTTCACGCCACTCCGCCGCGGTTCGGGTTGCCGCTGCTCCGGCGACCGCCTCGATCCGACGTGTGCCGGCAGCAACACCCGACTCAGAGAGAATGAAGAAGGAGCCAATTTCAGAGGTGGAAAGCGCATGAGTGCCACCGCAGAGCTCGACAGACATCCCCGGGATCTCCACCACCCGAACCCGGTCTCCATATTTCTCGTCAAAGAAGGCCATGGCTCCGGAGGCCAGGGCGTCGGCCTTGTTTTTTTCCGAGATCTCGACAGGAGCCCCTTCAGCGATCCAACGATTGACCATGCCCTCAATTTCTTCGATCTGCTCCCTGGTGACCGGGCCACCATGGGAAAAGTCGAAGCGGAGACGGTCTGGGAGAACAAGAGACCCTGCCTGACGGACATGGCTGCCGAGAACCTTCCGGAGGGCCGAATGAAGAAGGTGTGTCGCCGTATGGTGAACGCGGGCCCCAAGGCGCAGGGAGCGGTCAACCTGAAGTTGAACTGTCTCTCCTTGGCTCACGCTCCCGGAGAGGACCTTTCCACGGAGGGCAATCCATCCTGGATAAGGGCGGTAGGTCCCAAAGATTTCCACAACCCCTCCCGGAGCCACAAGGCGGCCCTGATCCCCCACCTGTCCCCCCCCTTCGGGGTAGAAGGGAGAGATATCGGTCACCGCCCATATTTCCTCGCCCTCCTTCGCGGATTGCACCTCCGACTCCCCGGAGGCCAGAAGAAGAAGGCGTGCCGAACTCTCGAGCCGCTCGTACCCGTCAAAACGCACCGGAGAGGTAAGTCGCGAGGCCAAAAGGGGAAATGTCGCCCGACTCCCTGTCCAGGAACGACGACCTTGCTCCTTCTGCTCGCCCATTCGCACAGCGAATCCTTCGGTGTCGAGGGTCACTCCCAGGGGAGCCGCCCAGTCTCCCACGACATCCACAGGCAGTCCGTGAGTGTCGTAGAGCCAGAAGAGCTCCTCCCCGGTCAGAACCGTATCTCCCCTTTCGCGTGCCGAACGGGCCAGCTCCTGAACCAGGGGCAAGCCGGTCTCAAGGGTCTTCATGAAACGCTCTTCCTCGGCGGCAAGAACTGTGACCACCCGATCCATCCCTGAGGCCAGCTCGGGATAGGGAGCCGCCATCAACTCTGAAAAACGGCGTGAAAGATCCGGGAGAAAAGGCGTGGGAAGCCCCAGGTCGAGAGAAAATTGCATGGCACGACGAATAAATCGTCTCAGGACATAGCCGCGTCCTTCATTGGAGGGAACAAGCCCCTCCCAGACAAGAAAGGTGCTCGCACGGACATGATCGGCAATGACACGATAGGCGAAGTCCTTTTCACCCAGTCCCCGTCCATAGGGGATACGGGTCTTCTTTCCGATGGCCTCCATCAGGGGGAGAAAAAGGTCGGTCTCGAAGTTACTCTGAGCTCCCTGGAGAACCGATGCCAGGCGCTCAAGCCCCATCCCCGTATCGATCGACGGCCGGGGAAGCGGGGTGAGAACACCGGTATCATTCCGGTCGTATTGCATGAAGACGAGATTCCAGATTTCGAGATAGCGATCACAGTCACATCCCACGGCGCAGGTCGGGCGGCCACAGGAAAAGGCTGGGCCCTGATCCACAAGGATCTCTGAGCATGGACCGCACGGCCCGGTGTTGCCCATCTGCCAGAAATTGTCCTTCTCTCCCAGCCGAACAATTCGGGAAGGATCCACACCCGCAACTCTCTGCCAAAGGGTGGCCGCTTCGTCGTCGTCGGTAAAGACCGTCACCCAAAGGACCGAGGGAGACAAGCCCAGTGTCTTCGTCAGATACTCCCAGGCAAAGGCGATGGCCTCCTTCTTGAAGTAGTCCCCGAAGGAGAAGTTCCCCATCATCTCGAAGAAGGTGTGATGGCGCCGGGTAAACCCCACCCGATCAAGATCGTTGTGCTTCCCGCCCGCCCTCACGCATCGCTGGATCGAGACACATCGCGGGGCCGGAGGGGGCTCCGTCCCGAGAAAGGCATCCTTGAAGGGCACCATCCCCGCATTGGTAAAGAGGAGGGTCGGATCACCCGGAGGGATCAGGGAGAAGGAGGGAACACGACGGTGGCCAACCCCCTCGAAGAAGCCATGGAAGCTGTTGCGGATGCGGAGGGAATCCATGCCGCTACTCTCCTCCCCCGCGCCGGGTATTCTTGGGAGCCGCCGGGGTCTCTTCCGGAGTTTCGGAGGCTATGAGGGAGGGAAGACCCGCCTTCTCCCGAATCGCCCGGTCAAGGCTTTTTGCCAGATCGGGATGGGCCTTGAGATAGGTCTTGACGGCCTCCTTGCCCTGACCGATCTTTTCCGTCCCATAGGAGTACCACGAGCCGCTTTTTTCAAGAAGGCCGTGTTCGACCCCCAGGTCGATGAGCTCCCCGACTGAAGAGACCCCCTCATTGAAGGAAATGTCGAATTCCGCCTGTCGGAATGGGGGAGCCATCTTGTTTTTGACGACTTTCACTCGCACTCTGTTGCCAAGGACATGATCGCCCTCCTTGATGGACTCGATCCGGCGTATGTCAAGGCGCTGGGAGGCATAGAACTTCAGGGCATTTCCCCCTGTCGTTGTTTCGGGGTTGCCAAACATGACCCCGATCTTCATTCGTATCTGATTGATGAAGATTACCACTGTGGAGCTTTTGGAGATGGACGAGGTGAGTTTTCTCAGGGCCTGGCTCATAAGCCTGGCCTGAAGACCCATATGGGAGTCTCCCATGTCCCCTTCAAGCTCCGCTTTGGGAACCAGCGCTGCCACCGAATCAACCACAATCAGGTCGAGGCTCCCCGAGCGAACCAGGGTCTCGGCGATCTCCAGGGCCTGCTCGCCGGAGTCCGGCTGGGCAATAAGAAGGTCTTCTGTCTTGACCCCAAGCTTTCGGGCATAGCCCAGGTCGAGAGCGTGCTCGGCATCGATAAAGGCTGCCATACCATTCTTTTTGTGGACTTCGGCAATGGCGTGAAGGGCCAAGGTCGTCTTGCCCGAAGACTCAGGTCCGTAGATTTCGATGATCCGTCCCTTGGGATAACCTCCGATGCCCAGGGCAATATCCAGGGCCAGAGATCCCGAAGAAATGACAGGGGTCTCGATGATCGGGGCATCCTTCCCCATTCTCATGATCGACCCCTTGCCAAACTGCTTCTCGATCTGGGACAAGGCGAGATCGAGAGACCTCTGCTTATTGGAATCTTTCTCCGTCAATGGACCTCCCACCGGCGTCCGGGGATCATCCCCTTCAGCCATGATGATTTGTTATCGGCAGGGGCAAATGCCCCCTTGAAAGAACACGCACACTGACCCCATGGCTCACCCTGAAGCGGGGAGAAAGAGGAAAAAATAATGAAGCAACAGGGCGGCCAGCAGACCAGCCCCCAGATCGTCAAGCATGATCCCGACCCCTCCGGGAGCCTGCTCAAGAAAAGAGACCGGGGGGGGCTTCAGGATATCAAAGACACGAAAAAACACAAAGGCAAGCCCGGCTCCCCACCAGGAGTGGGGAGCCGCCAAAAGAGCCACACCCTGCCCGAACCACTCGTCGATGACAACGACAGAAGGATCCTTGAGTCCCGTCTCCCGGATCGCTTGCTCCGAAGCCACGACCCCGACAACGGAGATGGCCGAAAGAAGAATCAAAAACAAAGGAAGACCGGCCGGAGGCGCGAGACGCCAAAGAAGCGCACATGCCGCGCTGGCCATCGAGCCCGGCGCCCAGGGAGATCGTCCGATTCCCCCCGTGGAATAGATCCAAAACCAGGGGGAAAGACGGGGAGGTTTATCCATGGATCACGACCGGGGTTGGGCTCCCAGAGCGCGGACATGGCGATCAAGCGCCTCGTAGAAGTCGTCTCCCATGAAAAACCGTATCGTTCCGGCCATCGACTCATAGAAAAGGGGCCCCATTCCGCTTTCATGGCACGGAAGATGGGATAGAAAGGGGGTTGTCTGAACCCCCAGGACCTTCCGGCCATTCTCCTCGTAGATGGCCAGAGGATACTGAACACAGTCGACCGGCTTGAGGGCCATCCAGGAGATATCATGGGCGAGGGCATAGGCATGGATTGAGCAATGTTCGAGGCCATCGGGACTCTTTGCCAGAAACAGGCAGGAATCATGGTCATCCCCCCGGACGATGAGATTGCAGCGATAATCCTCTTCGAGAGGGAACAGTCTTGCCATGGCTGCCACCTCGTCGACATCGAGCTCGCACCCTTCCGGGCACTGCTCTGTACAGACAGCCTCGAAGCCTCCACGTACCTCGTAGATCTTTCGTCGCTCCGGATCCATAAAAGGGAGGATTCCCTCCATGTGCGCTTCGATCCGGGCGCGCTCACCGGGAGCCAAAATGTTCGATCGATAGCAGCAGGTTGAGTGGCAGTTCTGCAGGACCACATCACAAGTGTAGGTCGTCGTCCAAAACTTTGGATCGACAAGGACGCCAGAAATTTCTGCATAGTTGGGGCGAATTCCGGGAAAGGGAACAAAGGCTGTTGTCGACATCAGGGCTCCGGCATGGGACCGCATACCATCCCCGAGGCCCTCAAAACTCATGCCGGCTCGACCGCAAGGGAGTTATGTGTCCACAGTGTGAATAGAAATAGACTGAAGAAAAGGAATCGGTGAGAGCGTTGCAGGCATCGGGAGACACACTAAAGAAAGAAGCCTCTAACCACTCAGAAGAAAAAGGCAAAACGCAAGATCTCGCCGATCCGGTTTCTTGAAAAAAACCCGTCTTTCAGTATAATTCCTTTGACATGATCCGTAAAGCGACGACGGCTTCCCCGAGGAATTGGCAGGCGTCACTCCCCCCCCGCTACCGGAAGGTCGCGCCCATACGGTTCAACATGACAGAAACGCTCCGAAGGAGGATCGCATGAAAGATTTTTTCCGTTTCCGTTCCCTGCCCGGCCGGGACTTTCGTCCACGCCCACTCTCAATGGCCTTGCTTATGGGCGCGACACTTCTGCTCACCGGCCATGGAGCGGGAACGGCTCTGGCAAAAACCACGCGACAGAAGGTTCTGTTCGTGACCCAGAAAGGATCGACGGAAAAGACCCTTTCCCTGAACTTTTCCCCTTCGCGCCGTCTCCACTACAACAAGTTTTGGATGGACATCACCCGGACAAAGCCTTATGTCGATGCCAAAGGACGAAAGATCGTCATTCCGGACACCCCCACCTTTCGGGGGATCAATGAGATCACCATCCGCTTCTGGCATCCCCGCCACGAGCCCAATCTCCTCGATGCTATTGTTGTGAAGGCCTATGACAAGAAAGGCCATCTGGTGAAGCACGGGGCCTTCGACCGGGGAGTCTTCGTCATTCTCCTTTCCAACAGCCTCTTCAAGGGAAACTTTGTCCGCTTCGACGGGATCGGCCATTACGTTCCCGGAGACAAGTCCCTCTATGTAAAGGTCATGGTAAGGAAAACGCACAAGATCGCCATCCTTCCCTTCGCGGACTTCATTAACGATTTTACCCGGCAGATCAACACCCAGCCCGTTGTCTCCTGGGCCGTCAAGTAATCCCGTACGCCAAACTGCTCCTGCACTCCGGGGAGGACACCTCCCCGGACTTCTCTTAACCCCCCTGAATAAAAAGATAAAAATATTACTTGCAATCCCTGAAAAATCGTGTATATTCTGACCGATTGTTGACCGGGAACCTGCTCTGCCTCGACAATAAAACAGATGGCGGAATGATGGTCCTGCAAGACCGACCGGAGTACCCGAAAAAGACCGTGTCCCATCGGGCTTCCTGTTGGCTTTCCCTGCAACAAAGGAGCGTTGTCGTGACTTCCCCCGAAATACTCACGACCGGAGGCACCACCTTGGTCTTCCGTCCGTGGAGGAATGAACACCATACCTTGACTGCGACCGATCCCGGCCTTTGGCATGTCTGGCCAAAAGGTTTCGGGTTGACCTAACGACCTCACGACAGGGGGTGCCGAGTGCACGCTTTGGGAACACAGCTTCTCGTCGAACTGAAGGACTGTCAGTCCGACTC
>JBMFWG010000050.1:0-12720 GCA_049965515.1 Leptospirillia bacterium
TTCATCGAGTGGGGGTCCATGCGTTGAGTCTATCTATCAGTAGGCAGAATGTCAAACTCAGGGGAGGTAATTCGGAAAAAGTGTCCTACAACCGGGTCGTTGACAGCATGACCGCTCTGGGGACCCTTTGGAAACAGGGTGTCGCTCAAGGGCGGATCTCCCGAGACTGTGCGTTCGGTCGTTTATCATGGCCTTGGATGATTCGTCCCTTTCGATCGAGAAAGGAAGTTCAATCCCCCGCCTCCCTTGACATTCACTTTCTTGCCCTCCTTCCGCGGTAAGGCCCCTTCTCGCCCTCATGAAAAGCGTATAAGAAAAAAAATCAAGAGCCTGAGCCAACTCCTCTTTCTGATAAAATAAAATTACTCTCCGGATCTTTGGAGAGTCTGGACAGGAAGGATTCGGGACAACCCTTACGCGAGAAAGGAGACCTGCCATGGGACCCTCGGCTAACCCCATTGCCCTGACACTGGTTCTCGTCGCTTTTTTTGTCGGAACAGGGTATCTGAGCTACCTCTTCGGCAAGACCGACGCTCACCGGTAAAACCGTCCTCAGGGGCGGGTAAGACGGGAGAGACCGGTTGGTGGGCTCTCCCCTGTTGTTTCCTCCCCCTCTTCTTCCCAAACACACTGATCCCTTTCGACCGACATTCTCTGGCTTCGCCCTTGTCCTCCCCCCCTTTATGGACCGGCCGGGGGACTCTCCCGCAGGCTCTCCATGACCCGGACGATTTCGGAGCCCGGAACGCTCGAGGCGAGAGCCGCCCGGAGAACCAGAAGACTCTCTGCGGCCACCAGCCCCATGTCGACGAAAAACGGGATCGTCCCGTTGCCACCAAGCTCCCGGGGTCCAAGCCCCGAAAGACCCCACAAGACACCGAAGTAGGGAAGGACCCACCAGCTGTGGGCCACCCCGAGCTCCCGGACAATCTCCCGGAAGGAGGGGCCCCGGCGGGAGAGGAGCCGACCCGCCAGGTAAAGGGCCACGAGAACCCCCAGGGCTCCAAGAGTCACGCTCAGCGTCCGGAAGCCCGCCCAGAAGACGATCCAGTTGGAAACGACAAAGGCGGCCGGGGCAAAAAAACCCGCCAGGGGCAGGCGAAAGGGTCGGGGGGTGTCCGGAAGGGCCCGACGAAGCTGGAGAAGGATTACAGGTCCCAGACAGTAGGAGAGAACAGTGACGGAGGAGATATAGGCCACCAGGCGATGCCAGGAGGGAAAGGGAAAGAAGAAGAGGGAGCCCACGGCCCAGGAGAAAATCAGGCCCGCCCACGGGACTCCCCGGAAATTGACCTCTCCCAGAATCCGGGGAGCGCTTCCCGTTTCGGCCTGGGCCATGGCAATGCGCGAGGCCGACGTCAGATAGATGAAGGCCGTTCCGCCGGGGGAGATCAGGGCGTCGGCATAGAGGACCGCCCCCCACCACACCGCCCCGAGGCTCACAGCCAGGGCCGCAAAGGGGCCGGTCACCCCGGAGAAGGCCAGATGGTTCCACCCCCCCCGGGCAAGATCCCTGGGGTCGACGGAAAGAAGGAAGGCCGCCTGAAGGCCCAGATAGAGCAGGCCTCCCACCAGAACCGACCCGATCACCGCAAGGGGAAGGTTCCGTCCGGGGGTCCGGGTCTCTCCGGCCAGATCGACCGCCTGTCGAAAGCCGAAAAAGCTGAAGATGACGCCGGCGCTTCCCACCGCCGCGAACATCCTTTCAAGACCGTCACCGACGGTTCCGGAGAGGTTCACCGAGAGGTTTTCGGGATGAAAGGAGAGGTGCAACAGGAGGAAGATCGTGGCAAAGGGGATCAGGAGCTTCCACCAGGTGGCCGCGCTGTTGAGGAGGAGGACCAGGCGGATAACGAGGAAGTTGGAGGCAGTGACGGCCCCGAGAAGAAGAATGGCCGTCCAGAATCCCCTCCCGGTCAGAAGCCCCGAGGCGGGGTCAACAAAGCCAGGAAGATAGTTGTTGGCATAGGCCAGAATCGCCATGACCTCGACCGGAGGGACCGAGACGTAGGAGAAGAAGAGGATCCATCCCCAGACTTTGCCCAGCAGAGGACCGTTGCCCACGTGGGAGAGGTGGACAATGGCCCCGCTGCGGGGAGCCATGGGACCGAGTTCGGCAAAGACTGTCCCCAGGAGAAGAATCGAGAGGGCGCCGATGGCCCAGGATCCCATCGAGAGAGGACCCGCCTCCCGGGCCGCATTGAGGGGACCAAAGAGCCATCCCGACCCGATAATGGCGCCGAGGCTGGCATAGAGGAGACCCACCGGGCCCCCCTCCCGGCGAAGGGATCCGGAAGACACTCGAGGCTACCCTCCCGTCGTGGGCCGGAAGGCATTTCCCGGAAGAATCTCCCGAAGGAGCTGACGGAGCCGCTGCCGACCGGGAAGGCCCGGGAGGCTCGCAAATCCACTCTTTTCCACAAAGGAGGGCTCCTGCCCCCGGGTCAGGACGAAGAGAAGCAAGTTCCGAACCTCCTGCATCGTCTCCTCCGGAAGGTCGGGATTGACCGTCCAGAACTCCACCCCGACCACAGGATAGGCTCCGGAAATCTCTCCTCCCACAAGGGAACGGTCGAATCCTCCGGGAAAGGCCGGCCCTCGCCCCAGACCTCCGGCCGCCCGCTGCACCGACTCCCGTCCCGGAGCGACAAACTCCCCCCGGTCGTTTTTGAGCGAGGCGCGCACCAGCGGGGTTCCTTCAAGCCATCCCAACCCCAGATACCCCACGGCTCCCGGAGTCTTGAGAAGGGCCGCCCGAAGCGCCGCCGATCCGGGAACCCCCACCGATTCCCGGGGCCAGGAAGGACGGTCCTCGATGCCGAAAGCCTCTCGCCAGAGAACGGAGGTATGGGTCAGATAGGAGGTGAAAAGAAAGGTCGTGCCCGACGCGTCCGATCGGTGGATCGGGCGAACGGGCAGATGCGGGAGGGACAAAGCCGGATTCGCCGCAACAAGCCCCGGATCATCCCAGAACCGGATCTTTCCCGAAAAGAGGCGGGCCAGAAGGGGACCATCAAGACGCAGTGTCGCCGTTTTGGGCAAGGAGGGAAGATTGGCCGCAACCACCACCCCGGAGAGGGCCACGGGAATGGCAATGATCCCTCCCTCCTGACGCTTCTGCCGGGGGGTGAGGGGGATGTCGGAGGCTCCGATTGTCGCCCGACCGGCGGTCGCGCTCCGGATTCCGACGCCCGATCCCGTGGCCAGTACCTCGACCGGCCGGTCCGGATGCTCCCGGATATAAGCCTTTACCCAGCGCTCCTCCAGAGGCGTGAGCATGGAGGAACCCGAAAGAAGAAGCTCTTCGGCATGGGCAGGGGGCTGAAGGAGAAGACAGAAAACGAGACTTGCAAAAACAGGCCAGATCCTTCGGAAGTCAGGTCTCATCGGTCCTCCCTAAAAACGCCCGGCCCTCAGAAGGAGAGACGGAGGTCAAGACAGAAATGGGAAAAAGACAGCCCAGTCAGGATGTCTTCTTCGGAGGCCGAGGGTTTTCGGGTTCGATGGGGCGGGACCGGGGAGTCCCGAGACCCGACAGGAAGTATCCCGAATAAAAGAGGGCGACTCCGAAGAGGAAGATCTTCAAAAGAAACATCATCGTCATGCTCTTGACGAAAAACAGGACCACATCGATGAAGGTCACGATGATTCCGGCGAGCTGCAGGACCCGCCCGGCCGGATAGAGGAAGTCACGCACCGGAGAGCCTCCCGGAAAGGGTGGAGAGACAGAGGTCGGCGATCATTCTCGAACGGCGGGGATCCGGAGGCTGGCAGGCCACCGCCAGGGTCACCCCGTTCAACTGCCTGACGGCGGGAACGGAAATCCGACGATGGGAGGTCCGGGTCGCCACATTGGTCGGGGCCCCCCCCCTCCTTCCGGCGATCCGGTCGTTCACCTCCGGATCGTCGGTGAGGGCAAAGACAAAGCCAAAACCGTGTTCATCCCCCTCGACATAGCGTCTTTGAAGCCAGTCGAGCCGCCCCTCCTCGGCCAGCCGGACCAGGTCGGGAACGGCCACCGGACTGACAAGAACCACCCGGGCTCCGGATTCAAGAAGGCGGGGAATCCGCCGGGCTGCCACAGCCCCTCCTCCCACCACCAAAACGGAGTCGCCCGCAAGATCGGCGACCAGGGGATAGGCGCTCACGAAATGAAGCCCCGCCGCTTCCAGTAGTCCAGGAGAATCTGGGCCTTTCTCGCATAGGAGCTTCCCGGGGACTGGGTCACGATCGTCCGCATCACCTCGGCCGCCTTCTCGCGCTTCTTTTCGTGAAAGAGGGCCTTGGCGTAATTGTACTGGGCCTGGGAGTAGATCTTGGAGTCGGGATATTTGAGGAGGATCGAGTGGAACCGGTAGGCGGCGGCCTTGTAAAACTTGGTCCGGTAGTAGAAGCTTCCCACATAAAAATGAAGCTGGGCCTTGCGCTCCCGACAAAAGGCCACCTTTTTCTGGGCCTTCTCCACATAGGGAGAGTCGGGATACTCGTCGATCACCTTCTGAAAGTCAGCCAGAGCCTTCTCTGTCGGAGAAGGATCGCGGTCGATCCCTCCGATCTGGTAGAAATCGCACATCCCGATCCGGTACTGGGCGAAGGCGGCGAGCGGATGGGTGGGGTGAAGCTCGAGGAAGCGCTTGTATTCCCCCCGGGCCTCGATGAAATCCCCCTTGAAATAGAACCGGGAGGCTTCGTCGAGAAGGGCCGATGTCCCGAAGACCTTGGTCCGGAAGGAGTGGGTCGGCTCATCCTTGGGGAGAATGTTGGTAAAGGGATTGTATTTCTGGAAGGTGTCGCTCAGGGACTGGCATCCGGTCAGCCCTCCGAGGCCCAGAAGAATGACCAGGGCCATCCCGGCCGATCCCCAGCCCCCTCCCCTCCTCCCGAAGGAGGGAGCCGGAAGGAACGATGTGGCCTCTCCCTTGACCTTCCCCGGTCTCCTGCCCAAAATGACATTCATGACAAAGATTCCTTCCTTTCCGGAGATCACCTGTGACCTCCCTGCCTGATTCTGCCCTCGCGCGACCCGTCTTCCTCGTGGGCGCTGGTACCGCCGTGGGACGCCGGACGGTCACAAACGACGAACTCGCCCGGACGACCAAAATTCCGGCGGCCTCCATCCTGGCCCTGACCGGAATCCGGAGTCGCTCCTATGCCCCCTTCGAGGAGACGGAAGACCTGGCCTTTCGGGCCACCCAACATCTCTTCTCCCGGCTTCCCCCCGACACGGGGTCCCCAGACATGATCCTGTTTGCCACCACGACCCCCTCTTCCCCCATTCCTGCCATGGCCATGCGCCTCCACCGGAAGCTCTATCCCGCGGGAGGTGGGCCCCCGGCCATGGATATCGGGGGCTCCTGCGCCGCCTTCATGACCGGACTTGTCGCCGCCCGAAGCCTTGTGGGCTCCGGAGCCGTCGACAACCTCCTTCTGGTGAACGCCGAAAAAAAGACCGACCATCTCTGCCCGGTGCATGCCCCGGAGACGGCCCTCCTCTTCGGGGACGGCGCCAGTGCGGCCTGGATCTGTGCGCGGCCCCCGGCCGGAAGAACCGTCCTCCGACTGACCCGACTCCGGATCGGTGCCGACGGAGGGGCGGCGGATCTCGTGACCTACGGGTTCGACCCCGAAAGCGGACGGAAGATCCTGCATATGGAGGGAGGGGGGCTCTTCCGGAAAGCCGTCCGGACCCTCTCCCGGGAGATCGGCCGGCTCATGGAGGAAGAGGGGCTCTCGCCGGAAGAGACCGGAGCCCTCGTCCTCCACCAGGCCAACCGGCGCATCGTTTCAGGAATTTCACAGCGGCTGGGCTTCCCGGAAGAGAAGGTTCCCCTCACCCTCTGCGACCATGGTAACACGTCTTCGGCCAGTCTGGGGATCACCCTGGGAGATTTTTTCGACGAAGGCGGGCGGCGCCTTCCCCGGGGTCCCCTTCTTCTGGGGGCCGCCGGAGGGGGCATCACCTGGGGAGTGGGCCGGCTCGACCCGGTGGAGACCTAGCGCCTTTTCTCGACATTCCGCCCGGGAAGCCTTCCCCCTTCAGGAAGGGGAGTCTCCCCCCTCGCCGCCCTCCCCCGACACGGAGCCCCCCTCCCACTGGCGGAGCCGGCGGTGGAGAGAAGTCCGGTCCATCCCC
The DNA here is from genome assembly GCA_049965515.1 of Leptospirillia bacterium. GTDB lineage: Bacteria > Nitrospirota > Leptospirillia > Leptospirillales > Leptospirillaceae > UBA4572. The sequence goes on from JBMFWG010000050.1 coordinate 6,134, forward strand.
AGACGCTGGGCGGCCCGGGCGATGTTGCCTTCGCATCGAGCCAGCACTCCCAGAACATAGCCCCGCTCGAACCGGTCTCGCGCCTCGCGAAGGGGGAGATCCGTCTCCTCTTCGGTCGTTCCCGGCCTCGACCCCACCACCTCTCCCTCTCCGGCGCTTCCCGCCGAAGCTCCCCCCACCGCTCTGTGGGTCTGCCCGGACCCCTCCGGATCGAGATCCCGGACATCGATCACCGGCCCCGGAGCCAGAATCAGGAGCCTTTCCACGGTATTTTTGAGCTCCCGGATGTTGCCCGGCCAGGACCGCCCGGACAAGGCCTCCAGGGCCTCTCGGGAAAACCTTTTCGGACGATGGCCGAAGTCGCGGCAGAGGATCTCTACGAAATGTTCGACCAGGAGGGGGATGTCGGAGAGCCTCTCTCTCAGGGGAGGAACCCGGATGGAGACCACGTTGAGACGGTAGAAGAGATCTTCCCGGAACTCCTTTCGGGCGATCATCGCCGGAAGATCCCGGTTGGTTGCCGCCACAACGCGCACGTCCACCGGGATCGGACGGGTTCCTCCGATCCGGGTCAGATGCCTCTCCTGAAGGACCCGAAGGACCCGGGCCTGGGTCGAGAGGGCCATGTCTCCGATCTCGTCGAGGAAGAGCACCCCTCCCGAAGCCTGCTCGAACTTCCCCGGGCGGCGGGAGAGGGCTCCGGTAAAGGCTCCCTTCTCGTTGCCAAAGAGTTCGCTTTCGATCAAGGTCTCGGGAATAGCGGCGCAGTTGACGTCGACGAAGGGGCCCGACCGCCGGGAACTCCCCTCGTGGAGAGCCCGGGCCACCAGCTCCTTGCCGGTGCCATTCTCTCCCGTGATCAGCACCCACCCCTCCGTGGGGGCCACCCGGGCCAAAAGCTCCCGAAGAGCCTCGACCGCCGGGGAGTGTCCCACCATCTCGTACCGGGCGGAGACCTTCTCCCTGAGCGCCCGGTTCTCGCGCTCGAGCCCCCGAAGCTTCAGGGCATTGGCCGCCACGGTCAGGACCCGGTCCAGGGAGAAGGGCTTTTCGATGTAGTCGGCCGCCCCCGACTTGAGGGCCTTGACGGCCGTCTCGATGGTTCCATGGCCGCTCATCACCACGACGGCGGGGGGGTCGGGCAGGCGGGAGATCTCCGCGAGATAGGAGAGGCCGTCGTCCTCCCCCAGCCAGACGTCCACCAGAGCAAGGTCCGGAGGATCGACCTCGCCGATCCGGAGGGCCTCGCCCAGAGAGGCCGCCACGGAGACGCGATAGCCTTCATCGCGGAAGATCAAGGAGAGAGTCTCCCGTATGCCGGACTCGTCATCGGCCACAAGGACATGGGTCATCAGGAACCTCCTTCCGAGGGACCGGGGGATCCCCGCTCGGGGGGCGGAACGGGAAGGTCGATGGTGAAGACCGAGCCGCCGGGCTCTCCCGGAGCATAGAAGACCCCTCCCCGGTGTTCGCTGACAATGCGCGAGACGATGGCGAGACCCAACCCCGATCCCTTCTCCCGGGTGGAGAAGTAGGGAAGGAAGATCCGGTCGGCCATCTCGGGCGGCACCCCCGGACCGTCATCGGCCACCTCCACCCTGAGGTGGCGTCTCTCCCGGTCCGCAAAGACCCGGATCCCGATCCGCCCCCGGCCTCCCATCGCCTCGATGGCATTTTCGAAGAGATTGGAGAAGACCCGGCGGATCGCCTTGGGATCGATCAGAAGATCGGGGAGGTCCGGCTCGATCTCGACTTCGAAGACCACCTCCCGGTGAGCCGAGCGGTATAGGACGACGCTCTCGAGAAGGACCGGCTCGAGAGAGGTCCGGACAAGGCGGCTTTCGGGAAGGCGGGCATAAGTAGAAAACTCGTCGACGAGATGTTTGATCCCCGCCACCTCGGAGACGATGGTCCGGATCGATTCCTCGAAGACCTGGGGAAGATCGGGAGCCCTCTCCAGAAACTTGCGGCGAAGCCGCTCGGCAGCGAGCTGGATCGGCGTCAGGGGATTCTTGATCTCGTGGGCGATGCGCTGGGCCACTTCTCGCCAGGCCAACGCCTTCTGGGCATTCTGGAGGGTGGTGACGTCGTCGAAGACCACCACCGCGCCGGCGCCGGGATCCTCGAAACGATTGTAGCGCATCCGGTAGGTCTGGAGAGAGCCGTCCGCGTCCACCGTCACCTCTTCCTCCACATGCAGCTCCCCCGAAGGAACCACCCGGTCGATCCAGTGGTCGAAGGCATGGAACGCCGGATGAAGCACCTCCCCCAGAGGGCGGCCCAGGACAAAGGAGCGGGGGATGGCGAGGATCTCTTCCGCCGACCGGTTGAAGGTGGTGACGATCTTTTCCCGGTTCAGGGAGAAGACCCCCGTTCCGATGTGCTCCAGCACCTTCTCCATATACTCCCGGCGATGGGAGAGCTCGAGGTTGGTCTGCTGGAGGGTCTCGGTGGAGAGGGCCAGGTCCGAGGTCATCTGGTTGAACGACTCCACAAGGACCCCGAACTCCTCCTCTCCGGTGAGAGGAACCCGGACCGAGAGGTTCCCCCGGGCCACCTCCTCGGTCGCCTTTTCCAAAGCCAGCAGGGGGCGGGTGATCCGGCGGGCGAGGTAGAGGCCGAACCAGACGGCTCCGAAGATGATCATGATGGTGATCATGAAAAAGACCAAAAGATAGGACTGGCGAATAGGATTTCGAAACTGCCGAAGCTCCCGGTAGTCGGTATAGGCCCGGGAAAGGCTCGCCAGCATCCGGGAGTAGCGCTCCGGCACCAGATGGTCGACCACCAGAACGGCGGGCTCGGGAGATCCCTTCAGGGAGAGCGTTACCGGAACGAGGGCCCGGACCAGGATGCCCACGCCACTCTTTTGGACGGCGACCTTCCCTTCGGGAGGAAGCCCGGCGAAGAGGGCCGGCCCCGGGGGATCGAGAAGCCGGACGTTGATATCAAGAGAACGGGCCAGACGGACAGGGAGACCTCCCTTTGCCTCCCTCACCCGGTAGAGCTCGATCCCGGAGAGGGCCAGCCGCCTCCGCGTGGCGGAAAGGAAGCGCAAGAGGGGCCGGCCCTTCTCCGCCGGCCATCCTCCCGCCCCCATGGCCAGGGACCGGGCGGTTCTCAGGACATCGAGGCGCACCTCCCGGTCGTAGGCCCGGGAGACGGACGAGGAGGCGCGGAGAGAGGCGGAGACCGGGAAGGTGAACCAACGCTGCACCGATGTGTTGAGAAATCCCGAGGCCACCACGAAAAGAAGGAAGGAGGGAATCATGACCATAAGCAGGAAGGAGCCGATGAGCCGGGCCTGGAATCCCGATCCGAAGCCGCTGGCCGTCCGGTTCCAGTAGATCTTGACCACGCTCCGAAGGAGGACGTAGAGAAGGAGGACCGCCAGGACGACATCGATATTGAAGAGGAGGACGACGATGACCCGGGCGACAAGATCCGACCCCGAGCGGTCGGAGGCATGCTGGAACTCGAGGCCCGTCAGGAGAAGAAAGAAAAGGAGCCCGGCGCCCACGAGAAGGGCCGGAGAGAGGGCGGGGAGCCTCGAGGGTCGGGGAGGCGGGGAGCCGCCTTCCTGTCCGGAACGGGAGGGATTCATGGGACTAGGAGACCTTCCCGATCCGGGCAAGCCGGCCAAGATCCTGGAAGAAACGCTCCCAGTCCTGGGGGCGGGAAGGAAGCGGAAGATGGCCGGAAGCCGTGGCGGAGAAGGGTCCCAAAAGGGCATTGCGGCCCTGTTCCCGCAAGACAACCTCGGCCTGGGGAACGGGCGTTGAGAGTCGGGCCACTAGCGATCCCTTGATGCCGGTGGTCCCCGCAAAGAGCCGGAACGGGTTGGCCCGAAGAACACCAGGAGCCAGCGACAGATTCACCCGAATCCCGGACAGGGTCTGCCCCCCCAGGGTCAGGGAGGGGGCGCTCACCACCGACCGGGCCCTTAATCTGTTCACCGCTCCGTGAAGGTAGCCCCTGAAGTCGAGGGTCCCGCCCAGGGCCGGGGGATCGGGAAAGAGGGGCGAAAGCGCCGAGAGGGCAAGGCGTCCCCGGACAAAGAGGCTCGCCTCGGGCTCCCGGTCGAAGGAGAGAACCTGGCCCGCCACCCGAAGCCTTCCCCCCGGAGAGGAAGCCACGACCTCGAGGTCGGAGACCCCCCCGTGGGCGAAGGAGGCGGTCGCCCGCAGGCTGCTCGAGACGATGGTGCGACCGGAGAAGGTGGCCGAAAGGGAGCCGGAGGGGATTTCCAGACGGAAACGGTTCATGAAGAGGTTGGGGCGAAGAAGGGCCCGGGCCGCATGCAGGGTCACTGCCATCTTCCGGTCAGGAAAGAGAAGGGAGAGGTCCGTATCGGAAAAGGAGATCCGGCGAATGGTGGCGGAAGCCGAGATCCCCTTGGGCCGGACCCCGGCAATCCAGCGGGCAAGGAAGGGACGGAAATTGTCGCCCGCGTCGCCCGAGATGGCCCGGACGCGCCCCCCCGAGACCGACAGCCAGTCGATCTCCACCACCCGGTTGAGGAGAGAGAGAGGCTCGAAACGGGCCTCGAGACGCGCAATGGAAAGAAGGGGAGCGACGGGAATCGCCCCTCCCTGGCCACCTTTCTCCTGGGACTTGTTCTGTGGCCCGGCCAGGGGACAGGAGACGGAGAGACCCCTCATCACGATCACCCGGCGAAACCAGTCGACGGAAAGACCGTCGAGACGGACCGAACACCGGAAGGCTCCGGAGAGGGCCGCCTGGGTCCGGAGCGCAAGGGCCCTCTCCAGAAGATGCGTCCCCTCCACACCGGCAAGGGCGACTCCCGCCAGAAAAAGAGCGAAGAGGCCCAGGCGGCGATTCAAGCGCCCGGACCTCCGGCGGGCCGACCGCTGTCCTTCATCCGCACAAAAAACATCTTGGTCTGGTAGAGAATGTCCTTCATGTAGGAGCGATCCTCCTCGGTCATGGAGGACCCCACCGTCTGGGAGACATAGTCCAGAAGCTCGATATAGAGCTTCGCCGCCTCGAGGCTTCCCCCCCCTCCAGGCCGGCCTGTCTGGGGATCGATGCCCAGGGCGTGGACGGCCATGGCGCCGAGGATCGCCGGAATATGGCCAAGCCTCGGCTCTTCCCGATCGACGGGGCTCTCCGAGCGCCCCTCGCCCACAAGCCCCGCCCCGCCCCTGGCTGCCACGTAGAGATCGATCAGGTCGAGATAGAAGCGGGCCTCACGAGGGCTCCATCGTTCGTCAGGAAGTCCTGTAGAGGGATCCACGAAAAGGTGGGTGGCCACCATCCCGGAGAGAAGGGCCAGAAGACGTCCCTCCCGGGCCTCTTCGGTCTGTTCCCGAAGGGTCTTCTCCCTCTCCGGAGAAGGGGACGACGAGGCACTCTCGGCCGCCGCTTCTGTGGGGCCTTTCTCCGGGTTCGCCACCGGTTCGTCGGAATCGTATCGGATCCGCCGATCATTTATAATGACTGTGGGTTCCTCTTGATCTTTATCTTTCTTTCGGGAATCGTCTGGCATCGGAATTCATCCTTCCTTCGTTAAGGGCAGGGCCCCATGCATACCTTCTGGAGTGTCTTTCTCCCCCTTTTTGTCGCCATCGACCCTCCGGGGGTGCTGTCGATTTTCTTCAGTCTAACACAAGGGGTCGATATCGCCCAAAAAAGAAGGACGGCGCGGTCGGCCGTCCTCACAGCCTCCCTCACCGTCCTCTTCTTCGATGTCTTCGGCACCCGCCTTCTGGATTTTCTGGGGCTCACCCTCTGGGACTTTACCCTGGCCGGGGGGATCCTCCTGCTCGTCCTCTCCGTCTCGGACCTTCTGAAGAATCAGGACCCGGAGACGGCCGGACGGCCCCCGGGTCCTTTCATCGGAACCCTGGGACCCGTCCCCCTGGGAATCCCCATCATCGCCGGCCCGGCCACCCTCACCACCTCGCTTATCGCCTCGAAGAGCGCCTCTCTTTCCTGGGCTCTTCTCGCCCTGGCGGCCAACATGATCCTCCTCCTGGGGATCCTCCTGGCCGCCGACAGGATTACCCGGCTTCTGGGAGCCCCCCTCTCCGCCGCCGTGGGCAAGATCTTCTCGCTCCTGCTCGCGGCCATCGCCATCCATCTGATCCACCGGGGCATCGACGGCCTTCTGGGACTTCCCCTGAGCTGACCGCCCCGAAAAAAGGGGGGGAAAAAGGTTCCTCAGAGAGGGGCCCTCGGGGTCGCGCTCCCCCAAAAGGGAATCGAGCTCGCGAAGGAACCCCGTGCACTCCCTCTTCTCCTTAGGCAAAAGGGATCTAACTTCTCACTTAAAAACTAACCTAATCTAATTAATACTATCCATTATGGATAGGCTGGTTGGCATAGGCGAGGCTGCGAAAGCGTTGGGAGTGTCCATCACGACCCTGCGGCGATGGGAAGCGGAAGGTCGTCTCATCGCCGAACATACCCCTGGCGGTCATCGCCGCTACGATTTGGCGAAGTTGCGCCCCGAGTGGTTTCGTGCTGCCGACATGGCGAATCGGCGCACGATTGCGTATGCCCGCGTCTTGAGCCACGACCAGAAGGATTGTGCTGATTCAGCGAAATTGGCACTTTTCCGATTT
>JBMFWG010000051.1:0-12173 GCA_049965515.1 Leptospirillia bacterium
GTCATGGATGGCACCCATCTTCCCTACACCCTCGAGATGTTCGAGAGGGTCGCCCGCAAGGAGGGCTTCTGGAGCGACGACCTGCCGGCGCTCATCGTGGAGAACCACGGCTCCTGCCGGGGGCTGGCCCAGGTTCCCGAGAAGTGGCAGCGAACCTTCGCCACCGCCCACGACATCGCCCCGGAATGGCATGTCCGGATGCAGGCCGCCTTCCAGAAACACATTGACGCCGCCGTCTCCAAGACGATCAACATGCCGGAGACCGCGACCATCGGCGACGTGGAAAATGCCTACATGCTGGCCTACCAGCTGGGCTGCAAGGGGATCACCGTCTACCGTGACGGCAGCCGGTCGAACCAGGTCTTGAATCTCGGAAGCGAGAAAAAGGGCGGCAAGGCCCTGCCGGGATGGGGGCAGCGCCATTCGCCGGGCGATCTCTCCCGGGGGGTGCGCGTCAAGATCACCGGAAAATCCGGAAAGTCCTACGTCCATCTTTACTTCGACGAGGAGAAACGCCCCATCGAAATCTTCGTGACCCCCGCAGCCGACCATCGGGAGCGCGAATCGGCCATTCTCTTTGGCCGCCTGGGATCGCTGGCCCTCCAGTTCGGCGCTCCCATCGAGGAGGTCGTCGGACAGTTCATCAAGAGCCACGAGGAGGCCGGGAAGCTGGGCTCCGACCCCTACGCCATCGCCAAGGCCATCGGCACCATCCTCTCCAAGGAAGGACTCACCGGGGAATCGGGCATGGTGATCGAGGTCGCCTGCCCCACCTGCGGCGGCCAGGTGGCTTTCCTCGAGGGATGCCTCAAGTGCATGGGCTCGAAGAAGACCGGCGGAAGCTGTGGCTGGAGCCAGTGCTAGCAAGGGTTCTGGTCCATAGAAAAACGGGACAGGTTCTCGTCCTGTCAGGATAGATCAAAGAGTCATCTGGATCATGAAATAACGGGAAGGGGAGTCTTTCGTCCGTACGCGGACGGGAGGCTCCCCTTTTTTGTGTCGGACCCGGGATCAGGAGGGGCCAGAGAGGCTCGACCGGTAGTGTTCCCCGTAGGCCGTCGCCACCGGAAAGGGGGGAGGCCAGACAATCGGGTCACCGGATCCCCGGAGAATTCGGAGGGGACGCACCGGCAGGGTGGCCGAGGAGACAAAGAGCTCCCGAAGATCCGGAAGTTCGGCAAGGCGGAGGGCCTCCTCCCGGACGGGATGGCCAAGGCGTTGCGCCCAGGCCAGGATCCGCCCCCGCTGGATCCCCGGAAGGATCCCCGACGAGAGAGGGGCCGTTCGGAGCACCCCTTCCCGGTCGACCCCGAAGACGGAGGTGAGGGTACCCTCGAGGATCTCTCCCCGGGGACTCACCAGGATCTGCTCGAAGGAGCCGCTCTCCCGGCGCTGCTTCCGCACCCATTTGATCCAGAGGAGATTGCCCGTCTTGTGGCCCCGGAGCGGGTCCCCCGAGGGATCCCAGGGGAGGAAGAAGATCTCGGCCTCCACGCCCTCCCGGAGGTGTTCCGGGGGCGGAGGGGAACGAAAAAGCGGCGTGGCCACCCGGAGGACGCTCCGGGAGAGGCCATCGATTCCCGGAGCCTCCGCCCGACCCCGTGAGAGGGTGAGTCGAAGGGCCGAGGGGGGCTCCGGGGAGCTTTCGATGGCCAGAAAACAATCCGCCAGGAGAATCTCCCCGGCGGGCAGGGGGGGATAGCCAAAAAACTCGGCGCTCCGCCGGAGGCGGGCGAGGTGATCCTCCCAGAAGACCGGACGGCCAGAGGCCACCGCCATCGTGGTAAAGAGGCTGTCCCCATGCAAAAACCCCAGATCAAGGGAGGAGACGACCGGCTCCCCGGCACTCACGAGCACCCCGTCGACGACCACCCTTCCCGCCCTCGTCATCCTCGGAAGACCTCCTCCATCGTCCGGGCCTTGAGCGCGATCTCCCGGATCTCCTCCTCCGCCACCGAATCGGCGACGATCCCGGCCCCGGCCCCAAAGGAGATCCGTCCGCTCCCCCGGCCATAGGGTCCTGCGAGACGGCCCTCAAGGGTCCGGATCAAAAGCGCCAGATCGAGACGGCCGCCCCCGGAGAGAGACCCGAAGACCCCGCAGTAGTCGTTGCGTGGACGCCCCTCGAGACGACCGATCTCTCGCCGGACCGCAATCCGGGGAGCCCCCGTCACCGACCCCCCCGGAAAAAGGGAGCGGAGAAGATCGCTTCGGGTCAGCCCCGGAGCGAGAAGGCCCTCGACGTCAGAGACCAGATGGCGAAGGTGCGGCAGACGCTCAACGGCGAGGAACCGCGGCACCCGGACCGACCCGGGACGACAGACCTTGCCCAGGTCGTTGCGCAGAAGGTCCACGGTCATGATGTGCTCCGCCAGAAGCTTGGGATCGCAAAGAAGAGGGTCCGGACCCTCCGGAGCGGTTCCGGGGGCGGTCCCGGCAATCGGCCGGGTCACCACGCACGAGCTCTCCGCCTCAAGAAACTGTTCGGGGGAGCGGGAGAGGAGGACGCGTCCCCGCCAGGAGAAAAACCCTCCAAAGGGGGAGGGCCCCAAGGCCCTCAGCCGGGCGTAGGCGGCCAGGGGGTCGAAGCCCGCCGGAAGCTCTGCAGAGAAGCGCCGGGCGAGGTTCACCTGGAAATATCGCCCCTCAAGAAGTCCCTCCCGAATCTTGGCCAGGGAGCGACGAAACTCGGCCTCGCTGTCCTCGGGCAAAAAGGTGAGCGGGGAGGGGGGCGGAAAGGCGACCGGGGCCAGAAGAGAGCGGTCGAAGCCCGCTGGTAAAAAAAGACGACCGCTGGGAGCATGGAAGGAGATCACCTCCGGACAGTCGCATCGGAGAGCCGGGATCTCAGGAGCCAAAAAGGGACCTCCGGAGGGCTCCCAACGCTCGGCCATCTCAAAGGGAAGGAGAAGGACGACGCCCGAAGAAAAAGGGGAGAGCCCCTCCGATTCCCGTCTCACAAGGGATTCTCCCTCTTCGACAGGATCGGAAAGAAGGGGGTGGTCAAAGAGGGCCTCACCCGTCCGGTCTTCGATGGTCCGGGAGATCGTCACCGGGACATGGCTCCACCCGGTGGAGCGCTCCCGGTCGATATGGATCAGGGGGATCCCGGGATCTCTCTCCCGAAGGCGGAAGAGAAGGGAGACCGGATCAAACGAGGGGAAGGAGAGAATCTCCGACCTCCCCGGCCCTGAATTCCGACTATGCGGATGCCTGTTTTTTTTCATAGGATTTGATTATAATTTTTTACGTCTTAAAAAGTCGTTCGGCGTCTATGTTCTTTGAATAAATCAACGTTGAACGGGAAATCCGTCAATGCGGAATGTTAAAATGGTGCCTTTTTTCAAGGAGATTGTCCATGCAGAGATTATTGCGAACGGGGGGAATTGTTGCGGGAGCGATGCTCGTTCTCGCCATGGCAGGATGCTCGAGCTACAGTGTCCAGCGCGTGGGGGTCGACACCTCGGGAGGCGTCACCAGCCGGTGGACTGACACCGATGCCCGGCTCACCGCCAAGACGATGATCCGGAAGGCGCTCGATGCCCCCTGGCTCGTCCGCTTTCAGCAAAAACACAACCGCCGTCCGGTCGTGGAGCTGGGACAGATCATCAACCGCTCCGACCAGCACATCAACACCCGTCTCTTCCTGAACCACTTCCAGGACGAGCTCATCAACTCCGGCAAGGTCCGGTTCGTGACCGCTTCGGAGGCCCACCGGAGAGCCGCCGCCGCCGAACGGGAGTACCAGATGAAGCACGCCCGCTCCTCGACGGTCCACGGGCCCGGACAGCAGACCGGGGCCGACGTGATGATCACCGGCTCCATCAACTCCTATACCGCCTCCCGCGACGGAAAGACCGTCCGCTACTATGAAACCCACCTCAAGGCCATCGACCTGACCACCAACGAGATCCTCTGGGGAAGCCAGTACCAGGTCAAGAAGATCGCCCATCAGTCCTCCATGGGCTTCTAGAGAGAAAATACCAGAAAACCTGACGGCAAGGGGCCCGCAAATCCGGGGCTCATTCCTGTGTCTTCAAGAGTTGTGACTCAAAAAATCTTGACAGAGGAGGATGAAATGAACCGAGCGAGACTGATTTTTGCCTCCACGACCCTTCTTTTCTTTTCCGCCTGCGCCCCTTCCTTTATCCAGGACAAGGTTTACTACAACGATCTCTCCCTCGCCCCCGGAGGGATGATCGGGGACCAGAAAGTTCCCGCCGCCGAGCAGGCCCTCGCCGAAATCAAGAAGGCCGAGGCGAAAAAGATGTACGGCGACAAGGAGCAGCTCCTTCTGGGGATGGATCTGGGAATGGCCAACCACGTCGCCGACCACTACAAGGCCTCGGAGGAGATCTTCCGGAAGTCCGACCGCCTCGCGGAGAGGCTCTTCACCAAATCCTTCACCGACATCGCCCTGGCCTACCAGCTCAACGACTACTCCCTGCCCTACAAGGGGATGCCCTACGAACGGGTGATGATCAACCTGATCAACTCCCTCAACTATGCCGCCACGGGAGACTGGAACGGGGCGCTGGTGGAGGCGCGAAAGATCCGGACCAAGCTCGTGGATTACAACCGGATGTACCCCAAGGCGGCCGGAGCCCCCGGCAAGTTTGCCAGTGCGGAGGGCCCGGCCCGAAATCTCCTCTCCCAGCACCATATCGCCTACAACCCCGCCCAGCTCAACCACTACACCGACGACGCCTTTGCCCGCTACCTCTCCGGGGTCTTCGAGGAGGCCCAGGTGGCCAGCGGGGCCGGCAACTACCAGTCGGCCTACCTCTCCTACAAGAAGGCCTACGACACCTACCAGACATACAAGCTCCTCTATAACACCCCCACCCCCTCCTTCCTCGCTCCGGCGCTGCTCCGGACCTCGGAGGCCGCCGGGCGGACCAACGAACACCGGAAATGGAAGCGGATGTTCCCCGGCGTGACCTGGACCCCGGCCTCCCGATACGAGAAGATGGGCCACATCCTCTTCGTGGGGTTCAACGGTCAGATCTTCCACCTGGGCCAGGACAAGTTCGCCTATCCCTTGTCCGTTCCGGGAACGGGCACCATAGCCCTCGTCTCCTTTTCCTATCCAAAGATCGAAGGGGGAGGAACCGATGTCCAGGCCCATGAGATCACCGCCGCCGTCCCGGGCAGCCCGAACGGAGTCCGGGTCTCGTCCGAACTGGGCGACGACCTCATGGCGGTGGGAGGAACCAACTTCAAGGACCACCTGAGCCGTCTTCTCCTCCGGGAGGCCATCCGGGCGACCCTCAAGACAATCGAACAGGTGGTGGCCGACAAGGCGGCCGGTCGGGCCGGAGGAAAAGTGGCCGAAATTGGCACCATGTTGGGCGGGATGATCTTTACCGCGGCGACCGACCAGGCCGACATCCGAAGCTGGCGCCTCCTTCCCGCCACCATCGACACGGCAATGGTTGACCTTCCTCCCGGAACCTACGACCTCACCATCCGGGCGCGGACCGGAATGGGGATGGGAGGCGTCCTGAAGGAGCGCGTGACCGTCGGCGCCGGGCAGTATCTCCTGGTGCGAACGGTCAACCCCCCTCCGTCGACCGGACGCAACCTGAATTGACGGGGGACACTGTTGGGTCCGTACACCACACCTCACCACCACCCTTTATGAAAGGATTCCCTTCCATGAAGTTTGACAGAATGCTCCTCATTTCCGGCGCTGCCGCCTCCGTGCTTCTTCTGGGAGGGTGCGCCTCGACCAACCGGAACGCCGTGGTCTTCCAGGGGGGGACCTACAAGCTCTCGGGGCCCAGCGGAATCGCCATCGACGGGGCCGGCAACGTCTGGGTCACCAACACGAAAAACGATACCGTGACCGAACTCAAGGGGGTGGCCGTCCCGGTAGGGGGGTGGCAAAACAGCTCTTCCGGCCAGGAGCCGGCCCCCTCCCCCGGCCGGAAGGGAGGCAAGGAGAAGGTCTTCTCCCTGTCTCCCCAGTCCCCGAAGTCTCCTTCGACGACCACGAACCCCGCCCCCTGAATCGGCCCGACGGGATCATGGCTCCTTTCGGCTCCTTCTTCTGACGACACCTGCCGGGATCATCCGCCAAGAATTGGGAGCGACCCCCCGGCAGGGGTTGTTTTTTGGGCCCAGAACGGTTTAGAATGAGGGTCGATTTTCTTTCTTTTTCGTTTCACCGCACTTTCTTCATCCCGCTATGGTGAGTGTAGCTCAAGGGCAGAGCACTGGACTGTGGCTCCAGGGGTTGGGGGTTCGAAACCCCTCACTCACCCCAATATTTGTTCATGTAAAAGAACAACTTGTCATCCTACCCATTTTTCCGTGTCACCGTTTTGTCACTGTCTTCTCCTGACTTTTTCCAAAGCGCATTCGCTTTTTTCCCCACCTCCGGATCCACAGAAGGAATCCATCGCCCATAACGCTTCCGGATCATTCCCCAGTCCCGATGCCCTGATTTCTTTTTCGTTTCTTTCACATGACCGCGCAAGACCGCTCGCATCACCGATACGAACCGCCGATCCACGATGAGGCAACTGCAGCTTATGAGCACGGGGACGACCGGTAACTCGTCCTTTACTTCCGGCATCTCCGGGAACGCCACCCCGAACATCAACACCTCCGGGACCTCCGTTGCTCCAGATCCCGCCTACAACTCGAGTGGAACCTATGCGCCCGGACAGGGTATCTGGAATTCGACCACCGGAGGGACCACCGGATCCGGACAATCCATCTGTCCCAACGAGGGCGTAACTGGCACCATCCAGACACTTTTTCAGTGAGGCGAAGAATCAAAATACGAAGACTTAGACATGAAAGGTCAACGTGACGCCCAGCGCGCGCATCACTTTCATGATCATCTCGAACGCGGCTTGGAGCCGGGAGACAGGGCCTTGTAAAGACTCTCCCGTCCCAGTCCCAATTCTTTGGAAATCTGGGTCATTCCGCGGGCTTTGGCCCCATCGGAAAGGGCTGCCAGGAGAAGATCGGGATCGTTCTCCTCAAGGGCAGCCGTCAGGTATTCCGCGATGGTCTCCTCGTTGTCGAGATACTCAACCGGATCGAATTCCGGAATTTTTTCTTTCATGACTTCCTTTCAAGGTCTCATGAACTCGACGCTACCAAGATTTTTCCTGCCCCCTGCGACGTGTTTTTTCTGCCGTCTCCCATCCAGTCGTCCAGCCGGATCTGGCCTTTGTGTCCAAAGCTCGTTTATATTACCGGGCGAAATATCCAGGGGGTTCCGCATCTCGTGGTGGAAATCCTCTCCGGGGGAACGATGATCCGGGCCCAGAAGGAGAAGTTCCGGCTCTAGGAGGGGTCCGGCATTCCGGAGTATTGGATCGTCGATCAGATGGACGACAACGTGTCCGTCTATCGCCTTGCCGATAAAAAATATCCGGATCCTCTTGTCCTGCGCTAAGGATAAGCTTCAGAAAACGCCCCTTCTTCCCGGCTTTTCGATCCGCCCCTTGGACCTGTTCCCTTCCAGACACTTTTTGACCGGTCCTACCTTCACTTTGGCTGGATGTGTCGGTTCCCTGTTGTCTCGGGGGCATCCGGAGGAAAAATCAGGAGGTTGATGGGGGTATCCTCGTGAGCACATGGCTGTTTCCCCACAATTCTGAAGAGCCTGGCCGCGTGGGTGGCATGATCAGAAAAGCTTTCGCGCGACCGGCTTACGAATAGGACAGCCTCCTGTTCCGCTTCTTCAGGAGAGCAGAGGGTCACCCCAAGGCCCCCTCCCATGACGATGGAGAGGTCGGCAATCTCAAAGGGTGGGGCCAAAAGATCGATAAACGGATTTTGACGGAGATTTCCGCCCCGAATGCATCCTGAACCGCCCGGAAGAACGTCTCCTGGATTTTGCCGAGCCCTCCAACGACTCCGACCAGAACGGAAAGATCAGGGGAGGGAAGGGCTCTCGACAAATTCGGACCTCTTGTCCCTCGAGCCCCCCTCGTCCCTTCAGGAGCGCCGGCGGCCTTTCTGGCCTTTTGGCACCCCCCGCTCAAGCTGTTGGCGCGCTGCCACCACCAGGGGGAGCGACTCTCCCCCGGAAATCTTCCCGAGAAGGGCGGCGAGCCTCTCCGGATTGCCTCTCCCCATCGCCCCCATCTCCACCTCGACGCGCAGGGCGTGCCAGAAAGACCCGGTCTCCTCCGCCGCCTTCCGGGCCTTCTCCAAAATCCCCCGAACCTTCGTGGCGCTCCTGACATCGCCGCTTCCGCGAAGGGCCAGAGCCTCGATGAGATAAAAGAGGGGATCGAAGACCCTCGTTCCCGTCCGGAGACCTTCCTCCCGTCCCATCCGGCTTGTCTCGATCGCCTCGTCCCAAAGTCCTCCCATCAGCGCCATCTCCGCCTGGAGAGAGAGGAAAATCGGACTGACCCCGGGGAGCATCTCGCAGATGGACAGGACCAGTTCCCGGGACTTTGAGAAAAGCTCCGGAGAGGGGTCGCACCGGAGAAGCACCAGCCGGAGGATCTGCTCCCACATGTGGAGTCCCGACTCTTCCGCAAGGACCAGAGTCTCTTGCGCCAGGGTGCGGGCCGCCGGAACGTCGTGGGCCATGCACCGGGCAACGGCGTCGAAAACTCCCAGAAAGACCCGGGCGCGGCGAAGCCGGAGGACATCGTCGAGACGGTACCCTTCCTCGAGGAAGAAACGCGACTGCGCGATCTGGCCCCGAAGCAGGCAGACATAGCCCAGGTAGCCATGGATCAGAACGGGGGGGGACTCGGTGAGATTTTCGAGCGCGGGATCCGCCTTCCACTGGTTTGGGAGAAGTTCGGTCCGTAAGACCGAAAGCTCGGAGAAGGCCCGGGCCAGCTCCCCCTTCCAGAAGAGGGCCGTTCCCCGAAGGCAGGACCCCCAGATCCGGAACCCGGCGTCCTCCTCGGACGGCGGAAGGGAGGCGATTTTCTCCAGTGTCCAGGAGGGGCCATAGAGCCCCAATCCGATCCCCACGAAAATGTGGGAGAGGCGGCGCTCCAGAGGGGTGCCGGGATTCCTGCGGACAAGATCCCGGGCCTTCTCTCCCAGCCTCTCGGCCTCGGGGGAAGCAAAACCCCAGACGACATTGGCCAGCCGCACCATGCCGAGAAGGATCCGGAGAACCTTGGCGTCACTTTCGGGGGAGGAGGGTTCGGACTCGAGGAGGGCGACGGCCTTTCCGTAATGATCCAGCGCGATCTCGTAGGCCCCGATTCCTGCAGCCCGGTCTCCGGCACTGACGATGAAGTCCACCGCCTCCGAGGAGAGGCCCGCCTTGGTGAGGTGTTCCCCCAGGATCTCCGGCTGGCGGCTGACCCGGGAAGGAAACTCCTCCCGGAGAACCTCGGCGAGGATCCGGTGGATCTCCCGCCGGGCCGACCCGGGCAGGGAGGCCAGGATCCATTCCCGAAGAAGGGCATGGCGGAACCGATACTCGGGTTCGGAGACGGAGCGGCCAACTTCAAGGATCCGATGGGCCACGAGCTCGTCGAGCCAAGCGTCCGCCACCTTTCCGCCGGAGGGGAGGGACGCATACCTCTCCGTCGCCCTCGACAGGAGGGGCCAGTCGACACTCTGACCCAGACAGGCCGCCACCTTCGCCATGGTCCGGCTCTCTCCCAGGGCGCCGATCCGGGAGCCCAGCAGCTCCTTGAGGGTCGTGGGGATATTCCCGCCCGCCCCGGACAGCGCCCCCGACAGGACGAGCTCCCGAAGGTAGAGGGGAACGCCCCCGCCCCGATCGATCCCGGCCTTGAGGGTGGCCGGAGAGAGCCCGCCGGGCATCAGTGATTCGATCATTTCCCGGCTCTCGGCCCGGGAAAGGGCCGAAAGCCGGATCACATCGTCGGGGGGAGGGAGACCCATCTTCCGGAGGACCTCCTCGTCACGGGCGGTGAGGAGAAGGAGCACAGGGCTTCCCCGAAGGGCCATGATGGTTTTTTTCAGAAGATCCGCCGTGGTCGGATCCATCCATTGGAGATCCTCGATCGTCAGAAGAAAGGGCTGGAGGGACCTCCAGCTCAGGATCGACAGGATCAGCGCGTCGAGGCGGCTCCGGAGGAGCTCCGGGGAGAGGAATCCCAGCTCTTCCGACCAGGGGCCCTCCCCGCAAAGAAGATGGAGGAGGAGGGGGATGTTGTCTCCGGTCGTCTGGCCCGTGGAGAGAAGGTAGCGTTCGACACGATACCGGGATTCCTTGAGGGAGCTTCCCTCATCAATGCCCACATGGCTCCGGAGAAAGCGGATCACCGACGAATACGGCGTCTCTCGGTCACCGGAAAGACAAAAGATCTGGCGGATGGCCCCCTCTCCCGGAGTCTTCGAAAAAAGCCGGAGGCACTCGCCCAGAAGAGCCGACTTTCCGATGCCGGCCTCGCCGGTCACCCAGAGGGCCCGGAGCCCCCCTCCCCCCCGGACTTCGGCCAGCAACTTTTCCATCCGGGATCTCTCGGCCCTCCTCCCCACCAGGGACATCTCCGGAAAGCCGGAGGGGGAAAGCGCCTCTCCGACCAGAAAGAGGACTCTTTCCGGCCCGTCGGATCCGATCGAAAGGCTCCCCCATCGCTGGACCCGGAAGAACCGGTCCACCAATCTCGCCGTCTCCCAGGTCGCCAGGATCTCTCCGGCCGGCGCCTGACGGACGATGCGGTCAACCTCACGAATCCGGTCCCCCACGGGATCGGGGTCCCCCGCGGAGAGGTCGGAGAGCCCTTCTCCGGTATGGAGAGCCAGACGGATCTCCCCCTGGCAAAAAAAAGGATCCGCATGGGCCAGGGCCCGGATCTCCCGGGCCGCCATGACCGCCCGCCGGGAGGCATCCTCCAGGCTTCGCAGGAAGCCGAAGATCCCATGAAAAATCCCTCCGAGACCGGTCTGGACCTCTCCCCCCAGCCCCCGCACCACAGGATTAACCCTCTCCCGGAAGGACTCCCGGAAGGCGATCACCTCTTCGGGGTCGGAAAAGCTCCCGCCCCCGGTAAAAAGGACCGAAAGGAAGGTGATCTGGCGGATCTCCCAAAGGGGACGGGCCGAGAGGGAGGGGGAAGAAAAGGGGAAAACGGTGGAAAACTGGCGCTCAAGCGTCTCCTGGCGGCGGGAAAGGCGGCTCCGAAAACCTAAGACCCACTCCCCGAACCCTCCCATAGAGGAAAAGGCGCAGCCTTCGAGAAAAAGGCGGCGACCCATCTCCCGCTGGCACTCGATCCTCTCCCGGCAACGGGGACAGTCGGCCGGGGGGTGCAGGCGGGAGCACCCGGCGGGGGGATCCTCCCGGAGGTAACGCCAGAGATCCACCGGATCGGACTCCCAGGGAAGATCGGAGGGAGAAAAGCCCACCGACTGGGGGGTCTTGACAAAGAGCCCCGGAGACTCCAGACGGTGTTCGATGTTGTAGAGGGTGGTGGAGAGATTGGCCCGGGCCGCCCGAAACTCCTTGTCGGGCCAGAATAGGGCGGTGATATCATCCCTGGGGACCTGACCGGGATTGGCCGCAAGATAGGACAGAAGGGCCAGGGGACGATCGAGGCGGCCTTCCCACACAGAATCCGTCCCCCGGCACACCCGGGGCGCGCCCAAAAACCAGAAAGTCAGGGGTCCGGAACGAGAAGAGCCCATCGCGATTGGAACCTCCATCCATCAGAGAGTTGAAGGAAGGTGCGTCGAGACCCGTCTCAATTTCCGATTGAGACTCGCATCTCGCCTTCTCGTGAGAGAAATCCTATAGTCATTAACGGGATAAATCAATATAACCGGACAAGGGGGAGCGAGGAAGGGACGGGGAAGTCCTACGACCCCGCTCTCTCACACCCTTTGGGAACGAAGCCGAGGCAGGCTCGCGGAGCCACAAAAGGAGGTCCTGATGATGATTGACCGGCTCTCCCGGGGCCTCATGGAACGCTTGGCCTCCCGGCTTCAAGGGACCGTGCCTCGCTCTCCCCCCGACAACCACGCCCTCTCCGGCGATTGCCCCTTGTGTCGCTGGATCGCCTCTCTTCGGGAGACGGTTTCCTCCTCGGGCCGTGAGGAGAACTTCCCCCTCCCCATCTCCCACCGGCACTTCCATCTCGCACTGGAGGAGGCCCGGTCTTTCGGGGAGGGTGCTCCCCCCTTGGGTGCACGTCAGATTTGTGAGAAAGTTCGTTTTTACAGATTTTCCTGTTTTCAGTGCGTCAGGAGAGGGGCATGCC
>JBMFWG010000052.1:0-11976 GCA_049965515.1 Leptospirillia bacterium
AGTTCGAAAATTCCGAGTCTGTCAGTTGAAACATGAAATCGTTCGGAAAACGGTCGATGTTTCTGCGAACCTGCTCATTCAAACGACTGGTGGAAACCCCGTACAGCTCGGCCAGGTCAGAATCGAGCATGATCTTCTGACCCCGCACGAGAAAGATCCGGGAGGTAATGGATTCAACAGGAACGGAAGGAAAGAATCCGACCATAGGCTCCTCAAAAGTTGAAAGAAGGAAAATTGAAATCAATCAAAAATTCCAAATCAAGATAATAGAGCCGATTTCGAAATGTCAATCACAAATTTTAAATTACGACTCCATGACGGTGTTTTTTAAAAAACGAAAATCAATCACAAAATCCAAATACCCGTTTTTTCCTGTCCCCTCGTTTTGGAATCCTGATCAGGGAGGGTGAATACACCCTCGAATGATGCAACGCTTTCTCAAGGCCTAGGGGATCCCGCCTGCAAATGGGGCGGGGACCATGAATTAATCGAAAAAAGCAACGAAGAGGAAGGCTCCGGGAGCAGATACTCCAGCCGGTCTCCAGCGGAAGCGGTTTTTTAGCTTTTCCCGGGAAGCCCGAGCCTGTTGAGCTGCCTTCATCTCCGTCGTTAGGGACCGGGCCATTGAAAAAATCCTAAGGGTCCTTCTTCTGGTCACCCTCCGGGCCATCTCCTCGAGCCAGCTCCGGTCGACCTTGAGGACGGAGGGAATCTCTTCGGGAGAGAGGACTCCCCTTCACAATGAGCCATGGAATCCGGAAGGGCTCCATTTCATGGAGAGGCGGACGCTTCCCCCATAGGCGTGCTCAGAGATGAATGCCCACGGTCAGGGGAAAGTAGAGGAATGTCCCGTTTCCGTAATTGGTTCCCGGCAGGATCGCTATCTTGAATTCCGCGAAGACTCTTGTGAAGGAATATCCGATGCCGGCATCGTAGTAGGATGTGGTCGAGGATCCTCCCGGGTAAAAGCCCGGGGCGATGCCGATATCCCCCACCAGGTAGAGATCGCCCGGAGAGCCCTGGGTCAATCGATACCCGCCCCCTACGGTGAGGGGAAGAAGGAAGATCCCCGGTTCGGGAAAGTTGGTCAGCTGTACCCCGCCCCGGACAAAGAATCCGGTCGTAATAAAGGCGCTCCAGTCGACACCGGCTCCCCATCCTTGCCCGAAGGTATAGGGGGCATTGGAACCGTCCACCGTTCCCGGTATATACTCACCGAAGATGTCGGGAAGGTTATCGGCAGAGGCTGTTGCCGGGCTCCAGGACAATGGAGCCAGAATTGCCATAAGAAAGCCTGCAACCACAAGAACTCTTGAAAGGGAGGGGGGAACGTTGATGAGAGACTCCTTGGCTGGCTTTTTTTTCTTCGGGAGATTGTCGGGCCGTCCGAAAGGGGAAGCGGCGGGGAACTTCCCGAAGAAAAAAACGGTGTTTTTTCATTCTGGTCTTTTATTGTTAGCCTTTCTTGGGTTTTTTTTCAAGGGAGCCGGGCCGGCACTGGCTGACAGCTCGGGACAGTCCACACCCAATACCCCCACGACGCCTTTCATGCCCATGATGGGGATGTTCGGAGGGGGGAGCAATCAGCCCTTTTCCCCTATCCGCTCCGGAATCCTCCGTTACCCCTCCCAGGGCCACTCGATCTCCCCCGACCCCGCCTCCTGCGAGACCTTCCATTACAATTCGCGGCCGCCGAGCTCTGGTCCCATGACCGAGACCTACATTCCCAAAAACGATCTTTCGGAGAGCGCAATTTCGCCCTGCACGATCGTCAATGTCATTCGCCGGGGGAATGTCATCTTTTTTTATGACCCCTCCCGACTGACGCCCCAAGGGATAGAGACCCTTCATCAGATTGTGAGCGACGACTCATCGTCCGAAGGCTTCCTGCAGCAGCAGAAGCTGGGCTATGCCGTCCTTCTCGTCAAGGCCCGGTATGCGGATCCGCTTGTTCTTCTTGCCTGGAGGAGAATCCTTCCCCTCAAGTTCATCGACCGGATCAAGATCAACCTCTTTCTTTCCCGCTACCGGGGGCAGATCGCCCGAAAACGCTGACTTCGAAAATCACGACGGGATGAGGCTTAGAAATCATCGATGGGGGAGATTCGGGAGACGGAGCCTCGATGTGATAGAATGAACAAAAGGATTTTTCCGGGACCGAGAGAGTGAGGACAGGAGGGAGTCGCACGAATGGTCAACCAGAATGCCTTTCTTCTCCTCTATCTTCTTCCGGTGGAGGGATGTCGCCAGCGACTGGGCTTTCGTCGAGGAAGGATCCTCTCCTTTCCGGGAACGCCTGGACGTTCGCTGGGAGGGATTCACCTTCTTCTTCACGATTCGCGCACCGCTTCCCTGACACTCCTTCCCGGATACGGGGAGTGGGAGGGAGTCCGAGGCTTCTGGACAACCTCTGCCGAGCCTCCCCTCCCGCTCCGCTACCGAATGACCGAGGGAAGGGGACACAGGACGTACCTCTTCGAACTCTCTTCCCGCGAGGGGGTCTTTCTCCGGCTCTCTCCGGGGTGGCGTTTTCCCGTCAAGAAGTCGATCCCCTTTCTGGACTCCCGGGGAGGGATCGTTCATGCCCGTTGCGATCTGGGCCAGGGTTTTTCCATGGCCGACGTCGACGTTCGCTGGCCCGGATCTCTTGCGGGTCTTTTTTCCGCCTCCCCGCGTCTCCTTTCGCTCTCCTATGCCTCCTCGACGGTGTCAGCGAGGGAGATCGTGGCCGGGAAAGTGTTTGACTTCATTCCCGGAGCCGTTCTCGGACAGGACATGCGGGAGATTCGTTCCCGAGGCGTCGGTCATGTTCTGGAGAGCGAGCATTCGACCTACTTAAAGTAGACTGGATTCATTCACGCCCAGTTGCACCCATTGTCGTCCATGGACGCCAGGGGCTGGGCCAGAAAGTCGGGGAGACCCTCTTTCGCATCGTTCAAGCGAGGTTTTGATGTCTCTCCCTGTCAGACTGTGTGCGGCTGTCGTCCTTTCTTCTGCGGCCCTCCTTTCCGCCTGTCAGAGCTTTTCCTCCCCCGGGGCCTCCTCTGTGTCGGGGGTGGCTTCAGGCTCCCGGACGGGGGGCGTCAAGCAGGAGACAAGGATTCCCCTCGGAGGTGCCGGTCATCCCGATCCGGCCTATCCGTGGCAGGCCTATTACCATGAGATCGCGGCAGATGTTGCCCTGACTCTCGACAATCCCTATCTGGCCAAGGATGAGGTGGAGAAGGCCCTCGCCTACCGTCCCGCCTCGGTCTATCTGGGGCTCATGAAGGCGCATGTTTTGCTCAAGACGGGAGATCTCAAGGGGGCCGAGCTCCAGGCCCGGGGGGTGGCTGCAAAACACCCCAGCCGCTTGGGCCCCTGGCTGACCCTGGGAACGATCCTCCAGATCGCCGCCGCGCAGGAGGTCGATCCGGAGAAGCGAAAGGCCGATCTCCGCCAGATCGTCGATGTCTACCGAAAGCATGTCCTGACACTCGACCCCCTCAAGGATGAAGCCTATATCGCCCTCTCCGATGTCTACTCCAAGGAGGGGCGTCCGGACAAGAGCCGGGCTATTCTCGAAGAGGGTGTCCGGCGCTCAAAAAGTTCCGACTATCTCCCCTTTTACCTGGGATTTCAGGAAGAGAGAAACGGGAATATCGGCAAGGCGATCGCCCTCTACCGACTGGCCCTCCAGCGGAACCCCCGCTTTGCTCCGGCCCTGGGAGCCCTGGGAGATCTCTACTCAAAGCAGGGAGACTGGGAAGACGCCCGGACTCCCTACGAACGGCTTCTCTCCATGGAGGACGTGGGGCGGATCGATCTTGAGGTCAAGCTTCTTAAAACCTATTTTGCCCTCAAGCTCTATCCCCAGGCGGTCGACCTGCTCAAGCGGGCCATTTACGAGCATCCCCGGAACAACCGTCTGCCCCTGATCCTCTCCTCTCTTCTCGTCCAGGAAAGCCGCTACGACGAAGCCATCCGGCAAATCGAAGGGATCCTCAAGAGCCACCCCGAAGATCCTCGTCTGCTTTCCTTTCTGGGGTCGGTTTACGAAAAGTCACTTCACTTCACCCGGGCCATCGCCACCTACCGGCTGATGATTCATCGCTTCCCCAACCTGTACGAGGGCTCCTACAACCTGGGAGATCTCTATCGACGCCTGGAAAACGACTCAAAGGCGGTCGTCTACCTCGAAGAAGCGGAAAGCCTCTCTGCGGAACGATGGGAGATCCCCTTTTCCCTGGCGCTGGCCCGCATGGACCAGAAGCGCTACCCTGAAGCCATTGCGGAGATCCGTCGCGCCCGCACGATCTCCCCCAAAAATCCGATCCTTCTTTTTAACGAAGCGATCCTTTACGACCAGTGGGACCACAAGCGCTATCTCCCTAAAGTCCTCGACCTTCTCCACCGGTCCCTGGCCCTCGACCGTGGCTTTTCCGATGCCTTAAACTATCTGGGGTACACCCAGGTCTTGATGAAGAAGGATCTGGTGGGTGCCCGCTACATGATCCTTCGCGCCCTGACCGATGATCCGAAAAACGGCGCCTACCGGGACAGCCTGGGGTGGCTCTATGACCGCCAGGGACATTATGTCAAGGCCCTTCGGGAAGAATCCCGGGCGCTTTCCGCCATGCCGCACGATCCGACGGTCCTGGATCATATGGGGCGCATCGAGCACCATCTGGCCCTCGCTTTGGACACATCCGCCAACGACCCGGCCCGCACGGCACTCCTGCGCGCCCTCATCCTCGGCAAGAAGGCGCAGGGGAGGGAAGACTCGCTCAAGGATCTCTCGCACCTCCTCCTGATCCGGTCGCAGGACCACCTGCGGACCGGGATCCTCATCCACCCCCTTCATCACCACCGGGTGCTTCGGTATCTCTCCTGGTACGGGAAGGAGGATCCTTCGTTCATCCCTGAACTCAGGAAGGCGGTGGCGCTTTACGGCCGCCTTCATCCGGAGGCGGGCCGCCTGACGCTCTACCGGGTCCACGAGGGAGACACCCTGCAGTCCATCGCGGCCAAGGAGAATGTCTACGGGACTCCCCGCCTCTGGCGGCGTCTCCTTGAGGCCAATCGTTCTCTTGTGACCAACCCCAACGAGATCCCATGGGGGACTATCCTCCGGATTCCTCCTCCTCCCCACCCCTCCCGGCTACGTCACCGTCACCGGAAGGCCGCCCGCTCTGCGAGCCTCGTGGGGACAATACCCCTTTCCGTCTCAAAGGACCCAATGTGACCCAGACACCTGTGCCCTTTTTCGACCTCACCCGCCAGTTCTCCTCCATGGAAAGCGAGGTGTTCGAGGCGGTGATGCCCCTGTTTCGCTCCCAGCAGTTCATTTTGGGAGAGGCTGTCTCCTCCTTCGAGGAGGCCTTTGCCAAAAAGCTGGGCCTTGGACGGGCCGTGGGGGTCTCCTCCGGCACCGATGCCCTGGTCATCGGGTTGCTGGCCTCTGGTCTCAAGCCGGGCCAGGGGGTTCTCGTCCCCTCCTTCACCTTTTTTGCCACGGCGGGAGCCGTCGTTCTGGCCGGGGGAGTTCCTGTCTTCGTGGATGTCGATCCCGTGAGCTACCTGATGACGCCGGAGATTGTCGAGGACTTCTTCCGACGGGAGACCGTCGTCAACAGCCATGGGGGCCTTCGCACGCGCCGGGGAGAGATTCCGGTGGCCGGGATCCTGCCGGTCCATCTCTATGGCCGGATGGTCGACATGGAGGTCCTCTCCTCTGTGGCGCGCCGCCATGGTCTTTTTGTGGTGGAGGACGCGTGCCAGTCGGTGGGGGCCTCCTTCCGTGGACGGCCGCCCGGCACCTTCAGCCAGGCCGTGGCCTATTCCTTTTTTCCGACGAAGAACCTGGGGGCGGCCGGGGATGCGGGGATGATCACCGCCTCCGATCCGGCGATCGTTGAGCATTGCCTAAGGCTTCGGGTCCATGGCTCCCGGAGGCGGTATGAACACGAGGAGATGGGCATGAACGCCCGTCTCGACGCTCTCCAGGCGCGGGTTCTCTCTGTCAAGCTCCCTCGTCTTGAAGGCTGGACCCGTCGTCGCCAGGAGCTGGCAGAGCGCTACAACGAGGCCTTCTCGGGGCTTCCGGGAGTGGTCGTTCCCCTGGATCCGGATCGGGCCGGGGGCCATGTCTATCACCAGTATACCCTCCGGGTTTCGGGGGAAGGGCGCCGAGATCGCTTAAGGGCCGCCCTGACTGACCGCTCTATCGGATCGGAGGTCTACTATCCGATTCCTCTCCACCGGCAGAAGGCCTTCTCCGACAACCCCACCATCCATGGCCCGCTCGCGGTTTCCGAGGCCCTCTCCCGGGAGGTGGTCTCCCTTCCGGTCTTCCCCGAGCTCACCGACCTCGAGCAGGAGCGGGTGATCGGTGCCGTTCGTGACCTTCTTTCCTCCTGAGGACCCCTCCCGCTCCCTCCTTTTTGTTTTGGCCACCGACACCGAGGTCGGCAAGACCCGCGTCATGGAGTCCCTTGTCCGTACCCATCGGGGCCACCCGGAGATCTTGTATGTCAAGGTGGCGCAGACCGGGGTCTCGAAGGAGCC
Source organism: Leptospirillia bacterium (assembly GCA_049965515.1). GTDB lineage: Bacteria > Nitrospirota > Leptospirillia > Leptospirillales > Leptospirillaceae > UBA4572. The sequence continues at coordinate 6,547 of JBMFWG010000052.1, forward strand.
GCATCCGGGCGAGGATCGGGATATCCTTCGCTATCTGTCGGCGGGAGCCGATCCCTCATCCGTCTGGGAGTGTGCCTCCTTTGCTGAACCCCTCGACCCCATGACGGCTGCCCGCCTCGAAGGCCGGCCTCTCCACCGGGAGACGCTGGCCGCCCGCCTGCGCTTGGCTTCCAAGTCCGGAAAACGGGTGGTGGTCGAGGGGTCCGGAGGGATTCTCTCCCCCTTCTTCGAGGACGGCGAGGGAATTCTCTCTCTGGCCCGGGCCCTGGCACTTCCTGTCCGCATTCTCCTCGTTTCCCATCCCCATCTCGGAACCCTCTCCGTGACGCTTTCGGCCGTCCGGATTCTCAGGATGGAGGGATTCCCTCCCGAAGCCCTTCTCCTCTGTCCCCGATCAGGAGAACTTGACCGGGCGACCGCCTTCAATCCCCGAACTCTGGCCACTCTTCTCGCCCCTCTTCCTGTATATCTCCAAAACCCCCAGGAGGAATGGGAGCGGGTGGAGATCTGAGGGAGATCCTCGTTTTCTGGAAGTCGTGTTTTCATTGGAGTGGCCCCAAGATGTGAGTCGGGGAGGAGGGTAGTCCGGAGCCGATCCTCCATGAGGAGGAGCGGGAAATCGGTCAAGATGGCTTAGTTGAAGGTCACAGACCGTCCATCGTTTTTGACGTCGGGCGCGTGGAGAGAGTCATCGGGGAAGGGCTTGGGGCCGTGGGTTTTTCCGGAGCTGAATCGGGAATTTTCGAGCAGGCGGATGTTGTCCGGCCAAAATTCATGAACAGGTTTTGCGCCCGCCCCCTTCCTCGAACCCCATAAACAGGTCGGACATTTGGGTGGTGGGGGAGGACATGATCCGAAGGCCTCCGTTTTGTGCCATGGGGCAAGAGGACCCCTCGTTTTCTTGGGGGTCCTGGTCTTAGCCCAGGAGAGCGTCGCTCAGGTCCACGAAGACGGGGGCATGGTCAGAGGGGCGCTCGTTCTTGCGGACATCCCGATCGATTTCCGCCAGGGTCAGGGAGGGCTCAAGTGCCGGAGTCACCAGGATCAGGTCGATCCGGAGGCCCCTGTTGCGGCGGAACATGCCCTGACGGTAGTCCCACCAGCTGTAGTGGCCGGGGTCGGGGTGGAGGATCCGGAAGGCATCCCGAAAGCCGATGGCCATGATCCGGCCCAGGGCCTCGCGTTCTGGCGGGGAGAGAAAAATCTGCCCCTTGAGCGCCACCGGATCGTAGGCATCCCGGTCTTCGGGCACGATGTTGAAGTCCCCGACCAGAACCATGGCCTTGTGTCGGTCCCGTTCGGCCTCAAGGACGGAGGCCAGACGGGTCAGCCACTCGAGCTTGTAGCGGTACTTGGGTGTGTCGAGGTCCTGACCGTTGGGAACGTAGAGGTTGAAGAGCCGAAGGGAGCCGATCGTAGCCGCCAGAAGGCGGCACTCGGGATCGGGCTCTCCGGGGAAGTCCCTGAGGGGATGGGTGAGGGGGAGGCGGGAGAGGATGGCCACCCCATTGTAGGCGGGCTGCCCCCGATAGAGAAGGTCATATCCCCGCTCCCGGAAGGGCTCCTCAGGGAATCGGCTGTCCGGGACCTTGGTCTCCTGAAGGCAGAGGATGTCGGGAGACCTCCGGTCTATCCACTCCAGAACCTGCGGAAGCCGGACCGGCAGGGAGTTGACGTTCCAGGTGGCCAGTCGCATGGAGGCGGGAGGCGCCTAGAAGTGGGTCTTGTGGGTCTGCTGGTTCCCGAAGCCATGCCATTTGAGGAGACTTGTGGCGGCATCGACGGCCAGGTCCATGATGCCGAGCTCGGTGAGCTTCTCCGACATCAGAAGAATAAAGTCGACGCCCGTTCCCAGGGGGCCCCGGCCGTTTTTGGCGATTTTGACCACCTCCTGGGGAACGATTTTTCCGATATAGTCGGCATGGCTCCTGTCGGAGAGGAAAAAGGTGGCGTCTTCGGCCGATTGTCCGCCTACGATGATCGTTCCCTCTCGCATCAGGAAGCGGTTGCCGTGGCGCTTGGCCAGGGCCTCGAGAACCTCCTCTTCATCGTCTTCCGGAACGAGGTAGGCGATCCCCGTGCAGTCTCCGGCCGTCTCAAGGCCCAGACCGGGAGAAGGGGCCTCGGGGGAGCCATAGTGCTCCGTCGAGAAGTGGTTGAAGGCCCGGTGGTATTCCTCGAGAAGCGCCTTCTGGCGCGTCTGGAAGGGATAGGGGAAGTCCCACATCAGGGAGTCGTAGGTAAAGATCCAGGCCATGAAAAGACCTCCGTTGCCCGCAAGGGGCGATTGATTGTCTGTGGTCCCCGTCAGGGGGCGTGTCGATGAAAGCTTTCCTCTTCCGAGGGGAACTGCCGATCTCTTACGGCCCGGGCATAATCCCCCAGGGCGCGCAGGGCTTCGCCCCGGCCATCGGCGAAGGCTCGGGCAAAGCGGGGCCGTCTTTCCCCGGGGGTCCACCCGAGAAGGTCGTGAATCACCAGAACCTGGCCGTCGGTGTCGGTGCCGGCGCCGATCCCGATGACGGGAACCGGAACCTCCCGGGTGATTCGGGCGGCGAGTTCCCGGGGGACCCCTTCCAGCACCAGGGCAAAGATTCCTGCGGACACCAGCGCCTGGGCTTCCCGAAGGATCCGGTCGGCCTCCTCGGGGGAGCGTCCGACCACGCGGTAGCCGCCCATGGCATGGACCCTCTGGGGAAGGAGGCCCAGGTGGCCTACGACCGGGATCATGGCGGAGACAATCGCCGCCACATGGCGGAGATAGTCCTCTCCTCCCTCGAGCTTGACCGCCTGGGCGCCCCCTTCCTTGACGAGGCGGACGCTTGAGCGGACGGCCTCCTCGGGAGAGGCCTGGTAGGCGCCAAAGGGGAGGTCGGACAGCAGAAAGGTTCGTCCTCTGGCGCCCCGCGCCACCATCCGGGTGTGGTAGACCATCTCGTCGAGGGTTACCGGGAGGGTGGTTTCGTGGCCCTGGATGACCATCCCCAGCGAATCCCCCACCAGGGCGATGTCGATTCCGGCCTCGGCCAGAAGCTGACCGTGGAAGGCATCGTAGGCGGTCACGGCCACGAGGGGAGGCCCGGCCTCTTTCCGGGCCTTCAGTGCCGGGACGGTGAGTTCCTGGGAGGCACCGGCCATGTCGGCTAGTCCAGCGCCAGGTCGAGGATGGCCGGGATCTGTTCTTCGGCGCCGACCGTCATGATGTGAACCCCGTTGACCAGCGGGGCCATGGTCCGGATCGTCTCGGCGGCGATGCGGACCCCTTCGGCGAGCCGCTCTTCCCGGGGGACCGACTCAAGACGGGCGATCAGTGCGTCCGGCACGCGGATTCCCGGAACCTTTTCGTTGAGATAGCGGGCCATGGCGGGGCTCTTGAGAAGGATGATCCCGCAGATGACGGGAACCCCGAACGGTCGGGCAAAGTCCATGAATCGGTCCATGCGGTCGGCGTCGAAGACGACCTGGGTCTGGAAGAATCGCGCTCCGGCATCGAATTTTTCCTCGAAGCGCTTCTTTTCCACCGAGAGATCTCCTTCGGGGGAGGTGGCCGCTCCGGGGAGAATGTCGGTGGGGCCGGAGAGGTCGGCCCCGGAGAGGTCCGTCCCGCCGTTGAGAAGGGTCACGGCGCGGATGAGCTCAGGTGAGCTCAGGTCGAAGACGGGTTTGGTCTCCGGGTGATCTCCGATGCTGGCGGGATCTCCCGAGAGGCAGAGAACCTGTCCGATGCCCAGGGAGGACATGCCCAGAAGGTCGGACTGGATGGCGAGACGGTTTCTGTCACGCAGGGTGATCTGCACGATGGGGTCGAGACCGATGGTCTTGATATGGAGCCCCATGGCAAAGGGGGACATGCGCATGACTGCGGTCTGGTTGTCGGTGATGTTCATGCCGTGGATCCTCCCCTTGAGGGGAAGAAGCTTGCGGAGAAGCTCCGAGGTCTCGGTTCCCTTGGGGGGAGAGCACTCGGCGGTGATGATGAAGGTGCTGCGGTCGGCCAGGGCCTGTCTAAAAGTCACATCCTGCTCCTAATGTGAGGAAAGTCCCGTATGGTGACGGTAGGCATCGAGGGTGTTGTCGAGAAGTGTCGCGATGGTCATGGGGCCGACGCCTCCGGGGACCGGGGTAATGGCTCCCGCCACCTCCCGGGCCTCGTCGAAGCGCACGTCTCCCTTGAGCTTGCCGTCGGTGCCGCGGGAGATGCCCACATCGATCACCGTGGCCCCCGGTTTGAGATAGTCCCGTCCGATCATCTCCGGCCGTCCCAGGGCGGCGACGAGGATGTCCGCCTGCCGGGACACGGCCGGAAGGTCGGGGGTCTTGCTGTGGCAGATGGTCACGGTGGCGTCCCGATTGAGAAGGAGAAGGGACATCGGGCGCCCGACGATGACGCTGCGGCCGATGACGACCGCATGCTTGCCGGAGATCGTGATTCCTGAGCGATCGAGGAGGGTGATGATCCCCCGGGGAGTGCAGGCAACAAGGCCCGGCTCCCCGGCCACCAGACGCCCGAGATTGGCGGGATGAAATCCGTCCACGTCCTTGTCCGGGGCGATGCGAAGGAGGATCTCTTCCTTGCGGACGTGGGCGGGAAGGGGCAGTTGAACGAGGATGCCGTCGATGCTGGGGTCGGCGTTGAGTTTGTCGATCAGGGAGAGAAGGGTCGGGGTTGTGGTCGAGGCCTCGAGGTTATATTCGGGGGCATGGAATCCCACCTTTCGGCAGGCGTTTCTCTTGTTGGAGACGTAGGTTCGGCTGGCGGGGTCGTCACCGACTAGTATGACGGCCAGCCCCGGGGGACGTCCGGCCTTTGGGGCGAGGGACTGAACCTTTTTGGCCTGTTCGTCGTGCAGGGTGGCGGCCAGGGCCTTTCCGTCGAGGATATGGGGAGTATGGGCCATGAGAGGGTCACCTTCTGATGAGTGTCGGGGGGATGCCGTGAAGTCTTGGCACAGGATAGCCTATCCCCCCTCTCCGGTTCAAGGCGGATTCACCGGAGAAGGCGAGGTGGGCCGATCGGGCTTCCTCCGAGGCGGGTCCTCCATGCTAGAATCATCCCATGTCCGACCCTTCGCCCTCCTTTCGTCCTTCGGCTCCTTCCCCCTCCCGCCTTCGCCTCGGGATTCTTCTTATCCTGCTCTCCGCCATTGGCTTTGCGGCCAAGGGGATCCTGGCGAAGCTGGCCTACCAGGAAGGAGTGGGGGCCTCCACGGTCCTGGATCTCCGGATGCTCTCCGTCCTCCCGGTCTATCTGGCGGGGCTGGTCTGGTTCGGACGCCGGGGGCCGCTCAGGCGCCCCGGTCCCGGGGAGGCCGACTTCTGGAAGATCGCTCTCCTGGGACTCCTGGGCTTCGATATCTCCGCTCTTCTGGACTTCGAGGGGCTTCTCCGGATCGGGGCGGATCTCGAACGTCTGGTCCTCTTTCTCTACCC
>JBMFWG010000053.1:0-11311 GCA_049965515.1 Leptospirillia bacterium
GCTCCAATACCAGAGCCATTCGTAAGAAAAAATATTGAATTAAAAAAAAGGTTTTTTGCCAAAATTGCGCCATAGCGAGGTTCTTTTCCCCCTTATGGAAGGCAAAATCATGGCAACAATGTGCGAGCGCGGTCCTTGCCAGTGGCAGGCACAGATACTCTGCAAAGGTCACCCTCCCCAGTACAAGACATTCAATAATAAGGCTGATGCGGAGAAGTGGGCCAGGCAGATCGAAGCTGAAATGGACAGGGGCGTATTCGTTTCCTGGAAAGAAGCAAAGAACACGACCCTGTCCGAAATTCTGGAGCGCTACGAACGTGAGATTCTTCCTCAAGAAAAGGGGATTAGCCAGGTCCGTTCCCAGATTCGTTTCCTTAAATCCAGGCCTGGAAATTTCTCCCTTTCGGCACTGACCCCTTCCATTCTGTCGAAATTTCGGGATGTTCGGTCGAACGAAGTTAGTCCTCAAATGGTGCGACATGATCTGTCCCTCCTCTCCCGGGTGTTCAATGTAGCCACCAAGGAATGGGAAATTTATCTTCCGCTGGAAATCCCGTGAGACAGATTCGGATGCCGCCCATGCCTCGTTATAGAGATCGCCGGTTCTTCCGGAAGAGGAAAGAGCCCTCCTGGAGGCTTGCGTGTCATACGGGGGAGATATTGCGGGGATCGTCCGTTTTGCCCACATTCGGCACTTCTCTATAACGACAAGAATGGAAAAAGTTGGGAACCAGATTCTTCAACCTAATCATCGAATTCAGCACTTTTAAATTTCAGGACGTTGCAGTTTTCCTTGATTGTCCTCTGAAACCCCTCATCGAACTGTTTCGAAGTTTCTGCATGAATTTCAAGGGAGACAGTCACCGATACATCTGGCTTTAGGTTGAAGTGGTTCAGGACCTCTTCGACAATCTGGGTAAAGACCGCCTTGGGACCTTGGGGGTCAAGATCGATACTGGCAAAGAAACGCTTCTTAGTTGATCCTGAATGAGAATAGGGGGGTGGAGGAAGTGACCCTGCAGAGCTTGGTGTTTTTTCGAGAATGGGGCCGCCCGTTGATCCTCCCGATGGAGGGGATTCCGCTCTTTTCCTTTCCTCCTCAATTTTGGCCGCTATCTCGGGATCGATCAGAAGAAGGGATTGGTCAAGTGTGACAGAAAAGGGCTTGTTAAAAGAAAATCCCACATATTGACCTTTTTCCTTCCCGTAGGCCAATCCGAAAAAGTCCCGACTCGCCGACCCTTTCTCGATAGCCCCGCGAAATATAGCCTCATTCAACAATCTGGGAAAATAGAGGTAGCAGGACATCTTCTGCCAGACATCGAAGGCCAACACATCGGGAGAATCCGGTTTCCAGAACCATGTTCTGAGGATCGTCTTGAGATGGACGGGGGACCACTCGGAAATCACAAGCTCGTTTTCCCGAAGGATCCGTTCAATCTCCCGGGTAAAATGGGGAACATGGGTTGAAAGCGCAAACGTCTCCCACCGGATCTCTCCCACGCCTTTTTCGGGACTTGCCTCCTGGGAAGGAACGAGCAGCCACTTGTAGGTTTCCCGAATCGTCCGGTCGAGATAAGAGTGGGCATCCTCGAGGCTCTTCTTGGCCTGCTTCGTCTGGTATTGATCGAGGTTGATGCGCATTTCGCCAATATCGTCAATAATCGATTGCCAGGCAAGAATGATCCGAATCTGCTCCTTCAGATTGGCGATCGATCCATGATCTGCCAGAAGAAAGAGCAGGCGGTTCTGACGCTGTCGGGGCTGATCCCCCCGATACGTCAAAAAGGGTTTCGCCTGCTCAATGGCAAAAATCGAACTTCCGGAATTGTAGGCATCTTCTGGCGGAAAGACGATCAATCGAAGGGCTCCGTCATCTGGAACGTCCGCATGCTTGGTAAAGACATGGATCCCGCCAAATAGGCCCGGTTCAATAATCTTGCGAAGTCGCTCCCTAAGAAATGGGGAGAGATGCTCTGATTCCGAGAACCTCCTCTTCCGCTCTTCCATCTCGCGTCTCAGATTGGGCCGGGTGTCGAACCAGTAGCGGTTATTGGCATTGTTCAAATAATGCAACCGATCGGAAAGTCGGCCCAGCGCGTCTCTAAAGAGCTCCGGAGGTTGTCCAGGCTGGACGCTTCCCAGAAGAATTCGTTCCAGTTCGATGCCCCGGGACTGCTGATTCGAGGCAGGTGGGGCACTTCCCAAAAAGATCGTCCGGGCCACCCGTCGACAAGCCTGAAGACTTCCGAAACGTGTTTCCCGGGTTTCAATGGTCGCAGCCTCGGAACGATTTCCGTCGATATCTCGTTCCAGAACCGGATCCCATCCCTGGGGAAGAGGGTTCTGGATCACACTTCGCACATCGGCATCCGACAGGGGGAAACTCCCCGGCAGGATCAGAAGATCCTTGTTGCCGTCGACCCACAGGCGATGAATGACCATCGCCATGAGTTTCAAGACTCCCCGTGTTCTCTGGAAGGTTTCCAGTGTGGACCAGTCTTCGTACAAACGGTCGAAAACTTCGGGGTGAATGGGATAAGCGCGACGGAGACGGTCATAGTAAGACCCTTCCCGGGCTTCGATTGGAAAATCCGAGGCCCGGTTAATATAGAGATCGGCAAAACTCCGGCACACGGAGTCAACAGCCCGGGAGTCTGGTATTTCGGAGAAAAGTCGTCTCCGGACGATCTCAAAGGATTCTTCGGTCGAAACTGGACGCCAGAGAGCCTGCACCCGCCCGAAGTAGTATTCAAGGGTCTGAAGGACATCGTTTCCGCGCTGCCCACCGGCCTCCCGGTCCGACTCTGGAAGGGAGACCAGAAGTACGGCATTGGGAACGGCCTTCAGTGCCTCGGTCAATCCCTGGACAAAGGACAGGTTCGAGTCGTAGGTCCCCCCGGAGAGTGTTGCCCCCGGACTGAACTGACGGATGTAAGAGACCAGTTCATCGATCAGGATGATGCAGGGGGCGTATCGGGCGATCATTTGGGTCAGAAGCTCTTTCCCGGGAGACGTTCCGGAAAGATCCGCCTCAGAAATCATGCGATAACCTTCCTCGCCTCCCAGTTGCCATGCGAGTTCTCCCCACAGGGTCCGAACCTGAACACCTCCCCGATTTCTCGAGACATTGGGGGCCAGATTGACTCCGTCAAGAACCGAAACCCGGCACATGGGAAGATCGGTGACACCGACCCTGTCCAGGATCGGAGGGATTCCCTGCATCTCCCGGGTCGAAACCGCCCGGTTCACCAGATGGTAGACGGCCAGCATGGTATGGGTCTTCCCCCCCCCGAAAGCCGTCTGAAGCTGAATGACCGGATCTCCTCCCTGACCGGTCAGGCGTTTGACTACCGATCCCAGGAGAGCGGTCATTCCCTCCGTGATAAAGGTCCTTTTAAAGAAGAGAACCGGATCCTGGTATTCGGGAACGGCGGTCTTCTCGTGAACTCGGGAGAGATCGGCGGCAAATTCGGCCTGCTGAAAGGTTCCCCGCATGACGTCCTCATGGGGGACGGCGATCTCTGTCCAGGGCTTTAACGTCATTTCCCGATTCTCCTTCCGTGAAGCGTTCTATTCCTCATCCGAATTCTCCACCCGAACCGCACGCTGTTCTTCCCTAAACGAAATCTTGCCCAGTTTTCGAACCTTAACTGGCTCGTAGCTAGCCCGGTCCACTCCATGCCAAGAGGCAATCAGTTCGTTGACCATCCGGGCATCCTCGGCCCACCCTTTCCGTTCGCAGAAGGTATAGAGCCGGTAGGCCAGTTGACGGATGGCATCCGACCGGGAGCGCATGGCGGACAGAAGAGCTCCGGCCTCCTCCTCACCTCGGGTCTGCAGTGCCCGAACCAAATGGTACAGTCCTTTCCAGACTGACAAACGTCCGTCTGTCGCCGGATTCCAGTCCGAAGGATATTCAGAAAATTTGAGAAGGCGGACCTTTCCTCCCTGGGACTCGATAACCCCGCTTTCCCGCACTCTATCCACGCTTGTTCCCTTGGCCCGGGAGAGTGTTTCGGCATCCCCATAGGGACCGACACTCCATCCAAATCCTTCAAACCACGAAAGAGAGAACCGGGTATCGGCATCGAGATCCCCCTCGGCATGGGAAAAATAGGCGTCCAGTTCCTTGTTGATCAATTTCAAGGCTTCGTGGACTGGCATGGGTGTGCCGTCGGCTTCCAAAACGGGCTGTCGGGAATAGATGGCCATTCCGGGGCCGATGGTCGATTGGGCCAGATCAACCGGGGCGATGGGGGAATGGCCTTCCTTCCCTCCGATCATGGCTTCCAGAGCCTCGGGAAGCTCCTCTTTGAGCTCTCGCAGAAAGTCCCGTCGAGAGACGGGTGTGACATCTTTCTCCCTTTTCCGGCACACCAGAACAATGCTGGAAGCGAGGGCGTTAGTACCAGACCCTATCATTCGGTTAGAAAGCTCCGTTCTCATAGGCCATGTGCCGGTAATAGAAAATCCGGCCTTGATGACGGCTTCCAGGAAGGTCTCCCATCCGGTTGATGAGGTACTTCCCTCTACTGTTTCGGACTGTTTAAAAGCATAGTAGATGGTGACAGGAAAAGCCGGATGGGCCTGCTCGGCCAATCGATGCATGGCCTGAGTCATACCAGACATAAAAAATTGGTCGGCCTCCCCCTTGCTCTTATGCCGATACGGGGAGGAGATCAGCTCTTCGGCCTTGGGAACGGCCAGCGTCGAAAAAAGATTGGGAAATATTGTCCTCAATGAACGTCGGAGCCAGACATAGAAAAAGTCTGAGAGATCTGCATAGCCGATATTGTCGAAATAAGGGGGATCAGTGGAGATAATCTTCGATGAAGAGACGGTTTGGGATTGGGCATCCTGTTGGCAGGCCAAGCCTGTCCCTTTGGATGGGAGGTTCAACAAGACTTTCTGAACCCACTCTGTTGCTCCCAGAAAATTTCCTGAGGAATCAGAAAAAGGATTGGCTTCGGCATAATCCCATGTCATGGGAATGGCTTGACGACCGAAGGTGTTGCGGATCTTTACGTATCCACTATCCCACCCACAAATGGATGACATCCGATCCGAAAGTCGGTCAACCGATAGTCCCAAATACACCCCCACGGCCTGAGCATAGGCCGTCGCTCCCGCTCCTCCGGCATCGAGGCCCACTCCATCGTCGGGGATTCCCGCTTTGATAGCGTCAAGCCGGCATTTCTCGATTGCCTCTCCCACCAAGTCGGAAAAGGTTGTCAGCGCCACCAGCTGGCGGGGGGTGAAGAGGTCACCAAAGGTATTCATCCCATAAATTGGTGTATTGAAATTTCTTGTATTATGGGGAAGATTCGCCTCCGGTTTCCATGAAGGGTTGGCTGTTTTTGCTAAATCTTCATGCTCATTATTGGGAGATAAATAGATCCTCCCTCTGGATCCTTCCGCCACGATCGCCATCAACCTGGCGCCCATGCGCCCGGCTTTTCCCTCGGCCCGAATAAATTTGAAGTCCATCGGAGTTCCCGACATGAGACAAACACCGCCTTTGCGATTGACTGTCTCATCCAGTTTGGGTTTTCCCGTGGTTCTCACCACGAAATCATACTCATTTCCATCCGATCGAATGACCGGCTCCACCCAGGCCTCTTTCCCTTTCTTTGTAGAGAGGAAAAAAGAGGAAACAAGCGGCACATCCACATGGTTATAGGCCGGATTAGGGCTTTTGACCGTTCTCGCCCACAACCAGGCAATCACCGTGAGCTTCTGGCCAACGAGGAGAGCAAGGTCCTCCCGTTCCTTGGCCATCTCCTTTGTGATTTCGATCTGGGGATAAAGATGGCCGATTCTCTTTTCCGCCTCTTCCCTCATCCAATGGCCGTATCTTCGGACATCCTCTGCCAATCCTTTGGCCCCGCTCCAGTCCGGTTCGGTGGTGCGGCCTTTCTGTTCTCCTGAAGGAACAGAACCCACCGGTTTTTGTCCGGCAAATTTGGGAGGGATCTCAATCATCGCCTTGTTGATCATGACTGCTACCGGATTGAGATCGGAGGCCCAGGATTCAAGGCCCAGACGCTGGGCTTCGAGCGGGATCGCACCACCTCCCGCAAAGGGATCATGAAAGGCTGGAAGCTTTTCGGGATCAAAGAGCTCTTTTGCCTTTGGGTGATCCTTGTTCAGGGCGCAGGTCTCCCTCCAGGATTTTCTGATTTCTTCCCGTGCCTCGTTCAAGACCTCTTCATTATTGGTGTTTTCCCACAGGACAAGTTTCCGGAGAATACCAAAAAGTCGTTCTCTTTCACTCTGGGCCTTTTCCTTATTGATTCCCCTCCCCAGACTTCGTTCATAACCGGGATCATTGACCATCTGGGCAAAAAGGACCGCCCGGGCCGTTGCCAAAGGCCGTCTGGCCCACCAGAGATGAAGTGTTGATGGATGGCCGTGACGGATTGACTTTTCCCGGACGGAGGCCAAATTGATATCGTCCAGAGGAAGTGCCACTTCGATCAGTTTTTTGGGAAGTTTGATCACAAAAACTCCTGTCTTTGGCCAGATCAATTCAGCGACATTCTGTTGTCATCCGATCATCTCTTCCCTGATTAAAGAGACTATTCCAAGGATGATCGCCAATTCGTTTCTCTCTATCAACCTGAGATTGACAGTATCATCACACTATGGGATAAATAAGGCATGTGGGACTGGGGGTACCCGGTCGGCGAAGGGCCTTCGGAAGAATATTCCGGGGCCTTTTCGTTTTTCAGGGAAAGCATCGAAGATCCCGCCCCTCCTGCTTTTTGAGAAGATCATGGAAGGAACTTCTTCTTCATGATCTCGTACGTCCGGTTTGGCTGATCTGGTCTCAAGATGGAAAGTCCAATCGGTCGCGCCAGCAGGTCTGCAAGCTGAAGCCCCAGGTGATTGGCCTTCTTGTCCACAAACACAACATCGAATGGATACACTTTTCCTTCACCCCTGTTTTTTTTTGCAGAGCCTCCGAAACTCACTTTTGAGTTCTCCATCTTCATTCTTGCCCCGTTTCTCAAAGAGAAGATGCGTTTTCTGACCAAAGACTCCTTCATTCAAAAGAAAAGAATCAACCTGGATGAGCCCGGCTTCAAGGGCCAGATGATAGGGGTTTTCTGGGTTTTCGGTTTCTTTCAATTCATTTTTTCGAATCACCACGTACCCAAGATGAAAGGGCAACTCTCCTATGATCTGAGTCAACTCCGTCATGAAGAGTTCCTTCTTCTCTATGGAGTTCAAAAACGAGAAGTCCTCCGTCCCTTTTCGGAGTGCATGTTCGTGAAGGATCACCGCATCGTGGCCGAAATGGTTCATCTTGAGGCTCTGAAGGCGCGGCGTCAGAATGCCAATGTAATCCGTCTTCTTCAGGATACAAAATACCAGAACGAAGATCGGATAATGAGGATCGATGGTCGTCAGTCCATGATCGCCACTTTCATCAACAAAGACAATATACTCGGAGAAATCTTCTGTTATCGTCTCCACGCTAGTCCGACCCGCCAATTGGGGCCGATTCGGCCTTTTTCAAAAGCTCGCTCAAGTCCAGATTGATGCTGGTCACTGCCCAATCGGGCTCCTGATTGAATGGTTTCTTCACATAATACGGCCCTTCGCACCGTTCTCCCTCCACCAGCACAATAGCCAGAAGGAATTTTTCCGACTGGTTCAGTGCGGTGATGATCTCGTTTTTAGTGACAGTGATGGTCGACTGTCCCTTGGCTCGTCCCTTCACCTCGATATGCCGGGGCTCGGAAATGCGCCCATCCTTCATGGGAGGCATGGAGGTGATATCCCACCCGCATTTCTCGATTGAGACATCCTTCGTCTCATACCCCATTGCCCTTTCTGCATCGATCACCGTCTGCATGGCCAGTTGCTCGATTCGCCTTCTGGTCTCGGCATCGACGGAAAAGTCCTTCGTTCGGCTCTCCTGCAGAAGTCCTGCCGGAATGACCAAGGCTCCTCCCACGACGACGGGAGGAGAAGAGACGACATTTTTCATGCGTTCCAGCTCTCTTTTTCGGGAATCCACCCTGAAGCGAAGCTCATCGAGTCTTTGCCTGATATTGTCCACATTCAGTCGCACCGCTTTTCCTGCGGTCAAATCCTCCAACGTCTTGGCCAGCCGGTCGTCCCAGAAAGAGATTTCCCGCGTCAACCGTTCCTGGACGGCGGCCAACGTCTTGTCGACCATCTGCTCCCTTCGGGAGCGGATCTCTGCATAGTGCTCCGGGACCAGATGGCCCGAGGCAAAATTCAAGGCGCGACGCTCGCATTCGGGGCCGATCCAGGGAGCATCAAGAATCTCCTGGATCCTTTCCCTGTCTTTGGGAGGAAGTGGTTCGAGATCGAGATGAGGCGCCCATCCCGCATGCCGGACCGATCCGTCAGGATCCATCTCCACGAACTGAAGACGGCGGGAGACCACCCGTTCTGGATCGGAGCCCTCCCGGACAGCATGATCCAGAATCAGAAGAAGACGGGGAGTACCTCCGGAATCGTTCGGGTCTACTAGAATCGTTCCCTGCTTCAGTGTATTTCGGTATTCCTCAAGAACAAGATCGGTCACCGACTGCATGAGAGGATGACCGGGGTGAAGAAGTGTGGCCATCGGGGTCTCAGCCTTCGATGGAAGGCGAATGAACTGCTTTTCGAAGGTGACCCTCTCGTATCTTCTTGTGATGGGAGCAGAATAGCGAGAGTCCCGTCCCGCAATCAACCGGTCCCGATCCCGGATCCTAGACGGCACATGCGTGATCTCGTACCGACCGGTCTCCCGGGAACGGAGTTCTCCTCCAAACAGATGAAAGGCCTTCGAGAAAAAGGAACGGATGAAATAGGGCTGGAGTTTTCTGGCCTCGGCCTTTTCCATCTCCTCCCGGATCACAAACAGATCCTCCATGCGCATCACTTTTTCAGACAGGGCGTTTCTCTGGATGATCTCTCTGAGATGATCGGTATCAAGCGCGCCCTCGACCTTTTCGAAAAGCTTCGCTTGGACGGAGGGATCTTCCCCATACCGGATGGCATCGATCAGGAGCTCCCGGAGGCTTCTCTCCTCGAACACCTCTCCCAGAACATCGAAAACCCGTCCTCCCAAGGCTTTGCGTTCAACCTCGATCTTGTCGAAGAGGCGCTGGAAGACATCCCCCTCCCGGGTTTCGGAAGCCACCATGTTCCACAGGTGGCAAATCTCGGTCTGTCCGATCCGATGAATGCGCCCAAAACGTTGCTCCAGACGGTTCGGGTTCCAGGGAAGATCATAGTTGACCATCAGGTGGGCATTCTGGAGATTGACGCCTTCTCCGGCGGCATCGGTCGCCACCAGAACTCGTACATCCGGATCGTTTCGAAAAAGCTCCTGAACCTTGTGCCGTTCTTCTCGACGCACCCCCCCGTGAATGACAACAACCGATTCGGGTCTTCCCAAAAGCCCGACGATACGATCCTTCAGATAGGTCAGCGTGTCTTTGTACTCGGTGAAAATAATCAACTTTCGTTGGCGCCCTCGCTCGTCCTTCATCTCCGGAGTATTCTGGAGAAGGGTTGAAAGCTCGTCCCATTTCCGGTCCTGTCCGGAGCGCACAATCGAACGGGCGGCTTCTTCCAGCTCCTCGAGAATCCGGATTTCCTCTTCTTTTTCGACAATGGTCTGGGAGGCAGTGACCTGAGAGGCAACTTGATCTTCCCAGTCCTCATATTCTCCGGAAGGCATCTCTTCATCCGGTTCCTGGGACTCCTCGACATTCAGACTCGATCCAGTGGACGTGGACACCCGCTGCCCCCGACGATTCAATTTTTCTTCTTCAAGGCTCCGGGCCAGTTTTTCCCGCCGCCTTTTGAGGGATTGATAGATGGCTTCGGGACTTGAGGCCAAACGACGTTGGAGAGACGTGAGCGCAAAGCCGACGGTATTCTTTTTTTCTGCACTTTCAAGTCTGTCGGCTTTCTGGAACTCCCCCTTCACATAAGAGGTCACGGAATGATACAGGACGGCTTCGGCATCGGAGAGCCGATAGTTCACAGTCGATGCCTTTCTCTCAGGAAAAAGCCGTGTCCCATCGAATTTGAGCAAATCCTCTTTGACCATCCGTCTCATGAGATCGGTGACATCGACCTTGTGGGCTCCATCCCGGAACTTGCCGTAGAAGCGATCGGAGTCGAGAAGCGACAGAAAGAGCTGGAAGTCTTCCTCTTTCCCGTTGTGGGGAGTCGCGGTCATGAGAAGCAGATGACGTGTCTGAGAGCCGAGCAATTCTCCCAGCTTGAACCGGTCGGTTTTTTTGACTTCATTTCCATAATAATGGGCGGAGAGTTTATGGGCCTCGTCAAAGACCACAAGATCCCAGGAGGTCTGTTTTAGTTTGTCCTGAAGATCTGGGTTCCGGGCCAGTTGATCGAGACGGGCAATCAGAAGGTCTTTTTCCTCAAAGAAATTTCTCTCTCGGGATTGCGTGTCCAGATCTCGGGTAAAGATGGAAAAGGACAGGCCGAATTTCTCTTCCATCTCCTCCTGCCACTGCTCCACAAGGCTTCCCGGGGCTACGATCAGGATCCGCCGGGCATCGGCTCGGATCAGAAGTTCGGAGATGAGAAGTCCCGCCATAATGGTCTTGCCAGCCCCCGGATCGTCCGCCAGGACAAATCGAAGCGGCTGGCGGGGGAGCATGTCCTCGTAGACCGCAGAAATCTGGTGGGGCAAAGGCTCCACATTGGATGTGTGGACTGCCATCATGGAATCGAACAGGTAGGCGAGATTGATGCGAATGGCTTCCGTGGCAAGTTTGAATTCTTCGGGAGAGGCGTCAAATCCCCAAGGTCGTCCGGATTCGGCAAGGGAGAGCCGGATCTCATCATTTCGAAAGAGCATCCGCTCCCGCAGGGCGTTATCCATGGTCCGATAGACGACATTGACCGAATCGGATCCCATCAATGTAACCGATTCGACCGTCACAACCTGACCGGGTTCGATTCCCTGAATGTGTGCTTTGACTGCGATCTCTTCAAGCTTCATCAACCGCCTCAATTCCCAGAATCATAACTCATCCTCTTCAAAAGCCTCGATTGAGTCCATATAATGCTGTAAATTCCAAGTTGGCTTGAAATTGAAAAAGGCCACTGTCTTCCCCGAGAATGGGCGTTGCGCAAACAACCTATTCTCAACAAGGAGGAAGAACAATGGCCAACATTGACGTTACCCTGAATCCGGATCTTTTGCCAAATCTTTTGTCCGATAGGGGTGCACGTCAGATTTGTGAGAAAGTCCGTTTTTACAGATTTTCCTGTTTTCAGTGCGTCAGGAGAGGGGCATGCC
>JBMFWG010000054.1:0-11141 GCA_049965515.1 Leptospirillia bacterium
CCTCAGCGGACGCTACGAGGACTTCTGGGAAAGGCGCGCTCTCAAGCAGGCGGCATGACCCTAAAACAGGTATCAATTATGAACTTTATAGAATCTCACAAATCTGACGTGCACCCTATTTGTGGGGAGAGAGACCGATCGGGGCCCGAAAGGGACGGGCGAACTTTTTTTTCTGGAGAATGAGCCGAAAAGAAAGGTAGGATAGAAGACGCGAGGGAGGGAACCCGGAACGAGGAGCGATTGGTCGATGAAGGAGAGAGGCAGGATTCGAGGAAGTCTTGGGGGGATGGTTCTCCTGGCGCTTGTGGCGGGAGGAGGGCTCTCTTCGGCGGGAGCGGACGATTCGGGGCCGATGGGTTTTCCCACGGGGACAGATCTTGGAGCGGCCGAGCAGGGAACGGGAACAGGAGCGGGAGAGTCCCCCCGTCGTCCTCCCGGCAAGCCCATGATCCCCGACTGGGGACCGGGCTTCTGGGTCGAGGAGGGAGGCGGTCCCGAGCGAAACCCCTTTTACTCCTGGCCTCCGCAAAGAAGGAGCCCCGAGAAGACCTCCAAAGAGGCTCCGGGAGGAGCCCCCGTCTCCCTTCCTCCCAAAAAGGAAGGGACGAAGGCCTTTCCCTTTACCGACCGGATGCATCCTCCCCACGTCGCGTGGATTCGGGATTTTGGGCAATCCCCCCTCAATCGTCCGGAATTCCGCTTCGCCCACCAGCCCATTGTTGTCAATGGCCGTCTCGTTCTGACATCGACCCGGGGCGAGGTCCTCTGCCTCGATGCGGTCACGGGGGTGACCCTCTGGCGCAAAAGCCTCCCCGATGCCGTCCGGGCCGCGCCGGTCTCCGATGGAGAGACTCTCTACATCGCGACCGGATCGCCCTACATCACCGCCCCCCACATGATGGGCTACGCCCAGACCCGGACGATCCTCCGGGGAACCGGGACCGAGCATCTCTATGCGCTCTCCCTCGCCACCGGAAAGCTTGTCTGGCAGGCCCCCCTCCCGGGGCCGGCCCTGGGGAGCCCGGTTCTTGCCGGCAAGACGCTGTGGGTCGCCACAGGCCAAGGATGGCTCGCCGGATATTCGACCGAGAAGGAGGGCCCTGTCGGGAAGGTCCGGTTGCTGGCCTCCCCCGGATGGTCGGCCCCTCTGGCCCTTCATCACTGGCTCTGGATCTCGCTTGAAGGTCCGCAGAAGCTCGCCGCCCTTTGGCCTGACAAGGGGCGGACGGTCTGGTCCCTTTCCTCGCCGAAGGCGGAACGGCTGGTCCTTTTTTCGCCCACCCCCTCCTTCGGCGCCATGAGGCTCCTGACCCGGAGGGTCTCCGTTCACGAGGGGCAGGTGGCGGAGAAGCTCACGATCCTGTCGGCGGTCTCCGGCCATATCTTCTCCGAGGTCCCCTTTACCCCGTTTGCCTCTTCATCCACAATAAAAATGGCGGGGGAGGCCTACCCTCCGGGGGCCCGGGTCTTCGAGGGGCTGGCGACCGTCACCGTGGCTGGTCAGACGGCGGTGGTGGCTTCGGCTCTCTCCCGGGAGCTTCTGGCGGCGGATATCCCCTCGGGCCATCTCTTCTGGAAGCTCCCCCTGGGAGGAGAGCCCTCCGGGGCGGTGACGGTGGCCGGGTTTTTGTGCGTCCTGCCGGAGACCGGCCATGTGGTCCTTGTGGATCTGGCGACCGGGAAACTGCTGGGCCAGGTCGATGTGAAGGAGGTGCCGGCTCCGGGACCGGCGCCCATTGTGGGGACAACTCTCTATCTGGCGGGAAAGGACGGAACGGTCCGGGCGGTGTCTCTTGACGCCTACCGGGCAACAATCTATCCCTCTGTCTCGCCCCCCTCCCCTCTGGCTTCCCCCCGTCCCCGTTCTTCGCGGGCCGGGCTCCCGCAGGAGAACCTTTGAAGGAGTCGGCTTCATGAACGATGGATCCCCCGCTGATCTTGTGCACGACCTGACCTTTTCCAACTATCGGAAGGAGACCTTTACTCTTCCGGTTTCCGTCTATCGCGAATCCATGGAGGCGCTCTCAAAGATCGCCAATCGAGTGGTCGAGGAGGGAGGCCGTGTGGAGGAGTCCTCTGCCCGGGAGATGGTGCGGGAGGTCTACCGCATTGTGGACCGGGTGGGAAAGAGCGTCGAGAGCTTCATGTCCTGCCGCGCCTCCTGTGCGGCCTGCTGTCGGATGATGGTCGGGGTCACCCGGGGGGAGGGAGAGATCCTCCGCGAGCGCTTCCGAAGCGAAGCGGCCGGACCCCGGAAAGATCGCTGGCTCCCCCTCCTGGCCGCCCGTTCGGAGGATCTCCATGCCGTCTCCCGGTTGGCCCCCATGGTTGACCCGGAGCATCCACTGTCAAGCCTTGAGGACATGCTGGCTACCTGCGAAGCTTACGAGGAGCTGTCGGTGACCTGCCCTTTTCTGGGGGAGGACCGTCTCTGCCAGATTTATGAGGAGCGGCCCCTCATGTGCCGGATCTGCTGGACTCTGACCGACCCCCGGGACTGTGACCCCGGTGAGGGCCCTCCGGTGAAGTTCCGAAACGGGGTTTTCTTCCGGGCCTTCGAGCTGGTCGAGATGATCTCCCGGGCCGGATTCGGGGACGGACGACGCCGGCCCATTCCCCTGTGGCTGACAGAAGAGTGATCCGGGAGGGACTCGGGAAAAGACTCCTCCTCTCGGGAGTTGCCCTGCTGGGGTTTGGGGGGATTCTCTGGCTTCTCCTTCATCGGCAGACGGCCCCCTTCGATCTTTTTGTCTCCCGGCTTTTCTCTGGCCTTCCCTCCTCGGTCGATCTCTTTTTCTCGATTCTTTGCCGCACGGGAAATGCGGAGGTCGAGCTTCCCCTTCTTCTCTTTGCGGCGATTCATCTCACCCGGAGGAGTCCCTCAGGGGGGGACGGGGCGCGGGACCGTTTCTTCCTGATCCTCTGGTTTGCCGTGCTGGTTTTGGGGACGCTGCTCGAACATCTCCTCAAGGGCTCCCTTCCCGCCTTTCATCCCGGCCGGGAGTTCGATCACGACCCTTTGTCGGGGTGGGAGGTCTTCTTCCCGCTCCACATCCATGTCCACGCCTCCTTCCCTTCGGGCCATACCTTCCGTGCCCTGATGATCGTGCTCTTTATCCGGAAGTTTTTTCCCCGCCATCTTCGGATCTCCCTTTTGTGGGCCGGCGGCATCATGGTGGGAGTGATCGTTTTGGGCTGGCATTTCACCAGCGATGTCATCGGCTCCTCTCTTCTGGTCCTGGCTTTCTCCCCCTGGTTTCTCTCTCCTCTCCGTCCTCTCCGCAATATAGATCAGTAAAAATTAATCTAATAAGTAATTTATTCTTTATGTGATTGTCTCTTCCCAACACTCTCGAGATCCGCTATGCTTGACGGCCGGAAGTTTTGGAGAGAATACACGACGTCAGCAGGAGGACGATGATGGCGGATGGGACCCCTCGGGTCTCGGAGTGGCCCCCTTATGAACGGCCCCGGGAAAAGCTGGTGTCCCTGGGGGCCAAAAGTCTTAATGATTCAGAGCTCCTGGCCATTCTTCTCCGGACCGGAAACCACAACGAATCGGCCGTAGCGTTAGGACAGAGGCTTTTGGCCACCTTCGGGGGCCTCCCAGGCCTCTCCCGTGCGCTGGTGGCAGAGCTTTCCCGGGTCAAGGGGGTGGGGCTTGCCAAGGGGGCGCAGATCCTTGCGGCCCTGGAGCTTGGTCGGCGACTGTCTGAGAGGTCGCTCGTGCCGGGGGAGAGCATCCGTTCGGGGGAGAGCGTCTACCGGCTTCTGGGTCCCCGGCTTCGGGAAGAGAGGAAGGAGAGCTTCTGGGTTCTTTTGCTTGACACCAAGCACCGTCTCAGACGGCTGGAGAAGATTTCAGAGGGGACTCTGGCCATGACGCCCGTCCATCCCCGGGAGGCCTTTTCGCCGGCGGTCCGGGAATCGGCCTCTGCGGTGATCTTTGTCCATAACCACCCATCGGGGGATCCGGAGCCATCTTCTGAAGACTGGTCTCTGACCACCCGGCTCGTGGAGTGCGGCACTCTTCTGGGCATTCGGGTCCTGGACCATATTGTGATCGGAGACCATGCCTATGTGAGTCTCAGGGAGCGGGGGGCCCCGATGGGAGGCTAGGAAGGGGTAAAAGCCCCAATATGCCCGCCAGGGCGAGAAGGGCGGCGAGAAGAATGGGAGGGGTGAGCAAAAAGCCCGTGCGGATATAGGGGCCCCAGCCGATCTTCTCGCCCTTTTTTTCCAGGACGTGGAGCCAGAGGAGGGTGGCAAGGCTCCCGATGGGGGTGAGCTTGGGACCGAGGTCGCACCCGACGATGTTGGCATAGATCATCGCTTGCCGGGCAGGCTCGGTGAGGTGGACCGCCTGATGGATGGCAAGCGTTCCCACGAGAACGGCCGGGAGGTTGTTCATGACGGAGGAGAGAAAGGCCGCAAGAAATCCCATCCCCACCGAGGAGGCCGCCACCCCGTATGAGCCGAGGGTGTCGAGGAGGCGGGCCAAATGATCGGTCAGGCCGGCGTTTTTGAGCCCGTAGACGACGAGGTACATCGAAAGGGAGAAGAGGACGATCTGCCAGGGGGCCTCCCGGAGGACTTTGGTGACGTCAATGGGAGAGGGCTCTCCCGGGACAGGACGACGGGCGGCGAGAAGCAGAAGAAGCCCCGCGGCCACCGACATGATGAGGAAGGCCGGAAGGTGGAGTCGGGCGGTGGCGAAGTAGGCCAGCAGAACTCCCACGAGGACGGGGAGCCCCGCCCGGAAGACCACGGGATGCCGGATAACACTTTGGGGGTCGGGGAGCTCTTCGGTGCGGGGATGCACGGTAAGGTGGCGGCCAAAGAGGACCCAGAGGGCCAGGGTTGTCGTCAGGATGGAGACGAGGTCCACCGGGACCATGACGGCGGCGTAGCGGTCGAAGGGGAGATGGAAATACCGGGCGACGATGATATTGACGAGGTTTGAGATCATGAAAGGGAGGCTGGCGGTGTCGGCGATGAATCCCGTGGCGATGATGAAGGCCAGGGCCCCGTGGCGGGAAATCTTCATGCGGAGAAGAAGGGCCAGAACGATGGGAGTGAGGAGAAGTGCCGCCCCGTCGTTGGCAAAGACCGCCGAGATGGCCGCGCCCAGGAGAATGATGAAAAAAAAGAGCTTCTTCCCGGAGCCCTTCGCCGCCCGTGTGATGACCAGGGCCGCATGGTGGAAAAATCCCGCCTCGTCTAGAAGGAGCGAGATGACGATCAGGGCCACGAAGGTGAGAGTGGCATCCCATACGATGTGCCAGACCCGCGGGACATCCTCGATCCGGATCGTTCCGGTGGCGAGAGCCGCCAGGGCTCCGGCGGTGGAGCTCCAGCCGATGCCGAGCCCCTTGGGTTGCCAGATGACGAGAACAAGGGTTGCGAGAAAGATCAGAAGGGCGAGCAGGTCAGGTCTCCCGGAAGGTCGATAGGATTGAGGACTTGGGGAACATGTCTATTGTAGCGAAGTTGAAAAAAGTTTGCAAAGTTATTGAACTGTTGTAGTGTTACCTCCCTAGACGTCCGGATAAAAAGAAGGAAGGAGGGGAAGACGGGGAACGGGGGTGCGACTTTTTCATGGAGGCGAGAGCTGTTACAATATCAAGACAAGGATGTTGGTCCGTGTCTTTGGCGGGGTGAGAGAGGAGGAGATCTGTGGTCCGGGTCAGAAGAGAGGGGGACTCTCCCCTGTCGGTATCGAAAGGGAAGGGGCTGAAGGATCCGAGGGAGCCCTCCGTCCTTCGCTCGCTGGAGGCCCTCTCCTCGGAGGTTCGCCTCCGGATCTTTCGTCTTCTTGTCTCCTATGAGCCGGAGGGGCTCGTGGCCGGAAAAATCTCTTCGATCCTTGATGTCTCCCCCACCAACCTCTCCTTCCACCTCAAGGCCATGGCCCATGCGGGCCTGGTGGAGGGAACCTCCATGGGGCGCTTCGTTCGCTACAGGGCCCGGATCCGCACCATGGAAGAAGTGATCGACTACCTCACGGAAAACTGCTGCCAGGCCCAGGGAGGCAAAGGCTGCCCCCCGCCCTCCTCCTGCGAGTGACGCTCACCTACCCCTTTCTCCGGTTCTTTCGGTACCAGTCGAGAAGTTGCTCCGTTCCCGAGTCGTGAGGTCTGCCTTCAGTGGATGTCCCGGCGATCTCGTTGATGATCCTGACGGCCATGACCTTCCCCAGCTCCACCCCCCACTGGTCGAAGGAGTCGATTCCCCAGATAATGCCGCTGGTGAAGACACTGTGCTCGTAGAGCGCCACAAGCGAGCCCAGAATGGCAGGTGTCAGCTCCTCGGCCAGCAGGGTATTCGACGGACGGTTTCCCTCGAATGTCCGGTGGGGAACCTGGAGTTCGGGGACACCGGCGGCTCGCACCTCGTCAGCGGTCTTTCCGAAGGCCAGGGCCTCCCCCTGGGCCAGGAGATTGGCCATGAGGATGTCGTGGTGCTCACCTAGGGGGTTGTGGGAGCGCGCGAAGCCGATGAAGTCGATGGGGATAAGTCGGGTCCCCTGGTGGATGAGCTGGTAGAAGGAGTGCTGGCCGTTAGTGCCGGGCTCTCCCCAGTAAATGGGACCGGTATCGGTGTCCACGGGGGATCCGTCGAGGTGGACATGCTTGCCGTTGGACTCCATGGTGAGTTGCTGGAGATAGGCCGGGAAGCGCTTGAGATACTGGTCGTAGGGGAGGACCGCCACCGTCTGGCTTCCGAAGAAGTTGGTGTACCAGACCGTGAGAAGCCCCATGAGGACCGGGAGGTTTTTTGCGAAGGGAGCGGTCCGGAAGTGTTCGTCCATGGCATGGAAGCCCTCGAGCATCTTCCGGAAGTTCTCCGGTCCGATCGCGATCATGGTGGAGAGGCCGATCGCTGAGTCCATGGAGTAGCGGCCTCCGACCCAGTCCCAGAATCCGAACATGTTGGCGGTATCGATTCCGAAGGCTGAGACGGCCTGGGCATTGGTCGATACGGCGACGAAGTGGTGGCGGATCGCCTCTTCCTTTTTCAGCGTCTTGAGAAGCCAGCGTCGGGCAGTATGGGCATTGGTCATGGTCTCGAGGGTCGTGAAGGTCTTGGAGCTGACGATGAAGAGGGTCTCTTCCGGATCGAGGTCCCGGGTCGCCTCGGCAAAATCGGTACCGTCGATGTTGGAGACGAAGCGGAAGACGCGGCTCCGGTCGGAGTAGAACCGAAGGGCTTCGTAGGCCATCACCGGCCCGAGATCGGAGCCTCCGATGCCGATATTGATGATGTTTTTGATGGGGCGGCCGGTCGCTCCCTTCCAGGAGCCCTCCCGGATCTTACGGGAGAAAGCTTCCATCCGGTCAAGAACATCGTGAACCTCCCGGACGACATCGACGCCGTCCACTACAAGCTTGGCTGACCGGGGCAGGCGAAGAGCCACATGCAACACCGCCCTGTTCTCGGTTTTGTTGATATGCTGGCCCTCAAACATGTTTCGGATGTGATCGGAGAGCCGGCAGCTTTCGGCCAGCTCAAGAAGAAGGGAGAGGGTTCTGTCGGTGATGCGGTTTTTTGAGTAGTCGAGGAGAATCCCTGCCCCTTCAGCCCGCATTCTTCCGGCGCGTTCCGGGTCGCTCAAGAAGAGGTCCCGAAGAGGGATTGAGGCGATCTCCTTGTGATGCTCTTTTAAGGCTTTCCATGCGGGTTGGCTTGTGACGCGGGGGGGGATGATACGGGCCATGGGGAGTCTCCTTTCGTCAGTGTGCAGGGGGGGAGAGCGAATTCATGGCCAGAAGGGCGGGCCATTCGTGTTCGCGACCCAGGAGGGTCAGTGTGGCGGTCTTGAGGACGAAATGGCGGGCACGTTCCGGCGGAAGTCCCAGCCAGGCAACCACGAGAAGCCTGAGGATATGTCCGTGGGCGAAGACGAGGGCGTCGTGGGGAGAGGAGCGAAGGCGATCGGCCACCCGGCTGGCCCGGTCGAAGGCCTCCCGGGGGCTCTCCCCACCGGGGGCGCCTTCGGTAAAAAGATCCCATTCCGGACGGCTCTTTCGGATCTCGGCCGTGGTGAGCCCTTCGTAGTCTCCATAGTTCCACTCGAGGAGGTCAGGATCAAGGGTGAGCCGGCCTCCGAATCCGGCCAGCTCGGCCGTTGTCCGGGCACGGAGAAGCGGACTTGACAGGACAATCCCGGGAGAAAATTCCGCCAAAAGGGGGACGAGAGCCCGTGCTTGTTCGATCCCGCGTTCGGTCAGGGGAAGGTCGGTGCGGCCGGTGTGACGGCCAGATTCGGACCAGAGGGTCGCTCCGTGGCGAACAAGAACAAGGGTCATGCTCGTTTGTCTCCCGGTTTCTTTGAGAGAGTCTCACAGTCTTTTTCCAGTAACTTTAGACTATCAGATTTCGGAAAGAATATTGAGAGAAGAATCATGGATCTTTTGAAGGTTTTTGACGGAATTTAGAGGGATAATACCGAAAAAACGGAGAATGGATTGTGCAAGTTCTTTCTTTTGCTTGCAAAATATTGACAGGGGGAAGGGTTTGGGAGGGTCGGGGGGATTGAGACGAAATCTTGCAGGGATCCTTCCGTTCGTGATTACATTGGGATTGAAAAATTCCGGGCTTCTTGGCGTCAGTCAGTTCCTGTGCGGAAAGGGAGTGTTCTTGCCAAAACACCACCGTCGTTCTTTCCAGTTTTTTTCTTCCCGTGCCCTTTGGGGGCCGACTCTCCTTTTGTTTCTTTCGATGATTTTCGGGACCCCCTCTTCTGTCGGGGCCGCCTCCTATCCTCTTCCCTTCGATCCCTTTCTGGCCCCCGAGTCTTTCGGCTGCAAGCATCTTCTCGTTCCGGGAGCCGAAGTGCTTCCCCATGAGGCCGTCATCGACTCCCATGTCCTTCCGGGCTGGAAAGAGCGTCCCATGAAGGACGGAAAGAACCGGACGATCGAAAGTCTGGTCATCAAGGGCTCGATGGTCGTACACCGGAAGGGGAAGGACGGGGTGTCGTCCGGGCCGGCAGCGGTGTGGATTCCGGCCGGAGGACTGGTCTACGATGCCACCCCCTTCGAGACCCACCTTCCGGTGGGAGACCGGGGCGTCATCTTTGGCCATACGGCGACCCTGGTCGGGAAGAAGGTCGTGGCGGAAACATGCCGGAACTTTTCCGTGCTGGCGGGCCGAAGCTTCACGGTGGGAGACAGCGTCTTCACCTATCTGATGCCCGGACCCCGCCATGGACCAGCCATTCTCTGGCGAACCCTCGATGGGGTCTCCATACGGCCTCATGCCTTCGATGAGTATCCGGCGGGTCAGGTTCCCGAGAAGACCTCGACCGAGATCTTCGGGGTCTACACTCACGCCGGGCAAATTGCGGAATACACCGCCTTTACGGCTCCGATGATGGCGCGCGAGACATGGATAATCGACGGAAAGAGTCGCACAATCATGGCGAACTCCGAGTGGTTTCCTCACTTCCGGATTGTTCCTGTCTCCTGTCCCATTGGCCATCACATCGGCCTCATGGTGTATAACGATGTGCCCATTCTCCTTGAGGCGGGAAAGACCCTGACACTCTATGACGGCTATCTGAAGATCCGGGTCTCCTCGATCAGCCAGGATGGAGGCGCCGTCGTCTATTCTCTGAACGGACGGAGCTATGCCGGTCATCACGGGATCGACAGCCTCGTCGGCAAGGGACGGGCCATTGCCGGGATCCTGAACACTCTTGCCACCATCAAAAAGCTTCAGGGAGGATAGTCTCCGGACGACCCGGGAGGAAGCTTCAGATAGTCCATTTCTAGAAGAGGATCCCCATTCCATGAACCCTTCTTCACGAGACATCCTGATCGGACGACAGTCCATTCTCGACAGACATGGCCAGATCTTTGCCTATGAACTGCTCTTCCGGAGTACCCGCGGGGCGGAAGAGGCCGGCGTGTCGGACGATACCATGGCCACCACCTCGGTGATCGTCGACACCCTCATGGAGGTTGGAGTCTCCCGCGTCCTGTGCGGGAAGAAGGGCTTTGTGAACATCGGCCTGGACTTTCTTTTGGGAGACGCCATCTTTCTCCTTCCGGCGGAGCATCTTGTTCTGGAGATCCTTGAGACGGTTCCGGTGACCGTCGAGACAGTGGCCCGCTGCCGGGAGCTCAAGAAGCGGGGCTATACCCTGGCGCTCGACGACTATGTGGGGGATCAGGATCTGTGGTCCCCGATTCTGGATCTGGTCTCAATCGTCAAGGTGGACATTCTTGGAGTGAAGGAGCCGGAGATCGAGCCGGTGGCGAAGAAACTGTCGTCCCGGAATATCCGCCTTTTGGCGGAAAAGGTGGAGTCCCATGAGATGTGGCTCAAGACCATGGCACTGGGATTTACCTACTTTCAGGGATTTTTCTTTGCCCGGCCGATGATGCTCACGGGAAAGAAGACCGACCCTCTTCGGCAGGCGTTGACTGGAATCCTCTCCCTCGTCCTCTCCGATGCGGAGACGGACGAGATCATCGGAGCCATCCGACCCCATGTCGACCTGGTAAGCTCGCTTCTTCGTGTCGCCAATGTTGTCGGTCTGTCCCCGGGAAGGACCGTGACCGATCTTCGGCAGGCCCTCCTGGTCATGGGGCGAGACCAGCTCAAACGATGGGCGGAGCTCCTTCTCTTCTCCAGTGCCCCTACCGAGAATCGCTATGCCCGTCCGCTCTTCTTGCTGGCGATCCTTCGGGGTCGGCTGATGGAGCGCCTGGCTTCGCTGTGGCGGGGTCCGGTCAAGCCTGTTCCTGACCATGCCTTTCTGACGGGGCTTTTCTCCCTGGCCGAACCGCTTTTGGGGATTCCGCTTGGGGAACTCCTCGACGGGCTTCCCCTGGACCAGTCCATCAAGAGCGCCCTCAATACGGGAGAGGGAAATCTGGGAACCCTCCTCTGCGTCGTTCGCCGTCTGGCCCCCGCCTCTCCCGAAGAGGAGATCCTTACAACCCAATCCTTTGAGGCCCCGCTTCCCCTCGAGGCGATTGCCGAGGTGCAGGTGGAGGCCCAGCTCTGGGCTGACGAGACCCTTCGCGCCCTGGGCTGACAGAACCTTCTTTCGACCCCACATCCGGCAGTTCTCCGGAGAAAACGGACCTGATTTTAAGTGATTTTCGTTTAACGATATTTTCTTAGGGAAG
>JBMFWG010000055.1:0-11015 GCA_049965515.1 Leptospirillia bacterium
ACAGACGGAATTTAAAGGATTGAAGTGTTTTCATGAATGTCATTTTCCAGGACGGCTCCGCCGTCCCGGCTCACCTTTCTCGCCCTGAAGGGCCCGGTTTGTCGCGCATTCAGATCAAACGCCTCCACCGAAGGGCCGACTCCCGATTTCGCCCCGGAAAGAAGGAGGAGAAGAAAGCCCCTTCCGGCTCAAGGATGGAAAAATGACAACAAAAACTCATAAGACATTAATAAATTTGTATTATTTTACAAAAATCTCAACCTGGACAGGTTAATAAGGAGGCGTTTCGACGAAGGAAAAGTCAGAGGGGGTTTCCGGGAGAGACAGGTCAGAGGATGACTTTGCCCCGGGTTCCCTTCAGGAAGAGCTCAAGGAACGGTGGCAGGGCCAGCAAGAAAAAGAGATTCAGGGGAGGGAGGAGAGGGCAAGCAACGATTCGATACGCTCGCTGACCCGGTCGGTGAGGCGGAGGCTTTCGGCCTTCTTCTGGGGAGAGTCGAAGGGACCGGGTTGGGGCCACTCGGGGGGACCAAAGCGGATCGAGATCTTCGCCGGCCTGGGAAAGAGCGCCCCGGGAGGAAAACTCGTGCCGCTCCCTGTAATAGCCGCCGGAACAATGGGAACATGGGCGCTCATGGCCAGAAGGGCCACACCCCGGTGGAAGGGCTGAAGGTGGCCGTCGCGCGAACGCGTCCCTTCGGGGAAGATCGCCAGAACTCCCCCCTCGCGGATGACTCTCTCCGAAAAGGAAAGAGCCTTCCGGTCCCCCTCCCCCCGGGCGATGGGGAAGCCTCCCAGGGAGAGGAGGAAGCGAGCAAGGAGAGGATGGGAGAAGAGCTCCGGCTTCGCCGGAAATCGAGATTCCCGGCCGATGGCGTAGCCCAGAAGGGGAACGTCGAGGAGGGAGCGATGGTTCGCGGCCACAATCACCCCTCCGGAGGGGGGGATGTTCTCCTGTCCCTCGATGGTGGTGGGAATGTAGAGGGACATGGCCATCCTCATGAAGGCATGGGCCATGCGATAGAAGGACGTGCCGGAGATCGTTCCGGGATCGGGGATCAGTGGTAGCGGTCGACGATCCAATCCACGGCCTCGCTGACGGTCATGTGGGAGGTATCGAGAACAAGGGCATCGGGGGCGGGAACAAGAGGAGCGATCTTGCGGCTTTTGTCGCGCTCATCGCGCTCGAGGATATCGGAGAGGACGGTGTCAATGGAGACCTTCTGGCCGCTTCGCTCAAGATCAAGGAGGCGTCTTTTGGCCCGGACCTCCGGGTCGGCGACCAAAAAGATTTTAAGCCGGGCCTCAGGAAGGATGACCGTCCCGATATCCCGGCCATCCATGACAATCCGACCGGCGGCGGCAAGGGTGCGCTGAAGGCCGAAGAGGGCCCTCCTGACCACCGGGAAGGCGGAGACGCGGGAGGCGATGCGCCCGAGACGCTCCTCGCGCAAAAGGGAGGTCACCTCTTCGCCGGCCAGGAAAACCCGGACCCCCGACGGGGTCGGCTCAAGCGTGACGGAGCAGGCGGACAACGCCGCAACAAGACGGGGATCGTCCTCCGGAGAGTCCCCGGCCCCGGCCCGGTCGAGGGCAAGGGCCACCGCCCGATAGAGGGATCCTGTATCCACGAAAGTATATCCCAGCCTTTTGGCCACCTCCCGTGCCAGGGTAGACTTTCCGGAGGAGGCGGGACCATCGATGGCCACAGCCTCGATCACAGAGGAAACGGTCATAGTCACGCGTGCACCACGCTGTTGAAGAGGTCGGGAAAGCCCGGAAAGGAGGTCTCCACAAAGTCCGTTCCAGAGATCTCGAGGAACTCTCCCCGGGGAAGGCGGGTCGCGAGAACAGCCATCGACATGGCAATCCGATGGTCGTGAAGGCTGTCGATTGTGGCTCCTGAAAGACGCCTGTCGGGTCCCTCCCCCTCGATGGCCAGCCCATCGGGGAACTCCTCCACCGCGACGCCGACGGCCCGAAGGGCCGCCACCATCCCGGCAATACGGTCCGACTCCTTCACCCGGAGCTCGGCCGCGCCGCGGATCTCGGTGCGGCCATGGGCAAAGGCCGCCAGAACCGACAGGAGGGGGATCTCGTCGATGGCTCCCGGAATCAGGGAGAGAGGAACCTGAACTCCGGAGAGCGAGG
Organism: Leptospirillia bacterium; assembly: GCA_049965515.1. GTDB lineage: Bacteria > Nitrospirota > Leptospirillia > Leptospirillales > Leptospirillaceae > UBA4572. Next base: position 2,152 of record JBMFWG010000055.1, read on the forward strand.
AAAACGAAGGGTGAAGGGTCCCGGCCGGCTCACTCCCCTCTTGCTCGGGAGTCCGCTCGATGTCGATCCGGCCTCCCATGAGCCGGAGGATCTCGAGGAAGGCTGTCCGGGTAGGGTTGAGCCCCACATTCTTGAGGATGAGGGAGGAGCCGGGAGTCAACAGGCCCAGAGCCAGAAAAAAAGCCGCAGAAGAGAGATCTCCCGGAACGGAGACCTCGCTTCCGGAGAGCGTCCCCGGCCAGACCGTCACGCGATGTTCCTCTCGAAGAACCCGTCCCCCGAAGGCCGGGAGGAGACGCTCGGTATGGTCGCGGGTCGGAATCTCTTCGATGACGGTGGAGGGAGAGGAGGCGAAGAGACCGGCCAGAAGGATCGCCGACTTGACCTGGGCCGATCGGTGGACATTTTCATAGAGGATGGGAGAGAGAGGACCTCCACGGATCGCAAGCGGAAGGCGGCTTCCCCCGTCCTGGCCATCGATCCTTGCCCCCATCCGGGACAGGGGATCGGCGATCCGTTTCATGGGTCTCTTGCGGAGGCTGTCATCTCCCGTCAGGATCCGAAAGCCCGGAATCCCCGAAAGGAGCCCGGCCATAAGGCGCACGGCCGTGCCGGAATTTCCGAAGTCGAGGACATTGGAGGGCTCCGAGAGATTTTCCGCCCCGGGGCTTTCAAGGATCAGGTGGTGGGGGGAGAGGCGGTGGAGATGGACCCCCATGGCCAAAAAGGCCTCCAGTGTCCCCCGGCAATCCGCCGAATCGAGGAAACCCCGGATCTCGGTCCGTCCCCGGGCAGCGCTTCCCAGCATCACCGCCCGGTGGGAGATCGACTTGTCCCCCGGAGGCGTGACGGTTCCCAGGACCCGTCCCGCGCCGCCCACCCGGTACTGACCCCGGTGGGGGCCGCCTCGACGCTCTTCCAGGATCATGCCGGACCGACTCCAAGAGCCGGCTCGGCCCATTCCGAGAGAAGGCGAGAGAGCTCCCCCGGAGAAAGGGAAGCAATGGCCTCGCGAAGTAAATCGATCTCTCCCTGATAAAGGTCGATGGCCTCCAGAATGGCGGAGCGGTTCTGAGAGAAGATGTCGGCCCAGAGGGAGGGAGAGCTTTTGGCGATGCGCAGAATGTCGGAGAAGCTTCCCCCCTTTTGCTCCATATAATCGAAGTTCTCGAATCGTTTTTCGGCGCGCATTCGCTCGACCAGGTGCAGGAGAGAATAGGCGAGGACATGGGGAAGATGGCTGATGAAGGCCACGATCCCGTCATGGTCGGAGGGCGTGAGAACCGTGGTTTTGGCTCCCAGGGCCTGCCACAGGGCGGCAAGGCGAGGGGTCTGCCCTTTCTCCTGGGAAAAGGGAGTCAGAAAGACGGTCCGTCCCCGAAAGAGGTCGGCGCGGGCGGCCTCCATCCCGGTCCGTTCGCTTCCGGCCATAGGGTGCGAGCTGGTGTAGAGGGGAAGACGTTCGGCATATCCTCGGGAATAGGTCCCGAAAAGCGCTCCCTTGACGGAGGAGAGGTCTGTCACCACCGCCTCGGGGGAGAGGCCCGGGACAATCTCCGTCCAGACGGACTCCACCTCCCCCGGAGGCACGGCCACCACGACAAGATCCGCTCCGGCGACACAACGGGCATTCGAGGGAAAGAGCGCGTCGATCCACCCTCGCGCCATCGCCCCTTCTGCGTCGACGGGATTTCTGGAGGTCCCCACAATCCGGGGAGGATGGGTGAGGCCTTTGAGGGCCCCCGCCAGCGAGCCCCCCATCAGGCCCGTTCCAAGCACGGCCACTGTCCTGAAGGGGACAGACTGAGACTCCATCAGGCAACGAACCTGCCGACGGCGGACGCCACCTTGCGAACTTCTTCCATCAGACGGTCAAACTTGTCCGGCTTGAGCGACTCCTCGCCATCGGAGAAGGCCTGTTCGGGATCGTTGTGGACCTCCACCATGAGCGCATCGCACCCGGCGGCGACACCCGCCCGGGCCATGGGGATGACCAGATCCCACCGGCCTGTGCCGTGGCTGGGATCGACCAGCACGGGGAGATGCGTGAGGCTCTTCAGGACGGGGACGGCATTGAGGTCGAGGGTGTTCCGGGTCATGGTCTCGAAGGTGCGGATGCCGCGCTCGCAGAGGATGATCTCCTGGTTGCCGCGAGAGGCAATATACTCGGCGGCCATGAGGAACTCCTTGATCGTGGCGGAGAGCCCCCTCTTGAGGAGGACCGGTTTGTTGACCTCGCCCACGTCGAAGAGCAGTCGGAAGTTCTGCATGTTCCGGGCCCCGATCTGGATGATGTCGGTGTGCTCCATCATGGCAGGGAGGTCCCGGGGATCCATGAGCTCGGTGATGACCAGAAGGCCGGTCTTCTCCCGGGCCTTGGAGAGATGGACAAGCCCCTCTTCCCCGAGTCCCTGGAAGGTATAGGGCGAGGTACGGGGCTTGAAGGCGCCGCCACGGAGGATCTTGGCCCCGGCCTTCTTGACCCTCTCGGCCACATAGAGGAGCTGCTCTTCCGACTCCACCGCGCAGGGGCCGGCCATCACCTGGATTTCGGGTCCCCCGATGGTGACGCCGTTGGAGAAGGTGATGACGGTGTCGGTCTTCTTGAACTCCCGGCTCACGAGCTTGAAGGGCTGGAGAATCTTGTGGACGGACTCAACCCCCGGGTACACCGCAAGGGGAAGGTCGGTCAGGATGCGTTCGTCGCCGATCGCCCCCACTACGGTCCGCTCCTTTCCCCGTGAAATATTGACGGACAACCCCTTGGACTTGAGGGTCTCCGTAAGATGGTCGAGGTCGGCCGGTGTGGCCTCGGGCTTGAGAACGATAATCATGGAAATCTCCTTGGTGGTGCCGACATGTGAATGTGCTGGGGGGCAAAGGAACCCCGACAAGGCCCCGTAAGGGGAACCGGGAGCCTTTCGCCCCTTATCCCGACTTTCTCTTTTCCTCCGAGACGGGGTAGGACCCTAAAATCTTAACATAAGGACAGAGGTCCTGTAATTTTCCCAGAAGGGTCTGGATCGCCGGATCCTTCTGATGGCCGGCGAGATCCATGAAGAAGATGTAGTCCCAGGCCTTCTTCTTGGAGGGTCGGCTTTCGAGGCGGGTCAGGTTCACCTCGTGGGAGGCGATGAGCTGGAGGATCGAGGAGAGGGCCCCCACCCGGTCGATGACCGAGACCATGATCGAGGTCTGGTCCTGGGAGGTCTGACCCGGAACGCCCTCTCCGATCACCAGAAAGCGTGTCTGGTTGTCGGGCTGGTCCTCGATATGGCGCCGGAGAATGGGGATGTTGTAGACCTCAGCGGCCATCTCCCCTGCAATGGCCGCGGCGTACGCCCCGTCCTGGAGAGCCAGCTCCACCGCCCGGGTATTGCTGGTGGTTTCAATGGTGGGGACATGGGGGAGGTGGTTCGAGAGAAAGCCCCGACACTGGGCCAGCGACTGGGGGTGGGCGAAGACCTTGGTGATCTGCCCGAACTCCTCCGCCCGGGAGAGGAGACAATGATGGATAGGAAGAACCACCTCCCCGTTGATCTTGAGGTCCGTCTCCACAAGGGTGTCGAGGGTATAGTTCACCATGCCCTCGGTCGAGTTCTCGATGGGAACGACGCCATAGACCGCTTCTTTTCTCTCCACGCACAGGAAGACCTCCCGGACGGTGGACATCGAAAGATGACGGGTGGAGGTCCCGAAGAACTTGAGGGTCGCCTGGTGGGTATAGGAGGCCGGAGGGCCCAGGTAGGCGACCACAAGAGGCTCTTCAAGCGAGAGGCAGGCGGAAAGGATTTCCCGGAAGATGTGCTTCAGCACCGGCCGGGGGAAGGGAGCGATGTCGATCCGGTCGAGGCGGTCGAAGATCTCCTGCTCCCGGGAGATGACGTGAAAGGGAAGTCCTCGCTCCTTCTTGTAGAGACCGACCTCGTGGGCCACCCGGGCGCGATCCTGGAGAAGGGAGATGATCTGCAGGTCGATGGCATCGATCTTCCGTCGAAGAGGGGCAATCCCGGAAGTCGGGTCAGAGGCGGATTTTCCGGAGGGAGAATGTCCGGGAACCAAAGGGGAAGAGCCCGAAGAGTCTGGTCCAGAGGCGTCTGAGAGGGACATCGGGACGCTAGCCGTTCTGGGAGAGAGACTCGAGGGTCTCTTGGGAGATGTCGAAGTTGGCCCACACATGCTGAACGTCGTCGTGGTCTTCGAGGGCCTCCATCAGCCGCACCATGGTCTGGGCATCCTTGCCCTCAAGGGGAACCGTGGTCTGGGGAATCATGGTGACCTCGGCATAAGGGAGGGCCAGCCCCGCCGCCCGCATGGCATCGCAGACGGCAGGGAAATCGGAGGGAGCGGTGGTAACCTCGAAGACATCCTCCTCAAGGCGCACGTCCTCGGCCCCCGCATTAAGGACGATCTCCATGAGCCGGTCTTCGGTCACCCCCGAGGCGGGGGTGGTGATCAGCCCCTTCTGGTCGAACATCCAGGCGACGCATCCGTTTTCCCCCAGAGCTCCTCCGTTTTTCGAGAAGAGGGAGCGAATCTCGGGGATCGTCCGGTTCTTGTTGTCGGTGGTCACCTTGAGAAGGATCGCGACTCCTTTGGGGCCGTGGCCTTCGTACTGTAACTCTTCGTAGACCGCACCCGGAATCTCTCCCGTTCCCTTCTGGATCGCCTTTTTGATGTTGTCCATGGGCATGTTCTCTTCCCGGGCCTTGGCGATGGCGGTCCTGAGGCGGGGGTTGCCGTCGGGGTCCCCTCCCCCGAGGCGGGCCGCGATAGAAATTTCCTTGGAAAGGCGGGTAAAGACCTTGCCCCGCTTGGAGTCGATAAGGGCCTTCTTGTGTTTGGTGGTGGCCCACTTGGAATGGCCGGACATGGGATCCTTTCAGAAAATAAAGACGGGAACAAACAGGCGGAGTCGTGAGCTCACAGTGATAATTTCTTCTGATTCTAGGAAAAATCAGCCAGAATTTCAATCACGCCAAGAGGGTCGTCTCCAACGGAAAATGCAAGGAAGGCTGCGGACTGTCATTTTTACGTGAGGGCCAGGGAATCTCTTCTCTCCCGGGAGGATGCCCCCACCCAGCCGGGTAGACTCAGTGAGACCTCCCCTGCGGCGGAAGCCGTCCGTCCCTCCGCTCCACATCGATGACCGTCGCCGTCTGCCCGGCCACAAGACGAACGTTCCCCGGAACCGAAACGAGACGGATCCTCACGGGGATCCTCTGGGCCAGCCTCACCCAGCTGAAGGTGGGATTGACCCGGGGAACGGCGCCAGAGGGCTCACTCCGCTCAAAATCAGACACGCCCCGGGAGAAGGATTCCACCACCCCATAAAGAGGCGTCTTCACCCCCATGAGACGAATCTCCATCCGGTCTCCCCTCTGGATCGAGGGGAGCTTCGTCTCCTCAAAATAACCGTCGACGTAGAAGGAGTCGCGGTCCACCAGAGCCAGACTGGGCTCTCCCCGGCGGATGAAGTCCCCCGGCCGAAGGTGCAGGTTGGTGACATAGCCGTTGACCCGGGCCCGGACGGCCGAGCGGATCATGTCAAGCTGGGCGGAGGAGAGGCGTGCAACCGCGCCTTCATAGCGGGCCCGGGCCTCAAGGGCGCGGGCTTCCATGATTTCGGCCCGTTCCTCCGAGGCATGGCCGCTTTGGAGCAGCTCCCGATAACGGCGGGCATCCCGGATTGCCTCCACCATGGAGGCATAGCGTTCGAGAAGGAGGGCCCGGGCGGCAGAGAGAGCCAGGGAGAATCGGCGGGGATCGATGCGAAAGAGAATCTCCCCCTTCCGGACCTCCTGGTTGTCCCGAACGCCGACCGAGACGACAAGACCCGAGATATCGGGAGCCACCACCACGGAGTCGGCCCGGACCCGTCCGTCCCGGGTCCAGGGAGAGATGCGGTCCTCATGCCAGAGAAGATAGCCCGAGAAGAGCGCCCCTCCGGCCACCAAAAGGGTCAGAAGTTGTCGGCGAAATCGAAGAAGCCTTGATATCACGGAGAGTGTCTCCTTGCCAAGAGAACGAGGATTTCCAAGATGATGACATAAAGGGACAGGTCAACGAGGGATCGATGCCAGACATGCCGGTAGAAGCCCAGCCGGGACAGGAGAAGGCGCAGACCCCAGAGAACTCCGAAGGCCAGAAGCGCCACCCCCAGAAAGGGGGAGAGAAAGATTCCAAAAAAATTGATCTCCTTCATCCCTTTTCCTCCCGCCACGAGTCCGACGCACTGGCCATTCCCAGTGACGGAAGAAGAATTTCTGCCTCACGCAGAAGCCGGGAAACCTCAGGAAAAGGGACCGCCAGGCGCGCGGAGAGGTCGTGAAGCTTTCGGTCGAGATCCAGGCGGACAGTCTCCGGCAGGCGGCGGCGAGACGCTTTCTCTCTCAGGAATGACGCCATCTCCCCGAAGAGCTCCCGGAGCTCCGCGGAGAGATCCTTTGACAGGCGGCTCCCCTCCCGGGTGAGGTGCCAGAAAGTGCGGGCAAGGCCCGCATGGAGGAGCCCCTCGGAATAACGTTCCCGGTCCGCCGGAGGGAGGGCTCCCAGGCGGATGGCCAGGGGGGCCATCCGGGAAAAGATCGCCCCCAGCCGAGGGGGGTGATGGCTCCCCTTCCCCTCCGGAGAGGCGAGAAGGGCGGCGAGATCATTCATGTTGGCATGGAAAATTCTCCGGACGCCAAAAGCGACTCCCACTGACCGCAAGAGCCGGGTGAAGACAGCGGCCATTCCGATGCCGGCCGACTGGGCCAGGGCCGCGTTGATAGAGGAGACAAAGTCGGAATGGTAGGCGGAGGAGAGGGCCAGAAGCCCTCCGAAGCCGATGGAGAAGGCCAGGACATCAATGGTGCGCTCCGGTCGCCCGAGGAAGATCCCGGCCGGAAGAAGAACCAGGGCGAGGCAGAGGGAGAGCTCCAGGAAGTTTTCGGCCATGGGAAGGAGCGCATAGAGCATCAGGATCCCTATCGCGGAGCCTGCGGTGATGAACCCCAGAAACCGGAGAATGGCCGGAGCCGGATCGTCCATAGCGGCAAAAAATGATGAGGCCACAGCCGCCATCATGGTGGCGGTGGCACCGTCGGGCCATGAAGTCTCGCGCCAGAAGGCCGTGATGGCAAGGATGGTCACAAAGATCCCGGCCGCCGAGAGGGCGGCCAAGTCGTGGTCCCGATAGGGCGCCGGAGGCGGGAGGCCGTCGATCTTTCGGGGAGATTCCCGATGCCAGAGAAGGCGGGACTCCGAGATCAGGATCCTCACATCCAGGAGCCGGGACAGCAAGCTCTCACACACTGGCGAGAGGGGCCCCCGAATCGGCTCCCGGCCCCCTCCCTGCATCGCCCCATGAACCGGCCCGGGGAACTCGTGGGCAGAAGGGGTTTCTCCGGGGAGACCGGGAGGGGGGTCTCCGGGCCGCGCAAGGAACTCCCGGAGGTGGGCCAGGGCCTCCCGCGCCACGGTTTGGCACGAGTCCTTCTCCCCGGGAAGGGACTCCCGGAGACGGAGGATTTCCGAAAAGAGAGGAAGCACATGGGAGAGGTGACCCCGAACCCTCTCGAGGCGACCGATCTGCTCTGGCCGGGCGGCGTCATAGGCCGCAAAGAGAGAGAGGGGTCCCAGAGAGGAAAGCGACAGATAGAGGCGGGAGAGTGTCACGCCAAAGGCGCCGCGGTCGAGGCTGTCATCTGCGAGAGTCCGTCCGGCCGCCTCCACCTCCGCCTGAAGGGCCGACAGGCGTTTGGCATAGAGCGCGAGTGCCGAGCGGGGAAAAAACAGCTCGTTCACCAGAAAGGTAGAAAGGATCCCCAGGCAGACCTCCTCGACCCGGGCCAGGGCGACGAAAAAAATCTGGTCGGGATGCAGGACGCTTGGAAATCCGATGAGGGCCACCGTGTACCCGGCGAGAATAAAGGCATAGCTTCGGGGCGTCGCATCAATGAGGGAGAGGTAAAGGCAGAGGGCGACCCAGGAGGCCAGGGCCATCGTCAAAAGGACAGGCATGTCGACCAGGCGGGGGACCAGAAAGACGGCCATGGCTGCCCCGACGAAGGTCCCGACAAAACGGTAGAGGGACTTGGAGCGCACCATGCCGGTATAGGGCTGGGCGACGATGAGAACCGTCAGGAGGGCCCAGTAGGGTTGGCGCAGCTCCCAGGCAAAGGCGATGGCCAGAGCGAGAAGAGCGGCAACGAAGGTCTTGAGAGAGAAAAGAATCTCTCCCGGGGTGATTCGGGCGATGGTCATCGGGGCAAAACGACTCTCCTTTGGTCGCAATTTTTACATGGACCGGATTCTTCCCATTATAGGGCGCAAGCTGACCATTTAGCCACTTCACTAAGGACACTTTAAAGACTCGGCGGGAAATCTTTGCCTCCGTCTGTCAGGACTTCGAGGCCACGTTGGCCGAATTCGGGGGAGAAGACGACTATGTTCACCTGCGGGTCCGTTACCCTCCCGAGGTCTCTGTTTCCACCCTGGTGAACAGCCTCAAGGGCGTCTTCCGCCGATTGATCCGAAAGAAAAACGACCCCCGCCTCCGGGAAAAACTCTGGGGAGGATCGCTCTGGTCGCCCAGCTATTTTGCCGGAAGCTGTGGCGGAGCGCCTATCGACGTGATCCGCCAGTATATCGAACAGCAGAAGACGCCCCATGGAAAGCAGACTCCAGGACGGCTCCGCCGTCCCGGCTCACCTTCCTCGTCCTGAAGGGAGAGGCTTGTCGCGCATTCAGATCAATCGGACCCCGCTGGTCGCGGCCATCAACGTTGTGGTGCCGGTGCACCGGATATCTTCTCTTTGCAGGGCCTCAAAAATCTCGACCCCGCACTCCAATGATGGTTGATCGGGATAGGGGGGGCTTTC
>JBMFWG010000056.1:0-10413 GCA_049965515.1 Leptospirillia bacterium
ATCAAAAACCACCGGGTTTTTTAAAAATCGTCAAAAAAAATGCTTGGAGAGCACTGATCCTACATGCGGAATGTAAATTTAGGGCTCCATACGGTTCCTTTACCAGAATCGCATGCCTAAACAGGCTACCCTCCAAGGGAGGAGAGGTTCACTGCTCCCCATGATAGGGAGTTGAACAATTCCTGACGGACATTTTCCCGTCGCACGAACTTGTCGTAGACGACTTGTCCCTCGGGACAATGAGCCAGGAAGCTCTTCCTGAAGGTTGGCCACATGTCCATCACCGCATGAGTGATTTTCTGGGCCCGCTCCTTGCCAAACCAGATCCAGAAGGGCTTCAGGTCTTCTCTTTGCGTCCTTCCACGATATAAAGAAGCTCGGGGCCTCTTGGTCCTTCCGGAGCACAGATCATTGTCCCGTAAGTTTGCCCCTTGCCGGCGGCAATCTCATCAAATCCCAGAACATCAATCCCATCAAGAGGACGCTCCGCCTGCCCCTTCTCCATCATCGCCGGGTCGATCGCCTTCACCGTTTACCGGTGGAGCCCCAGAAGAAGACCCACCGCCTTGTGCGTCGTGATCTTGGACAGCTCGCAGAGCAAGTGGGCCAGGGGACGGGTGACACGAGGACCCCGAACGGGCAAGAAGTCCAGCGCTTCCGTGACAACCCTGCAGGTGGGACACACCACGCGATAGTGAGGAAAGCGGATCACGGTCGGAGGCTGCCACCACAGAAGATGCCGTACCTCCTGAATTCTGTGGTCATATCCGGGAAGAACTTCTTTTCCACAAGAGCCTCATGAAAGGACCTCTTTTCTTTCTCGAGCGTCAGAACGACAGCTCCCTCCTTTCTGTCGATGGTGACGATGCGAAAATCTGGAAAGCCAAGAAGTCTTGTGATAGGCTCATCAGGCATCCGGTAAGGTCCTCCGTGTTCTCATTTTCCGGTGAATACATGGAAAAATCTTACCTCACCGGGTGCCTTTTTTTACCCACACTATGTCGGCAAGAGCCGTCTTTTGCAATACACGGAGACGAATGATGGGGAGTCCCTTTTTATCATGGCTTGAAGGTTTTCTTAAAAAACGAGACCTTGCACAACCGGATCGACGGCCACTCTATCGCTACCGGCTTTCCAGGGAGGAGTTTCAGAGTCTCTCCGAGCTTTTGGGAACAAAAATCACCGAATATCGCAAGAGGCAGGTCAAACTTGGTGTCGGAGGAGACCGTTCGCTAACGTTCATCTTTGAGAACTTTGATGGCTTCGATGCCCTTTTTGTCCTCTATGCCGCCGAATGGTGGCGCCTTTTTTATGATGGGACAGGTTTCTCCTGGGAGCCGATTCTTAATTCTCTCGGAACTCAGAACAATGAGTGGGACTCATCGTCTCGGGGGAGAGACATTCAAAGCGGCTTTGACTTTTGGGGCATTCCCTTGGAGCGGGGCCATCTTCGCTATCTTTCCACTGTTGCCCGCCAGGGGGGTCTTCCGATGAAGCTTCTCGCCTCCTCTGAGGGCCAGATCGGCCATCTCTTCTCTCGAGTTCTTATCGATCTGGCCGGGGAAGATGAAAGTCTTTGGACGGGAGAGTCCCTCAAGGCCCGCGTGAAACGTCACGCTCACTACCTTCCCGATGTCTATAAGAATGAAGGGATCTTCCAGCTTCTTGCCGATGTCATCGAGGGCGTTCTCACCCTTCGGGATCAGGCGAGGTTGACGGGATCGGAGGATGACCTTCTCCGATTGAACGAGCGGGTTCCGAACTGGAAGGATCAGTTCCCCTTTCCCCCTTCGGATGATCACTTCTCCGCTCTTCTGGCATCCCTCGTGGTCAAGGCGTCCAAAAAACGAGCCGGAAGAGACCGAAGAGGGCTCTTTTTTGAACGATGTCTTGAGATTACTCCCGGATCTTTCGCAATGTTCGGACGCGTTCACCTTCCTCCGGAGATTTCATTCACGCATCTTCAGGAGCTCTTTCACCTCCCTGCCCAAATCCCGCCTCCTCGTCTTCTCTCCCTGATCCTTCTTTCCGGAGACGAGGAGCAGAGTCTCTCCCTTCGCCGCTTGAGCGAGGCGAAGAGACAGGAGGAGATTCACTATGCACTCCCCCCCTACCCATCACTTTTTTCCACTGCGCCAACGGAGAAGATTCGCTTAAGGCTCTCCTTTCCCGATGCTCAAAGCTTTGAGATCTCCCCTCCCGGTGGGGAGCCACTAGATCCCCTCCTTCCCTGGATCTTTACGGAAAAGAATGATGAGTGGGTTTTTCTTCGACAGGGGGGAGGAAGGGTCCCAGCCCTCTCGTTCTATCTGAGCGTCCCTTTGGATGCTCACATTGAAGGGGCCTCGCCTGAGGCCCCTTCGACCGACTTTGAAAGACGCCAGGTGTTCTTGGCCACATCTCCGGTTCGGGTGTGCATCGGGGAGGAACGCTTTTTAGTGACACCCGATGAAGGAGGCACGGATGAGCTAGAATACCAGCTCAAGGGGAAGATGATTGACCTCGGGTCGCGCTCCCAGGTCTATCGAGGTTTTCCAAGGATCGTCGCCATGACCTCCGGAGGAACGGTTCGTCCCGTTTCAGGTGAAAAGGTGGGGTGGAAGATCCCTGGAGAAGGGTGGTCCACGAGCCTTCCGAAGGGATATGCTGGTCCCTGTGAAATCCGGGTGAGGGACGAGGGAGAGACGGTCTTTTCCTCACGTCCTGTCTGCCTGCCGGATGAGGCCAAGATCTCTGTCCTTCCCGAAAGCGAGCGATCAGGGCGCATTGTCCTGCACTCTTTCGGCCTTTACCGAGTCACATTCGAGCCTTCTGCCTCTCTTTTGATGAAAACAACCGGGTCGGAAGAGGAGGTGTCGATCCATGTTACGGATCAGGGAGGGGGGATCGGTCCGGGTGAGGTTGTCGGAGATATTTGGTGGAAGGGGGGGCTTCGGAAGACCCCCTTCCGATTCCCGCTCCCCTTTCGGGGGGTCCGGGCTATCGGCCCCCAGGGAGAGTCTCTTCTCCCCGGAACTATTCGTGACTTGCGAGATCTCATGGGGGTGCGTCTCATCTTTTTCCCCGGCCCCTCGGCCCGCCGCATCTCCCTCATCCTTCAACTTAATGCCAGAGGGGGGCGAAGAAACGAAGAGTGGGCCCTCCCTCTGTCTCTTTCCTCCTCCCCTCAGCAGATAGAGGTGCGGCTTATCGAGATAAGGAACGAGATCATGGAGTGTTTGGCCCATTCTGACGACCTGTCGGCGACGGTCTCGGTGGAGGGGGAGATCGATGATAGGAGGACTCCCCTGTTTCATGTGGCGCGTTATGCGGTAAGGGCTAGGGCGATGAGAGGGCAGGGGGTCGTTGTCCTGTCCCCCGGGGCACCGGATCTTTTCTCGGGGGAGGAGGGTTCTGTGGGGGGGCAGACGAAGGGAGGGAGCTTTTCCTGTGATCTGCGAAGCTCCCTAGCCAAACAAGTTCTTGCCCTTCGTCTGGAGGCACCGGAAGAAGATCCTGTAAGGCTCGATCCCGATCCTCAGTCCCCGTATTTTCACTTCTATCCCGACACCCGCCCTCCCGGAACGTGGGTGGTCTATCCAGGAAAGGAGGCCCGGATCACCTTCCGTCCGGTAGCCTTTAATCTTCAGCGATTCGAAGAAAATAAGGAGGAGAGGACCTCCCTCGATGAGGCCTTTGCCTATTTCCACGAGGAGGTGCGCAAGTACCTTTTTACTGATGTTTTTGACCGCCTTGTTCAAAGCTTTGCCGATTCGGATTGGGATCGAATAGTCGAGCTTGCCAACAAGATGGGACATCTTCCTCTTTCCTCGCTCGACCTTTGGAGGGCGGCCATGACCCATCCGTCCATGATGGCCTCGATGCTGCTTCGCTACCCATCCTTACCTTGGGAAGGGTTTCTTGAACGATTTTCTCAGGAGTCGCTTTTTCTATGGGAATCTGTCGAGGTCTCCCAGTGGGTAGCCGCCTCCGATCAGTCGCGACAGTATCTTGAGTCCATCTATCCTTCCGAGGTCGCGGGGGTGCTCTTTGACAAACACTATAAGCAAAGAGTGAAGGCTCTCTCCTTTCTCCATCCCTCACTCAAGGTTTTTGAGTATTTTCGTCCTGATCTTATGGCTCGATCTAAAACACTTGAGATTCGCCCCGATATGGTGTCGATGGATTTATACCAGACCCTTTTCCAGGAAGTTGACTGCGCTTATCAACGGCTTTTGAGGAGGGGCGCCCAGGGGAGGTGGCCGCAAGAGCTCTCCTCGTGGATCCGGGATGTAGGACACACCCCTTTAGGGCGAAAGTTCTGGCGAGAGAGAGAGGGGTTCAGAAGCGAAGTGGTGAACTTTCCTGCTATGTTGGTGGTCAGCGGCCAACTAAGAGCGTCCCGGGAGAAATTTTGCTGGAAGCATTTTGCCGAGGCACGAAAGCTTATCAAATTCGATCGGGACTGGTTTTCAGACGCCTATCACATGACAATGGTATCGATTTATCGAGGACTGCTTGATGAATAAATCCTCCTTTTCCTCTCTTTTTTCCGCCCTCAACGACAAGAGCCGCCATGCCGTCATGTCAGGCTTAAGCTTTCGCAACCGGCCCCTCCGGGAGCACCTCGATGGTCTCCTTTGTGCTCCCCTGACCGCTGATTCGACCACCTCCCTTTTGGGAGATCCGGCCTTTGAGGCCACCTTTGGATGGAAGTCGACGTCGCAAACCCTAGGGAATTTCGCAGGATCTCTCCTCTCGGCGACTCTTGTCGAGGCGATGGATCACGTTCCTTCTCACCTGTCGGATTATCGTTTTCCCAAGGATCGACGGCCTTATACCCATCAGGTCGAGGCCTGGGAGGCTCTTTCCAGCACGCCTCCCTCTTCACTCATTGTCACCAGCGGGACGGGGTCAGGAAAAACCGAATGCTACCTCGTTCCTATTTTGGATCGCCTTGCCCGCCTGTCGGCCAAGCAGTCGACCCCTCTCTGTGGGGTGCGGGCCCTCTTTCTCTATCCCTTAAATGCCCTGATCAACAGCCAGCGGGCTCGTCTTGATGCCTGGACGGAGGGGTTGGGAGGGAAGGTGCGATATTGCCTCTATAACGGCAACACTCCGGAGAGAGTTCCTCGACGAGAAGATCGCCCCAAAAGCGAGGTGGTTGACCGGGTGACGCTTCGGCAGTCGCCGCCTCCCATCCTGTTGACAAATCCCACCATGCTCGAATACATGCTCGTGCGAAACGCCGACCGTCCCATCCTCGCCGACTCCCAAGGGCTCTTGGAATATATTGTGATCGACGAGGCCCACACCTACATCGGATCCCAGGCCGCAGAGCTTGCACTCCTTCTTCGGCGAGTCCTGATGGCCTTTGGTGTGCATCCTTCAAAGGTTCGTTTCATTGCCACCTCCGCGACAATGGGGCCAAGGGAGACTCGTAGTCGGGATTTGGTTCATTTCTTCTCAGATCTGACCGGCGTTTTCCGGGACCAGATTCGCCATGTGGAAGGGGAGCGGGATATTCCCTCTCTTCCGGAGGATCCATCGTCTCAAACTCCCCCTGAGACTCTTGAAGAGCTCATAGCGCTATCTGAGACCTCGTCCGATGCCGAATCCTTTCGAGCGCGCCTTGCGTCCCATCCAATCGCCCGCAGGATCTACCATCGCTTTCTTGATAAGACTCTCGCGGCCCCGATCCTGAAGCTGTCCCATGTGATCGAAGTGATCGGCGAGGAGGAGAAGAAGGAAGAGTTTCAGAAAGAGAAGGAAGAGAGAGCCCTTCACTGGCTCGATGTTCTCTCTTCACTTCCCGGAACGGGGCAGGGACGGCCTTTTCTTCCCTTACGGGCCCATATCCTGGTTAGAACTGTGTCGGAGGTTTGGGCGTGTGCGGATCCTCAATGTTCTGAAAAGACGGGGTCGCCTCTCGATGATCCGGCATGGTCTTTTGGCATGGTCTATATTGGTCGCCGGACCGAGTGTCTATGCGGATCTCCGGCCTATGAGGTCATTTTTTGCCGCGAGTGCAGAGATGTCTTTTTGATAGCCCAGGAGGAGAAGGGGGAAGAGGGGATGCGACTTGTTCCCATGAGATCCCTGCCGACTTCCGAAGAGTTCGTCCTCGATGATGTGCCCGTGGAGGGAGAAGGGGAGGAGGTTCAAGACGAGGAAGGGGGGGCAAGTTCCCTCTCTTCTCCCTCGCCACGAACTCGTCCAAGGGGAAACTCCCATCAGATCCCCGATGCGACCCTGATCATCAACAGATTTCTCCGGAGAGAGTCGGTCGCCCCCGATACCATTACCCTCGACAGAAAAACTCTGGAGATTCGGGAAGGAAGCTCGAAAGACCTGCGCCTCTCTCTTTATTACACATCTCCTCTGGTCTGCCCCTCCTGTACTCACAAGGGATCGGAGGACCTTCCCTTTTACCAGAGTTTTTTTCTCACGCCCAACTTCATCATGCCATCGTTGTATTCAGGACTTTTAGAGTTCGCACCGGACTCATCCGAAAGCCCAGCATCCCTTCCCTACCGAGGACGACGTCTTCTGACCTTTAGCGACAGTCGACAGGGAACGGCCCGCCTGTCGGCAAGCCTCCAGCTCGCAAGCGAGTCCACCCGCCTTCGGAGCCTCCTTTACCACCTCATTCTCCGAGAATGCGCACCCCGAAGGCAGGAATATGAAAAGAAGGAGGAAGATATTCGTATGGAGGAGATGCTGAAAAACTCGTTACCCCATCAGCGCCTTCAGCTTGAATCATTCATTGAAGGAATAAAGAAGGAGTTGAGGGAGAGTCAAAAGAGATCGACCGTTTCCTTTGAAGCGTTGTGTGAGGGGCTGACAGGGCAGGGAACGGATTTTGAGCGCATCTTCCGATTTTACAAAAGGAAGGATCCGGGTCTCTTTGACCATTCCGGAGGAAGACGTCTCTTGGCCTCCTTGATGATTTTTCGAGAATTTGGCCGGCGGCCAAAGTTTCAAAACAATTTGGAGACCATGGGGATGATCTCCCTTGAGGTTCCGGCCCTTGCCGACTTCTCCACACCGCCTTCCGCGGTCACTCGCGCAATCGACATCACGCCGTCAGAGTGGCAGAGCTTTTTGAAGATGGCGGTCGACTTCTTTCTTCGTTCCTCCGGTGTTCTCGATATTAACCGAGATCTCCTCCGTTGGATCGGTCTTCCCTTTCCCAACAAAAGTTTCGTGATCTCTCCTGACAGTGAAAGAGGAAAAAGGAATGTGGTGACTTGGCCTCGGCTCAACAAAAAGAATCTGAACAATCTCCCGACCCTCGCAAAGATACTTCACAAGGCCTTCGACCTTGATCTTGGCGATCCTGCAGATCAGGACAGGATCAATATCATTCTTGATGAAACGTGGCGGGTCTTTGTTGAGGGAGGGATTTTGTCGTTGGAAAATGATGGCTACTCCCTCTCCCGATCCCAGATCGCCTTTCGCCCCATCGAAAAAGGATGGATTTGTCCCATCACCCATCGGATCCTCGATACGGTGTTAAAAGACTTGACCCCCTACCTTCCCCAGAGGTTTAAGACGGAAGAAGGACTTTGCCAACCCGTTACGATTCCTCTTTATCCCAGGCCATTTGGAGGTACAACGGAGGAGATGGAGCGGGTACAACGAGGAAAAGAGTGGGTGAAAACCTCTCCTGAGGTCAAAAAACTACGCCGTCTTGGAGTGTGGACGGACTCTAATGATGCCGTAGTCGAAATGGCCCCGTTCTATGTGACGGCGGAGCATTCGGCGCAGCAGCCCTCCTGGCTCCTGAATGAATATGAGCAGAACTTTCGAAAGGGGGAGATCAATATTCTCTCCTGTTCGACAACCATGGAGATGGGGATCGATATCGGAGGTATCACTGTCGTGGCGATGAATAATGTCCCTCCCCATCCGGCCAACTATGTCCAACGGGCCGGTCGGGCCGGTCGGCGCGGAGAGGGTCGTTCCCTTGCCCTGACGATCGTGCGTCCCAATCCCCATGATCAGAGAGTGTTTCGGGAGAGTCGTTGGGCATTTTTGACCGCTCTCTCTCTTCCACGTGTCTCTCTCGATAGCCGGAGGATTGTGGAGCGCCACGTCAATGCCTATCTTCTGACCCAATTTCTGACAGAATATACCGCGGGGGTGGACCGGGAGAAAACAGAGCTAATCTGCAAATGGTTCTTTCTTGAGGATCCCTCTCCGGCCACCCGTTATGCCCAGTGGTGTCGTCAGGCTCATCATAACGACAAATTAATGAATGGGCTTCGACAACTTACCCTTCAATCGGCGGCTCAGTCAGATTCGTTGGAGTCCATCCTTGAAAATACGGCAAAGGACATGGAGGAAGTTCAGAGGAAGTGGATGTCCGAATGGACTCCCCTCAAGGATCTTGAGGATCAGGTTCAAAAGGTCAAGTCTGAGAAGGATGAAGTTGTCGTCCAGGCCATTAGGATCCGACTGAAGCGTCTGGAGGAGGAGTTCCTGCTTCGGGAGCTGACCTCTCTCGGCTTCCTTCCGGCCTATGGTTTTCCCACGGATATTGTGGTCTTCGACAATCTCACGAAAACGAGTTCCTTCCTTTCTACCAGGAAGACCCCGGATTCCTCCACGCGGGTGGACAACCTTTACCGGCGCCGCGAGCTTCCCAGCCGGGAGAGAGCCATCGCCTTGAGGGAGTATGCCCCATCGGCTGAGGTGGTGATCGATGGTATGACGTACACGTCCCGGGGGATCACGCTTAACTGGCATCTTCCCCCGGATCAAAACGAGGTGAAAGAGATTCAGAACATCCGAACGGCTTGGAGGTGCAAGTCGTGTGGGGCAGGGGGAGCCTCGTCCCGGACAACGGACATTACCTGTTCGGATTGCGGGCGAAAAATCCTCTTGAGCGAATTAAATGACTTTTTGATACCATGGGGCTTTGCTGTAGACTTTTACACCCCCCCGACCAATGACCTCACGGTTCGAACACGAACTCATCTGAGACCCCCCTTTATCAATGTTCCGGGGGAGTGGAGTGCTTTTGGCAAGATCGGTCGCATTCGCAGCAGCAGCCTCGGTCACCTTGTTCAATTGGCCGATGGCCCTGATGGGGGAGGATATGCTCTTTGTCTGTCCTGCGGGCGAATGGAGCCAATGGGTCGCGCGGAATCCAACAAGGGAATTCTCAAGGCGACGCACTCCCCTTTACGGGGTAGCCCCAATAAAAATAAAAAAACAGAGTGCGATGGCCTTCCGGGCTCATGGAAAATCAAAACTCTTCTTCTGGGCCACGAGGCCTATACAGATGCGCTGGAACTCCAGCTCAGGGGGATTCACGGACTATACCTTAACGACCAAATTGCCGCCGATACTATTGCAGCGGCTCTCCGTCTGGCCCTTTCAGAAAACTTGGGGGTTTCCCTCACGGAAATCTCGACCATGAGTAAGCAAGTACGTCAGGGGACGGAGAAGATCTATTCCATTGTTCTCTATGATCGAAATGCCTCAGGATACTCCACTCTGGGGGCACAAAGCATCGGAGCACTGCTGAAGAGTGCTCGAGAGCATCTTTTGTGTACGGCCCAGTGTGATAAGGCCTGTTTTGAATGCATTCTTGATTATGACTTAATGTTTATGGGAGATCGGCTTGATCGACACAAGGCGTTAGGGTTCATGACGGAGGAGTGGATGCAGGCTCTTCCTCCGATTGTGTAGTCGGGTAGGCGACCCATTGCTGAGTCCACTCCCTTCCCGGAACCGCCCGTGCACGTTGTGGTAGGTAAGCGAGACCCATCTCTGGGTCCAACTCCCTGACGAGGCTGAGCGACATTTTTTAGGAGTAACAGTTCAGTGGTACGCCTCCTGAGCTGTTACATGCCACTCGAGAACCCGTGCCGCGCTCAATCCCGGACCGAAATTGGTCGCCACGACCCAATACCGCCACGAGACCAGATAGGAGGACAGAGGCGTCGACCGATCCCTCACTCGTTTGACGGTCAAACAAAACGCCCGGGTCGTTCCCGTCATCGTGTGCACCGTCTCGCTCCCTTCGACCTCCTCCCCTGCCGCACCCGGAAATGGCTTTACCCAGATCCAGGAAACAAGAAAGCGTGGGGGCCCCCTCCAGATGTTACTGACCGCCCATATGGATCCATTCCCGGATCGCTCTAATGGAGCCACCTCTTTTGGTGTGATCGTCTCTTGGACCTTCGAAACGGCTCAGAGTACCTTTCCTAATTGGAAAAAAAGCGGTCAAGTCCAAAAGTTGCTGTAAATTGTCTTCCCGAGAAATGGAATAGATGGATCATTCGACCACCGAAAGAAGCGAGGGCGTTTTGAAAGGTTCCTGTTTCTTTCACTCCCAATATTCGGCCATGTCGAAATACTTCTTGCCCGTGCTCCATTGTTCATGGAACTCCGAGAGAAGGGCTCCAATGAGTCGGATGGCCG
>JBMFWG010000057.1:0-10232 GCA_049965515.1 Leptospirillia bacterium
TCTCAAGCAGGCGGCATGACCCTAAAACAGGTATCAATCATGAACTTTATAGAATCTCACAAATCTGACGTGCACCCCTTGACGCCTTCTCTCCCTGACACTGGCGACACTTGTTCCTGTGATCTGGTATCATGGTCAGGAAAGTCGCATCACTGGTCCGGAGTCCCGGAGATTTCCAGGCTCCGTCCGCCTGACCAGAATGAAACCTCCGTCACGCCCCTGACTCCGGAGACTGATATCGTGCCATTGATCGCTCCCGGCGACCGGCCCCTTGCAGGACTCTCCACCGATCTTTACTTTCCTCCCGTTGCCGATCTTCTCCGGCATCTGGAAGACTCCCCCCCGGAGTATCTCGAGATCTTTCGGGCAAGGACCGTCGATCTCAAGGAGATCAGGAGCCTCCTCCCTCCGACCCTTCCCCTGACCTACCATGGGGATTGCCTGTGGTACACCCAGCCAAGCTATTCAAGCCATCCGGCTTTCAGGGAGGAGGAGCGGCGGGCCAGCCGTCACCTGGAGGCTCTTGGCTCCCCCTGGATGATCCACGAGTGCGCCCAGAAATCAATTGAAGGTTTCGACTTTGGTCTTTATGCCCCCCCCCTTTTGACACCCGAGAGTGCCCGGGTCGCCCGGGAGGGGGCCATGACTCTCGCACAAGCCATGGCAGGACGACTTCTTCTGGTGGAGACCCCCCCCTTCCCCCCGCACCCCCCGGGAGAGATGGATCTGGCAGATTTCTTCGATGTCCTGACCCGGGGGACGTCTCTTGCCATCGGGCTGGACCTCGGACATTGCCTCACCTATTTTGCCGCCTCGGGACGCCCCATCGACATCCCTTCGACCCTTGCCTGGCTTCGGGGATTTCCCCTCGAGAGGGTCGTCGAGATCCATACGGGAGGAATGCATTTTCTTCCCGTCGACGGCCAGGTTTGGCCTCTTGATGACCACTCTTGCCCATTGCCGGACCTTCTGTTCGACCTTCTCGAGGCTGTCCTCTCCCAGCTTCACCTTCCCGCGCTCCAGGGAGTGGCCCTCGAAGTCGATAACAAGGAGAGCCGGCTGGCCGCAAGAGAATTTGGTCGCTTTCGTGACATTGTCAGGGATCATGCCAAACCGGGGGGGGGGCTCCTTCCCTTGGCCAATCCCCCCCGGCCCCCCCTGTCACCCGCCGACCGGGAGACAGTCAGGGAAGGCTACAGGCATCTCGCCCGGGCCCTTGCCGGAGGGACGGCCTCTCCCTATGCCCAACATCTCTACCCCCAGGAAATCTGGGAATTTGGCGGGAATATGGAGGCACTTTTTCCGGAGACACTTGCACTTCTGCGGAAATCCGGCGTCGACGTTCGGGACTCCTTTGTTCATTATTTTAACTGCGAGCCCCATGAAAGCCTTCCCGGCGAGGACTTTCTCGAAATCAAGATCCGAAGGTCAGGAAACTGGATCGACGCCCTGGCGGGAACGATCCCCACACTCCTTCCCTCGCTCAGAAAGACCTGGGATCGCGAGGCCCAGTCTCTCCTTTATGCCCAACACCTTTACAATGGAGATCCCTGATGATGAAACAACATTCGCTTAAAATCCCTCCATTTCTTTTCAGAACGCTTGCAGGGGTGCTTCTTCTCTTGCCGCTTTCCTGCCAGTCAGCCTCCCGCACCCTCCCTCCACCCTCCTCAAAGGCCCGTTTCGAGGGAGTCATGCGCTGGAAAACACATCCGATCTCCCGGGCTGCGCTATTTCTTTCGGACAAGAACCATCCGGGCCCCGAGATTGAGTTTCTGACACGCGCTGATGGCCGTTTTTCCTACGACCTTCCCCCCGGAACCTACCTCCTGAGATCGGCGCCGACCACCATGTGCCCCATCAAGGGAGAGGTCCGGCTTAAAGCTGGAGAAAACTCCTATACGATCAAGGTTCATCCCCTTTCCTTCCTCTCCTGCCGAAAGGGGACGATCCAGAGGACATCCCCTCGGTAGACCCTCAAGAGGATCGACACAGAGACCGAAAAGATTTTAAGGACGAGGGGTGTGTCTTACGCACACGAGGATCGGGATTTCCGATCAAGAACCGACATTAACCAGGCAGATTCCAGGGCGTTATTCCAAAAACCTCGCGAAAGGATGAAGACAATGGGTCTCTTCAGCAGACATTCGGCACCGGCTCAGGAACAATCTTCTGAACCACAGCTACGTTCCGAAGACAACTCCATGAATTCCGAGCTCGCCGCGCGCGCCTCCCGGGCGGAGCGTGAGGCTGAAATGGCGCGCCAGGAGGTCGAGCGGACAAAGGCCACGATGGAGTTCACCCGACAAATTCTCTCTCATGTGAAGGATTTTGGAGAGTCGATCTTTAGTATTCGAAGCTCGCTTGTCTCCCTTTCCGAGGTTCTGGCCTCCGAAAAGGCCACCATGGCGGAAACCGACCAGGTGGCTCTTCAGGCCTCCCAGACGGTAAACGGAATCTCGGAAAACATGACCCGACTCTCCCAGGCCTCCCAGACGGCGGCGCGGGAGGTCGAGGGGCTCTCGGAGCGGGCAGGACAGATCGGGGCTATCGTCAATGCGATCCGGGAGATTGCGGACCAGACAAACCTTCTGGCCCTCAATGCCGCCATCGAGTCTGCCCGAGCCGGGGAGCAGGGTCGGGGCTTTGCCGTCGTCGCCGACGAAGTCCGGAAGCTGGCCTCCCGCACCTCCACTGCCACACAGGAGATCTCCTCTCTGGTCACCGCCATCCAAAACGCCACCCAATCTGCCAAGGTCGCGATGGAAGCCCTCTCCAAGCAGTCGGAGATCCTTTCCGCAGCAGGAGCCGGAGCCTCGCAGAGTATGGAGGGAATGGTTTCCTCCTTTCAGCACATGGAGTCCACGATCGAACGCTCGGCGCTCGGCGGATTCCTTGAAGTTGTCAAGATGGATCATCTTGTTTTCAAGTTCGAAGTCTACCTCGTTTTCTTCGAACTCTCCGACAAGAAGCCCGAAAGCTTTGCCAGCCATCGCAACTGCCGTCTCGGCAAGTGGTACTACGATGGAGATGGCCGGAAGCTCTCGGGAAAAGCCGGATTCCGGGAACTTGAATCTCCTCACGAAGCGGTCCACAAATATGGACTCGAGGCACTCACCAACTTCTTTTCGGGGAATCTCGACCGTGCCATTCAGGCTCTTGGGTCTATGGACAAGGCCAGCATGGAGGTCCTCATGCTGATCGATCGCCTTGGCAAAGCCTGATGGAGTCTCTTTCCAAAATATGCTAACCTGAAGGGAAACGCTCACCGAAAGCAGGGCCCTTTGGCGAGGGACCTCTCGTGTTCTGGCGTGTTCTGGCGTTTTCTGGCAGAAAAGGGCAGCTTCCGCATTGATGACGAGCGCAAAGGATTTTTCATCACCAACCATCTAAACGGGGGAAGGAAGAATTCGATGCAGATCATGACATTTCCCCTGGCCAAGGGCATCGATCTGGGAATCCGGATGACAGAGATCAGGAAGATCGAATCTCTTAAAGACCTTCCTGAAGACAAGAAGGCCATGCTCTCCCATCCACAGGAGTGGTTCGGTCTTCCGGTTCCCGAAGACCCTAACCGTCTGAAGGGAATCTCACTCTCCTCCTGCCGGGAAGCCATCATTGCGGTTCCGCGGGTGGGACGGATTCTCCGCATTTTCGACAGCGCCAGAGAAGGATCCCCTCACCCGGAACGTTCATTTCTTACCCATCTCCGAACAATCGAAGGAACGGATGTATGGGTTCTTGACGTTCCCACCTTTCGGGCAGCCCATGGATGGGGCGAATCCTCCTCAGCAACGGCGACCGCCTCCCCCCAGACACGGAGCGACGGGAAAGACTCCCCCCCGACACTGATCCAGCAAGTGGGTCAGACGGCCAGAGATATCCAGCGCGTTCTCTCCCTTTCCGCCTCCTTGGTGGACACCCTCCGATTCATGGAAGGCAAGCTCCCGGAGACCTCCCACGGTCTGGAGATCATCAGCCAGATGACGGAAGATGCCGCGCATAAGCTTATGAATACACTGGAGTCTCTCCTCGAGGAACACGAGGCGATCCGGAAGATCCTTGCTGACGACCAGACCAAGAAATCCGGCCAAAAGGAAAAAATCGAAGAGATCCTCGCCTCTGCCGACGAGAGGATCATGCATGGGTTCGAAGCTATGGCCTTTCAAGACCTCGTTGGGCAAAACATCAAGCTCATCGGAGGCCATCTTCGGGACCTGGAATCCCGTCTCGTCCAGATTCTCATCGAGACAAACCAGGCTTCCCCGAAAGACTCCACCGGCACACCCGGCGCCAGATCTTCCGCGGGGGATCCGTCCAATAGCTCCGGCACAAAATCAGCCGCTTCCCCGACTGAGACATTGAAAGGGGTCGGAGCGACCGGAGATATCGATCAGAGTGCGGTGGACCAGCTTCTCTCCGAATTCGGCTTCTAGAGCCCCCCGCCGTGCGCCCGCTCACGGAAAAGCAACGAGAAGCCCTGGAGTTCATCGCGGCAACGATCCGTCACACGCATCGCCCCCCCACCATCATGGAACTCTCCCTCCACATGGGATCTTCCGGAAGCAGCCGGCGAGGGCTGGGACACATTGAAGCCCTCGTCCGGAAGGGGTACATTACAAGAGAGCCGGGACAGGCACGCTCCCTTCGACTCACCCGGGCCGCCGAAGACCTCCTCGAGAAGGGGTCCCCTTCGTCCGCAAGAGAGATTCCCCTGCTTAGGGAAGAGATGTCGGGGGGGCTTCCGGAGACAACAATTAAAGTGCCGGGATTCCTTTTGGGAGCCTCTCCCGATTTTGCCTTTCGCCTCGACAGGGAGGCGTCCTTTCCCGACAAAAGAATTGATCGCGGGGACATCCTCTTAATCGAGAAATCTCCGACATGGATGCCGGGCTCGGGAGACATCGTTGTTGTCGAAGACCCTCTCCTGGGAAAACTGACCTTGGGGATTGTGTCTAAAAAGTACGGGCTCTTTGCCCTGACTCCCCCCGGAGAGAGGCCACAACGCCATGAACTGAGAAAAAAGGATTTGATCCAGCGGATCCGGGGACGCGTTGTCGGTCTTATTCGCCCCCTTCTTCCGGACACCGCACACCTCCCGCCCCCCGGGAAAGGAAAGGACTCCCCCGATGAACGATGAAGGATTTGGACAGAGATCTTCCGAAAGACCCGCCCAGAGCCCCGACACCTATATCCCGGGTGTCTGCAATATCGACCGAAAAGGCCGATGGATCCGGGGGGCCGGAGCCTTCGCGGGATTCGTCTTCGTCATCATTTATAACGAAAAGTGGCGTCTTGTCTTTTCCCATCCGGCCCTCTATGCCGGCGGAATGGTCCTCCTCGCCTCCGGGACCGCCCTCTCCCTGATCCAGGCCATGGCCTCCTTCTGCGTGGTCGACGGCTTACTCGGGAGGACGCTCCTTTCTGCCGACCACCTCCCGGCATCGGTCAGAAGCCCCGAATCCCGCAAGAAAGATACGACACGGGCCCTTCTCCTGATCGGAGGAGCCTTCGTTGCAGGATTTCTCTTTTCTGCAGTTCTCCTGGTCTCGGAGATCAACGCCTCCCGCTAGGGTATGTCGGTGCCCATGAGTCACCCCATTTTATCCCGGAGATTCTCCCCTCTTGAACTTTCGGCGGCGCGCCGAATAATCCCCCGGGCCACGGTCGAGGTTCCCGCCGAGGGAATGCGCTCTGACCGGATCACCGTCATCTTCACCCTCTCCGACGGGTCTCCCCCCGCCGAGATCACCCTTTGGCAAGCGACGAAGGATCTTCTTTGCACCTGTCCACTGTGCGGCATCGAGGGAGATCTCCCCTGTCCCCATGCCATTGCCACCCTCGAAATCCTGAGAGAAAAAGCTCCCCGAGCCGCTGAGCCTCCACGAGAATCCCGACCTCCGGCCCCCCCTTCGCACTCGCGGCATGCCCCAACCTCCCGGCGCTCTTTTCCCCGGATCACGGCCCTTGTCCTGACAGGACATCGGGAGGCCCCTCTTTTCGTAGCTCTCAAGGACAGCGGAGAGCTCCTCTCACCGGGGGAGTTCGGACAGCTGACCCAGCAGGTCAGGGAGGGGGCATCCCTTCCATTGATCACCTCCCTCTTTGCCGCGGCCTTCGTCCCCTTCACCTCCCCGGGTCCGGAGCCCGCTCTCCGGGGATTTCGTCCCCGAAAGGGAGGGGCAGACTCCCTGTTTGCCCTGCTCAGGGAGGGCCTCCCCGTTCTCTCGGCGCGCACTCGATCCCCTTACAGGATCCTCCCTCCCTCTCCGCCTCCCCGCCTTAAAATGACCGGAGAATGGGCAGCGGGTGGGGGAGATCAGCTTCGTCTTCATGTGTTCCTCGACTCCCCAGAGGGACCGGTTTCCCTCAAAAACCATCTTTTTTTCTCCTTCGGAGAGACCGCGATTGTCTGCGGAGAGGGGACGATCCGTTTTTTTCTTCCCGATCCGCCCCTTTCCGGACCCCTTATGCGGCTGGTGGAGCGTGCCTTGAGGGGAGACTCCCTGACCCCGGCCGAATGGATGCCCCTTCTCGATCCGGAACGTCAGGGACGGGACATTTCGGCCCTGATCGACTTCAAGCCTCCCGGGATGGCGCCCGACTATCTCTCCGGAAAAGATGCCCCCCCCGTCGTTCGCCTCGAAGGGTTGAGCCAGGGAGGACTGTCCCTGCTTCCGGAAATTCGTTACTCCGACAGGGTCTCCCTGCCTCTTTTCGGCCCTGATCGCCATCGCCGGGGAGACTATCTTTCAGACAGCGCTGGAAACAGGATCCACCTGATCTCCCGGGACCGAGAGAGGGAGCTGTACTTCCGGAATCTCTTCGAAAAGATCACCCGACTCTCCCACAGCGGGGAGAAGATTCCGGTGCAGCGGGCCGATGTCTCCCAGGTTCTGGACAAGACGCTTCCGGCGCTGGAGGCGGCGGGTTTCACGATCGACCGGGGGGAGCTCTTCGGGGACGAAATCATCGGAGGCCCGGTCTCATTGACTCTGGATCTTTTTGAAGAAAAGGACGAGCAGATTCTTGTGACGGCCCGACTCCTGACAAAAACGGGAGCCTTCCCCCTGCCGGGAAGGAAAAAGGGAGAGGAGGACTCCCCTCTCCTTTCTCTCCCCCACGGTCCCTCAGTCTATATCGAAGGCCCGGAGCGACAGCAGGAACAGGAGATCCGGCAACTTTTCCCCCTCGACGCAAACGGCCAGGCTTATGCGTCGCGCTATTATGTATCAATGCTCCATCTTCTCCGCCCGGACCTTCCCTTTGCCCCGCCGCCGGAGATGGATCTCTCCCCCTTTTCCACGACACCTCTGTCCGAAGATGATTTCGAACAGCTCTCCGGGGTCTTTTCCGCGTCCCTTCGCCCCTATCAAAAGGAGGCGGTCTCCTTTCTTCTCTCACTCTCCCGGGAGAAGCTTTCGGGGATTCTGGCGGACGAAATGGGGCTGGGGAAGACCATCAGCGTGCTGGGATTTCTTTTGATGAAAAAGCTGAAAGGCCTTTTTTCTCCGGAAGATCGGCCGCCGCTTGTGGCACTTCCGGCCTCGCTTCTTTACAACTGGGCCCATGAGGCCAGCCGTTTCTGCCCCGGAACCCTCCTTCACCTTCACGCCGGTCCCGATCGCTGGAAGCGATTCCAGGCCCTGGCCTCTCCCCCCGATCTTATCCTGACGACTTACGGGACCCTGAGAAATGATCCCCAGCTTGCCCAAGGCCCCCCCTTTGGCGCTCTTGTCATGGATGAAGCCCACCAGGTCAAGAATCCGGACTCGCTTACCCACAAGGCCCTCTCCCAGATTCCAGCGCGAATCAGGATCGCCGTCACGGGAACACCCGTCGAAAACCATCTGACCGACCTCTGGGGTCTCTTTGCCCTTCTCATGCCAGGTCTTCTGGGTTCCCGCAGCCAGTTTGAACGGCGATTTCTGAGAGAAGAGACCTCGGGCGAGGAGCGCAACAGGAGAATCACTCTCCTCAGAAATCTTGTCTCTCCACTGATTCTCCGTCGGACCAAGGAGAGAGTTCTGAGAGATCTCCCCCCCAAGATGGAGCTTGAGATCTGGATCGATCCCACTGAGGACGAACTCCTTCATGTCCACGAGATCAAAAGCCAGGCCCGCCGCGAGATCGAACAGATGGGAGTGCTCGAGGGAGCCCCCCTCCGGATGGCCTATCTCACGCTTCTCCTGCGCCTCAGACAGCTGGCATGCCATCCGGGACTCCTTCCTCCCGAGCTTCGTGGAACAAGGAGGCACTCCTCCAAATTCCTTCTGGTCCTCGACAAGATTGCCGAAGGCGTCGAGGAGGGGCACAAGATCCTCCTCTTCAGCCAGTTCACCGGTATGCTTGACCTCTTCGAGGAGGCCCTTCCCTCTTTGAAAATTGCGACAGTCCGCCTCGATGGCTCGACCCCCATCCCCGAACGACAGAAGAGAGTCGCTCTCTTTCAAAGCGATGCCTCCGACTCCCCCCGGGTCTTCCTTTCAAGCCTCAAGGCCGGAGGGGTGGGGCTCACCCTCACAAGAGCCGACTACGTCTTTCACTATGACCCCTGGTGGAATCCTCAGATCGAGGCTCAGGCCTCGGATCGCTCCCACCGGATCGGCCAAACACGATCGGTCTTTATTTATCGATTTCTGGTCCGGGGGACGGTCGAGGAAAGGGTCCAGGACTTAAAAAAGCTCAAGCGGGACATTTTTTCCCGTCTTCTCGACGGAGAGGAGTCCCTGACCGAGGGAGGCGAATCATTGTCTCTTGAGGAGATGCGCGCGCTTATCGACTTTGGACAATGAGCACAGGCACAATAGAGACAGAGGACGATCTCCGTCAAAAAACGGACCACACGCCGATCAATGTCGGGACCGAAAGGGGACTTTATGGAAAACTATCTGGCAGGTAAAACTCGGGACGAGGCTCTCGAACGGGCCCGGCATCTGAACAAGGAGGGTCTGGGGACACTGCTGGCTCCCCACTTCCATCGGAAAGGAGGTCTTTCAGAGTCGCAACGGGCCGACCGCGCCACCGAAGAGGTCGAGGGCCTGATCAAGGCCATGGGGATGAAACTGATTCGCGGGGGGCTTTCCCTCGACCCGAAGGACTTTGACATTGAGTCGGGGTGGGCCCGGGCCATGGAACGGCTCACTCCCCTGGTGGTGAGGGCCGAAGAATATGGCTACGGAGTCTGGCTTGAGGCGGAGGATCCCGAGACGGCCGGAGCCGCTCTCGACCTCTACCTGGGGCTGCGCCCCCGCTTCCCTCATCTCGGGATCACCCTCTCCGCCCGACTTCCCCGGGCGCTCTCGGACCTCGCCACCGTCACGGCGTCCCGGGGCAGGGTTCGCCTCGTCAAGGGGCTCCCCGACGGGGGAGGCGAACCAGATGAAACGCCAGAGGTGCGAGAGGTAAGGGACGACCTCAACGGACGCTACCGGCTCCTCTTGGAGATTCTCTTCCGTGACTCGAACTTCTTCGCCATTGCGACCCACGACCCGGAGCTGATCGAGGAGGCCCACCGGCTTTCCGAAGTCCAGTCGCGGATGTTTGAGTTCCAGCTTTATATGGGAGTTTCCGATGCACTGGCTCGACGACTCGTCTATGAGAGAGGCCACCCCACCACAATATATCTTCCCTATGGAGAGGGCACCGGCCGTCACATGGACCGGCTTGTCCGCGGCGGCCGGGTCGCCTCCTCCGGATAGATCAGGGGCGAGGCCCTGTCCTCAGGGCTTCTTTTCGGGGGCCGGAAGGTTGAGAAATTCCCGGGTGATATTGACAAGCATCGTCCGGTGCTCCGCCAGTCCCAGGTTAATCCGGTACTCGTTGATCACCTTGACTCGCATATCCTCCCATGCCGCCCAGCAGGCGCCACAGATCTTTTCCTGAACCTCCTTGCCGAAGGGGGACGGAAAGGGGGGCTCGGGGAGACCTTCAGCATCAGCTCCGCATCGGGCGCAATGGACAATGGCCATGAAAAAACCTCTCTTTCTCTAAGTTTTCGTTATTCTCAGGACAGACGAGCAGACTCGTGATGTGACGGTCATGCCGCACAGGGAGAATGCCTCCCCTTTGTCATTCTAGCAGACTCTTCTTCCGTGAGGCACTCCTGATGATTGTTGCTTGCCAGTCTCCTGTGCGGTAGGATCAGAATCTGCGTTTATCCGAAAAGCGCCGTAAAACTCCGGCCTTAAGGCCGGGGATATAAGGCGTGTCCCGTCTCGTGGTAGAATAGG
>JBMFWG010000058.1:0-9527 GCA_049965515.1 Leptospirillia bacterium
CCGCCCCGCCTTTTTTTCCGCGGACCACCAGATACACCGCGGGCAAGACCAGAAGGGTCATCGCCGTTGAGCTTGCAAGACCTCCGACGACCACGGCGGCCAGGGGACGCTGGATATTGGCCCCCGTACCCGATGACAGCAGGAGGGGAACGATTCCGATCCCTCCCACCAGCGCCGTCATGAGAACCGGGCGAAGCCGTCTTCGGGCCGCCACCCTGATCGCCTCTTCCGGAGATTTTCCTGCCGACTCCTGCTCCCGGACAAAGGAGAGAAGAAGAACCCCGTTTTGGATCGCCACCCCGAAAAGGGCAATAAATCCGATAGCGGCAGGAATGCTCAGAAACTCCCCGAAAGACTTCAGGGCCACCACCCCTCCCACAAGGGAAAAAGGGATGTTCAGAAGGATCAGGAGCGTGTGGAGAAGCGAGCCGAAGTTCCAGTAAAGAAGAAGAAAAATGACGACAAGAACCAGGGGAACGAGCACCTTGAGCCGCTCGAGAGTGATGCGGGTGTTCTCAAACTCCCCTCCGACCGTCATTTGCAGCCCAGTCGGCAGAGGAAGCTTTTGCTTCACCGCGTCACGGACGCTCGCGACCACATGGCTCGTCGACCGGCCGGCAATATTGAACTGCAGCATGATCAGACGTTTCCCCCCCTCGTGGTAGACACGGAAGGGACCGGTCTTCTCGGAAAAATGGACAAGTTGTCCCAACGGGACGGAGACGCCTCGGGGAGTCGTCAGGAGAATCGTCTTCATTCGGGAGACAGAATCACGAATCTCCCGGGGAAAGCGGACATGGAGATGAATGCGCCGGACTCCCTTCAGGACAGTCGTCGTCAGCCCTTCCGGTCCGATCCCCATGCGTATCACCTCGAGGATATCGGAGACGTTGAGCCCATAATGGCTGATCGCCTCCCTGTCGATCCGAATATCCACATAGGGCTGCCCCGTGATCCGCTGCACCGTGACATCCCGGGTTCCGGGCACCGTCCGGACAAGGTCCTCAAGACGGGCGGCATAGGAGGTCAAAAGGGAGAGATCGTCGGAGAAGAGTTTGATCGCCACCTGGGCCTTGGCCCCGGAGACCATCTCGTCGATGCGCTCCTCGATGGGTTGGGTAAAGTCGAAGGACACGGAAGGCAGGTTCCTGTGAAGGCGGGCAGTCATCTGCGCCACCAAATTCCGCTTCGTGACCCCATGAGGCCAGAGCTTGCGGTCCTTCAGTGCCACAAAAATCTCCATGTGGCTTGTGACATCGGTATCCGTTCCCGACTGGGCACGTCCGATCCGGGACTGGGTGAGCGCCACTTCAGGAAACCCCCGGAGGATCCGGTCAACCACCCGGGCCGCCTCGGTCGTCTCCGACAGGGAGGCCGAGGGCCAGAGATCAGCAATGACCAGAATCGACCCTTCGTCCAGAACCGGAATGAACTCCGTCCCTGTCCTGAAAAGAAGAACTCCCGCCAGGACCATCGCCAGAACTCCCAGGACGAGGACAACTCCCCGTCTCCTGAGGGTCCACTCGAGAATGGGAAGATAGAGAGACTCAAGCCGTCTCGCCATGCGCTCCCCGTGGTCCTCCTGACTCTTTCTTTCCGGGGCCAGCGAGATCATGGCCGGGACAAAGGTGAGCGCGACAATCAGGGAGAAAAGAAGGGCCGTGATGATCGCCAGGCCCATGGGGGCGAACATCTTCCCCGGCATCCCCGGAAGGAAAAGAATCGGAAGAAAGACCACCACGATGATCAGGATCGAGAAAAAGACCGGACGCACGATCTCAGACCCCGCCCGGACCAGGCGGTCCTCCGGAGAGAGTCCCGGCCAAAGGGATTCGCTCCGTTCGATATTCTCGGCCATGACGATGGAGGCATCCACCATCATGCCGATCCCGATGACGATCCCCCCCAGGCTCATCAGGTCCGCAGCGAGATGGATCCCCTGCATGGCAAGGAAGGTGAGGAGAATCGAGAGAGGAAGTCCCAGGGCCACGGAAAGAGAGGCCCAGAGGCGTCCGAGGAAAAGGGCCAGGACAATCACCACCAGAATCCCGCCTTCCACAAGGGAGCGGACCACGGTATGGAAGGCCTGACGGATAAGAGGGGCTTCAATGTAGAAGGGAACGATCCGGATCCCGGGAGGGAGGAGGGTCCGATTGATCAGCCTGACCTTTTTCTCCAGCGCAGAAATGGTCCGAAGGGCATTCTCTCCGCGAAGCATCACGACCGTTCCCTTTACCACATCGCGGCTGTCGAGAAGGGCATTTCCCCGACGAACCTCCGGACGAACGACCACCCGGGCCACATCCCGCACAAGAACGGGAACGCCTTTCCGCTCGGCGATCACCACCGACAGGATATCCTTCCGGCTATCGATGCGTCCGATCCCCCGCACCAGATAATACTCCCCGGAGCGGTCGAGGGTGCCTCCTCCGACATTATTGTTGTTGAGGGCCAGGGCCTTAGTCACATCCCGAAGCGACAGATGAAAGGCGTCGAGCCGGAAAGGGTCCACCACCACGAAATAGGACTTGACGTATCCCCCATAGGAGAGCACCGCCGCGACGCCGGGAGTTGTCATGAGCGCGCGCTTGACCACCCAGTCCTGGAGTGTCCGAAGGCTCATGAGATCGGAGGAGCCTTCGAGCGTGTAGCGGAAGATATTGCCGGTGGGTGTCGAGACGGCCCCGAGAACCGGAGAAGTTCCAGACGGAAGGAGGTTCTTGATCGTTCCAAGCCGTTCCGTGACCATCGTCCGGGCCCGGTAGATCTCCGTCCGGGAATTGAAGACAACCGTCACCGAGGAAAGGCCAAAGAGGGTCTTGGATCTGACTGTCCTGACTCCGGGGAGACCGTTCATGACCGGCTCAATGGTGTCGGTGATCTGCTGTTCGACTTCAAGGGGAGACATGCCGGGAGCTTCGGTCAGAATCGTCACCGAGACGGGAGAGACATCGGGAAAGGCATCCACCGAGAGGTGAAAAAGGGCCATCACCCCCGAGGCCGCCAGCAAAAGCGCCACCATCAGGACGATCGCCCGGCGGCGGACGAGCCAGACGAAAAAGGAGCGGATCATCTAGGAGCTTTTCTTCCGTTCAAACTGGGCCTTGACCCAGAATCCGTTATGAATGACGATCCGCTCCCCCGGACGGAGACCGGAGAGAACCGGAACAAGACCCTCCTCGGAGGATCCGACCGTCACATTCCGCAGGAGAAAACGGTCCACCCCCTCCCGGACAAAGACCACTCGATGCCCCCCGGAGAGAAAGACCGCACTCTTGGGGACCCAAAGGGTGTTTCCCCGGGAGGGAACGATGATTCGGACGGGAAGGTACATCCCCGGACGCAGGATCAAGGGGGTATTCCGGAAGATCCCCCGGACAATCACCGTCCGGGTCCGGGGGTCGGCCAGAGGGCTGATGTATTCAATATGGCCCACAAGCGTCTCCGTGCTTTTGGGCGGACGGATTCGCATCACCTCCCCTATCGACAGGGAAGGAAGATCCTGTTCGTAGACACGGGCGTTCACCCGAACCCAGTCAAGGTTGCCAATGACGAAGAGACGGTCCCCGGAGTTGATCGACTGTCCGTCGATGACGTTTTTTTTTAGCACATAGCCCGTCAGGGGAGAGCGGATCTTGAGATATCGCCGGATGACCCTCGTCGCCTCAAGGCGCCGGATCTCCCGGTCGACCACACCCAGATTTTTGAGGCGTGCCAGGGCCGCCTCCCGGATCTTCGGCGACAGGGAGTGCTTCCCTTGAGCCTTTTCCGTTATTTTTTCGAGCCGGATTGCCTGCAGGTATTCCTGCTGGGCCTCGATATAGTCGGGAGCGAAGGCCGTCATGAGCACCTGCCCGGACAACACTTTGTCTCCGGTATCGACATAGATATTGTGGACATAGCCAAAGATCGAGAGGCGGTGAATCGAACGGGCCGTCACATATCGGACCCGATCATCAATAAGGTCCACTTCTCCGTTGGAGCGAATGACCCGGTGGCCCCGTCCGGGGGAAAGGACCTCGTCGGTGATCCCCAAGGTCCGGATCACATCAGGCGGGATGCGGACTTTCTCTTCCTCCGCCCGAAGGGAGGGAGGAAAGAAAAGCCCCCCCACCAGGGCAAGACCCAGAAGAATGAGAGAACTCCCTTTGGGAGACTTCCGGATCATGCCAGCCCTCCGAGCGAGCTCTCCCGGCGGCAACGAAAAACATTCCAGATGGAGTAGACAAGGACGGGAAGGGCCACTCCGAGCATGATGAGGGCGATCATCCAGTTCTCCAGGTCCACATTGTGCCCCATCAAGTGAAGAGTCTCCTGAGCCCCGCCTCCCACCATAAAAATTGCCCCGCCTCCCAGCAAGGTGAGACTGCCCGTCTTAAGCCCAATGGCCGCAATTTCGCTGTCCTGGAATTTATGGGTCGTTCGGAGAGAGGCCCCGAAGAGTCCTCCGAGAAGAACCAGCATCGCTGTCGTCCCCAGACCGAAGAGAAGTCCCGGGAGGAATCCCAGCCAGGGAGACCCCATGCGAGGAGCGGCGACCGTATAGACAAACATGGCAAAGGGACCGACACCGAAGCCGGCAATAAAGCCATGGATCATGGCCCAGCGCACAGGAAAAACCTCCGGGGTGGCATGAAGCGGAGGGGGCTCCGTGTGCGCGTGCCCCAGAATGGCCGCCGATTGCTCCGCTGGCTGCATGGGCTCATGATGGTGCCCCAGAAGGTGGAGATGAAGATATCGCCCCCTTCGATGGATCTGCCAGCCGGCAGCCACCATGACCGCGCCGACAATCATGTTCACCCAGGAGTTGATTGCCTCCTTCGTAAACCAGGAAAAAAGGAGAAGGTAGGAGATTTCCGATCCCAGAGCCCGTTGGAGGGTAAAGGCCAGGGAAAAATAAAGCCCGGACCGTAGCCCCTTCTTGCCGGAGGCATTTCCGATGGCGTAACTGAAAGTGATGGGCCAGGTATGTTCGTCGGGAAGGATGCCATGAAGAAGGCCATAGCCGAAAGACTGAAGAAGAAGGGAAAGCATTCACACCCCGCGCGCAGGAAATGACGTGTCGACACTCGTTGATACCGTCTATTGATGATACATGATATCAATAACGGCGATCAAGAGGAAAACACGCTCCCGGCGAAAGGATCAGCCCGGAGGAGCCGGGAAAAAGTCAGGCAAGAGTCCGGAAGCGAACCATAGCAGTAAACTTTTCGTATCGTGAGGAGAGAAGATCAGAAGAAGAAATGGACTCCACCTCGGAGAGGTGCTTCAAGAGGGACGATTTGAGAAGCTGACTGGCCCGGGCCACATCCTTCTGGGCTCCCCCAGGAGGCTCGGGAACGATTTCGTCAATGATGCCCATCTCGAGGAGATTCGGAGCAGTCATGCGCAAGGAAGAGGCGGCATCGGAGGATCGGGCCGGATCGTTCCAGAGGATCGCGGCACAGGCTTCGGGGGAGATAACGGAATAGATGGAGTTCTCCATCATCAGAACCCGATCGCCCACCCCCAGAGCCAAAGCCCCTCCGCTTCCCCCCTCCCCGATCACTACAGCGACGATGGGGACAGCAATCCCGAACATTTCCTGGATGTTTCGGGCAATCGCCTCCACCTGACCCCGCTCCTCGGCCTCGATACCGGGATAGGCTCCCGGCGTGTCAATCAGAGAGATGATGGGAAGACCGAACCGCTCGGCCAGCCTCATGACACGAAGGGCCTTCCGGTACCCTTCTGGATGGGCCATTCCGAAGTTTCGTGTTACCCGGTCCTTGAAGGACTTTCCCTTGTAATTGGCAACGATGGCCACGCTTCGGCCGTCAAGAGACGCCAGGCCCGCCAGGACCGACGGATCGTCCCGGAAGCTCCGGTCACCATGCAGCTCCATGAAATTGGAAAAGATTCTCTGCACATAGTCCCATGCGGTGGGTCTGTCATTGGCCCGGGCAAGAAGAACCCGGTTCCATGTCTCCGTGACCGATTCCGTCGAACGAATACCTTCAGCCAAAACGACCTTGCGTGCCATGAAATCTCCTGCTCATTCGCTCTTCGCCCGCTCCAGAGAGGATCGGGTTCAGTGCGGGTGAAGTTCGGGGGATGCCCTCCCCTCTCTTCCAAAACCATCCGGGACCTGATCCCATTTTGGACAGAATAATCGTCTTAAAACGAATTGTCAAAGTCTTGAGAGGGGTCCCGAGCCGGGAGATCTACCTCAAAAGCCCCCTGAATGGGCGTCGAGAGCCGTCGAGAGAGAGAGAGCCAGAAGAAACAGGATCTCCCCCGACTCCACCAGGAATCCGGCCACATCCCCAGAAAACCCGTCCACTTTCGGAAGATAGAGACGACCCAGGGCAAACATCCCCAGAAAGGCCGCCCCCGCCGCCCAGAAGATCCGCTCCTCCCCCGTCAGGAAGACTCCCAGTGCTCCCAGGAGGAGGAGAACCATTGAGGAGACTCCGCTTCCTTCCAAAAGGGTCGTCCCTAATCCCCCCTCTGCCCCAGGAAACCGTCCCGCCAGAATTCGGGAGATCGCCGGAAGAAAGGCCCGGGAGAGAACGGGCGCCAGGAAGAGGGCCCAAAGACGCGGGTGGGCCAGGAAGATCCCCGTTCCTTTGGCCAGAACATAAAGGATGAGCCCAAGGATCCCGAAGACTCCCTTCCGGGGATCCTTGCGGATCCGGCGCTTCTCTTCCGGGGAGACCGGAGCATAGGCACATTCGAGGGTATCGGCCACCCCGTCGAGATGGATCCCGCCCGTGAGGAGGATCCAGCCCCCCAGCAGAATCAGTGTCTCAAGCGGGAGGGGGACGACCGGGAAAAATCGACGGAGCGTCCAGGAAAAGAGGGCCAGGAGAGCTCCCAGAAGAAGCCCGGCACCAAGAAGGGTGGCGGGACCGATGCGCAGAGGAGCCCCCGAGAGGTGAATGGAACGGGGAACGGGAAGTCGGGTCAGAAAGGCAAGCCCCAGAAGGAATCCTGCCACATTGGCGTTGACAACCGGCCTTTCCCCTTCGGGAGGAGAGGCACTCACCCGGGCCCGGCTTCGGAGACGGAGGCCTCGGAGAAGGTGGCCATCCGGTTATAGAGCTCCACCGCCGACACGACCAGCGGGTAAGCCACCGCGGCGCCCGACCCCTCTCCCAGGCGAAGATCAAGGGCCAGGAGGGGAGAGAGCCCCAGATGCTCCAGGAGATGCCGGTGGCCGGGCTCCTGACTCATATGGCTGGCAAGGAGCCAGGGGCGGACTCCCGGAATAAGCTCGACGGCCAGTAAGGCCGCCGCCGTCGTGATAAAGCCGTCGAGGATCACGGGGATGCGACGGACGGCTCCCCCGAGAATAAATCCGGTCAAAGCGGCAATCTCGAAGCCGCCGACGGCACACATCCAGTCGAGAGGGGAAGAGAGAAGAGGGCGATAGATGGCAAGCGACTCCTCTACCACCCGGATCTTTTTCCGTCGTCCCTCAGGAGAAAGACCGGTTCCCAAGCCGGCAAGCTCCTCGGGCGGCCGCCGGAGCAGCGCCGCGGCCAAGGCCGTGGAGGAGGTCGTGTTTCCGATCCCCATCTCGCCGGTGAGAAGGAGCGTGGCGCCCGCTTCGGCAGAACGTTCCGCCATCTCCATCCCGACCTCAAGGGCCCGGATCCCCTCCCGGGGAAGCATCGCCGGCTCCCGGCGAAAATTCTTTGTCCCCCGGGCCACCTTCCGATGGATCAACCCATCAACCCCCGAGAGATCGCCGTCCACCCCCACGTCGACAATGGAGAGGGAGAATCCGTGGGTCCGGGCGAGAACGCTGATCGCCGCCCCTCCCCGAAGGTAGTTGAGAACCATCTCCCGGGTCACCGAGGAGGGATAGGCCGAGACTCCCTCGGCCGTTATCCCATGATCTCCGGCAAAGACCACGCATGCCCCCTTGGGAGCGGGAGGGCGATCGGAGGCATGCAGGCGCGCATACCAGAACGCCACATCCTCAAGACGGCCGAGACTCCCCAGAGGTTTTGTCAGGTGGTCGAGACGATCCCTGATAGCGGCGTCGAATCCCGGATCGATGGACCCTACCCTCCGGGACCATTCGTCAAGGGGAGGATGAAGCGGAAATGGAGGATCTGGAAGCAAGGCATTCATCGGAATTGGCTCCTTGGGACATCAAAAATGGGTGACAAGGCTTGAGCCTCATCCTCTGTTCATAGGGTTCACCGGAGAAACGAAAAGGCCCAGGGCCCCTGGCAATGATCGGGCAAACAGTCCGGAAATCACCCTCCACACGAGGGGGTATGTCTCATCGGATTCTCAAGGGACATCCGGCCATCACGGCATAGACCGACCCGGCCTCCCGGGCCAGACGCTGGTTCCAAAGCCCCAGACGATCGGCGAAGAGGCGCGCGGAACGATCCATGGAAACGCCTCCCCACCCCACCTCCTCGCTGACCACCACCACCGGACCCGACCGGGCGGCAAAAAGGTCCGACAGGCGGTCCATCCATCCTGTCATGTCAGGCTCGGAGAGAGTCTCAAGGACGCAAAAGCCCAGGCTGTCAAGAAGAACAGGCATCCGGGCCCATTTCCCCTCCCCAAGAAGATCTCCCGAGGCCATCCCTTCACCAAGTCCAGCCTCCAGGGTGAGAACCCCCGTTGGCCGTTCCTTCCGATGAAGGGCGATTCGTTCTTCCATTTCGGAATCGAGGGCCTTTCCTGTGGCCCAGTAGAGCCAGTCGTCGCCGAACCGGTGGAAAAAGAGGCTCATGGCAAAGGCCGTCTTTCCGGAGCGAATTCCTCCGGTCACAAGGACAAGGTCTCTCATCTAGAAAGGCCGGCGACGAAGTCGGGCGAGGATCTCCTCTCCTTTTCGGGACTCCACCGAAAGGGGGGTCACAGCAAATTGAAGAAAGTCGAAATGGGCCCGAAAGAGATCCCGAACCTCGTCCGAGGTGGTCGTCCAGGGAGGCCCCCCCTCCCGGCCGTGAATATAGAAGAGCCCCACAAGCTCCCCTCCCGGCCGAACCATCCGGGCGGCCATCTTTACATAGTCCTGTCGCCGGTCGGGATCAATGGCGCAAAAGCAGGTTTGCTCCAGAAGATAATCGAACCGGCCGTGAATCTCGGGAGAAAGGCGGAAGAGATCCTCTTCCACATAATTGACCCGGACACCATGTTTTTGGGCCAGGGCCCGTCCTTCAGCCACGGCCTCCGGAGCAAAGTCCACACAGGTGACCACGAACCCCAGCCCGGCCAGGTAGAGGGCTTCCCATCCCCGGCCGGCTCCCGGGATCAGAATCGTTGAATAAGGGACAAGGGAACGGGACTCCACAAGATGGACGAAGGGAGGAGAAACCTGCCCCAGATCCCATCCGGTATTTTTTTCCAGGTAGCGGCCATTCCAGAAATTCATGTCAGGCATAACAACACTCTCCTTCGTCATGACAAATAGCCCATTGTCGATCCTTTTTCCCATTCTTGACATCCTCCCCTTCCTCTCGCTTCGCAAGCCTTGCAAGCGGAAAGGAAGGGGATTCCGACGGCGGACTAAGCCG
>JBMFWG010000059.1:0-9431 GCA_049965515.1 Leptospirillia bacterium
GCACAAAGTATTCCGGTCGTAAGCTGTGTGATATTGCAATTCCAGACTGCTTGTTTGTGCGGGAAGAGTTCGTTAATGTGGGGCGCTCAATGCTGAAACGGTTTCAAATGGATGGCCGCAGTCTTGAAGATCATGAAGTGCGCGACCGTTTGCTACTAACATTCTAAAGACAGCGAAGCGCAAGGCGAGAAGGGAGCGAATGCCTCCGGAGAGACATTCGCATTAAGTTACAGGTAATCTTTCACATCCCCATTCCCCGCTCCCGGTCCCAGACGACGTTCCGGTCGATGATCTCCCGAAGCCCGATTTCCTCGCACATCGCGCGGATCAGGGGGGCGCCGGAAACCACCGGGTTCGGACGAGCGTCGGAAAAGATGGGGTCGGAGGATTCGTTCATGAAAACCACTCTATCAGAGTCCGGATCGTGTGTCCAGCCCCAGGAAATTCGTCAGAATTGCCTGAAACCCTCTGGATTCGGCCTAAAAAAATTCACTCCTATGCTTTTTTGACGTGCGGAATATGAGTTAACTCTCATTCATGAATTTTTTCATGCCTGAATTTAAAAATCATCGTTTTTTTTATAGATTTTTTTACGATAAATTTTTTGTTTAGAATTATTGTTGACGAGATATCTTTACCCCTAATATTATCTGTGAAGCAGTTTTTTGATGAGTTTTTCTTAAGATCTAAATTTTTTATCCTTATAATCCTTATAGTGAAAGGAGGCGGACATTCCTCCGGGAATGATCCGAATCATAGGATGACGAGAGAAGTTTTTGTGAACGATCTCAGCGAAGGAGACACGCAGACAGCGACTCGACGGCCTGCGGACAAGAGAGCGAGTCATGTCGAGAGCGAAGGAAAACGGTTTCGTACCCGGGCCAACGTGATCATCTCGGTTGTCGTGGCCATCACCACCATTGTGGGATTCTTTCTGGTGGTCAAAAGCCTTGGCCGCCTGTCGGCCGCCTCCCGGGAGCTGTCCTCTGTCGGGCAGGTTCGAAATGCCTTGATCAGACTTCAGTCCGATGCCGGTTCCTATTATTTGAAGAGTGATCCCTCCCTCTATAGCGACTTTGTCAAAACCAGTGCGAATCTGAAAAAGCAAATTGATACCCTTGACGGGATCACCTCGGCGGAAAAGGCCAATGTCAAGGTCAATCTTATCCAGATGAGAGCCTTATCGACTCTCCTCTTTCATACAACGTCCCGGTCGGTTGAAAAGCAGGGATTTGCCAGCGTCCAGAATCTGATCCAGATCCTGGACCAGAATGTTGCCAAGAAGGCGGTGGATCGAGAGGAGAAAAAGTATCAGGAGGAAGAGATCATGATCCGTAATATTGTGATCGGAAATAGCCTCTTTATCCTCGTTCTTGCCATTCTCTCAACGATCATGACGGTCAAACTGGCCCACAACGTCCAGCGCGGTCTGCTCGAACCCTTGCATGAGCTGGCCTTGCAGGCTCAGGAGGCCATGCATTTCCGTCTTTCGGATCGCCACATTGAAAGCCCCTATCTTGAAATCCAGGCGGTCAGCACCACGATCCGCTCTGTCCTCAAAATGGTTTTTACGACCCTTAACCGCCTTCCTGGACTTGGTGTCGCCATTGCCGAGGCCGACATGGGGTCGGGACGTGAGGGCAATACAATCATGTATGCCAACGACACTATGACCTCACTCTACCAGACAATCCGTCCGGAGCTTGAGAAGTTCATCGGCCATTCGATGCCTTCAGATCTTCGTGGTATCTCGATTCATTCCTTTCACAGAAATCCCGACCAGATTCGGAGGGATATTGAGGCTATCGGTCCCGACGAGATCCGGAAGAATGCGGTCCTGAAGATCGGTAAGCAGTTCATTTTTTCTGAGAGCTTTGCCCTGAGCGACGAAGAAGGCCATCCCCAGGCCTATGTCACCGTGTTTTCGGATGTCACTCGTGAAGAAAACCTGAACTCCGGGATCAAGGTTGCCGAAAGCTCGGGAAGGAACCTCACTCAATCGATGTCGCAAATCTCCGGATCCGTTTCGGAAATTGCACGGAGTCTCGACACCATCTCCCATGAATTTGGCGGAATCAATGCCGAAGTTCAGAGGGGCGGAAATATCGTTGCAAATCTTTCCAAGACAGTGGATAGTCAGACCCACCTTATGACCACCCTGCGCTCCGTGACCGAGTCGATGAACTCCAAATCATCAGAAATACAGCAAATTACGGAGGCTATCAGTCAAATCGCCGAGCAGATCAATCTTCTGGCACTCAACGCCGCCATCGAAGCAGCGCGGGCAGGAGAGCAGGGGCGGGGATTTGCGGTGGTGGCCGACGAAGTTCGAAAGCTCGCCGACATGACGACCAGGTCGGTGGGAGACATCGGCTCCATCATCGAGTCGACTGTCGATGAGACTCGGAGAAACAGCTCTCTTCTGTCGGAACTTGGGACGGCCGTTTTGTCGACGAAAGAGCGGACAGAGGAGACGAAGCAGGCTTTTTCGACGATTGAGACCGCACTTATCCGGTTGACAACACTCTCCGAGGAAATCCGCTCCCAGATGAACCTTTCTTCGGGAGCCGTCGGGAAAATGGATGCCCTAGTGGGAGAAACCCTCCGAAGTTATGAGAATCTCCTTCGGTAGGGATCCCGACAGATCACAGAAGATTTTACCAGGACGAAAGAGCTACAGGGCAAACCACTGGACCGAGACGGGAGCTCCGGTTGACATGTCCAGACTTTCAGTCTTTTCAAGATGAAGATCCGGCATGCTTTCGTCTGTTCCCGGAGGAAAAATGCGTATCAGGGAAGGTCGGAGAGAGAGTGTGGGAGCTTCTCCGGAGTGAAGTATGACAGCCTTTCTGGCAAGGAGAAGTCCGGCTGTCAGAATTGAGAGAATTTTCTGGTCACTCTTCGAGAGGTGCCGAAGGTAGGGATGCGGTTTTTTCTTGGCCCGATTCCTTTCCTCGGAGAGGTAAAGGACAAGGCCGGAGATAAGTCTGTCCTTCTGGGACAGACCTGGAAGTTCACCATGCAGAAGAAGGTCCCAGAGGGCCCGCTGGTTTGGCGAGGCGGTGTGAAGAACGGGCAGATGGTCGAGTGTCCCGATGGTTTGGGCAAGGATCTGAATCCTCTGGGGACCGGCTGCGGGAGGAAGGAGCCCTGAAACGATGGTCGTATAGGTCTCTCTCAACGGGCGGACATCCCGAAGACGTCCATAACGCCGGCAGAGGCGGTGAAGGGTTTCAGCGAAAACAGGTTCATCAGATTTCTCGATATTCTGGCGAAAATGCTCCATGAAGAGTCCCTGCCGGAGGCCGTAGTGGGAAAAGGTCAGGGAAGGAGCCTTTGACAGTCGAACGATGGCCGCAATCACAGCGATTCCTGCGGGAAGAATGTCGGCCCGGTCTGATGCGACACCCAGAATCCGAGCCTTTTCCGGAGGAAGGTGTCTCCCGATTTTTTTGCAGAGATTCGGGATGTCCCGGGAGAGGACTTCATAGTGGTGGATATCGGGGTGAAAGGGAAATTTTCGTAGCTTTTGAGAGATTCTTGCCAGTCCTCTGGCCGTCCCTCCGACCCCTGTCAGGGTGGGGTAGGGCCTATCAAACATGCCTGAGCTCTCGAGGGTCTCTCCGACATGGCGCTCGAGTTTTTTCCACTCTGCAGCGGTGGGACGGGAGCGGTTCGAGAAAAAGGATTCGGAGAGGCGGACAGCTCCGAGAGGAAGTGTCAGGATGCGTCGGGGACGATCCTCTTCTACATCAATGAGCTCTGCCGATCCTCCTCCAATGTCAAAGATCAGTCCGTCATGCAGGTCGAACCCGTTTTTGACCCCCTGAAAACTGTACCAGCCCTCTCTCTCCCCTTCGAGGAGCTCGATCCTTGTTCCCAAGGCCTTTACCAGTCTCTCGAGAACAATCTCGCGGTTTTTGGCGTCCCTGACAGCTGAAGTCGCCACGCACCGGACGACATCTGTCCGGTGAAAGGCGATTCGACAGGCAAAATCTCTAAGGCTACGCTCCGCCCGCTCGACAGCTTCGGGAAGGATCTCGAGTGAAGGGTACATACCGGCAGCAATTCTCGCTGAACTCTTGTATCGGGCCACGGTCCAGAAATCTTCCCCGCGCATGGCGACGATCTCAAGTCTCATGGAGTTGGAGCCGATATCGATGAGGGCGATTTTTTCTAAGCTCATGAGTTAATTGTGACACAGGATGGTAAGGCTTCCAATAGTGTCGACAAGAGAATACTCGGGAGGAAGCGCGATTGATCCCGTCGTCTCTTCGGGTATAATGAAAAAAAATAAAAATGCGGAGGATCCCTCCGCCGTCCTATACTCGGACGATCCCTCCACGCAAAAGACCGAAAGGACATGTATGTCCGAATTCACCCTCCCGGCGAAGGAACAGAAGCAGGAGGTTGTCCAGTCGATGTTCACCTCGGCGGCCAATGCCTACGACCTGAACAACTCCGTTCTCTCCTTGGGGCAGCATCATCGCTGGAAGAGATTGACGATCGGTCTTTTGGATATTCTTCCCGGCCATGTGGTCGTGGACCTTTGTGGCGGAACAGCTGACCTGTCCCTGCTCGCGGCAGAAAAGGCGGCCGAAACAGGGCTAGTCATGACGGTTGACCTGAATCTTGCGATGCTTCGGGTCGGTCTTTCCAAGGCCCGGAACCGGCTGATTGATGGACTCAAAGAGAAGGAAAGTCGGGCTCGCCCCATCATGATCCAAGCCAACGCCGAACGGATTCCCCTTCCTGACGGCTCGGTAGATCGTCTCACGGTGGGATTTGGTCTTCGCAATGTCACCAACCTCGATACGGCACTCTCCGAGATCTACCGGATTCTGAAGCCCGGAGGAAAGTTTGCCTGCCTCGAGTTTTCTCATCCCGTCAACGCCCTTTGGGACGGGCTTTATCGTTTCTATTCCTTTTTTATTCTGCCAAAAATCGGTCAATGGATATCCAGGGACAGTACCGGGATCTACGAATATCTTCCGGCCTCAATTGCGAAGTTCCCCAACCAGGAGAGCTTCAAGAAGACTATCGAGAAGGCCGGCTTTTCCCGCGTAGCTTATCGAAATCTCTCTGGAGGGATCGTTGCGATCCATACAGGAGAAAAATAACGATGGAACAGATTCCCCTTCCGGTTATCGACGATGCCGGACCGGAAGTCAAAGCTCCGAGCCGTTTTCAAAGAATTCTTTTTGTCTGGCTTCCGGTCAGACAGATATTTCCCGTGGGGATCGGCTATCTCGTCAACTGGATTCACCGCATCCATCCGGAGATCAGCCTGGAGGTTTTGGACCTCACACGATTTTCCGAGGGAGAGCAGCTCTCTGAGCTTGCGAAGGCAATTGATCGTTTTTCTCCGGATCTTTTGGCCTACTCCTGGCGGGAT
Source organism: Leptospirillia bacterium (assembly GCA_049965515.1). Lineage (GTDB taxonomy): Bacteria > Nitrospirota > Leptospirillia > Leptospirillales > Leptospirillaceae > UBA4572. The sequence goes on from JBMFWG010000059.1 coordinate 5,396, forward strand.
GTTCAGATTTTTGCTCCCCACGAAGGAGACAATTCCCTGCGTCGAGCCTTCGAATTCTATTACTCTCCCAATCTTCTGACCCGGGCCTACGCCGCTTTTGACGGTGTCCGGATGGTCTGGAAGTATCGGACGGAATTCCATAAAAAACTCCGCTTTATCCGGGAAGGGATGCGTCGGGCCCCGAAGGCTCAGGTGATGGTGGGAGGCGGAGCCTTTTCCGTCTTTGCCGAACAGATTATTCGTCTCCTCCCTGAAGGCGTCATTGGCGTTGTCGGTGAGGGAGAGGAGGCGATGATCAAGCTCATTGAGGGGCGCCCACTCGATGATGAGCGCACGATCATGCGACGAGGGCGGGAAATTGTCCTTGGAAAAAAAGCCGGGGCCGTCGAAATTCGTCGGGCACCCTTCGATCTGTCGTATCTCGAGTCCATCTTTCCTGGCCATACCCTCTACCATGGCAAGACCGTGGGGATTCAGACAAAGCGCGGATGTCCCTATGGATGTTCCTTCTGTCTCTATACCTATATTGAAGGAAAGAGAGTCTATTACAGGGATCCCGAGGATGTAATCGACGAGATCCGCCAGTATCGTGACCGGTGGGGAATCCGAAACTTCTGGTTTGCCGATGCCCAGTTTATTCCTGGGGTCAAGGCAGTTCCTGAATGCCTCTCCCTTCTTCGGGCGATGAAAGAGGCTGATCTGGGGATTACCTGGAGCGGATACATCCGGACAAGCCTCATCTCTCCGGAGATGGCCAGTCTCATGGTCGAGTCCGGAATGGGAGATTTAGAGGTGGCAATCACCTCAGGATCCCAGGAGATCCTTGATTCCCTCAAGATGGGCTTTCGTCTCGAAGGACTGATGGAAGGATGCCGGAACCTCAAAAATGCCGGTTATCGGGGAAAAATCATCCTCAACTATTCCCTGAACGCTCCGGGGGAGACTCCCGAAACTCTTGCTCAGGCAGTGGAAAGCTACGAAGAGATCTGTCGGATATTTGGTCCGGAAAACGTCTATCCCATGGTTTTCTTTTTGGCGGTCCAGCCTCACACAAGCTTTGAGAAGAGACTGATGCGAGAGGGGTGGCTGTCTCCTGATTACGACCCCATCTCTCTCAATCCCTGGACGATTCGGAAACTTCTTTACAACCCGGGACCTCTGGGAGAGCTTATTGCCCGGGCCTGTCTTTTGGCCTGGGACATTGAGCCCATGGCGATGGGACGGGTCGTGATGAGGGAGATCAAAAAATCACTCGGAGAGGCCCCTTTCTCTCCGAAGGGGTCTGTGGCCGTCGGGGCATCCTGATGGACGGGATTTTCCCCGGTCTCCTTCCCCCAGGATTTATGGAGCTTCCTGGCCCCTTCAGGATTTTGCTGGGTCAGGATGGAACCCTGACACGTTCGCTTTCTCTCCTGACCGGAGAGCCGGTGACAGTGGAGACCATCCGCCTTCCTGAGACGGCGAAGGGGCTTCGGAAGGTCTATTTGCGCGTTCCCTCGGCAGGTCGTCTTGTCTTTGCCCGAACCCAGGTGCTCTCCCTCCCACCCCCTCCGGAGGACCTCCAGATGGATGAACTGATGAAGGGAGATGCCGCCATCGGCCAGTCGATGGAGGCCCGTTTTGGACCGCTACGGAAGGAGGGATATTCAATTCATCCCTCCCGTGTTCCCATCGATCCGGACGCAGAGGAGCGGGAAGGCATTCTCTGGACGCGTTCCTACCGAATGATTTCCGCTTCAGGAGCGGTCCTGCTGATCGAAGAGTTTTTCTTGCCGACGCTTTTTTCCCTGGCAGGGGGCACGATCCGGTGAAACGCCGCCTCGTCGACACGCTCGATCTCATCCGCTTCAACCGTCCGGTGGGAACATTGCTTCTTTTCCTCCCCTCGGGATGGGCCATTCTCCTCGCCCGTCCGGGGGAGACGGAGTGGGGGTGGCTCGCTCTTTTCCTTCTCGGGGCTTTTCTGACCCGTTCGGCCGGTTGCGTGGTGAACGATCTTCTGGATCGCGAGATCGACCGCAAGGTGACCCGAACCCGGGGACGTCCGCTGGCGGATGGCCGGCTTTCCGTGAGATGGGCTCTTGGAGTCTTTGTTGTACTGACAGCTCTGGCGTCTTCTCTTCTCCCCTTTTTTTCCAGAGAGGCGATCCTCGTCGCCGTTATCGGATACGGAACGGCGATGGTCTATCCCCTGATGAAAAGGTTTTTCCCTCTCCCGCAGCTTTTTATGGGCCTTCCATTTGGGGCAACGGCCCCTCTCATGGCTTGGGTTCAGCTGACCGGGGAGATCGGCAGGGGGGGAGTGCTCGTGGCCTTGGCAGGGCTATTCTGGGCCACAGCCTATGATCTGATTTACGCTGTTGCAGATCTGCCCGACGACCGGAAGGCCGGGGTTCGATCGGGCGCAGTGACATTTGGAGATCGTCTCTGGGCCATCTTTCTGGCCTGCTCCCTTCTGACGGCTGTCCTGCTCTGGGAGGCTGGACAAAGCCTTCCCCGATCGGGTTGGCTCCTCTGGACAATCATTCTCTTTCTTGTTGTGGTGTTCCTCCAGGCGAAGAAAATGAGACAGGGGCTCTCTTCTGATGAGCCGATGGTTCTTTTTCGCTCCCATGTTCTCCTCGGTGCCCTTCTCATGGCTGGATTCTGGATGTCCACCCCAATATTGGTGTAATTTCACCTAGGTAAACCCCCACGTCGAGAGGGGGACTCACAAACTTTGGGAATTCCGGAAGGAGCAGAGTTTGCCGGAACTCGAAGGTGAAGGGATTGCGAAGCGGACGAGCTCCGGAAAGAGTGCTGTCGCAAACCTTTCGACCGCTGGCGAAACGGAGATTCTGCTGGACCTGCTCATGCTGAAATGATCGGTTTGCAGTCGCTGTGGTGTACAACCGAGAACTTAAAGCTCGATAGCTCGTATGCTGTTGGATTCCGTGTTGATTCGTAAAGTGACAAGCGTTGGATGTGCGGCTGATCATAGTCATTAACCTTCCGTGCCCCCCTTGGGGGGCGGATGATCTTTTGAACATGCCGCTTTGAGCGGCCCACACTCTTTTTCAAGCCTCCACCTTTGGTGGAGGTTGTGACTTAATCAGGGAGGCCTTCATGAATAAAGTCGCAGGACGAATAACAGCGATAGTTATGGCCAGTGTGGCGATTATTTCCTTCGGTCTTCTTCCGGGAGCGATGGCCCGGGAGGCAACGATTAAGGTGACGAGTCCTGACTTCAGGAACGGGGGGAAGATTGCCGATCGGTATGTTTTCTCCGGCTTCGGATGCTCCGGCAAGAATGTTTCACCGGAAATCCGGTGGGGACGTCTTCCCAAAGGAACCCGCTCGGTGGCATTGACGGTCTACGATCCCGATGCCCCAACGGGATCGGGATGGTGGCACTGGGTGGTCTACAATATTCCCCCGGGAGTACACCGCCTTAAAGAGGGCGTGGGGACTAAGGACGGGAAGGGGCTTCCAGCCGGAGCCATTCAGGCGGTGACGGACTTCGGCGCTCCGGGCTATGGAGGTCCCTGTCCGCCCAAGGGTGATCCGCCCCATCATTATATTGTCACTGTCTATGCCCTGAAGACATCAAAGCTGCCGGTTGGAGCCGGAGCCTTGCCGGCCCAGATTGGATATTTTATTCACTTCTCGACTCTCGCCAAGGGTCGTCTTGTCGGTCGATATGGGCGAAAATGATCCTGGCAAGGCTGATGAATGAAGGGTTTTCTTTTTTTGTCGTGACGGGTGCCGAAGGGGTTGCGAAGTTGCTTTTCGTGGAGTATTCTTTACGAAACGGCTTTGAACCTTCTGCCGTACGAACTCTTAAATTATCCTGACTGGAGGTTCCAGAATGACTTCTACTCCGATTCTTACCATTGGCAACTGGACGGCCCTCGAGTGGGCGATCCCGATTGCACTGGCTTTTGCCGTTGTGGCTGGCTGGTTCATGGTTGTTTCCTCGATCTACTCCAATCCCGACGCCAAGTAGTGTTTTTTTCGTGACATTCGTTTCGGTGGAAATCCTCTGATGCGTCTTGTT
>JBMFWG010000060.1:0-8738 GCA_049965515.1 Leptospirillia bacterium
CATGGCTCCTATTCTACCACGAGACGGGACACGCCTTATATCCCCGGCCTTAAGGCCGGAGTTTTACGGCGCTTTTCAGATAAAGGAAACCATCGTGACGATCCTGTCAGAGGTCTGTAAAAGGAGAGAAAAACCTGACCGAAAAGCCCTCTTCCCCTCTGTCAGGGATCGGAAGGTCCCGAGAAATCGCGGAGGTCAGCCATTTTGCGATAGAGCGTCCGAAGCGATACACCCAGGATCTCCGCCAGACCGGGAAGGTCGTCTCCCTTCTGGGCCAGAGCCCACGAAAGGTAGTTCCGTTCGGCTTCCTCAAGAGAGACAAGGCGAGGGACCCCGGGAAGACTCGGGGGGGAGGAGGCAGCGAAAAGGGGAAGACTATCCACAAGGTCGGGAAGATGATCCGGCGTAATTTCATGGCCGTCGGAAAGAATAAGGGCTCTTTCAAGAATATTCCGAAGCTCCCGCACATTGCCTGGATAGGAATGCCGTTTCAGAAGCGCCAGGGCGCCCCGGCTCACGGATATGCGTGCGGTGGAAAGACGGGAGAGGATGGAGCTCACAAGAAGGGGGATATCTTCCCGTCTCTCCCGGAGAGGGGGGAGCTCCACCGGGAAAATGTTCAGCCGATAGTAGAGGTCCTGCCGGAAGCTTCCCGCCTGAACCATGGCCAAAAGATTCCGGTGGGTGGCAGAAATCAGTCGGATATTGGCATGGAGAGGTTCGATTCCGCCGACACGGCGATAGACATTGGTCTCAAGAAGTCGGAGAAGCTTCGCCTGAACGGAAAGGGGAAGCTCCCCGATCTCATCGAGAAAGAGGGTGCCCCCCGTTGCCGCCTCCACCAGTCCTGTCTTGCGGGTATGGGCTCCGGTAAAGGCCCCCTTTTCATGGCCGAAGAGCTCACTTTCGATGAGGTTTTCCGGAAGCCCCGAGCAATCCACGGCGACAAAGGGGCGGTCGGCCCGGGGAGAGAGCTTGTGGATGGCAAGCGACACCAGCTCCTTCCCGGTTCCCGTCTCGCCATGCAAGAGGACAGTGGCGGTCTGGGGGGCGACCTTGTGGATGGTCGCCATCATCTGGACAAAGGCAGGCGACTCACCGACAAGTCCTTCCGATCGCGGATCGGGCCGGCCGGCCGGAGAGCTGATGATTCTTTCAAGGTAGACGGGAACTCCCTCGGCCTTGTTTCCGGGAGAGATCGGTCCGGGAGCCACCGGGATCACCTCCACACTGGCAAAGACACGCCCATCGGCCGAGTGATGAATATGGAACGCCCGGGCCGAATGCCCTCCCTCCCGGGCCTCCAAAAGAGGACAGACCTCCCCGTGACGATCGCAGGGAACCGACGAATGGTGGGAGATCTCATGACAGGTTTTTCCCACGACCTCCTTCGACCCCAGGGAATAGGTCTCCCGATAGGCCAAGTTTGAGGCAAGGATCCGGTAATCATCCCCAATGATCACGCAGGGCTCGGAGAAGCCCTCGAGAAGTTTGTCAAAGTCGAGTTCATGCGCGGGAGCCGCCAGGGGCACCGAGAGGGGAAGCGGTCGGAGAGGTCTCATCAAAACTCCTTTTTGTCATATTTGTCACCCATTATAGGACATCGGTGTCACTCCCGACAAGAGAGTGAAGAAGTCACTCAATCAAGTAGTCTTAAACAAATACTATTTTAAATGGCATTCTTTTTGCTTTTTTTGAGATGTTGAAACTTTGTCTTCGTTTGACGATCTCACCGGACCGGTCCCGCCGGTTACAAGGCCAAAGGAGCTTCGGAATGTTGTCAGACCATCTGGTAAGCCTCTCCCGCCTTCAGTTCGCGGTGACAGCCCTGTATCATTTCCTTTTTGTCCCACTGACCCTGGGCCTCACTTACATTCTTGTCATCATGGAAACTGTCTATGTGATGACAGGGAAAGAGATCTACAAGGATATGACCCGATTTTGGGGAAAGCTCTTCGGCATCAACTTCGCCCTGGGGGTCACAACCGGACTCACGATGGAGTTTGAGTTTGGGACCAACTGGTCCTACTACTCGCACTATGTGGGAGACATTTTTGGCGCTCCCCTGGCGATCGAAGGCCTCATGGCCTTTTTTCTTGAATCGACCTTCGTGGGCCTCTTCTTTTTCGGCTGGGACCGCCTCTCTCGCCCGGCACACCTTCTGGCGACCTTTCTCACCGCAACCGGAACCAACCTCTCGGCTCTCTGGATCCTCGTGGCCAACGGATGGATGCAAAATCCGGTGGGAGCCCACTTCAACCCCCTGACGATGCGCATGGAGATGTCGAGTTTCTGGCAAATCTTTCTCAATCCGGTCGCCCAGGCCAAGTTCGTCCATACCGTCTGCGCCGGCTATGTGACCGCCTCCGTCTTCGTCCTGGGGATCAGCAGCTGGTACCTTCTCAAGGGACGCAACATGGAATTCGCCAAACGCTCCTTCCGGATTGCTGCGGCCTTTGGTCTTGCCACAACGATCGGAGTGATCATCCTGGGCGACGAGTCGGGGTACCTCGATGACCTGGGGCAAAAAACAAAGATCGCCGCCATCGAAGCGATGTGGAAGACCGAGCCGGCTCCCGCTTCCTTTAACCTCTTTGCCATTCCTGACCAGGCTCATATGAAGAACGATGCGAAAATTTCCATTCCCTGGGTTCTGGGAATCATTGCGACGCGCTCCTTCGACACAACAATTCCCGGCCTTCAGGAGATTGAAAAGAAAAATGAGGGACGCATCGCTCACGGAATTCAGGCGGTCCTCGCCCTCGACCGCTATCGGGCTCACCCGGACGATGCGGCCGCCCGGACCGAGTTTGAGAAATATCAAAAAGATCTGGGCTTCGGTCTCCTGATGAAGCACTACGTCCCGGATATCTCCAAGGCGACTCCGGCCGACATCCACCGGGCCTCCGTGAAAAGTCTTCCGAAGGTCACTCCCCTCTTCTGGAGCTTCCGGTTTATGGTGGCGCTGGGCTTCTCCTTCTTCGCCCTCTTCGCCCTGGCCTTCTACTATTCGAGCAAGAACAGCTACGACAAGAAGCCCTGGCTTCTCAAGTGGGCCCTCTTCTATATCCCCATGCCTTACCTGGCCAGCGAACTGGGCTGGTTTGTCGCCGAATACGGGCGGCAGCCGTGGTCCATCTACGGGATCCTGCCCACATCGGATTCGGTCTCTAACCTCTCCAACCGGAGCCTTTACTTCTCCCTGGCGGGCTTTACCCTCTTCTATACCGCCCTCCTCATCGTCATGATGACGCTCATGATCAAGGTGGCCCGCAAGGGACCCGCCACCCTGGGGACCGGACGATATGACGGAGAAGAGCCCCCCCACACCCAACTCGGCACCCACACGGTCTAACGACGAAGGAGATCGTCACGATGTTCGACTATGCCACACTCAAATTTCTCTGGTGGGTTCTTGTCGTTGTCCTCCTCGTCGGCTTTGCCGTGATGGACGGCTTTGACATGGGCGTGGGCACCCTTCTCCCCTTTATCGGGAAAAACGACACCGAGCGCCGGGTTCTCATCAACAGTGTGGGGCCCCACTGGGAAGGCAATCAGGTTTGGTTCATTACTGCCGGCGGGGCACTCTTTGCCGCCTGGCCCATGGTCTATGCCACGGCATTCTCCGGATTCTATGTCGCCATGCTCCTGGTGCTCTGGTCTCTCTTCTTCCGTCCCGTGGGATTTGATTACCGAAGCAAGCTCGAGAACCCCACCTGGAGGAAGTTCTGGGACTGGGGGCTCTTTGTCGGAGGAGCCGTCCCCCCTGTCGTCTTCGGCGTCGCCTTCGGCAATCTCTTTGAAGGGGCCGCTTTCCGCTTCGACCCGGAGATGCACTCCTCCTTTTCATTTACAGTTCTGGACCTCTTCACCCCCTTCACTCTCACCGCCGGAATCCTGAGCCTTTTGATGATTGTTTTCCACGGAGCCACCTATCTTGTGCTGCGAACCGAAGGGGAGCTTGCAAAGCGGAGCAGTCGGGCCGCCACACTGACAGCCTCTCTCCTGGCACTGCTCTTCCCCATCGCAGGATATGCCCTGGCCCACGGCGTTTCAGGTTACAGGATCCTCTCCGGTGATGCTCCCGGAGGATCGGCCAACCCCTTGGCCAAAACAGTAGGCCGGGCCACCGGGGCATGGTTTGACAACTTTCATGCGCATCCATCGCTTTGGCTTGTCCCGGCTATGCTTTACTTAGGGATCGCTCTGGCTCTCATCTCTCTTCGGGCCAGACGGCCGTTGTTGGCCTTCGTGGGATCGGCCACGACCAATGCCGCAGTCATTACCACCGCGGCCGTCTCACTCTTCCCCTTCATCCTGCCGTCGAGCCTCGATCCCAACAGCAGCCTGACGGTCTGGGATGCAGTCTCGAGCCCCCTGACCCTCGAGATCATGTTCTGGGCAGCCATTTTCCTGACTCCGGTCATTCTGGCCTATACCGGGTGGTGTTACCGGGTCATGAGAGGAAAGGTCACGGTCGCCCTGGTCCGGGAACAGGACCACACCCTTTACTGAAGACAAAGATAAGGAGGTACAACTATGTGGTATTTCTCCTGGTTTATCGGCGTCACCATGGCTGTCCTGCTGGCAGTCATGCATGCACTCTGGTTTGAGGTCCAGGCCGATACGCTCCTTCTTCAGGAGCAGGGCCAGAAGACCCCGAAGAGCCAATAACCGCGAAAGACACGGCAGGAGCCTGTGACATCCTGTCAGAAAACTCACACATAACTTTGAAAAAGGAGATGCCATGAAAGAAGTTGTCGTACTTGGAGCCGGAACGGGAGGCATGCCTGCCGCCTATGAATTGCAAGAGGCCCTCGGAGACAAACTCCATGTGACCGTGGTCAATCAGACGGAGTTTTTCCAGTTCGTCCCCTCGAATCCCTGGGTGGCGGTCGGATGGCGCACCCGCAAGGAGACAACCTTTAACGTCAAACCCTATCTTCAGAAAAAAGGTATCGACTTCATCGCCAAGCGAGTTGATGCCATTGATCCCAAGACCAATACATTGACCTTCATGGACAAGTCCACACTGAATTATGATTACCTCATCATCACCACCGGACCTCGCCTGGCCTTCGAGCTGATTGAGGGAGCAGGCCCCGTCAACGGCCATACACAGTCGGTCTGCAGCATCGACCATGCCGAGGCAGCGTATGAAAAGCTCCAGGCTTTCATGAAAAATCCCGGACCTGTCATCGTGGGAGCCTTCCAGGGAGCCAGCTGCTTCGGACCGGCCTATGAATATGCCTTCATTCTCGACCGCCACCTCCGGAACCACCGCATGAGAAACAAGGTTCCCATCACCTATGTCTCCTCCGAACCCTATGTCGGCCATCTGGGACTCGGAGGCGTGGGAGACTCCCAGGGAATGCTCGAAAGCGAGTTCCGCTCCCAGGACATCAAGTGGATCACCAATGCCAAGGTGACAAAAGTGACCGAAAACACGATGTATGTGGAAGAGGTCGATAACAACGGGAACAAGCTTCGAGATCATGAGATTCCCTTCAAGTACTCCATGATGATCCCGCCCTTCCGAGGCATTGAGGCCGTGGCCAAGGTCGAAGGTCTTGCCAATCCCGGAGGCTTTGTTATCATCGACGAGTTTCAGAGAAATCCGACCTACAAGAACATCTATTCGGCCGGGGTCTGTGTCGCCATCCCCCCCGTTGAAAAGACCCCGGTTCCCACCGGGACCCCGAAGACCGGCTATATGATCGAGTCGATGGTTTCGGCGATTGTGCAAAACATCAAGTCGGAGCTTGCCGGAAAGTCTCCCGATACCAAGGGAACCTGGAATGCTATTTGTCTTGCCGACATGGGCAACACCGGAGCCGCTTTCGTCGCGCTTCCCCAGATCCCGCCCCGCAATGTGGCCTGGTTCAAGAAAGGCAAATGGGTCCACCTGGCCAAGATCGCCTTCGAGAAATACTTCATTCGCAAGATGAAGACCGGAAGCTCCGAGCCAATTTATGAAAAATATATGCTCAAGGCTCTGGGAATCACCCGGCTCGAAGAAAAACACTAACGTTCTTGCTCCTCGGGGAGGGAATGCCCTTTCTCTCCCCCTTTTTTCCGAAGCCCCTTGGCTCCGGAGTTTTTTCATCTCCCTTCTCTCTTTTGCCCTCCATTTCTGGCTCCTTCGACGCCTCCCCGCGATTCCGTGTTACACTGACGGAAGACTCAACCCATCCCTCTCCGACTTCTTCAATCTCTGCGGGAGTATTGACGATGGCCCAATGGCGCTTTGACCATGCCGGGATCCGTCCCTTGTCACAGAGCGAAAAAAGTTACGGCTTCATGGATCTCTTCTGGAACTGGTTCGGGGACAGTGCCAATGCCTCAAGCTGGTACTTCGGAGGCCTTCTTGCTCTTGCCGGACTTCCGGTGCTTCTGTGGAACACCTTTTTTCTCACCCCCCTGATCATCCTTCCCTGGGCCACACTGGCCTGGATTTCGGCCAGGACCGGCGCGACGACCGTCGTCTTGGCCCGACCGGCCCTGGGAGACCGGGAAGGAACACTCTTTCTCGGGTTGGCCGAGACTTTCGTCCAACTGGGATGGACCACAGTCACCACCTATATCGGCGCACTCTCGCTCGTTCATATTCTCCACGGCTCCCGGGAGTCCCCCAATGCCTCTCCCGCATCCATGTCAATGGTTGTCGCCATTCTCTCCATCGCCCTCGTTCAGGGGGCTGTGGCCGCTGCCGGAGCCGGCGCGATCCGGAAACTCAAATGGGTCAGCTCCCTTCTTCTCATCCTTCTCGGCGGCGTCGAATCCGTCTCTCTTATCCGCCAGTTCGGGATCGCCCCCCTGCTCTCCCCTCCCCCCCCCTCCTCGGCGCCTTTCTCCCCCCTTCGCCTCTTTGATATCTCCTTTGTCAATATCTGGACCTGGCTTCAGGTGGGAGACTTTGGCCGCTTTTCAAAGACAGAAAAGGGGGCCTTCTTCGGCTCATGGCTGGGCCTTTGGGCCGGACAGGCGTGGTTTGTCATGGTGGGCGCCATGGTGGTCATCGGACTGGGACTGGCCACCGGCCATCTCGATGCCAACGACAGCGACCCATCGCGGCTCATGGAGCGGCTGGGACTCTCCTGGGTCGCCCTTTCGGTGATTTTTCTCTCCTGTGTGAGTGTGAGCACAAGCAATCTCTACGGAGCTGGCATGGGACTGCTCTCCCTGATTTCAGCCCACAAGGCTCCCCCCCCTCTCAAGGCGCTGGCCATCGTCTCGGTGCTCCAGATCGGAACGGCCTTCATTCCTCTCTTTTTCTCAAGCTTCATCGGTTTTTTCACAGACTTTCTCACGGCGACCGGGGGGCTTTTCATTCCCCTATGGAGCCTGGTCCTGGCAGAGGCATATCTAAGCTTTCGAAAGAAAAAAAGACGAAGGGATTCCTCCCCGGAAGAGAGCGTCTTCTGGAAGCCTCGAAAGGCCAATCTTTCCGGATGGCTCTCCCTGATCGCCGGTGCCGCCTTCTACTATGCCGCCCCGCATCTCTGGCCAGCCCTGATCGAGAAAACCGGGCTGACGATTCCGGCAATCCTGCTCACTGTGGGGGCTTATCTTGGGCTGACCCGGATCCTCGAAAAATCCTCCCCCGACGCAGAGAAAGTGACCTGAGGAGCCGGGGCAAATATTCGAGAGAGATTAAGGACAATCGCAAAGACACAGAAGGGGAGGGAGAGTTCCGGTGGAAGCCAAGAAACAAAAAGAGCGAAGCCGAAAGGCTTCGCTCCACAGAACATGTCTCGAATTAATAAAGACGAAAATTCAGATTAATCTACTTCTTCTTGGGAGCCGCCTTGGAGTTAACGGACTCACGAAGAGCCTTCCCAGGAGAGAATTTCGGAGCGGTCTTGGCGGCAATCTTGATCTCTTTGCCAGTCTTCGGATTGCGGCCGGTCCGGGCCTTGCGGGAAACGGTGCCGAAGGTTCCAAATCCAACGATTGTCACCTTCTCGCCCTTTTTCATCGAGGCTTCAATGGATTTGAGGAATCCATCAACAACCGCATGGACATCCTTCTTGGAAAGCTTGGAAGACTTTGCGACCTTTTCGATGAGCTCCGTTTTGTTCATGAACGATCTCCTTGAAGAAAGGTGAGTGAGTCTTTCTGCTGCCTGTGCAAAAGAAGTGTTAAAAGTTCAACCTGTCTTTCGGAGACAGGATAAAACAAGAAAATAAAAAAAGATAGTCTTTCCCCTCGTGTTTTTCTAAAATTTTTTCCTCGAAAAGCTCCTAGGACAGGAATATTTCCAATAAAAACATTAATCCATAATATTTTATGCAAACATGAAAAAAGAGGAAGTCTCATAAAAACAGGCAAAAACGTCAACTTCCCCTTTTTTACGGACTCCCCCCTCTACTAAGGAGAGGCGTCACAGATCTTTCTCATTTTGAAACTCTCAGGCCTTCAGACGGCAGTCTCTCGAAACATTCCCATCATCATAAGCTGTCGGCATCGGACTCACCCATCTTGCCGCAGATGCCTCAACTCATTGGAGAAGAAGGGCAAGCCGCTCCACTCCCACCGGTTCCTCACTCATGAGCGACACAACACAAGAGCGATGAGCGTGCCGGGTCCTCACCGCGTAAATTTCCGGAATCTCATTGGCGGCCCGCTGTCGGAGGAGCGGCGACTCCGTGACAGCCGCCAGCACGCTTTGATTGACGATCCAGCTCCACGGCTCGATCCCGGCCCGACGCAAATCGTCCTGAAGATGCGCCGCCTCG
>JBMFWG010000061.1:0-8006 GCA_049965515.1 Leptospirillia bacterium
GGGTCGGGGTAGAGCCGCATCCCGGCATCCGCCGCCTCCCGGATCGCTTCGAGGGCCCGGGGAGAGGGGGGATAGGGGTTCTCGTTGGTGTTGAGCTTCACGGGGTGTCCCGATTTCGGCTGTTCCCCGGGAACGTAGGGTACAAGGCCGCGGGCCTTGGGGCTCCAGAGTCGTTGAGGATCGTCCATTCGTCGGTCCGTTCGTGATCGTGGAAAAGGGAATCGGGGGGGCAAAATTTTCTCGAGGTGCCCCCTTGCATTTTCTTTCCAAAAGGATAAAAATTCAAGAGATCCTGTCTTTCCTAACCTCGCCCGGGACCGTTATCGGCTCCCGAGCCACTTCAAAAGAAAGGGGAAAAACAATGGGCGGTGACATGCACTGGATGGTTTCCCTCCTGGTCGGTACCATCGTTCTGGCAGCCCTTCTCGCCGGAAATCAGATCAAGGAGCACTAAGCTTTTCGGGGACCCCCGGCCGGTTTTCCCGACCGGATCCCTTCCCGGGCACGCGCTTCGACCTCCCGGAGCCTTTTGCCATTATGAGCCCTTCATATTCCCCGATCATGACCCATCCGGGGGGAATGAGGCGCGAACCGTTCGGGAATCGGCCGGTTTCAGGAAGGTGAGCCCTTCCCGAAACCGGCCTTTCTTTTTGGTTTTCCGGTCCGGCTTTCGTTTCCTGTCCCCTGGCTTCAGAAGATCCGTCCTCTGCCGCCGACACGGCGGGAGCGGACCTCATTCACCTTCTCCCTCCCGGCCTTCCCGAAGGCCGAGGGATACATCCGGATCGCTCATGACCCCGTTTCTTTCCCCCCCCTCCCCGTCCTCCTCCGGCGCCTCCCCGGGATGTCTGATCGTCTTCGAGGGAATGGACGGTTCGGGAAAGTCCACCCAGGCGCGGAGGCTCAAGGCGCGGCTTGATGCCCTCTCCCATCCCGCCGTTCTGACCAAGGAGCCGGGCGGCACCCCGGCCGGAGCCCGCCTTCGGGAGATCCTTCTCGATCCCGCCGTCTCCCTCGTTCCCGAGGCCGAGCTCTTTCTCTTCGAGGCTGACCGGGTGATGCATGTGAAGACGCTCCTTTTGCCCGAGCTTCGCGCCGGCCGGACCGTCCTCTCCGACCGCTTCTCCTTTGCCACCGTGGCCTACCAGTCCTTCGGCGGAGGTCTCTCCCGGGAGATGGTCTCAATGTTGAACGAGGTGGCCCTTGCCGGGGTGGTTCCGGAGGTCACCTTCCTGCTCGACCTGCCGGTCTCCGAGATGGCCAAAAGGCTCCATGGCCGGGGAGAGGGACCCACACGCTTTGAGCTTCTGGGAAGGGACTATTTCGAACGGGTCCGGGAGGGTTATCTCGAACTGGCCCGGATCCACCGTGCCCGGACCGTCGTTCTCGACGCCACCTGCGATCCCGAACGTCTCGAAGAGCAGATCTTCGAGGAGCTCTCCCGGCGGTTTCCCGGGAGATTCTCCCCCGGCGGGAGGAACACATGACGGCCGACCCCTCCCTCTCGTCCCTCCGGGGACAGGACCGGGCCATTGCCCGGCTTTCCCGGATCCTCTCCGGAGGACTTCGCTCGGGAGCCATCCTCCTGTGGGGTCCGGAGGGAGTGGGGAAGCGCACCACCGCCCTGGCGCTGTCGCGCCGGATCCTCTGCGCCGAGCCCGGGGAGAGGGAGCCCTGCGGCCGCTGCCTCTCCTGCCGCACCCCCCTTGCCACCCATCCGGACTTTCACGTCCTTGATCCGGGAGAGACCCAGTCCATCGGGATCGATGCCGTCCGGAAGCTCCTTCGGGAAACCCTCGAGTCCTCCCTGGTCTCACCGGTCCGGATCGCCCTTCTCGACGACGTCCACCGCCTCACCCCGGAGGCTTCGAACAGCCTCCTCAAGTCGCTTGAGGAACCTTCAGACAACCTCCTGTTCTTTCTCCTCTCCCCCTCCCCCGACCGCCTCCTCCCCACCCTTCTCTCGCGCCTTCTGAAGGTACGCTTCGTCTCCCTCTCCGACGGCGATCTCCTCGCCGTCGCCCGGGAGCTCCGCCCCGAGAGCTCTCCGGAGGAGATCGAAAGGGCCGGGGTCCTCTCCGGAGGCTCGGTAGGGCGGCTTCTGACCCTCCTGGACTCTCCCCTCACCGATCCCCTCTCCCGGGTGGCGAGCCTCCTTGAGGGGATGGGTTCGGGCGGACGGGTGGACTTTGCCGCCGTGTGGGAATCCTTTCCCGCCCTGGCGGAAAAGGAGGGCTTCGACGTCTTTCTCGACGCGCTGGAGCGCCTCCTCCTGTCGGCCGAGCGGGTGGCGGGGGGGCATGCTCCCCTTCCCGAGTGGGCGGAAAGTCCCCTGCCCGCCCTCTACGCCGCGGAGGGGCCGGACTTTCTCCGGGGAAGTCTCCATGATAAGATAGGTGAAATGCGAAGGCTGTCGGTACACAATATCAATCGGGGACTGGCTCTCGAGCAGTTTCTGGGATGGATCGGGGAGCTTTTTTCCCTGAATGGGAGCGGAAAATAGGGATGCGCGCAAGGTCTTCCACATACAGGTCTTCTGCGGCGACCGCGATCTCCTCTTTGGGGCGCTCTCCCGGAGCGTCTCCGGACAATGGGCCCCGGGAGGGTCCGGTCTGGATCCTCACCGCCCAGATCAAGAGGATCGGTCCCAATATTCCCCTTTGGGCCCCCCGTGTTCCCGAACAGGATGAGCCGCCTTTTCAGCGTCAGGAGAGTGTCCTGGGGGAGAGCCGCCTCGGTCCCGCCCCCATGGTTCTCGTGGAAAATCCCCGGATCGTCGAGGCCTCCCTTCTGCCCAGCCTCCCGGAGTTCCGCTTCATCCGTCGACTGACTCCGGAGGACGAGCCCCGTCTCTCCTCCCTGGCCTCCCGGGAAGCGGCCCTCCTTTCCTTTGTCCGGGAGCGGGCGGCCTATCGCCAGCTTCCCATGATCTTCGTCGAGTCGGTGGCCAACTTTGCCGCCAACGACTTTCTTCTGTACTACACCGCCGAAGGCCGGGTCGACTTCCGGGAGCTTCTGAAGGATATCCACGCCAAGTACCGGGGACGGATCGAGCTTCGGCAGATCAGCCCCCGGGAATACACCGCCCTGCTCGACGGTGTGGGATCTTGCGGCAAGAGCCTCTGCTGCTCGTCCTTCCTCAAGTCCTTCCGGACGATCTCCACGCGCATGGCCCGGGAGGTGGACGCAGAACCGGCCTCGCTCCGGTCGACAGGGATGTGCGGCCGTCTGAAGTGCTGCCTCTCCTTCGATCTCCAGGATGCCGGAGAGGGCGAGTCGTCTCTCTCGGGGGGAGAGGGAGCCGCCCCGGTCGGAGGACATTCCTGCCGGAAGTCCTGCGGGACGCATGGCGCCGCCTCCTCCAAGGATCCGACCCCGGGACCCGGGTGGAAGTCCGTCACCCTCGACCGGCAAGAGGACCCCTCACTCTCGTCCGTTCCCTCCTCCCCGTCCCGGAGAACCCCGGCCATTCCGGACAACCGCCATCGAAAGGATCCGTCTCCCCGTGTCTGACCGCTCCCCCTGGTTCTACCTCACCACCCCCATCTACTACGTCAACGACATTCCCCACATCGGACACGCCTATACTACCGTGGCCGCCGATGTCCTGGCCCGAACCCACCGTCTCCTGGGAGAGCCGGTCTTTTTCCTGACGGGAACTGACGAGCACGGCCAGAAGGTCTGGCAGAGCGCGGAACGCCACAGCCTTCCTCCCCAGGTCTATGTAGACCGTATCCTTCCCCGATTTCGGGATCTCTGGGAGAAGCTGGTGATCTCCAACGACGACTTCGTCCGGACGACCCAGCCCCGCCATGTGGAGGGAGTGCGTGAGGTGCTCTCCCTCCTTCTGGAGAAGGGAGACATCTACGAGGGGGCCTACGAGGGATGGTACTGTCTTCCCGACGAGAGGTTCTGGACCGACAAGGACGTGGAGGGGGGGCTCTGCCCCGAATGTCGCCGTCCGGTGGAGCGGATCAGCGAGACCAACTACTTCTTCCGCATGGGCCGCTACCAGGACTGGCTGGTCTCCCACTACGAGTCCCACCCCGAAGCCGTGCGCCCCGAATCCCGCTACAACGAGGTCATGGGCTTTTTAAGAAAGCCTCTGGGGGATCTCTGCATCTCCCGCCCCAGGACCCGGGTTCCCTGGGGCATCCCCCTGCCCTTCGCCCCCGACTATGTCACCTACGTCTGGTTCGACGCCCTGCTCAACTACATCACCGTTCCCCGCTCCCTGGGAGCCACCCCCGAGGAGGGCCTCTCCCGCCTCTGGCCGGCCACCCACCTCGTCGGCAAGGACATCCTGACCACCCATGCCGTCTACTGGCCGATCCTTCTCCGGGCACTGGAGCTCCCTCCCCCCCGCCTGATCTTCGCCCACGGCTGGTGGACGGTGGACGGGGAGAAGATGTCGAAGAGCCGGGGCAACGTCGTGGATCCCGTGGGGCTCGTGGAGACCTTCGGTCCCGATGCTACCCGCTACTTTCTCCTGCGGGAGGGACAGTTCGGGCAGGATGTGGACTTTTCCCGGGAGGCCCTCATCAACCGGATCAACCGGGACCTGGCCAACGACCTGGGCAATCTCCTCTCCCGGGTGGTGGCCATGGCCGTGAAGTTCTTTCCCGAGGGGGGGATTCCCCGCCCGGCCGGAGGAGCGACGCGAGAGGTAGAGGCCGAGGCCGCCCGGATTCTTCCGGAGGTGGTCTCTCGGACGGTGGCGTTGGAGTTCCACCGGGCCCTGTCCACCCTCTGGGAGTTCGTGGGTTTTCTGAACCGCCAGGTCGATGTCCGGGCCCCCTGGGTCCTGGCCCGGGATCCTTCCCGGACCGGAGAGCTCTCTGAGGTTCTCTACGACCTCCTCGAGGGCCTCCGCCTCGTCGCCGTGCACCTGACTCCCTATCTTCCCGGGACCTCCGACCGGATTTTCGAGATCCTGGACTGTCCGGGACCGGGGGCGCACTCTCTCTCCACCCACGGGACCTTTGGGGTCGTCGATGCCTACACCCCCCGTCCGGGGGCTCCTCTCTTTCCCCGGCGGGATGCTTCGGGGGCGGTCCTCTCCGAGGAGAGCGAACGCGCTCCCCGGAAGGCTCCGAAGGAGGCACCCGCTTCGGCCGCCGGCTCAGGCAATCCCGCCGCCTCCTCGCCGTCCGCTCCGTCCCGGGACAGCCCCGTCCCTCCCCCATCCGCTCCCCTTCCCGAGGTGCCCCAGATCACCTACGAGGACTTCTCGAAGCTTCGGCTGGCCACGGGAATCATTCGGGAGGCCGTGGCGGTGCCCAAGTCCAAGAAGCTTTTGAAGCTCGCGGTGGACATCGGCGAGCCCGCTCCCCGCACGGTAGTGGCGGGGATCGCCGGCTCCTATGCCCCCGAGAGCCTGGTGGGCAAGACCGTCGTGGTGGTGACCAACCTCGCCCCGGCCACCCTCATGGGGGTGACCTCCCAGGGGATGCTCCTGGCGGCCACCGTCCCCGAAGGTGTCTCCCTTCTCACCCCCGACCGGGAGGCTCCTCCCGGCGCCGGGATCCGGTAGCCTGCGATGTCCGACTCTCTCGTTCCCTTCTTCGACACCCATGCCCACTTAAACCTCCTGCCTCCGGAGCTTTCGGCCGACGTCGCCTTTACCGGGGCCCGGGAGCGGGGGCTCGTGGGTCTTGTGAACATCGGCACCCGGATTGCCAGCTCCCGGGAGTCGGTGGATCTGGCCGCGCGTCTGCCGGGGGTCTGGGCCACCGTCGGCATCCACCCCTCCGAGGCGGCGACCCTCACTTCCGAAAGCCTCGGAGAGCTTCGCACCCTGGCCGCCTCCCCCCGGGTGGTGGGGATCGGAGAGACGGGGATCGACCGGGCGGACTTTGCCGAGACTCCCCTTGAGGTTCAGGCAACGTCCCTTCGAGCCCACATCGCCCTGGCCCGGGAGACCGCTCTTCCCCTGGTTCTCCACTGCCGGGAGGCCTTCGAGCCCCTTTTTTCTCTGCTGGACTCCGAGAGCCTGTCGGAGCGTCGGGGAGTCTTCCATTGCTTTACAGGAAGCTGCGAGGAGGCCTTCGGCGCTCTCGACCGGGGTTTTTATCTCTCCTTCTCGGGCATCGTGACCTTCAAGAATGCGGCGGCCCTGCGGGAGCTTCTTCCAAAGATTCCGGCCGACCGGATCCTTCTTGAGACCGATTGCCCCTATCTGGCCCCCGTTCCCTACCGCGGGAAGACCAATCAGCCCGCCTATCTTCCTGAGACCCTCCGGGTCTGCGCCGAATCCCGGCGCGAGGATCCCGGGGCCTTTGCCCGCCAGATCCTGGACAACACCCGGGAGTTCTTCGCCATCGACGTCTAGACCCCTGGCATTCCCTCCCGAAAGGAGCGACCGTGGCCCGCATCCTGATCCTCGACGGATACAACCTGATCGGCGCCCGCGGCCGCATGCGCCGTGACGGAGAGGTGCTGGCCCGGGAGAGGCAGGGGCTTCTCCGGGAGATCTCCGTCTATGCCGGAAGCCGAAGCTTCGCCGAAATCCATCTCGTCTTCGACGGATATCCCAATGACCGGGACCTTCTTCTGACTCCCCCGCCGGGTATCCGCCTCGTCTTTTCGGAGGCGGCCGGGAGTGCCGATGCCGTCATCATCACGCTGGCGGCGCGTTTTCGGGAGAGGGCGGCGGTGGTGAGCTCGGATCGGGAGGTGGTCTTGCGCTCCCGCTCTCTCGGGGCCGAGACCCTGAGCGCCCAGGAGTTTCTGGGAAGGATGGCGGCCCGGTCGGCTCCGGCTGGCGGGGGGCGATACGAGGCCGGAGGAGAGGAGGATGAGGACGAGGATCCCTCTCCCTCCACCTTCGGCAAGAAGAAGGGCAACCCCCGGCGCCTCTCGAAAAAGGAGAGGGCCCAGAGGCGTCTTCTCGACAAGCTCTGAGCAGAAGGTAAGGGGAGGCCCGGCGGGGTCTTCGGACAGGAGGTCAGGATCTTCCGGAGAAAGCGACCGGGGGACGCGATCCTGAAAGGAGGGCCAGGCCTCCGGAAACCGCCTCCTGGGCGGCCTGGGAGAGGGACTTCCTGTCGCGGCCCTCGGGAGAGAGAGGCGGAGAGATATGGGTCCGGACCACGACCCGGGGCTCCCGGAGGGTTCGCCCAAAGGAGCGGAAAAAGTTTTCGTTGCCGGTATAGGAGACGGAGAGCAGCTGGCGTCCTGCGGGATCTTCATAGCGAAGGGAGACCGGAAGGGCGGACCGCCCTGTTTCGGTGCAGAGCTCGAAGACTCCGGTCTTGAAGGGCAGGAGACGGTCGCCCCGGGTGGTGGTCCCCTCCGGAAAGACGGTGATGGGCACATTATTGTCCATGGAGGCCCGGGCGGCGACTAAGGTGTCCCGGAATGAGGAGAGGCGTCCCCTTCCGATGAAGATTGTCCCTGCCTCCTTGGCCATCGGACCGACCACCGGCCAGGCAGCGATCTCTTCCTTGGCGATGAAGCAGGTGGGAAAGAGCGCCCGGAGAACCATGATATCGAGCCAGGAGGTGTGGTTGGGCACGATGAGGAAGGCGGTGGTGGCCGGACGCTCTCCGGAGAGACGGATCTCGACCCCCAGAAGGGAGAGAAAGTCCTCGAACCAGACCGACAGGTGATCCTTCGGACGGGAGGGGTCGGGGGCCTTCTGAAGGGAGAAGATTCGCCGGATATGCCAAAGGGAGGCCAGGACCCGTCGTGCCCGGAGAGAGAAAGGGGTGACGGGGGGGGACCCTGCCAGGGGGAGAGCATTGTCCAGCGACGAGGGGGCCATGGAGTCTCCTTGTTGGAGGGGATGCCGGAGGATCCCGGGGCCGGTTCCGCGAGGATCGATCCTGCCCCATGGGAGCTATTCCGGGGGCCGGCCTTCGTTGCGGGCCATGCTCCTCCACAGAGGATAAACGATTTTGTTGGTGCAAGCCAACCGGGGAAGTCTTTCGGGTGCACGTCAGATTTGTGAGAAAGTCCGTTTTTACAGATTTTCCTGTTTTCAGTGCGTCAGGAGAGGGGCATGC
>JBMFWG010000062.1:0-7788 GCA_049965515.1 Leptospirillia bacterium
TCGGACTTCAGTCCGTGGAATGATAGTGCGGACGGCGTGGCCGTCCTTGGCATTAGCTTTTAGTGAGGCGTCTGCTGTTGCCCTCACCCAAGCGGTTGTCTTTGTCGAAGATCTGAAGATCCGGACCATGTCTCGCTCCGCCCGGGGATGGGTCGAGTCCCCCGGGAAGAATGTCCGGCAAAAGGCCGGACTGAACCGGTCGATCCTCTCCCGGGGATGGGGAACTTTCTTGACCCTTCTCGAATACAAGCTCGCGAGAAACGGAGGAGTGCTGGTCCGGGTTCCCCCGCAGTACACCAGCCAGACCTGTTCCACCTGCGGCCATGTCTCTCCGAAGAACCGGAAGACACAGGAAGCGTTCGTCTGCATGGTCTGCGGCCATGCGGAAAATGCCGATGTCAATGCGGCCAAGAATATCAAGAGGGTCGGGCAGACCCGGTGCGCCTGTTCGGACCCTTCGGGTTCCGAGTCGGCGGCCTGACCGTTCAGGCCGTCCGATCTATCCCCGTCTCCAAAAGGGGAGATGGCAGGAAAAAATCCCCTTCCTTATCCGCTTTTGCGGCGAGCGAAGCGAGAGGAAGGGGAGGATGTCAAGCCTGCGGGACAACCTTTTGGCCCAACAGGTCCTTGCCGTCTGAAGGGACGGAAGGATATGATCAAAGGAAGAAAACAGGCTCCTCCCGGGACCGGTGATAACATGTTTCATCCGGTTTTGTCCCGAGGGAGCCTTCCGGAACTGTCTCCTGTCGACCTTCGCTGGACAAGGAACGCGGGAGAGAGTCCCCGGGATTCATTGGGTGTCGAGACGCCTGCCTGCCAGGGGAGGGGACCACTGTGAACGGTGCCAAGAATCTTGTCCGTTGTCCAAATTGCGGAACAAACAACAATGTGGACCCACAACGGGGGATTGAACACGCCCGTTGCGGCCATTGCCATGCTCCGCTGGCGCTAGGGAGGGCTTCGGCATCCTCTGCTCCGGCAGAGCCTATTGTCGTGACGGATGCGGACTTCTACGAGCGGGTCATCAACTCCCGTCTCCCGGTCCTGGTGGACTTCTGGGCTCCCTGGTGCGGTCCCTGCCGACAGGTCGCTCCCCTGCTGGAGGATCTGGCAAGGGAATACCGGGGCCGGGTAATAGTCGCCAAGCTCAATGTCGACGAAAATGGCTATACGGCCCGGGAGTTCCGGGTGTCGAGCATCCCGACCCTGGTTCT
This sequence comes from Leptospirillia bacterium, assembly GCA_049965515.1. Classification (GTDB taxonomy): domain Bacteria; phylum Nitrospirota; class Leptospirillia; order Leptospirillales; family Leptospirillaceae; genus UBA4572. The sequence continues at coordinate 1,215 of JBMFWG010000062.1, forward strand.
GATCAGGGGAGGGAATGAGGTCAACCGATTGATCGGAGCCCAGTCCCGTCCCTATATCGAACGTCTCCTCTCCATGGTGGTCTGAATCGAGAGGGACCCCTCCGGACTCACTGTGATCACCCGAATTCTTCCAGTCGCTCTTTCATAAGGATATTCCATGGCCGCAGATAGCCTCTTTCAGCTCCCGGACGATCTTTTTCCCCGCCACTACGACCTCCATCTCTCTCCGGATCCGGAGTTCTCCCGGCTGACAGGCGAGGTCACCATTGATGTGGAGATCCATCGCAGCACCATCGAGTTTGTTCTCAACGCCAAGGATCTTCGGATTTCCCGGGCAGTGGCCCGTTACGAGGGAGTGGACTTCCCCCTGTCGGTCCGTCTGCTGCCCCAGGAAGAGCGGGTCATTCTTTCAGGGACCCGCCTCTTTGAGCAGGGAAAGCGTGCCCAGCTTTTTCTCGAGTTTTCACGTGAGGTGGATGATCTTTTGGCCGGGTTCTACCGATGTCGGGGACAGGAGCTTTCGGGAGAGGCCTTTCCCATGGCCACGACTCAGTTTGAGGCGACCGATGCCCGACGGGCCTTCCCATGCTTTGACGAACCCCGGATGAAGGCCACGTTTTCCCTGTCGGTCACCGTACCCCCCGGTTACTCTGCCGTCTCCAACATGCCGGAAGAGAGCCGGGAGGGGGACGGGGCGGGAGGAACCCGCATTGTCTTTGCCAGAACTCCCCGCATGTCCACCTATCTCCTTCACCTCTCCATCGGTCGATGGGACAGGATTTCGACCGTGGCGGCCGGCGTGGAAATCTCTGTCTATGCCCCTCCCGGCCGAGCCAGGGATGGCGAGTTTGCCCTCGAGGTCGCTCGTCGGCTTCTTCCCTGGTACAACGACTACTTCGGAACGCCTTACCCCCTGCCCAAGCTCGATCTTCTGGCCATTCCAGATTTTGCTGCCGGCGCGATGGAAAACTGGGGTGCCATGACATTTCGGGAGACGGCCCTGCTCTCTCCCCATGAAGGGGCCTCGGCCCGGAATCTTCAGCGCGTGGCCGTGGTGGTGGCCCATGAAATGGCCCATCAATGGTTCGGCGACCTGGTGACTATGGCCTGGTGGGATGATCTTTGGCTCAATGAAGGCTTTGCCTCCTGGATGGAGGTGAAGGCGGTGGATGCCCTCTTTCCGGAGTGGGGGATGTGGGAGCTCTTTCAGAGCGAGGACAGAAATGAGGCACTTGAGATGGACGCCCTGGCCGAGACCCATCCCATCGAGGTGCCGGTGGGAGATCCCGGAGAGATCAACGAGATCTTCGACGCCATCAGCTACACCAAGGGCGGCTCCCTCCTGCGGATGCTCGAAACAGCGCTTGGGGCGGAGCCTTTCCGGAGGGCTCTTGCCGACTACTTCGTTCGGTTTGCCTATGGGAATGCCACGACGGCCGATCTCTGGCGCAGCCTCTCTGACCCCTCCTTTGCCCCCTACGGAGGTCTTGGGCGGGTCATGACAGCCTGGACGACGATTCCGGGTTACCCGTGGGTATCGGTGGCCCGGGAGGGCCAGAGGCTCTCTGTCACCCAATATCCGTTCCGGATCCGCCAAAGTGACCGGGAGGCCTTGGCGGCGAGTCCAGACTCCCCCCTTTGGCCACTTTTTCTCTCCGTCTCCGTCGGCGGGGGCGCGCCCGTTCGCCGTATGGTCTCCGAACGCTCCACCACCTTTGAGCTCCCCGAACCGAAATCCGCCTGGACGACGATCAATGCCGGACAGACAGGATATTTTCGGGTCCTTTATTCTCCCGAGCTTCGGGGTGAGATTCTGGACGCCATGGAGAGGGGAGAGCTGAGCGTTCTTGATCGGCTGGCCCTTGAAAACGATATGTATGCCTTTTTCCGGTCGGGGATTGTCTCTGTGGGAGAGTACCTCGATCTCGCGGAGCGATTTGGACAGGAAACCTCCTATGCCGTATGGGCCGATCTTCTGGCCAATCTCCTTGAGGTCGATGGAATCTGGGTGGGCGATGCGAATCATGCAGATTTTCGGAGATGGGCCATCGGGCTGATCCGCCCGGCCTTTGTCCGGTCAGGATGGGATCTCAGGGAAAAGGAGTCTCATCAGGAAAGGCTCCTTCGATCGGCGCTTCTTGGGGCCCTGGTCCGCCTGGGAGACCCTGAGACCCTGGCGGCCTGCCTGCCACGCTTTGAGTCCTATCGACAGAATCCCTCCAGTCTTCCGTCGGACCTTCGTCTCGGAGTTTTTTCCGGGGCGGTGGCGACAGGGAGAGCGGAGATCTTTCAGGCGGTCATGGATCTCGCGGGAGTCCAACCTGACCAGGAGGAAAAAAATCGCCTGCTTCATGCCCTGTCCTTGGCTCCGGATCCGGCGCTTCTCGATCGTGCTCTTTCGGCCACTCTCACCCCTCTTGTGCGTATTCAGGACGCCGTGGCGGTGGTGGGGGCGCTCGCACGAAATCCTCTGGGCCGGCGACGAACATTCGACTTTGTGACCAAGAACTGGGAGACTTTCTATGGGCGGTATGAATCCGGAGGCTTTGCCTTGAACCGGCTCATCCGGGGCATCTCCGATTCCTTCCGTTCCGAGGAGGAGCGGTTGATGGTGGAAGACTTCTTTTCCCGCCATCCCGTCCCGGCCGCTCGTCGGGCGGTCGCCCAGGCCCTTGAGACCATTCGGGCCAATGGGGAGATCTATGAGGTCAACCGGGAGGCGCTCTCCCGGTGGCTTGGAGGGAAGGCGGCTATCCGATAAAGACCGAGGGTTTCCGGAAGTGTGTCGTGGTGTAGTGCTCGATCATCCGGTCAAGAAGCGCGGTTGGAGAGGAGTCTCTGAGGATGGTGCTTCCGGTCGGCTTGGCCACCGCTTCCACAACCTTGTCGAGGATGGTCGTGATCCCTCCGCTCCCCTCGACGACGCCGATCAGCTTTCCCTCGTCATAAGCAATGGAAAACTCTCCGAGAGTGCCCGAATGCCCCCCCAGGATGATGACAAAATCGCTGGACCGGATGTTGATCACTTCCCGTCCCATGAGGCCTGAGCCGGTAAAGATGATCATGTCGTAGAGGTCATTGGGAGAGTGGAAACGGTGAAGATGCTCTTCCTCGGAAAGGGCCGGGGAGATTCCCACGGAAAATCCCCCGATCTCCTTGAACCCCTTGCAGGCCTCCCAGGGAAGTCCAGGACATGCCCCCGTGATGAGGCCAAAGTGTTTCCTGGCAATGGCTCGCCCCGTTTCCCGCGCAAGTTCTGTGATCTCCGGGGTAAACTGGCCGGAGGCCGCTCCCATGACCCCCACCGTCAGGGTTCGGCCCGGAGCGTTGTGGATATAGCGCTCGGGGTTGCGGTCGAAGGTCGCGCAGGAATCAAGACTGTCAAAGTAATAGAGGTGTCCGTCATAGATGCGGATTGCCGGGGCGGCATGGTGCTTTTCAATGGGGCGTAGACTGACGGGATCAAGGGTCATGAAGTCTCCTTCCGGATCGGGCGTGAGGGTATCATTGCCAAACACTGTGGACGATTGCTCGAGGATCTGTCAAGACGGTGACGACTTCTCCGGGGATAGGACGACGGCCGGGCATGGGAGAAAGCGGTGAAGATTTTTATGTTGATGATGCTGTCCGGGATTCTTGAAGTGGGAGGGGGATACGGGGTCTGGCGGTGGTTGCGAGAACACGCCCCGCTGTCCATCGGGCTTTTGGGACTGGCGGCTCTGATGCTCTATGGGGTCGTGGCCGCCCTTGAGCCCTTGCCCTTCGGTCGGGCCTATGCGGCCTATGGGGGTGTTTTTGTCCTCTTCTCCCTTCTTTTTGCCGCCTTCGTTGACGGCTTTCGACCGGACTTCAGGGATCTTCTGGGAGCCCTTCTCGTGGGGGCGGGAGTCGGGATTATGGTCTATGGAGGGGGACGATGAGCGGTGACATCAGCCCTGTTCGTCAGGGACATTTTCGGCTGGTCTCTGACTATTCTCCCTGTGGGGATCAGGGCAAGGCGATCGATCGGCTCACCCGGGGAGTCTCACATGGAGAGAAATTTCAGACGCTTCTCGGGGTGACGGGATCCGGCAAAACCTTTACCGTGGCCAATGTCATTGCCAACGCGGGAAAGCCGGCGCTTGTTCTGGCCCCCAATAAGACCCTCGCGGCCCAGCTTTACCGCGAGTTCCGGGAGTTCTTCCCCGACAACCGCGTCGAGTATTTCGTCAGTTATTACGATTACTACCAGCCGGAAGCCTATCTCCCTGCCACCGATACCTATATCGAAAAGGATTCGGCGGTCAACGACCTGATCGATCGCATGCGACATAGTGCCACCACGGCGCTTCTCGAGCGTCTCGATACCATCGTCGTTGCCTCGGTCTCCTGCATCTATGGACTCGGGTCACCCGACTCCTACCTCAAGATGCATCTCTACCTTGAGCAGGGGATGGAGATCCGGAGACAGCGTCTTCTCGAGCGTCTCGTCGAGATCCAGTATGAGCGCAACGAGATCGACTTCCACCGGGGAACATTCCGGGTAAAGGGAGATGTCGTGGACATCTTTCCCTCCTCCTATGAGGAGAGGGCGGTCCGTGTGGAGTACTGGGGAGACACGGTGGAGCGGATCCGGGAGATCGATCCGCTCACCGGGAAGGAGCTTCTCCCTGTTCCCTCGATCATCATCTATCCTGCAACGCACTATGTGCTTCCTCCCGACAAGCTCGACGGAGCCCTAAGTGCCATTGAGGAAGAGCTGGCCGAGCGCATCGACTATTTCCGGAAGAACAACAAGCTGGTGGAAGCCCAGAGAATCGAACAGAGAACCCTTTTCGATCTCGAGATGATCCGGGAAGTCGGGTTCTGCCACGGGATTGAAAATTATTCCCGCCATCTTTCCGGTCGGGCTCCGGGAGAGCCGCCTCCGACCCTCTTCGACTACTTTCCTTCGGATTATCTTCTTGTCATCGACGAGAGCCACGTGGCCGTCCCCCAGGTGGGAGGGATGTACCAAGGCGACCACTCCCGGAAAAAAAGTCTGGTGGATTTTGGCTTCCGGCTTCCCTCCGCATTCGACAACCGTCCCCTCACCGCCGATGAGTTTGAGCAGGTGATGAAGCAGGTCATCTTTGTTTCGGCAACTCCTGGCCCCTATGAGCTCGCTGCCTCGAAGGGAGTGACTGTCGAGCAGGTTATCCGGCCAACCGGGCTCGTCGATCCCGAGGTCGAGGTCGTGCCGGCCATCCACCAGGTGGACCATCTCCTGGGCGAGGTCAGAAAGACGGCGGCCCAGGGAGACCGAGTGCTAGTGACGACACTGACCAAGCGTATGGCCGAGAATCTGACCGAATATCTTGAGGAGAGAGGGGTGCGCGTCCGTTACCTCCATTCGGAGATCGATACCATCGAACGGATGGAAATCATCCGGGACCTTCGCCGGGGAGAATTCGATGTTCTTGTGGGGATCAATCTTCTCCGGGAGGGGCTCGATCTTCCTGAGGTTTCCCTCGTTGCCATCCTCGATGCTGACAAGGAGGGCTTCCTTCGGTCTCGTCGCTCCCTGATCCAGACGTCCGGCCGGGCCGCCCGGAATCTGCGTGGTCGTGTGATTTTTTATGCTGACAGCATGACAGGATCAATGCAGGAGGCCATCGATGAGATGAGCCGGAGAAGAACGATTCAATTGGCCTTCAATCAAGAGAACGGAATTGTCCCGCAGAGCATTCGCAAGAATATTCCGGAAGCTCTCTATCATGTGTCGGAGAGCGATTATGTGACCGTCGAGATCCCCGCTGAGGAGAGGGAAGAGGTGGTGCCACATTCCTTGGGTGATGCCGAGATCCGTGCCCGGATGGTCGAGGCCGCAGAGGCCCTCGATTTCGAAAAGGCCGCGTATTTCCGGGACCTTCTCCGGGCTCGGGGCGAGAAGCCCTCCGGGGAGGGAATCGCCATCGGATCCGGACGCGGGAAAAAGAGAAAGGACTCCGGAAGGGGAGGCTCTGGCGGCCGACCTCCAGGAAAAAAGAAATAGATATTTCCGAAGGTGGGCCCGGAGAGCGTCAGGAGTTTCGGTAGATGTAATAGCCCAAAAAGAGTCCAAGAACGTTGAGAATGTTGATGTGGAGGGAGAGACCCAGGGAAAGGTCGATCAGGACCAGGTGGAGGGTTGTGGGAGCGGCGCTTCCGATGGTGACATTCGAGAGAAAGATTCGGGCCAGGGGACCTGAAGGAATGAAAGCATCGAAGATGAGGGTCAGGACCGACCCTGCCACGGTTCCTGCCACCAGGAGAAAAAGAAGCAGGCCCATCCCTTTTTTGATCTGTGCCACAGAGACCCTTTCCAAAGATGTCGTCATAAGGAATGCCAAGCGCAAGTCTGATCCGAAATCCCGGGGATGTGGGTAAAGCTTTGTCGGAGGCGCCCCATTGCCCGGATTCCTTTTCGCCCGGTTTTGGTTCGGTTTAACGCTTCATTCTAGATGGGAGAGAAAGGAAGAATCAAGTTTCAAGGCAGTCCCTAATTCCGATATAGGATTGGTTTCACACCCCTCGGCCGGTTTTTTGAGGAGTTTTTTAAAAGCCAGACCCATTT
>JBMFWG010000063.1:0-7654 GCA_049965515.1 Leptospirillia bacterium
CTCGCATTCGTGCGGAAGGCTGGCCCGGCCCACGCCTCCGGGTAAGGTCGCTAGAGTCCAGGGGTAACCCTGGTCCCAGAGTAATGGCCATCCTCGACAGAACTCGGCTTACGAAGGTCTTCCCCGGACCCGAAATCCAGAAGGACCGCCCCGTCCATGAAAGAACGAGCCGCCGCCCTCCCCTACGACGGGCTCTCGCTGATTGCCGACCCGGTCCACGGGTACATCACCTTCGTGGATACCCCCGCCCAGGAGGGGAACCTCACCGAACGGACCCTTATCGACAGCCCCTGGGTCCAGCGCCTCCGGGGGATCTACCAGCTTCAAAGCGCCAGGTTTGTCTTCCCTGCCGCCGAACATACCCGGTTTGCCCACTCCCTGGGCGCCATGCACATGGCCGGACGCTTCGCCCGCCATCTCTATCCCGGGTTTTCCGGAGAATTCTCCCTTCCCTTCTTCGAAGGGCTTCTTCGGGTGTCGGCCCTGCTCCACGACACCGGCCACGGCCCCTTCTGCCACTTCTACGACGAGACCGTCTCCCTGCCGCGCTTTGGACGATCCCACGAAAAGATGAGCCAGATCATCATCGGAGGTCCCCTGCGGGAGATTATCGAGAAGATCGACAGGAGTCCCTCCGGAAGCTTCGCACCCGGCGAGAAGATTTCCGCAGACTGGGTGGCCTATCTCGTAGGAAAGGGCAAGGCCCCGAATCCGGTGCCGCGGGACCTTCCGGTCCTGGCGGCGCTGAAGCCCCTCTTTTCCGGGATCTTCACCGTGGACAACCTCGACTATGTTCTCCGGGATGCCTACATGTGCGGGGTAGCAACGGCGCCGGTAGACATCGACCGGATCCTCTACTACACCCACGTCCAGAAGGGGCGGCTGGCGATCCACCGATACGGCCTGGGCGTCTTCGAGCAGTTCATCCAGGCGCGACGCTACATGTACTCCCAGATCTACTTCCACCGCACGACCCGCTCCTTCGACCTGGCGCTCCGGGACCTCATCGGCTTGACCCTGGCGATCCTCCTCCCCCACGACCCCGCCGATGATCTCCCTCGCTTCCTGGCCCTCACCGACCACTACCTTCTCGAGACAGTACGGAGTTGGCCCATGGCCCGTTCGGCGCGCCTCCGGCGGCTGGGAGCGGGCTGGAAAGCCTTTCTTGGGAGAGAGAAGATATGGACGATGATCTACGAACGGATCCGGGAGTTTAAAAGCCCCCGAAAATCCTCCCGCGAGCCGGTCCCGGACGTCGATCTTCTCTCCCGGCATCTCGCCTCCCAGGGGCTTTTTCCCCGGGGGGCAAAGATCCGGCTCGATGTGGCCAGCCGGGACACCCGCCCGGAAAACCCCTTTTTGGGAGAAGGAAACCTCGACGTCTTCGACCCGCTTTCCGGCAAGGTGGGGCGGGGACTCCTCGCCCGCATGCTCGAAGGAATCCCCCAGCGCCAGGAAATCGTCCGCATCTTCGCCAAAGGCTTGCCGGACCTCCCCGCCGCAACCCGAGAGATCGCCCGTCAGCTTGATGAATAAAACCGGCACTTAGGGGGGACGGACCCGGAAGAGGGGAAGGATCCGGTCGGTGGGACGGGTCTTCTTGGCCTTTTCGACCCCCCCGATCCCGGCGCCTCCTCCGATATTGACCCATTCGACCCGGTCGCCACCGGTTCCGTCAGTCTCCAGGATCTTCCGCATCATCGACGCTCCCGCATTGGAGAGATCGACCCGTCGGGCCTCAAGAAACCCCGAAAGAACCCGGCCCGAGGCCGATCGCCCGTACCATCCCACCGCCAGAAGCTCTCCCCGCCCCTCCAGAAGCCAGCCTTCGAGGTCCCCCCTCCACCGGGGGTCCATGGCCCGACCGAAGGCTCCCGCCATGTCGGAGGCCATCTCTCTCTCCAGAGAGTCCCGGGCCACGCTCCGGCGATAGTCGACGAAGGCGGAGAGCAGGGAGCGAACGGCCTCCTCGTCCTCCGGCCGGATCCGCCGCACCCCGGTGGGGCCCCATTGCCGTTCAAGACGGTTGTGTTCCCAGCGGAAGGTCCGCCCGGAATTTCCCCGGGGAGAGAGAAGCCGGGAGGCCGCGAGAACAACTTCCTCGTCGCCCGCTTCGACCCGGAAGGGGCCCTCCGGGCGAAGCTCCCCGGGACAGTTTTCAAGAAAAGGGGGCGGGGAGGCAGGAAAAAGGCCCGAAAGGCGGGAAAAGATCGCCTGAAGCGACTCCCCCCGCCCCCGGGGAGAAAGGCACGGGTCGAAGAAGGACCGGGGGGGCAGGGGAAGAAAGACCGCGCCGTCATTGGTGAGGGCAATCAGGAGCCTCTCCGGAAAAAGACCCTCAAGGATTTGATAGGTGACTCTCTCCGAAAAAAGGACGAGGGCCCCCGGATGGAGGAAGGAGAGGGGAAGAGAGTCGGGATGGTCCGGCGGAAGAAAGTCCCGCAGGAGGTCAGGAGAGAACGGATCCACGACGGGGGACGGCCGGGGAGGGAAGAAGGAGGATCTCCTGAAAATGGGGACGGTCCTCGGATTCGGCGAAGGGGCGCAGGACCGCGAGAGCTTCAGGGGTCAGAAAGCTCCATTCTTCCGAAAGAAAGGCTTCCGCCCGGCGCCGGAAAAAGGCCCGATCCTCCCGGGAAGAAAAGGGGCAGTCAGGGTCGAGGACGATCCGGAAGGCCCCCTCCCGGAAGACGACGAGAAGCGGGTAGATCCGGCAGTCGGCGGGATGCCCCCCCCAGAGGCCGCATCCCCGGCCGGTGGGGTCCAGCTCCGAACAGCTCCAGACCGGGATGTCGTCAGACGGGGCTGCCGGAAGGAGGCGCAGGGGCCGCGGCGCGGAGAAGGCCGCCGGAAAGTCAGGGAGGCCGGCCCCGCGAATGGCCCAGGGAGAGCGGTCGGGGTCGGAGAAGCGGCAGCACATCCGGCAGCTTGAGCAGAGCTCCCGGGGCACCGGAAGGATGGGACGGGCAGGGGAGGTCGCCGGCTCCATCAGGGGCTCCCGTCGGCCAGGGAGGTCAGGGGCCGTTCGAAGAGGCGGCGCTGAAGGATCTCTTCAAGCGGGCGGAGGGTCGCCGGGTCCATGGCCGAGACGAAGACGCCCTCCGGATGGCGGAGGAGAAGCCTCTCCCGGGTCTCGGTATCGATGCGGTCGGACTTGTTGAAGAGCAGAAGGACCGGAATCCGGTCGAGCTCCATCTCCCGGAGGATCTCCGTGACCCGTTCGATCATAAGCTCGCACTGGGGATGGGAGGCATCGGCCACATGGACGATCAGGTCGGCGTCGCGAAGTTCGTCGAAGGTCGCCATAAAGGCCCGGCGAAGATCGGCGGGAAGATCCCGGATGAAGCCCACGGTATCGGTGAGGATGATCTCCCGCTCCCGGGGAAAGCGCAAGCGGCGGGAGGTCGGGTCGAGGGTCGCGAACATCTTGTCCTCGACTATGACCTCGCTCTTGGTCAGCCGGTTTAGCAGGGTGGACTTCCCGACGTTGGTATACCCCACCAGGGAGACCACCGGAATGGCCGCCTCCCTCCGGCGGCTCTTGCGGCCCGAACGCTCCACCTCGAGATGGCGAAGCTTGGCACCCAGGGAGGCGATCCGGTCGCGGACACGCCGCCGGTCCTCCTCGAGCCGGGTCTCGCCGGGGCCGCGCCCCCCGATGCCGCCCGTGAGGCGGGAGAGGGCCGTGGAGCGTTCGAAGAGACGGGGAAGGAGGTACTTGAGCTGGGCCAGCTCAACCTGGAGCTTCCCGTCCCGGCTGTGGGCCCGTCGGGCGAAGATATCGAGGATGAGCTGGGTCCGGTCGATCACCTTGAGTTCGGTCATCTCCGCGATCTTTCTCACCTGGTTGGGAGAGAGCTCCTGCTCGAAGATGATGAGGGTGGCGTGGAGCTTCAGGGCATGGATCAGAAGGGATTTGAGTCGATCGACACTCATGAGAGTGGTGGGGTGGTAGCGGGCCACCCGCTGGCGAACAACGTCAAGCACATCGACATCGGCGGAGCGGGCGAGCTCCGAGAGCTCCGCCAGGGCATCCTCCTGGTCCGAGATCGAGGCGGTCGAGACGGAGACCAGAAGACCCCGCTCCTGGCCGGTGGTGTGTTTTGTGGCAGCGGAGAGTCTCCGGGCCAGCTCCCCCTCCAGGGCCTCCACCCGCCCCGAGGACTCGTAGGCTTCGGGTCCCACGAGGCGGGGAGGGTCGACGATCCAGGGAGAGGCGGCCTGGGGATCGGGATCGATCGTGGCCACGCAGATCTTCTCCGGAAGACCGGAGTTGCGGTTCACCAAAATGGCCACCATGGCGTCAAGCCTCAGGAGGGCCAGATCGTTGAGGTCGTCCTGTGAGAGAGCCTCGCCAAGAAGATGGGTATGGACCATCCGGATCCCCCGGAGGGAGCGGCCGCCGGAGCGGGAGGGAGGAAGCGTCTCCAGGTAGATCTCCCGTGCGGTTCCCACCACCACCATGGCGATGGTCCCCTCCCGGGTAATAAGAAGGGCGATCTGCCGCCCGGTCTCATGGCTCAGGACGGCAATTTGCCGGGCCAGCTCCGGGCCGACCCAGAGTCCGGAGGAAACCTTTCGTCCGTGAAGGCGCGTGAGGGATTTGAGCTGGCTTGCCTTAAGTCCCGAGAGGTTGCCGGTCAGTCCGGAAATAGAGGATCCTTTCGAAAGAGGGGAAGGTCGGGATCTGGTTTGTCAGGGTCTCAGTCCCTTCAAGTCTCTCCTTTTATGATACCCCAGAACGATGATCCGGGACACACGGAGATACCAGGCCCTTGGAAAGCCCTACAAAAGGGAGACCATACGCCGAAGAATCCCGGTGTAGTAGCAGCAGCGGGTATCGTTGAGATCGTTGAAGAAAAGCCTCTCCTGGCCGTCCTCGAAGCGAACCAGGACAAAGCAGGCCCCTCCCGGCACGGAGGACTCCCGGGTCTCCAGGACCCGGCCCATGCCCCATTCCGGATAGTCTCGATGGTGGACCCGCTCCTCCCGGCGAAGATAGAGGCGATAGCCTCTCTCCTCGATCATGGGTGGGGGATCCTGGGGTCGAAACTTGTTGCCCGGAGACGATAGAAGGGGCTCTGGGGGCAGAGGACACGCACCCGGGCCATGGCGCGTCGGGCCCCGGGTCGTCCCAGTCGGTGGCGCGCCACCCCGATCCAGGAGAGGATCCGGGGATCGTTGGGGGAGAGGCGATCGGCCGTCTCGAACTCCGCCAGCGCCTTCGTCACCGATCCCCCCACAAACCAGGGCTTGTAATAAAGGGCGATCCCCTTCAAAAGATGGGCCCGGGCGAGGGAAGGATCCTGTATGAGGGCCAAGTCGACATTCCTCTCGGCTCTCTTGCCATAACGCATCCCCCCGGGGAAGCCCCGATAGAGGACGAGCTGGGTATCCCTCTCGGCCCGGAGCACCCGGACGTCGGAGCTTTTCCTTGCCGCCCCCGGGAGGGCCGAGAGCAGGGTCCCCGCCCGGGAGAGGGCTTGAAGTCCTGTAGATCGTCCCCCCGGATGGTCCCGGAGGATGCGGGCAAGCTCGAGAAGGCGATCGGGCGTGTCCCCCGGGGAGCCGGGGGAAGGCAGGAGAAGGGAGGCCGGAGAAATCGGGCCGGGACAGAGCGGGGCGGCCAGCAGAGGCGGCGCGGCTCCGAAAAAAAGAAGCGGGAGAGCCGTCCGAAGGACGGTCCTCCGGAGCCTAAACTCTCTCTTTTCCGGTGAGGATCTGGGGAAGATGCGTCCCAAGCTGGGAGCGGTGAATGACATATTCGAACCCTGCCTTCTGTGCGTACCGTCGGGAATCGTTATCCTTGTGGAAGGTGACGGCGATGAGTTTGGGACGGCTTCCCGTCCCACCGGCCTCGACGATCTCCGGGAGAAAGTCCTTGGACTCCTTCATGTCAACCACCAGGGCCTTGACCGAAAGGTCGGCCGACACGGTGTTGAAGACCTTGGTGGGAGAGGTCGAGACACAGGAGTACCCCACCTTCTGGACGATCCCCGAGATCATGGTCCCGAGAAAGATGTCGCGGCCCACGAAGAGGACCTTTCCCTTGTCGTTCATAGTCTCGCCAGACGAGAGACCGCTCATGGCAGGAATCCTTTCCGATTGAGGTCTTAAGAGTGGGTAGGGGGCCGTTCCGGACGAATCCGGGTGAGTCCCCCCATATACGGGTGGAGCGCCTCGGGAACGAGGACGCTTCCGTCTTCTGTCTGACAGTTCTCGAGGATGGCGGCCAGGGTCCGCCCCACGGCCAGGGCCGATCCATTGAGGGTATGGACGAGCTGGACCTTCCGGTCCGAGGTTCGGCGATAGCGAATCTGGGCCCTTCGGGCCTGAAAGTCCAGGAAGTTGGAACAGGAGGAGATCTCGCGATACCGTCCCTGGGAGGGGAGCCAGACCTCCACGTCGTAGGTCTTGGCAGAGGAGAAGCCCAGGTCACCGGTGCACAGGGAGATCACCCGATAGGGAAGCCCCAGCCGCTCGAGGACCGTGGTGGCATCCTGGGTGAGCCGTTCGAGGTTGTCCATCGAGCTCTCCGGAGAGGAGAGCCAGACGAGCTCCACCTTGTCAAACTGATGCTGGCGGATCAAACCGCGGGTGTCCTTCCCCGCCGCCCCCGCCTCGCGGCGGAAGCAGGCCGTGTAGGCCGCAAACTTCACCGGAAGGTCCGCCTCGTCGAGGATCTCTCCCCGATAATAGTTCGTCACCGGCACCTCCGCCGTGGGAATCAGAAAGAGGTCGTCGGCAGGCATGTGGAAGAGCTCCTCCCGGAACTTGGGGAGCTGGCCGGTGGCCAGAAGGCTCTCGGGAAGGACCATGTAGGGGACGGAGAGCTCCCGGTAGGCCGATCCCCCGTCACGGGAGACCGTATGGCAATCGAGCATGAAGGAGATCAGGGCCCGCTCAAGACGCGCTCCCGCCCCCAGAAGGATCGAAAAGCGCGCCCCCGACATTCTCGCCGCCCGGTCGAAGTCGAGAATCCCGAGATCGGCGCCGACCTCCCAGTGGGGGCGGGGAGAGAAGGAAAAGGATGGGGGATCCCCCCATCGCCGGATCTCCACATTCTCCGTCTCGTCCTGTCCCACCGGAACGCTGGCATCAGGGATGTTGGGAAGGAGAAGCCAGCGCTCCTCCCTCTGGCGGTCGAGCTCCCGGCGGAGGGTGTCCGACGCCTCGATGGCCGCATTGATCCGGAGAACCTCGGCATAGAGTTCATCGGTGGGCTCTCCTCCCCGCTTCTTCTTCCCGATCTCGGCGGAGAGGGTATTCCTTCGCTCCCTGAGCCGCTCCCACTCCCGGTTGGCCTCGAACCATCGGGCATCGAGGTCCAAAAGGCCTTCAAGATCGATCTCGGTGTGGCGGGCGCGAAATGCCCGGGCCGCGGCCTCGGGATCCTTCAGTATGCGGTTTCGGTCGAGCATCTCTCTCCTTAAGAGGGGGGGATCCGGAGGAGAACTGCCTCCCGGATGATCGGTTCTTGTCCCCTCATTCTAGCCCCTTCCTGCTTCCATGAAAAGAGATAAGAATATCTTCTTTTCATACAATGATTTTATCCGAAAAGCGCCGTAAAACTCCGGCCTTAAGGCCGGGGATATAAGGCGTGTCCCGTCTCGTGGGAGAATAGGAGCCATGAAACGACGTCAAGCCTTCCGGT
>JBMFWG010000064.1:0-7243 GCA_049965515.1 Leptospirillia bacterium
ATAATCGGTCCTCCCGGAGAAAAGGTGAAAAAACGTTCGATCACGAGAGGAATTATAGGCTAACTATCTTTATTTGTAAGCAACTTAGATGTTGGCTTTTCAGCGTCAACTACTTATAGCGTCCTGTTCCAAGATTTCGACACAAGGGACCGAAGGCGATGACTTGTTGTCAATGGGAGTCAGGATTTTCCCCTCTCGGTCATCCACTCGTGCCGGGTCCGTGACAGTCGTCCTGCTTTGCCATGATTCCCCGAGTCCTTCCCTTCTGACCATTTCACGAGAGGAAGGTGCTTGGGAGAGAAAGACGGGAGAACCCCCTAGATCAGACGGAAGAGGGCATTGATGATGGCCACCGCCACCGTGGAGCCTCCCTTGGGTCCCCGGGTTACGATCCAAGGCACAAAGTTCTGTCGAGCCAAGATCACCTTGGACTCCCTCGCCCCCACGAACCCCACCGGAACCCCCACCACCAGCGCTGGCCGAACCCCCTCCTCCGCGATCAGGCGGTTGACCTCGAAAAGGGCGGTGGGGGCATTCCCCACCGCCACGACCGCCCCCTCCATCACCTTCTTGGCCTTGCGCATCGCGAGGGTCGACCGGGTCTCACCGGTCCGTCCCGCCTCAGCCGCCACATCGGAGTCGCCCACATGGCAGAAAATGGAGTTCCCGTTCTTCTCCCGGTAGGGGCGGCTGATACCGGATTCGACCATCTGGACATCGACAAGCAGGGGGGCCCCGTCTTTAAGGGCCTTGACCCCCTTCTCGATGGCCTCGGGGTGATGGTCCATGATCTCGATCATGTCGAAGTCGGCCACGGCGTGGACGGCGCGACGGACCACCTGGTGCCACCCGGGATCGAGCGCCAGCCCCGAGAGCCTCTCGTCGATGATCCGGAAGCTTTCGGCTTCGATCTCTTCCGGGCGTCTGGGAACCTGACGTACCTCGCTGTCGGGAACCTGGAAAAGGTCGTGGAGCAGATCCGACAGAAGCCGGATGTAGGAGGGATGGGTCTGGTAGCCGAAGAGAAAGCGGATGTCCTTCGAGGCCAGAGAGGCGCGGGAGCGGAGCTCCTCGAACTTCTCCAGGAGATCGCCCGGCTCGTTGTCGGCCAGCACCACCGCCACGGGACCTTGGTCAAAGCGGGGATCCTTCCAGACAATGGAGAGACCTTCGGCGCCCTGTGTCAAAGAAAAGAGGACGACCCGGCCAAATCCTCCCCGGGAGGAGAGAAGCGAGGCCACCCCCTCGAGGGAGGAGTCGGGGGTGCGGGAGACGAGAAGAACGCTGATGGACATCCGGGTACTTCCTTTCGTTGGTCTCTTGTGAGCCCGTCAGGAACGCCCCTTTGCTAGGAGCGCAGGCGCTCGGCCAGACGGGCCGCATAGAGAGGGTTGGTGGGAAAGAATGCATGCATGTAGGAGGCGACGAGCCCTCCCTGGGTAAAACCCTCAGGCCTCCCGTCGGCCTTGTGGCGAAAGGCGGGGTCGGCCCGGTCCAAAAACGAAGAGGAAGAGGGGCTTGTATGGCGAGATTGGGACGAAGCCTCGTCATGTTTTGAAAAGTCCCCTTCGGTGTCATTGTCTCTCCCAGAGAGGCCCCCCGTCCCTCTTGGGTCCCTCACCTTTTTCGGCCCCTCCTCCACCAGGGTGGTGTAGTGGAAGAGATGGCCCCGAAGGGATCCGGGAACCCCGGCAAAGAGGCCGGAGGCCGCGGTCACTTCGGCATACCCCAACCGTCGGAGCCGCTCCCCGAGCCGGTAGCGAACGGGCAGGATCCCGACCATTCCCCCCGGAGACTCAGGTGTCCCGAAACGTGAACCCGGCCGGTCTCGCTCCCGGGGATCGGGGTTCGGGCGTTCATCGGGAGATTGGCCGGGGTCCCGGGAAGCGAGATCCTCTACTGGCCCCCGGGTGAGGTAGAGCATCCCGCCGCATTCGGCATAGACGGGACGGCCAGACAGGCAGAATTCCCGGACTTCTTCGACCATGGAGCCGTTTTGGGTGAGTTCCCGGACAAAGCTCTCAGGATACCCTCCTCCGAAGTAGAGGCCGGAGGTTCCCGAAGGCAGACGGGAATCATCGAGCGGGGAAAAGAAGACGATCTCGATTCCCTCCCTTCGGAGGGCCTCCCAGTTCTCATGGTAATAGAACCAGAAGGCGCGGTCGAGGGCCACGGCCAGACGGGGAGGCCGGGGAACAAATCCTCTCTCTTCCCGCCCCTTCCCCTCTCCGGTTCTCTCCGCTAGAGCTCTCCCCTCGTCGGAATCGAGATGAGCCCCCTGAACCTTCCTGAGGCCCCTCTCCGGCCCGTCCCCCATGTCTGCCTCCTGAAGAGCCCCTCGTCTGCCCTCTCCTCTCTCGTGTGCCGGTTCCTCATTCGTCTCTGCCTCTGCCCCAAGGGGAGAACGGAAGAAGAGATCTCCTGGGGTTCCTCCGGGAAGGGGCGAGACAATCCTCTCCCGGAGAGACCCCAGAAAGGCTCCCCAGGGACCCCGGGAGGCTCCTCTCCCCTCCCCTTCCGAAGAGAGACCCAGAAGCTGCCTCATAAAACCGTGTCTGTCCTCCGGTGACAAAGATGCCGGAGACTCCGGTGCTGCCTCTCCCGGCACCAACGCCGGGAAGGGAAAAACGGAGGACGGGAGAGAAAAGAAGGGAAGGATTCTCTCCCAGGAAAATTGTTGGGCATGAGCCAGCAAGGCCTTGAGAAAGAGGCGCTCCTTCTCCTCCCCTCCCTCTCCCGGGGCGGAGAGCCCCAGGTGCCTCTCGGGAAGCTCGAGGTGCGAATCCCGGGGAAGGACTCCCATCAGAGGAGGGAGTCCTTCCTCTTCAAGTGCCCGGGCGATCATCTCCCCATGGCGAGGGGATCCCGTCCGGGTGGCAATCACCCCGGCAAATGAGACACCCTCCCGAAAGGAGACTAGGCCCCGGACCAGAGCAGCGGCCGTCTCGGCCATGCCCCGGGCGGAGAGAACAAGAACAACGGGAAGTCCCAGAACCCGGGCAAGATCGAAGGTGGAGCGGCCGCTGGCGAGTCCATCGTAAAGCCCCATGACTCCCTCGACGACCGCTCCGGAGCGGCCCGAGATCTCCCGGTCGAAATCCTCCCGGAGACGTTCGGGGGGAGTAAAGTGCAGGTCGAGATTTCTTGACGGGGTCAGGGCCACCCGCTCATGGTGGCGGGGATCGATAAAGTCGGGGCCGCACTTGTAAGGGAGCACGTCGACCCCTTGAGCCTTGAGCCCCAACAAAAGAGCGAGGGTCGCCAGGGTCTTGCCGGAGCCGGACCCCGCTCCGGCCACCAGAAGACCTTGGGATCTCCCAGAAAGATCAGGGGGAGAGGAAGACGAGGAAAAGGGAGGGCCCGGGATCATGGAGCCGTAGGGGAGGAAGAAGGAGAGTGCGAAGAAGAGGGGGGGGAGGCGGCAGTGCGGCTCTGTCTGTCGGGGCCTTTTTCCAGGCCCGCTCCCCCATCTCCCGGGGGCATCGGGGGAAGGTCGCACGGCAGGTTCATGAGGAGTACCACCGGATCTCCCCCTTCGGTGTAGTCGATGATGTTCAGGGATCCGTACCCCTGGGTCAGGCGGAAGTAGCCGGAGAGATCGTGGCCCAGGGCGTCGAGAAGAAGGATGCGGTTGACTCCCGAGTGGGCAACACACAGGGCATTATGGCGATATCCTGCGTGGGACAAAAAATCTCTGAGAGCCCCCAGGACCCGATCGCGAAAGGAGAGGAGGCTCTCGCCCCCGGCGGGGGCGAAGGAGACGTCGAGATCCTGCCACCGGGCATAGCCCGTGGGGTCGAGGGCGGCGATCTCCTCCCGGGTCTTTCCCTCCCAGAAGCCAAAGGACCTCTCCCGGAACCCCTCAAGAGCCTGGGGAGAGAGATGGGGACGACTTTCCGTGAAGGGGGCCAGGCTCTGCCGGGTTCGGCGCAGGGTGCTCGACAGGAGAAGAGTGGCCGGAACCTCCCGAAGGAAACGGGCTCGGCTCGCCATCTGCTCCTGTCCCCGTTGGGAGAGGGAGACGTCTCCCTGGCCGTTGATGGCGCCATGGTCCGAGTTTTCGAGGTGGCCGTGGCGCATGAGAAACAGTCGGAACCGTCCCTCGTGGGGGGGATCAAGGAACATGAAAGACTCCTGTTGTCTGGGGGGATGGGGTCTCCTCCCCTCCCCGTTTTGCGAATGCTCTCTCCTGTGCTAGCATAATGCCAATCGAGGCTTTCATTCAAACATTCACCTCGCGACGAAGGCGTCCATGAGGAGGCGGAAGGATCGTTATGGAGGAGCGCTATCTGGGGCGGAGCGGCCTCAAGGTCTCGGCGATGGGGCTGGGATGCATGGGAATGTCCGAGTTCTACGGCAAGGGAGATCCAGAGGAGTCGATCGCCACGATCCATCGGGCGATCGATCTGGGAATCATTTTCTTCGACACCGCCGACATGTATGGCCATGGCGCCAATGAGGAACTCTTGGGACAGGCCCTGAAGGGCAAGCGGGACAAGGTGGTGATTGCGACCAAGTTCGGGATTGTCCGGGACCCTGCCGATCCGACCAGGCGGGGGATCAACGGTCGCCCCGATTATGTGAAGAAGGCCTGCGAAGCCTCTCTCAAACGTCTGGGGGTCGAGGTCATCGACCTCTACTACCAGCACCGGGTGGACCCCGAGACCCCGATCGAGGAGACAGTGGGGGCGATGGCCGAGCTTGTGAAGGAGGGCAAGGTCCGCTACCTGGGGCTTTCTGAGCCGGGCGCCCAGACCCTCCGACGGGCCCACCACGTCCACCCGATCGCCGCCGTCCAGAGCGAATATTCTCTCTGGTCCCGGGAGGTCGAGGTCGAGATTCTTCCTGCCTGCCGGCAGCTGGGGATCGGCTTTGTGCCGTATAGCCCCCTGGGGCGGGGATTTCTCACGGGACGGATCCGGTCGCTCCAGGATCTTCCCGACGATGACTATCGACGACAGACCCCCCGCTTCTCCCCCGAGAATTTTGAAAAGAACACCAGGCTCCTGGCCGTCATTGATGAGATCGCCAAGAAGCATGACATGACCCCGGCACAGGTCGCTCTGGCCTGGATCTATGCCCAGGGGCCGGAGATCGTCCCCATCCCCGGGGCCAAGTCATGGGCCCATCTGGAAGAGAATGTGGGAACGCTCAAGAAGAAGATTGCCTTTCTTGATGTGGTGAGGCTCTCGGAGGCCTTTACCCCTGGAGTGGTCCAAGGGGAGAGATATCCCCGGGAGATGATGCAGGCGGTGGGGAGGTAAAACCTCCCCCCCCCGCACTGAAACATGATGAACCCCTCTCATTTGCAAAAGTTTTTCTCATCCTTACAAAGGATCCCGATACATTGAGTGTTTTGCCCCCCGCACAACCCTCCTTTTCTGAAAGAAACAACAAGATCACTAAGGCCAAACAGGATCTGATCGGAAGTTTTTTCACCTCGAGCGTCTGGATGACGCTGGGGTGGCTCGATATCCGGCAGCGTTACCGCCGCTCAGCCCTGGGCCCATGGTGGATCACGCTGAGCCTGGCCATCACGGTTTTGGCCATGGGGATCCTCTACGCCAAGCTTTTCAGGCAGGATATTCACACCTATCTTCCCTTTCTTGCGGTGGGGATGGTCTTTTGGACGCTGATGTCCTCTATCATGAACGACGGGACAAAGGTCTTCATTGAGGCCGAAGGGATTATCAAGCAGATTCCCATGGCCTTTGGGATTCATGTTCTTCGAATGCTCTGGAGACATTTGATCGTGTTTTTTCATAACATGGTCGTCGTGGTGGCGGTGCTCTTGATTTTTGGCATTTCCCCGGGATTCAACATCCTTCTTTTTCCGCTGGTGGTCCTTTTCATTGGACTCAACGGGTATTGGGTCGGGATTGTATTCGGCATCCTGGGAACCCGCTTCCGCGATGTCGGCCAGATCGTCGCGAGTCTAGTCCAGATTCTCTTTTTTATCACCCCCGTGATGTGGTCGCCGTCGAACATTGTCCATCGTCTCTGGATCATGGAATACAATCCGCTATTTCATGTGTTGGCCATCGCAAGGAACAGCCTCTCCGGAGGTCCCATTCCCATCGGCTCCTGGCTGGTCGTCGTGGGCATGACCCTGGGGGGATGGGTCTTGGCCTTTCAGCTTCTGGTTCGGTATCGCGGAAGAATTGCGTATTGGCTTTGACATGTTGTCACAAGGATGGCAAGAGTGAGCGTCTCGATAAACGCAGAGGATCTCAGCGTTGTCTTTCACATCTATAACAGCCCTCACCGCTCGTTCAAGAAAAAACTCCTGAACCTGACGACCGGAGGACGTATCTCGTCAGAGGCCTCAGGGGAAGTTTCGGTACGAGCCCTTGACGGAATAAGCTTTAAGGTCTCCGAAGGCGACCGGCTGGGACTCTCTGGCCATAATGGCTCGGGAAAGAGTACCCTTCTGAGAGTTTTGGCCGGGGTCTATGAACCTACCTCCGGAATCCTTGATGTACGGGGCCGGGTCGCCTCTCTTTTGGATATTTCGATCGGAATGGACGGAGAATCCTCCGGGATTGAAAACATCTATCTCCGGGGGATCCTGCTGGGACTTTCAAAGAAAGAGATTCAAAGAAAAGTGGATGAAATTGTCGCCTTTTCCGAACTGGGAGACTTTATCGATCTTCCGGTAAGAACGTATTCGTCCGGCATGTGGATGCGCCTGGCTTTTTCCATTGCGACGTCAATCGATGCCGATATTATGCTCATGGATGAGTGGCTTTCTGTTGGAGATGCGGATTTTGTCAAGAAAGCGGAAGAGCGACTGAAGCTCATGATGAAAAAGACACCGATTATTGTAATTGCCTCTCATTCTCTGGAAGTTTTGAATGAAGTCTGTAATCGAAGAATGATGCTTGAAGGGGGAAGGATTGTGGGGTAAGACAATTGAGCCTTTTTCAAAACTCACGCGATTGATCATGCATAAGGTCAAACTGATTTCTGTCTTACTGACCGATCACCGCTTGCCTGTTGTTTGACGCCAAAATCGCCTTCTGGAGGTTGCGGGAAGACAAATCTCTCCTTTGTCTCGCCATGGGGATCTCTCTTCCCGATTGGAGAAGGCGGAATCCTGAGCGACTACGGCATCCCGAGACGAAGCAGCTGCGTGGCCGTCAGGGCCACGATTCCAACCATCAGAGGGGCGAACACCTTCTCGGGACCACGAACCCGGACATGCCGTCCGCCAAAGCACTCCTTGAGGAGGGAGTTGACCCGC
>JBMFWG010000065.1:0-6553 GCA_049965515.1 Leptospirillia bacterium
CTCACTCCCGATCCCTCAGCCCCTTCCTCTCCTCCCCACTCCCCTCTTTCCCGGAGGCTGACGTCCCGGTTGCCTCTGTCAAGAGGGGGGCTCAGCAGTTACCATTCTTCCACGGTGGGTGCCTTCATTGGTGGTAGCGCCGAATTGCCGGAGGAGGTCTCAGAGACTCAAGAAGCTGAACGCGAAGAAAGAAGGCGGGCCAGCTGTCGAATGGCCCGTTTTGAGGGGGTGTCGAGATTTCCGATGAAGAGGAGCTCGAAGGAGTTTCCGTAGGCGGGAGAGCTCTCGGTGGCCACACCCTCATGGATTCCGGTCAGGAGGTAGTCAACGCTGACCGAGAAGGAGCGAGCCAGGGCCAGAAGAAGCTCGATGGACGGGGGACGAACTCCCCGCTCGGCGCGGGAGATATCCACCTGTTTGCACCCAATGCGCTTGGCCAATTCGGACTGGGTCAACGCCCCCCGAAGGTTTCGGATCCGCTGTCCCGTGGCCTTGGGGTCCCATTTGACCTTTATGCCATTTTGGTTTATATTCAACCCTATGATGCCTTTTTGGTATAAAAAATGACTTTTCGAACAATGAAAAACCCTTTTGCGGATTATAATTTTTGGATAAGGACACGGTCAAGGAAGTTCGAATTGCGCTGATACGACGGGAGTGGACCCAGAGTGAATTGGCCAGGCAGATAGGGGTCTCTGCGGCTTATCTGAGCTTGATAATGAAGGGCCACCGATCTGTTCCCGATATGGAAGTGCGGATTCTTGAGACGCTGGGGTTGTCCTTGAAAATGGAAGAACCCTCCGGAACTCCCCGAAAGGATGAGTCCAGGAGGGGTTTAGGAGATCGCCGCCGATAAAAGAAGATGGTGGCGGGGTCGGGTGCAGGCGACGTACAGTCCTCGGAGAAAGGTCCGGTCGTCCCGGAAATAGGTCATGTCCCGCCAGTCGACAATGACCGAGTCGAAGGTGCTTCCCTGAGCCTTGAAAACCGTTGTGGCATAACTATGCCGAAGGGGCGCAAAGGCACGCTTGAGCTTCCATGCCGCCCGTGACAATTGGGCGGATTCCTGTTTTGCCACAGATCCCTTTTCCTCCCTGATCCGTCTTACCTCTCGAAAAATCCTGTCAATCTCGGCCTGGTGGGAGGACGAATCCTCCGGAACCAGAAATGAGAACTCCTCCCCCGAATCATCTTCGAGATAGACCCGAAAGGCCGGAATCTCCGGATAGTCGGCATGGCGCTCCGGAAAGATTTCAAGGACCGTCACCTCTTCTCCCGCGGCCACCACTCCCGTAATCTCTCCTGCCATGGATCGAATCCCTGTTGTTTCGTTGACAAGGACCCGTTCGTTGGGGGCGAAGGGGGTCGGGCAATCTCCGTAGTGGCTTTTGAAGAGAAGGCGGTTGTAGCGTTCCACCTGCCGGTTTGTATAGGCCAGGATCCGGAGGTTGTCCCCCTGGGACTCAAGACGATGCGACCAGAACAGGATGTCCTGGTCCTTGCCGCCGATTCGAAAGAGGGTTTCCCGGGAGGGAGGGAGTCCATCGAGGTTATGGAGAGGCTCTTCGCATTCCTCGAGAAGATCCCGGAGGGTGGGGCGACCTCGAGTGGGATCCCACTCGAGAATTCGGCGCGTCAGGGTATGAAGGGGGTGATCCTTGTCCTGTCTGTGGATGCGGGTCAGGGTAATCCGCGGAAGCGAAAGGGCAAAGACCGGAGGCGTATCCTGGAGGGTGGAGCTCACCGGGGGAAGCTGGTGGGGGTCTCCTACGAAGAGGATCCGGGAATTCTTCCTCTGCCGTTCAAGCGTCGTCAAGAGCTCCGGGCCGACAAGGGAGCATTCATCGACGATGATCCAGTCGAAGACGGAGAGATCGGGGGAGGCCCCTGGTGTGAGGTCGTAGGTGCCGTCTTCCTTCTCGTTGAGGCGAAGCCCCAGAAGGGAGTGGAGCGTGGAAAAGGTGGCGCCGCCTCCGGCGGAGCGAAGACTCTCGCGAAGAACCCGGAGGGCCTTGTGGGTCGGTGCCGTGACGGCCACCTGCCCCCCCCGGACCAAGATCTCCACAAGAAACTTTGCCGTCAGTGTGGTCTTTCCCGAGCCGGCGGGTCCCGAAAGGATCGCCGAGGGAACCTCCGGGTGGTCAAGCAAATCCCGGAGGGATCGCTCGGGGTCGGAGGGATCGGGGTGCCAAAGTCCTTTTCCCCGTCGCGGAAATCCAAACAGGGTCACAGAACATTACCCCTGGGGCACTTCCGTGGGGGAAGAATTCGGAAATATCGGCGACTCATCGACGAATCGGTTTGTACCGGAGGCGGTGGGGGCGAGCTCCCTCCGCACCAAGGCGACGTTTCTTGTCGGCTTCATATTCCTGATAGTTGCCCGAGAAGAAGGTGACCTGAGACTCGCCTTCGAAGGACAGAATATGGGTGGCAATCCTGTCCAGGAACCACCGGTCATGGGAGATGACCAGAATAGATCCGGCGAACTCAAGAAGGGCATCCTCCAGAGCTCGAAGTGTTTCCACGTCAAGGTCGTTGGAGGGCTCGTCGAGAAGAAGCACGTTGCCTCCGGAGATCAAGGTCTTGGCCAGGTGAAGACGTCCCCGTTCCCCTCCTGAAAGGGTTCCAACCATTTTTTGCTGATCGGGTCCCTTGAAGTTAAAACGTCCGAGGTAAGCCCGGGAGGGAGTCTCGAAGCGACCGACCGTCAGGACTTCTGAACCACCGGAGATCTCTTCGAAGACGGTTTTGTTTCCGGAGAGAGCGTCCCGGGATTGGTCGACATAGGACAGCTTTACCGATTGTCCGATTTTCACTTGCCCCGAGTCGGGGGATTCCTTTCCGGTAATCATTCGAAAAAGGGTCGACTTTCCTGCCCCATTGGGGCCGATAATACCGACAATCGCCCCCGGGGGGACGATGAAGGAGAGATTCTCCATGAGAAGGCGATCTCCGTACCCCTTGGAGACTCCCGAGAATTCGATCACGCTGTCTCCGAGGCGGTCAGCCACGGGAATGAAGATCTCCTGGGTCTCGTTTCTCTTTTGATAGTCCTGGGAGGAAAGCTCGTCGAACCGGGCCATACGGGCCTTCGACTTGGCCTGACGTCCCTTGGGATTTTGTCGGACCCATTCGAGCTCTTGCTTCATCGTCTTGATCCGTGCCGACTCCTGTCGGGATTCCAGCTCAAGGCGGGCTTCCTTTTGCTCGAGCCAGGAGCTGTAGTTCCCCTTCCAGGGAATTCCCGCTCCCCGGTCGAGCTCGAGGATCCATTCCGCGGCGTTGTCCAGAAAGTAGCGGTCATGGGTGACGGCCACCACCGTTCCGGGAAAGCTTTGGAGAAACTGTTCCAGCCACTCGACTGATTCGGCGTCAAGATGGTTCGTGGGTTCATCGAGAAGAAGCATGTCAGGGTTTGAGAGCAGAAGACGACAAAGGGCAACTCGCCGTTTCTCTCCGCCGGAGAGGGTCTTGACCATGGCGTCCCAGGGGGGCAGGCGAAGGGCATCGGCGGCGATCTCCATCTGTTGGCCTGTGTTATGGCCGTCCTGGGTGGCAATGACAGCTTCAAGCCGCGCCTGTTCCTTGGCCAGAGCATCAAAGTCCGCGTCAGGTTCCGCATAGGCCGCATAAACGGCATCGAGCTTCTTCTGGGCCTCGAAGATTTCTCCCAGCCCCTCTTCGACGCAGGACCGGACTGTGGCTGACGGGTCGAGCTGCGGCTCCTGGGGAAGATAGCCAATGCGAATGCCCGGCATGGGGAGGGCATCCCCGAGGATATCGGTGTCGATCCCCGCCATGATGCGCAGAAGGGTGGACTTTCCCGAGCCATTGAGCCCCAAGACTCCAATTTTGGCGCCGGGGAGGAAGGAGAGGGAGATGTCCTTGAGGATTTGTTTTTTCGGTGGGACGATTTTTCCCACCCGGTTCATGGTAAAGACATACTGTGCCATGGGACTCCTGTAAGTTTACGGTGAAAGAGGCTCCGTAAGATGTTGACCGGAGAGCCTGATTGTCGAATTCTGAGAGGAAAGGATATCAAGAAAGAGCTGGAATGTGCGGGTGGCTCCCATCAGAAGATCGCAGGAAAACTCGGGTGAGACAGAATCTGCAGGAAAAATCATCAGGAATCTCTCCCACAGGGAGGGGGACTCACTTCCTCCGAGTGAGAAAAAGGAAAGGGCATGCCTGGGAATTCGTGCGGGGCTATGCTCAAGTTTTCCGGCAATGACGGCTCCCCCCAGGGTCGATCCCTCGATGACATAGAGCAAGCCCAGGGTCTCTGGCAATGTTTCGGGGGATAAAAAAATGACCCGGTCCGCCTTTTGGATCGGTTGTCCCAAAGCGGCAAGATCGGCAATAAGACAGGGCGTCCAAAGGGGGGTGCGCCAGGTTGGAAGAAATCGGGGCAGAGAATCGGAAAGGGCCTTGTCGATCGGACGGTAAATCCAGAGAAAGCGCTGGAGAACTTCGCACAATTCCTCGAGAGAGAGGGATGTGTCCAGAAGTTTTGAAAGTAACGGCGTGGATTCAAGCTGCCGGTGCATTTTCTCGGTTTCGCGGGAGAGCCATGCCAAAAGGGGAGATCTCTTCATGAAGGAGATCCTGGAGGAGGAGAGGCGGTCCGGAGGAGATGGAGGGCAGCAAGGGTGTCAAACGGGCTCCAGGGGAGGCATTCCCCCACTCTTTTCTCGATCCATCGCTCGAATGATTGTCGGGGGGAAATCCCGCTTCCCGAGCCATCGGTCTCAACGGGCTTGTGGGGATTTCCTCCCCATGAGACCTCTTGCAGGGTTTCTGGGCGGAAGATCCAGAGGTCCGAGTTTTTCGGGAGTTTGAGAGCCATCATCCCTGCTACCGGGAGAGGACCGGCCCCGGGATGGGACCGGGAGAGAGACACGGTATGCCAGAGAGGGTTGGATCTTTGGGGATCCAATAAATCACGGAGTTTTTCAAGATCTTGAGGGGAAGGAGTGGTCCCCCAGGCGGAGAATGCATTGTTGCGGAAGAAGACTAGGCCGCAGGCTTTAAAGAGGGTTGAAAGGCAGGTGGCGCAGACAGAGAGAATATCCTCGGGTTTGTCGGTTTTTAAAAAAATTTCCCGAAAGGGGGCGAGCTGGCAGGAGAGGTTGTCCATAGACCGGATACGCTCTGTTGCATGGGATTGGAGAAGTGCCATGTTGTAGTTCTTCACAATTGAGCGGGCGGCAGAAAGAGTCTCCAAGGCAAGTGTCCGGGGGGATCGGCTGTGACAAGCCACCAGACCCCAGAGAGACCTGCCCTCGATCACGGGAAAGGAAAGAGAGCCTGCGACCCCCATGTTGGCAAGGTAGGTAATATGGACCGGAGAGACACTCCGCAAGTCTGAAATTGAAAGATCGGGGGGGCGTCCTGTCAGGGAACGAACGGAGAGAGGAGCCGCTGAAGCCTTGGGAATCAGGCGCCAGGGATTTTTGAGGTAGAGCTCTCTGGCAATCTTGGGAATATCGCTCCCCGGGAAGCGAAGCCCGAGATATGTCCCGTATTGATCAGGATTTTTGTTCTCCGCGAGGACCTCCCCGTCCCCGTCATCCCGAAAGGCGTAAATCATCACTCTGTCGAATCCAGTGATGGCCCGGATTCGGGAGACGAGTTCCTGATTCAACTCCTCCAGGGAAAGACTCCTGGAAAACGGAAGGGTGAGGGTCGGGTCAAGGGGGGGGGAAGAATAAGGTGAGAGGAAAAGTTCGATCAAAAACCCCTCACTGTTTCGGATGAACACGGCATCAAGCGGGGGAGCGCCGGGAGTCAGGGCCAAGGCCGGCATCTCTCTTCTGTCTCCGGGGGAGGAGTCGAGAATCTGGTCGGGGGAGGCTCCCATCCGATCAAGAAGATCGGAGGGAAACGTCTTTCCAAAACAGGCCGGAAGCTCCGGAAGAAAATCCCCAATGTTGTGACTGGCGTGAGTGATTTTCCCCATAATATCGACCTGGACCAAGGCACCATGGGGCTGGATCATCCCGGAAAAAGAGAGAGGTTCCGATTCACAGATGTTGGACCAGTTCTCCGGAAGGGGAGGAGAAAGATCGGCGGAATCTTTGGGGGGAAGAGAAGACATCGACAAATCCCTCGGTCAGTCATTCGTCCTGGTATGACGGGGTCAATGGGGGGATCCTGATCGGGGAGCGGTTTCGGCTTTTTTAATCATAGAGAAGATTGTTGCAGATTTTCAAGGATCTGCTGACGTCATTGCCGGAAAACAGAGGTGAAAAGGCAATTCAGTGGTGGCCGAGGAGCATGTTTCCCAGGACAACGAGAAGCGCTGTCACAATGAAAATAATGGCCACAATGGAGACAAGGACGACAGAGGCTCCCAGTGTGGGGTATTTGTCGAGGAATCGCTTCATGAAGCCACGCATGAACTATCTCCTGAGAGGGGTGGACCACTACATGCCACGGTACCCGAAGGGGCCATTAAAGTAAAGTGTGACGGTTCCCCCTAATTCCGATATAGGATTGGTTTCACACCCCTCGGCCGGTTTTTTGAGGAGTTTTTTAAAAGCCAGACCCATTT
>JBMFWG010000066.1:0-6519 GCA_049965515.1 Leptospirillia bacterium
TCCCGGATGATGCCCGGACCTCGATCGTTGTGGGTTTCGCGGTGGACAACGCCTCCAATCTTCAGCAGATCTCCGGAGCCCTGGGCGGATTTCCCTCGCCCCTCGGCGGATCCACCAATGGCCTCTATGACTACCTTGAGCCCGACACCCATCTGACCTTCGCCTACGCCGACCTCTGGCACGACTTCACCCCCCAGGTGCGGGCGGGCCTCGAGTTCGGCCAGTATGATGCGGTCTACGTGGGAGGCGCCAACGCCCTGGACAACCGGGTGATGATGAGCTGGTTCTACCTGTTCTAGAGACAAGAGCCATGGTCTTTCCCCGGGAAGGGAAGAATCTCTTCCCGGGATCTTTGGAAAGGACTGTCACCGAAATGAAACCGTTTCGTCATACGAAGGTCATCCGGACGGGGTATCCTTCCCCTATGGAGGAGTCGGTCATGGTGGCAGGGAAAAAAGAGACGCCGGCTCTGGCCCTGGTCTTTGTCGACGGGGCTGGCCGGGATATGAGTGCCCGCAAGATGCTGTCGGAGCTCTTTCCCAAGGTGGTGGCAGTGCGCACCTCCGAGGAGGGGATCTGGACGGTCCGGCGGATCGCCGCAGGCGGTGAGAGGGTCGGTTTCTTTCTCTTCGACTCCTCGATCCCAGAGGCTGAGGTGATCGATTTCATTGCCTTTGCGCGCGGACGGGGCAACATGCGCAAGGTCCCCGCGATGGTGTTGACCGAAGGAGCGGACCCGGAGACCCGGGTCAGGGTACTTGAGGCCGGAGCCGACGAGGTTCTGTCTGTGCCCTGTCTTCCCCGAGAAACCCAGGCACGCATCAAAGCGCTGCTTCGGCGGGACGAGTCGAAGGAGACCAACCCTTACGCGCCCGCCCGGTATGTGGTGGGGGCGCTGATCGTTGACACCGACCGCCATGAGGTGGTCTGGCAAGAAAAAAAAATTCAGGTGACGCCGCTCGAGTTTCGCATCCTGGTCCATCTGGTCCGGGATCCCGGGAAGGTCTTTCCCCGGGAGGAGCTCATGGGGTTTTTGTGGGGCGAACACTGGGAGGTGGAGGACCACAATCTCTCGGTCCACATCCACGGACTCCGGAAGAAGCTGTCTCGTCCGGGGGATGACCGGACCCCCATCGAAACGGTCCGGGGGGTGGGATACCGGGTGAGGGAGATCCTCCCCTAGACGGCGATTGATCGGCTTGTCATCGTTTTGTAACAGCTTTGTAACATGAATGTCGCATTGAGCTGATAATCTCATCCTAATTCCCAAGGAGGAATTCATGAAATTCGTGACGCGCTATGCCGGGGCCGCCCTGGCAGGTCTCGTGGCCATGGCCGGAGTCGGCCAGGCCCAGGCCGCAGATATCACGATCTCCGGATCGACCATGCTCTTTCCTCTGGAGCAGGTCTGGTCCCAGGCTTATATGAAGAGCCATCCCGGCACCCATATCTCCGTCGCCTCGACGGGATCGGGGTTCGGCATCTCCAACGCCGCCAACGGCAACATCACCATCGGGGCCTCTGACGCCTATCTGACCCGGGATCTGAAGAAGCGCTATCCGTCGCTTGTCTCCATTCCCGTGGCCTTCGAGGACACCCAGGTTATTTACAATGTCCCGGGAATCCGCAAGGGAACGACCCTCAAGATGGATGGTCCGACGCTGGCCAAGATCTACATGGGCAAGATCCATTTCTGGGATGACAAGGCCCTTCGCGAACTCAACCCCGATGTGAAATTCCCTCACCAGCGGATCAAGATCATTCACCGGGCCGATGCCTCCGGGACGACCTTTGTCTTTACCGACTATCTCTCCGAGACCTCCAAGGCCTGGAACGAGGAAATCGGCCGCGACCTCGCTCCCGCCTGGCCGGTGGGATCGGGATACAACGGATCGGATGCCGTGGTGGCCGCGGTTCTCGCCACTCCCGGAGCTATCGGATACGTGGGTCTGGGCTGGATCAACGAATACCACCTCGACTCCATGGCCCTCAAGAATCGTGACGGCTACTTCGTGAAGGGAACGGTCAAGACGATCCAGGCGGCCGGCAAGGCGGCGCTTCACGACCCGACATTTCCCGACGACTTCAACCGCACCATCGTCTGGAAGCTCCATGGCAAGGACGTCTACCCCGATGCCAACTTCGAGTTCTGGATGGTCTCAACCGCTCTTCCGGGCTCGACCATGACTGAGGTCAAGAAGCTTATTGTCTGGGCGCTCACCAAGGGACAGGTGGCAAAGTACACCGTTAACACCGGATTCGCGCCGCTTCCTTTTGCCCCGCTTAAGCCCCGCCTCAACAAGATCCTGAACCATATCCTTCCGGGCAACACCGTGGATATTGAAAGCGGAGGATAGGATCCGAACCTGAAAGATTGTCACGAGTTTTCCCAGGATTGCGGGATCGAATCCAGGGCGTATTGGCACCAGGGGGAGGGAGGATCGTCCTCCCCCTTTATTTCCATGACGGTCCCTCCCCAAGATCGCCGGACAGGACCTCAACTTCGAGAAAGCACAAGGACGCGACAATGACGGCTTCCGAACACGAACAGGACGACTCTCTTCTCTCCCGCGGAGACCATCGCCCTCCCGTTGTGGCGCCCCTGTCCTTTCTCTCTCCCGATTCTCAGGAGGCCATGGAATCCGGAGAGTCATCGGAGGCTCCATCTGCTGTCTCCTCCGAGAGTGCCCTTAAAAGCCTTCGGCGGGCGACCCACAGCCAGGTTCTTCGCTCGGAGCGGATATTCCAGCTGACGCTCCGTCTGGGAGGGGTTTTCATTCTCCTTCTCTTTGCCACCGTCCTGGGGGTGAGCGTCGTCGAGGCCTGGCCCTCCATCGAAAAATTCGGCTGGTCCTTCCTTTGGACCTCGACCTGGAATCCCCATCGCCATCTCTTCGGAGCCTGGACCTATCTTGTGGGGACCTTCTGGGTGACCGGCATCGCCCTCATCTTTGCCATTCCCATTGCGATCCTCTCCGCGCTCTTCCTTTCGGACTATGCCCCCAAGTGGCTGGTCGGCGGGGTCTCGACCCTCATGGAGATGCTGGCCGGGATCCCCTCCATCGTCTTCGGGGCCTTCGGGATCATCTTTGTCATTCCTCTCATGCGCGACCATGTGGAACCCTTCCTGGCCAACACTCTGGGTCGCCATTTCGACTTTTTCTCCGGGGATGCCATGGGCTACGGGATCCTCTCTGCGGGGCTCGTAGTGGGGATCATGGTGATCCCGCTTGTGGCCACGGTGACCCGGGACTCCCTGGTGATGGTTCCCCGGGAGACGGTGGAGGCGGCCTATGCCCTGGGTTCGACCAAGGCCGAGATGGTCTATTTCGTCAAGCTTCCGGCGGTGGTCCCGGGAATCATCGGCTCGGTGATCCTGGGCTTTGGGCGAGCCTTGGGCGAGACGATGGCCGTGCTTCTCCTGATCGGCAACCAGGCGTCGGTTCCCGCTTCGATTCAGGATGTGGGCTATACCATCAGCTCCCTTCTCGCCAATACCTTCACCTACGCGGTGATCGACCCGCTCTTCTCGGCGGCGGAGATCGAGCTGGGCCTCATCCTCCTTGTCATCTCCCTGGTGGTGAACACTCTCGGGCGGGAGCTTCTCCTGAAACTCATGGGAGGACGTCTCGCAGGATCGGTGGGCGGTGGCTGAGTCCCGTCTCCCCGAAAAGGGGCTCTCTGTTTACCGGCAGGTCCGGAATCTCGTGCTGGGCAGCATTACCGGGATCGCCTTTCTCGTGGCGGTTACCCCGCTTTTGGCCATCATCTATGTGGCCTACGACCGCGGCAAGTCCGCCCTTTCTCTCTCCTTTGTCACCACCATGCCCTCGGGCTTTCCGGTGGGAATCGAGGGCGGCATCCTCAATGGGATTGTTGGCTCCCTGATCCTCATCGTTCTGGCCAGCCTTCTGTCGGTGCCGGTGGGGGTCTGGGCCGGCCTCTATCTGTGGGACCAGAGCCATACGAGGCTCGCCGGGATCACGCGTCTTCTCTCGGACCTTCTTCTGGGGGTTCCCTCGGTCATCTGGGGAGTGGTGGGGTTCTACGTCTTCTCCACCAATACCGGCTGGGGGTTCCATTGGGGATTTTCGGGGCTCGCCGCAGGGCTCACCCTGGGTTTCATCATGATCCCTATCGTGACCCGAGTGACCGAACAGGCCCTTCGCGACGTTCCCCGAAGTTATATCGAAGGGGCGCTGGCCCTGGGGGCGACCCGCTTCCAGGTGATGCGGGATCTGGCCATTCCTGCGGCGATTTCCGGAATCGGAACGGGGATTCTCCTGGGGGTCCTCAATGTCCTGGGACAGACGGCTCCCCTGGTCTTCACCAACTACTACAACACCGGCATTCCCCATTCCCTCGTCGGATCTAACGGATCGGTGGGGGATCTGGCGATGCAGATCTTCATCTATATCCACGAGCCATCGAAGGCGCTCCACGTCAAGGCCATGGCGGCCGCCCTGGTCCTGACGGTGATCGTCCTTCTGCTCGACATGGGCATCCGGCTCCTTTCGTGGGGCAGCCGGAAGTACGCCCGGAAAGCCTGACGGGAGGTCCTTTGGAGCAGAGCTCGCCGATGTCTGGGAACCTGAAGATCGAGACGAAGGAGTTTTCGGCCTTTTACGGGAAGACTCAGGCCCTCAGGAATGTGAACTTTGCCGTTCCCGAGAAGAAGATCACCGCCATGATCGGACCGTCCGGGTGCGGCAAGTCGACCTTCCTGCGAAGCCTGAACCGGATGAACGACTTCATTCCGGGCTTCCGGATGGAGGGCTCGGCCCTCCTCGACGGCCAGGAAATCTACGGGGCGGCAGTCAATCCGGTCCTTTTGCGCCAGCGGGTGGGGATGGTCTTTCAGAAGCCCAATCCCTTCCAGATGTCGATCTTTGAAAATGTGGCCTACGGCCTTCGGATCCAGGGGGTCAAGTCCTCCTCCCTCGTCTCCGACATCGTGGAGAAGTCCCTGCGGGCCGCCGCCCTCTGGGACGAAGTGAAGGATCGTCTCAAGGGGTCGGCCTTCGCCCTTTCGGGGGGGCAGCAGCAACGTCTCTGCATCGCCCGGGCCCTCGCGGTGGAGCCGGAGGTCATCCTTCTCGACGAGCCAGCCTCGGCTCTTGATCCCATCTCTACCGCCCGGATCGAGGAGCTCATGCAGGATCTCAAGGACAGGTATACAATAGCGATTGTGACGCATAACATGCAGCAGGCCGCCCGGGTGTCCGACTACACCGCCTTCTTTCTCGACGGCACGCTGGTAGAGGTGGGGGAGACCACCAAGATCTTCACCAATCCGGACGACTCCCGAACGGAAGACTATATTACGGGTCGGTTCGGCTGAGGCAAAGGAAGGAACGGGCGTGCAACGACATCTTGATGTGGAGCTTGAGCAGCTCAAGGGCCGGATCACAGAAATGGGCCGCATGGTAGAACTCCAGATGCAGGAGTCCATCGAGGCGCTGATAGCCCGGGATCCTGCCAAGGCTCGTGAGGTGATCGACCGCGACCACAAAGTCAACGCCATGGAGGTGGGGATCGACGAGGACTGCGTCCGCATGATCGCTCTCCACCAGCCGGAGGCTCGCGACCTGCGCTTTGTCATTACCGCCATGAAGATCATCACCGACCTCGAACGGATGAGCGACCTGGCCACGAATATCTCCGAACGGGTGGTGGAGCTTTGCGAGGAGCCGGCCATCCCCATTCCGCCAGCCATCGTGGAGATGTCCACCATCGGACGGGCCATGCTGACGAATGCCCTGGAGGCCTTTGTGAGCCGGAACACCGTCATGGCCAGACAGGTCACCCTCGAAGACGAGAAGGTCAACGTCCTTCACCGGAATTTGGTGCGGACCATCGTGGAAAATCTTCGCCAGCACACCGGGGAGACGAGCCCCATCATCCGGATCCTCTTCATCTCCCGCTCCCTTGAGCGATTTGCCGACCATGCCACCAACGTGGCAGAGATCATCATGTACATGGTGGAGGGAAAGATCATCCGCCACATGGTCTGAGATCGCATCATTCGTACGTCTCCGTTGAGTGTTCCTGTTTGATTTGATTCCTGCCGTATACCCCCATGGGACGCTCCACTTCTCCTTGATCCCATTTTTCGCGGCACCCTCCTTGTTTCTTATGTGGCGTTTTCTCGACGATCCTGGCGAGGGATGGGCATACCCTTGCCAACGTCAGGGGAGCGTTTTATTTGATGTCCCCGCACCAGAAGGGGAGAAAAATCATGAGAGGAGAGACGAGATCTTGAAGGGATGGAGATTCCGTGGGCAGGAGAAAGGAGCAAAAGGATGCTCTTCTGGACCAAAGGGCCGGGAGAGGCGAAAAAAGACGCTTGAGACAGACGTGCCACGTCGACTCTGGAAAAAGGAAATGATCGTCCAGCTGTGGGCCAGCTGTGGGGAAGAGCGGGAAGAAGAAGATCCCGGATGACCTCCGTCTCCGAGGGTGAGGCAGACTCTGGGGGCAGCGCGCTGACTGAGAATCGGGAGAAGATGAAGATAATAG
>JBMFWG010000067.1:0-6262 GCA_049965515.1 Leptospirillia bacterium
CCTATTCTACCACGAGACGGCACACGCCTTATATCCCCGGCCTTAAGGCCGGAGTTTTACGGCGCTTTTCGGATAAGCTCATAAGGCATCCGGTGGGGTCCTCCGTGTTCTCATTTACCGGTGAATACACGGAAAAATCTTACCTTCACCGGGTGCCGCCTTTTTTTGCCCACACTATCTCCTTGAGAGCCCTGTTTTCCTGCCAACCTCTCGGAAATCATTGACCGGAACCCTCCCTCGAAGTGTCTCGGATTCCGGCACTGGTCGCATCGTGGCGCCGTTTTGTGTATTGTGATGAGAGAGAAAAGAGGTGAGATCTTCTCTTCCGACAGGAGAGAGATCCCGGTGGAGCCGGGGAGGGAAGGAGAATGTCCGTGGGACGGAAGTTTGGGAGAAGGGAGATTGCGGGGGTCGCGAAAGGGCTGGGCCTTTTCCCTTGGGGGGCGGGGCTCCTTTTTGCGGTTTCGATCATGGGCGGGATTCCCGGGACGGTGCATTCCGATCCGCCGCCCTCCGCCCCTCCGGCCCCTGCTCCCTCCGTTGTTCCGCCCGTGGCTCTTCCCTCCCTTCCGTCGCCTCCTCCTCCTTCCGTTCCCACGACGCTGTCGATCTCCCAGGAGGACCTTGTCCGCCAGGGGACGGAGGCTTATGAAAACGGGGACTACCGAAAAGCCCATGACCTCCTCGAAGAGGCCCTGCTGGGGGCCGGGGCGGTCGGCCTTCCCCCGGAAGACCTCCTCCGCCTCGCCTCCTCCGACCGCCACCTGGGATTTTCCGGACTGGCCATTGCCCTCCTCTTGCCCTTGCTCTCCCCCTCGAATCGGAGCCTTCTCTCTCCCGTTCTGATTCGTCGGATCCACTACCAGCTGGCCCTGGCCGACCGGGACAAGGGGAACGATCGGGCGGCGGTCCGCCAGATCCTTCCCTTTTTCTCGTCCCTCGTGAGGTCGGACCATCTTCGCACCGCCAGCGGGATTCTCCTGCCTTTCTGGAAGAGCTCCGATCCTCTGGAGGGGGTCATCCTCATGGGGAAGTCCCTGGGACGCCTGACCCCGGTCGACCAGAAGACGGTCGTGACCCGGACGATCGATCTGGTTTTCTCCTCGCTCCATGACGAGGAGTCCCTCTCTCGGGTCAACATCCTCTTCCCCCACGAATTTCCCGGAGACTATGCCGACTATCGTCTGGCCCTTCTCTCCTTCCGGGCCCACCATCCCCACCAGGCCGAGTCCCGGATTCTGGGCATGCTCCTGGACTACCCGGATTCCCTGTTCGTCTCCGAGGCCGAGCAGCTGGCCAACCGCATCTCCCTTCCTGACTCCTCTCCCCGGGCCGGACTCATCCTTCCCGACATGTCGGCCGGCCCCCTCAAGCCCTATATGCGGTCGATCCTGACGGGGGCGGTGGCGGGGTGGGAAGCGGGCTCCCTCCCTCCCGTCCCCCTTCTGGTGCGCTTTGTCCTCCCGCACCAACATTATGTTCGCTGGTACGACAACCTGGTGTCACACGAACACATCGGGGCGCTCCTGGGCCCCGTCCTCTCCCGCGACTACCATGCGGTGCAAAAGAAAATCATCGACGACCAGATCCTCGTCGTGACTCCGTCGGTCGCGCCCGACCCCAGGAACCGGTTCATGGTCAGCTTGGCGGTGCTTCCGGAGATGACGGCTCGCGCCATGGCCGCCTTCTCTCTCTCTCTGGTCCCCAAGGCCAAGGTCGCGGTTCTCTATCCCCGGGATCTCTATGGTCGCACCTTCCTCGCCGCCTTCGGTCCGGCCCTCAAGGCGGGGGGCGGGACCCTGGACTCGCCCGTAGGGGTTTCCTCCGGAAGGCGTCAGCGTGAACGGGCGGTGGGCCGCCTCCGGAGGATGGGACAGGAGGTCTCGATCCCTCCGCGGGGGCCGCTTCCGGCGGGGGTCTCAGGACGAGCGGGGGACTTTGTTTCCTACGGGGGCAAGTCGTACTTTCTTATTCATCCTTCGCCGCCCCCCGTCCGGGAGGGGAGCCCCCCGCCCGCGCCGCCCCTTCCGTATTTTTTCCTTCCGGACTTCGACGTCGTGGCTTACCCCAACGACTCTGCCCATCCTTTCAAGGTGATGGACGAGCTGGTCTACAAGGAAATCCAGAACGTCGACGTCATCGGCAACGAGACCTTCATGATGGCCCGCCACCACTGGGACATGGTCTCGGACATCCACAACCCCCTCTACAGCGTCTCTCCGGTGAACCTCTACCGGATTGCCGGCGGGCAGGGGGGAACTTCTGAGGCCGATCGGGCCCTGGCTCGTCTCAGACGTCTTTCCGGGAAGCCTCCCGATCTTCTGATGCTTGAAAGCTACGATTGCGGCGCCTTTCTCTCGTCCCTTTTTTCCGGCGGCTTCACCACGCGCTACCACATGGGCGTCACCGCCCAGGCCAAAAAGTCCTATGCGGGGCTCTCAGGCGAGGTCTCCTGGGGACCTCCGGGGACCGTCTCCCGTCAGTTCACTCTCTTCCGGTTTCTGGGCGGGGGATGGGAGCCGGTAAGTTCCCAGACGATCACGAATCGGTAGAGGGAGGAGTTCCGGGAGGAGCTTTTCTCCTTCCGTCAGCTCGTTCCGTGGGAGAGTGATCGTCCTCCGGCCATCCAGGGAGGGGGAAGAGCTCTTTCCCCCTCCTCTCAAGGGGAGAGGGAGTCAATCGGGGGCGTTCCTCAGGAGGAAGGCAATATCGCTGACTCTCCCTCCCGGCGAAAGCCGGGGGGCGGGCACCGGTGATGACGGCCTTTTCCTCATCTCGCCACTGTCGCGGGAGCGACGTGGCGACCCGCCTCCGGAATCTGCGCCTCCCGCACAACAGCCCCCCCTTCGGGAAAGAGCCGCTCAGTCCCTGGAACGAATGCCAACGCTGGCAGACAACGGCTTGCCCCCGCACCGGATACCGCTTTCTCCCTCAACGCCTCCCTCGCGCGCCCGATATCACGGGCCGATTCGGTGTCTACCCTCCAGGGTCCACCGTCCTCACGGAGGTACAGCCTTGGAGAAGCCCTCTCCCCGTCCCGTTGCGCCCCGATGCCGCACGAACAGTCGTGCCAGCGCCGACAGGGCGATTTCTTCCCATGGCCCCGCATTGACAGCCTTGCGACGTAAATGCCCCATGCATTCCCCGGGTGCCCGGTCATTCCCGCACCAGAGAAGGCGCAGAACCCCGGTGTTCAGCGGGTAGACCCTCGTGAGGACCGTGTGGTCCCGGAACACGGCAATCTCGTCGGGTCCGAGCGGAGTGATCCCCTCCAGGTGTGTCAGGCCGTAGTCCACCAGAATGGAGACGGCCCGAGACACACTGTCCCGGCTTGTTCGGAAAACCTGGGCCGTCTCGCTCCAGGACAACCTGGGGGCTCCTCGTCCCCGGAAGAGGTTGCCGTCGTTGGTTATGGGCTCTTTCCCCGATCCCCATGGGAAAACGTCGACATGAATTTCGTGGGGGCGACAATTCACACGGCGGGGCGGAGACAGGAAGAAGACCTTGACGCAAGACAGGGGCAGGGTTCGGAAGCTTCGGGTCGGCCGGGGATCATCTTTAGGGCCTGGACTTTCGCATTCCGGACAGACCGGCCTGCTCCCTTTTCGAGGAAAGAGCTCGACTGCTCTACAAGCTACTATAAATAAATAATTTTTTTTAAATTCTCCCCGGAAATCATTGGCCAGAGCCTTCCCTGAAATATGTCGCATCCCTCTTGGGCTCCCCAGATGATTTTGGCGATGAATCCGGTACAATAGAAGATCAGACAGACCGGATGCGTCAGTCCTCTCACGAATGTCCGCCTCTAAGGCCGCCTGTTTCGAGGGAGAGGATCGGGGCTTCCGTGATTTCCCGGGAAGACGTTGTCTCAAGCTCACAGGGGGTGTTTCTCCCGGGAATGTCCGGAGGGTTCGGAGTCTTGATAATCGCGCTCGCCGGAAAGGGGAAGGCGCCTCTTCCCCTCCCGGGGGAAGAGAGGGGCCTTCCTCTCTGATTGTGGGGACAAAGACCGATCATTTCTTCATGGGAGGTCCCGGGGAGGCTCTTGGCCGTGCAGTCAGCCCCCAAGGGGGCGCCCATGGCTCGTGTCTCCTTCCTCCGAAGGAGACACGGATATTGCCAGCACGTCTTAAAACGGGAGTTCTCTGATATTGGATCATATTCATCTGGCCCAGGGGATGGCCTGGCTCACGGGGATCGCGACGGAGATTCTCGTGGTCGGAGTCCCGATGCTCTTTGCTGTGACCTTCCACGAGCTGGCTCACGGGGTGGTGGCGAACCGGTTCGGGGATCCGTCGGCCCGCTATGCGGGACGTCTGACGTTAAACCCGCTGGCGCACGTCGACCCCTTCGGGACGATCCTCCTTCCCCTGATGCTGCTCCTTCTCCATACGGGATTCCTCTTCGGGTACGCCAAGCCCGTTCCGGTCAACCCCGCCAATCTTCATCATCCCCGGAGGGACATGGTCTTCGTCGCCCTGGCCGGTCCCCTGTCGAACATCCTCATGGCCTTTCTCTTCATGTCCTTCCTCCACGGACTGAACGGGATGGACGGAGGCCTGGGCGTCGGAGGAGGGGAGGGCGGAGCCCTCTCCCTCCTCACCGATCTTTGTCGGATGGGGATCGAGATCAATGTCGTCCTTTGCGTCTTCAACCTGATCCCGCTTCCCCCGCTCGACGGGGGACGGGTATTGGCCGGCCTTCTTCCCCTGCGTCCGGCCCAGGCCCTCTCCCGGATCGAGCCCTACGGGGTTCTCCTGGTGATGGCTCTCATTGTGCTCGATCCCTACATCGGGATCATGTCCCGCTTCGTCTGGCCGGTCATGGAAGGGCTCTCCCGATACATCGAGAGGCTGGCTGGCTCCTAGGGGGGATCCCGTGGACCAGGGGAGAGAATGAAAATGAGAGGGACTCTGGTCCCCGGAGGATAACAAGGGTCCGATTTTTTGAGGCAAGGCCTGAGGCCTTGAGACGTTGACGCCATCATGCCAAGGAGATTGTGTGGAAGACGAATCAAAGGTTCCCGTGGGACGAATCGTGAGCGGTATCCAGCCCTCCGGACGACTGCACCTGGGCAACTACATGGGGGCGCTCAGAAACTGGATCGAGCTCCAGAACCGGCATGACTGTTTTTTCTTCATTGCCGACTGGCATGCCCTCTCCACGAACTACGAGAAGACCGACGCCCTTCGGGACAATGTCCGGGAGCTTCTCCTGGACTTTCTCTCGGCGGGTCTGGACCCGGAAAGGTGCGTCCTCTTCCAGCAGTCCCACGTGAAGGCCCATGCCGAGCTCTATCTTCTCCTGGGGATGATGACCCCGGTGGCCTGGCTTCTCAGAAACCCCACCTACAAGGATCAGATGGCCCAGATCGAAAACCGCGATCTGGCCCAGTACGGCTTCCTGGGCTACCCGGTCCT
Organism: Leptospirillia bacterium; assembly: GCA_049965515.1. Taxonomy (GTDB): domain Bacteria; phylum Nitrospirota; class Leptospirillia; order Leptospirillales; family Leptospirillaceae; genus UBA4572. The sequence goes on from JBMFWG010000067.1 coordinate 5,421, forward strand.
CCAGACCGCCGACATTGTCCTCTATCGCCCCACTCATGTTCCGGTGGGGCAGGACCAGATCCCTCATCTTGAGCTGGCCCGGGAGATCGTTCGCCGGTTCCACAGCCTCTACGGGGAGGTCTTTCCCGAGCCTCTACCCCTTCTCACGGAAACTCCCAAACTTCCCGGTCTCGACGGGAGGAAGATGAGCAAGAGCTACGGCAATACGGTCTACCTCTCGGACACGAAAGAGGCGGTGTCCGAGAAGTTCCGCACCATGGTGACCGATACCCAGCGAAAGCGCCGCAGCGACCCGGGGCGCCCCGAGGAGTGCCCGGTCTTTTCCCTGCACCAGATCTTTACCCCCAAAGAGACGGTGGCCACCATCGACCGCGACTGCCGCCTGGCTGCCATTGGCTGCATCGACTGCAAGAAGATCCTGACCGGGGAGGTCGAGGCGATCCTTGCGCCGGTTCGGCAGCGCCGTCGGGAAATCGAGGGGCAGGGGACGGGCCACCTTCGTGAAATCCTGGACTCGGGGTCAAAAAAGGCGAAGGTTGAGGCGAAGCTGACCATGGAGATGGTCCGGGAGGCGATGAGGATTTGAGGGGGATGGGGTCTCCTTGGGCAAATCCAGAGAGAACTATAAATGGGGATGACCGTGCCTTATGGGACTCATCAGGGGGCAGAGCCGAGCCAAGAAGCGTTGAACCTTTTGCTGAGAGGTCAAGAGGGAGCAAAGGATGTTTGGGCAGTTTTAAGAAAGAGTCTTCTGATAAGACTGTCTGAACATCTGCCCGCACATTTCCCTTCTTAGGCGGTAAGCCAAGAGGGGGTCAAGCGGGCGGTTTGGCTTTGCGCGG
>JBMFWG010000068.1:0-6202 GCA_049965515.1 Leptospirillia bacterium
ACCGATTCCGGCCATCTTGTCGGCCGCTCCAGAAAAATAAGGTCAAGAGCTGTGCCTACCCCTGGGAGCGTGGCCTATGCTCTTTTGCTTGGATATTTGAATGGAGCCAGAGGGGAGGGCCTCTTTTCAACGGAATACGTGAAAGTCCTGGATTGTTCGCGGGATAGGCTTATCGAGCTTGCCAGAGAAGCGTCGATCAAGGGATGGATTGTTTTTAAACGAATCGGGAATATCATGGAGGTTCTCTTTCCGAACCTTTTGAATCAACAGGAAAAGGAGTGGATCCGTGATCAGGTCCCATAATCAAGCCTATGAGCGAGCCTATGAGCAAGATTGATCGTCTTGTCCAGTCGTACAGCACTTATATTTCTATACCCTGGAGGGCGGATGCGGCTCCGGATCAGCGGGTCATTTTCTGCGTTTATGACGAAAACGATGAATTGCGCCTTCGGGCCAAGATTGACGAATTTGAGATTGTCACAAAAAAAACGAGACATGAATGGGCCCTGTTTGATCTGACGGAAACGTTTCCCGTCTGGTTGTCCTCCCAGCGCTATGCCGAAAAGTACTATCAGAGTCCCGAACTTCTTCCTCCGCTCCTTTCAAAATATCAGACATTCCTTGCCGAAAAATTTTCGACTTTTCTTCGCGAGAAGGAATCCGATGAAACTTGTGTCGTCGGGGTGATGGGTGTGGGATCTCTCTTTGGTTTTCTGAAGGTCAAGGAGGTCGTTGACAAGCTCGCGCCCATGGTGAAGGGACGTCTATTGGTTTTTTTTCCCGGGAGCTATGAAAACAACAACTACAGGCTTCTGGATGCCTACGACGGGTGGAACTATATGGCCGTGACGCTGACCCCGGAAAAGACTCTTTAAACTGGGAGCGAACAGATGAAGAATCGTGATGTGTACCAGAAGGATCCCTCCACCCGAAAACTGCCAAACGATGGGGTGGCCCGGGTCACGGACGAAAATGGGAAGGACGAGAAAACGGTTCTCCGTTATGAAATAGAAACGTTTGTCTGCGAAGGCCAGTACGAAAAGGGACTGGCCCACATCCTTGAAACCTTCCTGAACAATATCGATCAAGCCCAGCAACCTGCCGTCTGGATCAGCGGATTCTTCGGTTCGGGAAAATCCCATTTTGTAAAAATGCTCCGGTCTCTCTGGCTGGATCTGGAGTTTGATGACGGGGCGACCGCCCGGGGGATTGCCGTTCTTCCTCCCCAGATACGCGATCTCTTGAAAGAGCTCAGCACCCAGTCCCGGCGGAGTGGCGGTCTGCATGCGGTTTCGGGGATGCTCGGCTCAGGAGCCTCCGGGAGTGTTCGACTGGCTCTGCTTGGCCTTGTATTCAGATCCGTCGACCTTCCAGAGAACTATTCCATTGCCCGATTTGTGATGTGGCTCAGGTCGGAAAATATTTATGACCAAGTTTGTCAATATATCGAACAGAAAGGCCTGGATCCGGCGGAGGAGTTCGACAACTTTCTGGTGGCCGAAGGGCTGCATGAGGCTCTCGTTCGTGCAAAACCCTCCCTTTTTTCTTCCCCGGCGACCTGTGCCGAAATTCTGAAGAATCAATACCCGTATGTTCAGGATGTTTCGACTGGGGAGATGATCAAGGCCATTCGTCAGGCACTGACAACCGACGGAAAGTTTCCCCTGACACTGATCGCCCTCGATGAGGTTCAGCAGTTTATCGGAGAGAGCAGCGAACGTTCCATCAACGTTCAGGAGGTTGTGGAGGTCTGTTCCAGGGAGTTCGGTGGCAGGCTTCTCTTCATCGGGACCGGTCAGACCGCCGTGAGTGGGACCTCCAACCTTCGAAAGCTCGAGGGCCGATTTACGATTCGGATCGAGTTGTCCGACACCGATGTGGATGCTGTGGTCCGGAAGGTGGTCCTGGCCAAGAAACCCGAGGCCAAGATCCCTCTCGACCAAGTTATGCAGGCCAATCAGGGAGAGCTATCACGCCAGCTTTCCGGGTCTTCCATTGGATACCGCCAGGAAGATGCCCTTACCTTCTCCCAGGATTATCCGATTCTTCCGGTGAGACGCCGGTTCTGGGAACACGCCTTGCGGATCCTCGACCAGACCGGTACCGCAAGTCAGCTGAGAAATCAGCTCAGCACGGTCTACAAGGCCATACAAACCAATCTCGACTCTCCTTTGGGGCATGTGGTTCCCGCAGACTTTCTCTATGTCGATTCTGTCGACAGGCTCCTGCAACTTCGAATCTTGCCCCGCAAGGTTTATGAAAAAACTGTTCTCTGGCTCAAAGGGTCTGAAGAGGATCGCCTTCGGGCTCGGGCCTCTGGCCTGGTCTTTCTGATCAATAAACTGGTCAGCCAAAATCGGGAGATCGGGATTCGGGCCGATGTCGACACTCTGGCCGACCTGATGGTCGAGGATCTCTCCCAAGGCTCAGGCCCCCTTCGAGGGAGGCTCCAGGCTCTTCTCGACAGCTGTGACATCCTGATGAAGATTGGCCAGGAATACCGCATCCAGACGGAAGAAAGCACCGCATGGAACAACGAATTTCAAAGTCAACGTACGATCCTTTCAAGCGAAATTCATCGTATCAATTCTGAACGGGATGAGCGCATCCAGAAAAAGATGCGCGATAAACTTCAGAAACTAAAGTTTTCACAAGGAGAATCGCTGGTGCCCCGGGACGTTCTTCCCGTATTTGAAAATACCCTTCCTTCCGATGCCTCCCGAAGAGTCTGTCTCTGGATTCGCGACGGTTGGAGTTCCGATGAGAATTCCATGCGAGCCGACGCTCACAACGCCGGCATCCAGTCGCCCACCGTTTTTGTTTATATTCCCAAAAAGTCCGCTGATGCTCTTCTGCATTTCCTTCTCGACTTCAAGGCCGCGAAAATAACCCTGGAGCTTAGGGGAACCCCGGACAGTCCGGACGGGATAGAAGCTCGGGCGGCCATGGAAACGGTGAGAGAGACCTCCGAACGGAGAGTCGACGAGATTCTAGAGGAAGCCTTTTCCGACGTACGCGTCTTTCAGTCGGGAGGTACCGAAGTTGTCGGCAGGAACCTCGATGAGATGATTCGGGAGGCAGTCTCCAATTCTCTCGAGCGTCTTTACCCCAAGTTTCATGTGGCAGACCACAAGGAGTGGGGAAAAGTTTATGAGAAGGCCCGCAATGGGGCTCCCGATGCATTGAAGACGGTGGGCCATGATGGAGAGCCCGCCCAGAATCCTGTCTGCAAGGAGCTTCTGGGGATGATCGCCAGAGGCAAGAAGGGGGCAGAGGTCCGGACCTTCTTTGAGTCCTCCCCTTACGGCTGGTCCCGGGATGCGGTGGATGGTGGTCTTTTGGTGTTGCTTCAAGCGGGTCTTCTGCGCACACTCGATGAACGTCGTCAAACGATCGAGCTCAAGTCTCTCGACCGGGCGGCGATCGGGAAGACTGAGTTCAAGGTTGAAGCGACGACGGTCACACTCGATCAGAAGCTCCAGGTTCGGAAGCTTTTTCAGAAGCTTGGAGTTAATGCCACACCGAACGAGGAGCTCGCCAGTGTTCCTCCGTTTCTGATAAAACTCGAAGAACTGGCCGACCGGGCCGGTGGGGAGGCTCCCCGTCCGGCCCGACCTGGCATATCTATTCTCGAGGAGATCCGCCGAGCCTCAGGCAATGAACAACTTGTCAGGCTCTACGACATGCGGGAGACGTTGTCCCGGGAGATGGGTGAGTGGAAAAGGCTGTCGGATGAAATCGACCGGCGCTTACCGTCATGGGAGGACCTTAAGAAGCTTTTGACCCATGCGGGGACTCTTCCGGGTATGGAGGAAGTGGGCAAGAGTGTCGAATTGATCCGGGAGCAGCGACAACTTCTCGACACTCCGGATCCCGTGGCTCCGATCGTCGCAACTTTGACCCAGAGGCTGAGAGAGGAGCTCAATCGGCTCAGCGGAGAGTACGAGGCCCGTCACAAGGAAGGCATGGACCGTCTTCGGAGCGACCCGCACTGGAAACAGCTTTCGCCTGAAAAACGCCATGAGCTTCTCTCGGCCCAGAATCTTCACGAGGCGGCCCGTCCCGAGGTCAAAGTCCAGAGTACGGAGCAGGTTTTAAGCACTCTCAATCGAATCTCGCTTGAGGGATTTTCCAATCAGGTGGCGGCGATCTCCTCGCGCTTCAATAGCGTTTCCGATGCTGCGGCGAAACTGTGCGAGCCGGAGGCTCAGTTCATCCATCTTCCCCGCCGCACCCTCAAGACAGAAGCCGAGATCGATTCCTGGCTCGAAGAAGTGAAAAAAACATGCAAGACCGCCCTCCAGGACGGTCCCATCGTTATCCAGTGAGCCCGATTGTTGTCTTGTAAGAATGAGAAGGGAAATTGTCGATGCAACCCCTCGAAAGATCGCTTAGAAGCCAGCTCGAACGAACCATCCGGGAGGCCCGGGATATCACCGAGTCCGCCTCACGGGCGGCTCTTGAGCATCTGGGCGTGAATCGCTCAGAGCCTTTGCCCCATCTTTCCCAAGAGGCCCGCGATCTTCGCCGAAGGCTAAGGTTTCACGGCCGCCAGTTGGGAGACAGTCTGAACGGTGCCAGCGAGCAGACGATGGAGAGGCTGGTTGATGAGGTGGCCTACGAGCACTGGCATCGGATGCTCTTTGCCCGCTTTCTGGCCGAGAACAATCTTCTCATCTATGACGGCGTTTCCGTGACTTTGGAGGAGTGCGGAGAGCTGGCAGCCGAAAAAGGAATAAATAATGCCTGGGAGCTGGCGGCCAATCTGGCGTCAGAGATGTTGCCTCAGATCTTTAGGGCCGAGTCGGTGGTCTTCGAGATTTCTTTTGCAGCGGAGTATCAGGCAAAGCTTGAGCGACTCGTGGCCGACCTCCCGAAGGAGGTCTTTTTCGCTTCGGACTCTTTGGGGTGGGTTTATCAATTCTGGCAGGCAAAGAGCAAGGACGAGATCAACGCCTCCGAGGTGAAAATCGGGGACCGGGAGCTTCCTGCGGTGACCCAGCTCTTCACCGAACCTTACATGGTGAACTTTCTCTTGGATAACTCTCTGGGGGCCTGGTGGGCCGTCCGGCGACTAAGTGAAACGGATTGGATGGAAACAAAGACCGAAGAGGCGCTCCGGGCCAAGGCCGCGATTCCCGGTGTGCCGCTTTCTTCTCTGCGGTTTGTGAAGGAGAACGGCAGATGGGCTCCCGCCTCCGGCACCTTCCCAGGCTGGCCCGAGCATCTAAAGGATCTCAGGGTCCTCGACCCTTGCTGCGGGTCGGGGCATTTTCTGGTGGCCGTGTTCCTGATGCTGGTTCCCATGCGAATGGAGATGGAACCTCTGTCGGTCCGGGAGGCAGTCGATGCGGTCCTGGCCCAAAACCTCCATGGTTTGGAGCTGGATCGGAGATGTGTGGAGCTGGCGGCCTTTGCCCTGGCGCTTTCTGCCTGGAGATACCCCGATGCCGGTGGGTACCGTTCCCTTCCGGAGATCCATGTTGCCTGTTCGGGGCTTGCGGTGACCTCAAAGAAAGAGGACTGGGAGAACCTGGGCGGGAAGGATCATACTCTGGCTGTCATTTTGGGGGAATTCCATGACAAGTTTAAAAACGCTCCGGTTTTGGGGAGCCTGATCGATCCGGAGTCAAGTAACACCCTGAAAACGGTCCGGAATTCGAAGAATACGCTCAATATCTCAGATCTTCTCGATGCGGCTCTCTCGGGGGAAAAAAACGATGAGCTAGTCGAGACGGGGGTGGTGGCCCAGGGGGTAATCAAGGCGGCTTCGATTCTTTCCTCCAGATATCACCTGGTTGTGACCAATGTTCCCTACCTGTCCCGGGGGAAACAAGCAACGGTCCTGAAGAATTTCTGCGAAAACACCTACCCGGAGGCCAAGGGTGATCTGGCGACGGTGTTTCTGGAGCGTTGTCTCAAACTTTGCATGGAGGGAGGGACGACCAGTATCGTCCTTCCCCAGAACTGGCTCTTCCTGACCACTTACAAGAAGTTCCGGGAGAAGCTCCTGAAGAGCGACACCTGGCATTTGATTGCGCGGTTGGGCCCGGGAGCGTTTGAGACAATCAGTGGGGAAGTGGTCAAGGCTATCCTAATTATTTTGAGCCGTGGGAATCCTGACAAGGGTCAGGTTCTTTCAGAAAATGAGGGGACAGCGCACCTGATTCGGGGGCTGGATGTTTCAGAACTAAGAAAGGTG
>JBMFWG010000069.1:0-6039 GCA_049965515.1 Leptospirillia bacterium
GGCATGCCCCTCTCCTGACGCACTGAAAACAGGAAAATCTGTAAAAACGAACTTTCTCACAAATCTGACGTGCACCCGGATTGGGGTCACCAAACCTCAAAAAAAGCGTTTTCAGGGGGCCATCAAGTATCAGGGATCTTCATTCGAAAGGAGTCTGGAGAAAAAATGGCTGGGGGACTAGGGGTCGAACCTAGATAGACAGATCCAGAGACTGTCGTCCTGCCATTAGACGATCCCCCAGTAGTGGGATGATGAGAATGGACAACGGACAAGATTCTAACAAATTTTTTTCAATGTTGTCGAGAGGTGGTCCCCCCTTTTCCCCCTCGTTGCCGACAAACCGCCTGGGTGTGCGACACCTTTCAGGAAGGTCTCTGGCCAATGGTTTCCGAGGAGATAATTAAAAACATGATTCATTGATAATCGCTTAGAAAGCAAGTCTCTGGAAAGTCTCCGCAAACAATCGAGAGAGAATGCACGATCCAAAGATCAAGCGGGGAGATTAAGGGAAGGCCCCACTCGGTCGTCGGTGGGCGGCCAAAGGCGCCTGGAATGCCTGGAAGCGTTCGGGGGGACACGAGTCTCTTGGCCCTTCAGTGGAGTCTCAAAATTGAAGATCGGCCTCAAGAGTCGGGGGAGAAAACTCCCAGGAGGGGGCAAGGGACAATCATGGAGGCGAGCCCCCATCACTATTTTCAGGGATCCCTCAAATTTGTCTCACACCCGACCGCCTGGGCTCACTGTCCCAACATTCCCTCTCCTGTGATAAAATCTCCCGTGCGACAACTGCCTCTCAATCCAAGGAGTCCCGGTGAGCGATCCTCTTTACCCCTTTGACGAAATCGAAAAGACTGTCCAGAGCCGATGGAAGTCCGGCAAGGCATTCTCCACGAAGGCCGACCGGAAAAGGCCCAAATACTATTGTCTCGAGATGTTTCCCTACCCTTCCGGACGGATTCATATGGGGCATGTCCGAAACTATTCCATCGGGGATGCCATTGCCCGTTACAAGCGTATGAGGGGCTTCAACGTTCTCCATCCCATGGGATGGGACGCCTTTGGCCTCCCCGCTGAAAACGCGGCGATCCTTAGAGGCACCCACCCCGCAGAATGGACCGAAAGCAATATCGCTCATATGAAAGAGCAACTCCAGCGGCTCGGCCTATCCTACGACTGGGACCGCGAGGTGGCGACTTGCGACCCCTCCTACTATCGGTGGAACCAGTGGTTTTTTCTGAAGCTTCTCGAAAAGGGATTGGCCTACCGAAAGGAAGCCCTTCTCAACTGGTGCGACTCCTGTGCCACTGTGCTTGCCAATGAACAGGTGGAGGACGGTCAGTGCTGGAGATGCGGCAGTCAGGTCACTCTTCGGACCATGAACCAGTGGTTTCTGCGAATCACTGACTACGCCAAGGATCTCATGGCAGGGCTTTCGACCCTGGAGGGATGGCCGGAAAGAGTCCGGACCATGCAGGCCAACTGGATCTCCCCCTCCACAGGCGCAGAAATTATATTCGAGGTAGAGGCCCTTTCCCTGGACGAACGAACGTCCCCTCTTCGTCTCAAGGCCTTTACAACTCGCGCCGATACCCTTTTTGGGGTGACCTTTGTCACCATTGCCCCCGAACACCCCGACATGAACCACCTTCTCGCAGGATCCCCCCATGAGAAGAACGCCCGGAACTTTATCGAGGAGACCCTAAAGAAAAGAACAAAGGAAAGCCGCGAAGAGCCAGAGAAGGAAGGAGTCTTTACTGGACGGATGGTTCACCACCCCCTAACGGGAGAAAAGATTCCCCTCTGGATCGGGAACTTTGTCGTCGCCTCTTACGGAACCGGCGTCGTTATGGGGGTCCCGGCCCATGATCAGCGTGACTTCGAATTCGCCAGAAAATACGGTCTCCCAATCAAAAAGGTCATCGCTAAGGATGGAGAGTCCCCGGAGGGGGAGGACCAGGCGATGACCGAAGACGGGACACTTTTCGCCTCCGAGCGATTCGACGGAATGGCCAGCGAGACGGCACGGAGGGAAATCACAAAAGAGCTCGAAGCCCGAAAGCTTGGTCAGGCGAGGGAAACCTTCCGCCTTCGCGACTGGGGAATTTCCCGCCAGCGATACTGGGGAACCCCCATTCCCGTGATTCACTGTCCGTACTGCGGGATCGTTCCCGTGCCGGAAGAGGAGCTCCCGGTCCTGCTTCCGAAAGATGTCCATTTTTCGGGAAAGGGGGGCTCTCCTCTGGGAGAACATCCCGCCTTCTCGTCTGTCCCTTGTCCCGTTTGCAAGGAAACAGCCCGCAGGGAAACCGACACGATGGACACCTTCATCGATTCCTCCTGGTATTTTCTCCGGTTTGCCGGAGCGGCCCAGGAGGGCTCCGCCCCATTCATTCCCGAAGATCTTTCCTATTGGCTGCCGGTCGACCAGTACATAGGCGGAGTGGAGCATGCCATCCTTCACCTCCTTTACTCCCGGTTCTTTACCCGGGTGCTTTATGACCTGGGACTCTCCCCGGTCCAGGAGCCCTTCCGCACCCTCCTGACCCAGGGGATGGTCCTCAAGGACGGCGCCAAGATGTCCAAGTCCAAGGGCAACGTCGTGGATCCGGACCACCTTATTGCCCAATACGGGGCCGATACAGTCCGCCTCTTTACCCTCTTTTCGGCGCCTCCCGACAAGGATCTGTCCTGGGACGACAAGGCGGTTGAAGGTGCTTACCGTTTTCTGGGGCGCCTCCATAATCGGGTCAACGCCCTTCTCGAGGAATTTCCCGCGACCCAAGCGGATTCCCCCCATACGGAGCTGACGCCCGAAGCGGCCGCACTTCGAAGCAAGATCCACGAAACCATCGTGCGGGTAACCACCGACCTTGACAGCCACGCCCAGCTCAATACCGCCATCGCCGCCCTCATGGAACTTCTCAATGCCCTGGGCAACTATCATGCACTTTTTGAGGAGCCGGCCGAAGTTCGTGCCCCACTCTTGAGGGAAGGGTATCTCACTCTCCTGACACTTCTCTCCCCCTTTGCTCCTCACATGGCTCACCACCTCGGCCGGCAGCTTGGGGTCGATCAAATTGAGACTCTGAGCTGGCCGGTGGCCGATCCAAAGGCCTTGGTGAAGGAGACGGTTCCCTTTGTCATCCAGGTCAACGGAAAGCTTCGCACCACTATCACCCTCCCCCCGGGGAGTTCCCAAGAGGTTGTTGAGAGGGAGGCCCGCAAGGACGAAAAAATTATCCGGGCCCTGGAAGGTCAATCTGTCATCAAAGTCATCTTCGTCCCTGGCAAGCTTTTAAACCTTGTGGTTCGGCCATCTTCATGAAACGCCATCTTGCCTTTTCCCTTGGACTCCCCTTGATCCTTCTGGGACTTTCAGGGTGCGGGTACCACTTCTTCAACCTAGACCGTCTCTCCAAAATTCCTGCCGCCCGGCAGATGAGCTTCGGCAAGACGGTCCGGATTGCCGTCAAGACATTTCACAATAACACCCTCTTTCCCCTTGTGGAGACCACCGTCACTCAGTCCATCAAGGACACGCTCCTTCGCACCTCGGGAGTGCTTCTCGTCAACGACCCCAAGCACGCGGACATCATCATCTGGGGGAAGGTCGTGGCCATCGCCCAGATGCCGCTCGCCCTCTCTAGTGTCAATGGGATCCAGGAATACCAGATGGAGATCATTCTCGACGCCCATGCCACCGGGTACAACGGGACGGAGCTCTGGCATGGAGGGGCCATCATCGGAACAGCCATTCAATACATGAGCCTGAATCTCTCCCTTCTCCAGTCCACACAACAATATGCCATCAATACGGCCGCGATGAACGCCTCCGTCCGTCTGGTCAACTTCATGGCCCACTCAATCAGCTCCACAGCCTTCAACCCACTGTCCTTGCAAAATCAGGTCGGAGCCTCTCCCATGACACCAGGGACGGTCCTGCCCAACGGCTCGGCTGTTCCCGGACCCGCCCCGGGAGGTGCCCCCTGATTCGTCCATGCCTTGAGTTTCTGAAGGCCAAGACACTTCCGGCCACAGTGTTGGGCGTATCTTTAGGAGACCCCCTCCTTTCTCTCTGGGTCCGGCGTCACCTGCTGGACCTTCTGGGGATCGACCCGGCAGAAGCAGGAGCCTCCGTTGAGCCGATAGGAGGCGATGACGCCCCCCAATACCGCCTCCTTGCCCGCATCAGAGAGCGACCTCTCTTCGGAGGAAAACGGATCCTCTGGGTCGCAAAGGCTGAGCGTGCCGAGGATCTCGACCCGAAAGTCCTCCTCGAGAGAAACCGGAACAGTTCGACAGTCCTTGTCCTGGAAGCCCCCGAGAAAACCCTTTCTGCCTGGTCCAAGGTCATTGCCGCCTACTCCCTGGCCTTGCCTTCAAAGCCCGCCGACCGTGAAGCCTGGCTTCAATTTCTTGCCGAGCGCCATGAGCTGAGGCTCACCAAGGAGGCCCTCCCCCCCCTTTTGACCACCTTCGAAGGATCCCCGGGGCCAGTCGACCAACTTTTTGCCAGCATCAAAAAAGCGGGAGATGGCCCGGCGATCACCTCGGAAATTCTTCAAAAATACGGCGTGGAAAACCATTACAAGACGGTTTTTGAGCTTCTTCGGGGTCTTGAGGGAAAAGACAAGAGGTTTTTTTCTGAATGGCGAAGATTTCTCGACAACGGTCAGTCTCCCTTCGGCCTGCTCTCTTTGTTACATCGTCAGTGGAAGCTCTATCGGATTGCTCAGGGGACACTGGCTCAGGGGGGGGGAGAGAAGGAGGCGGCAAGAATGGTGGCATCGGTGGCCGGGGTCCAACCCTTTGTCGCTGATTCCGCTGTCAGGGCTGCCCGCAAGCTTTCCGCCAATGGGGTCTTCCAAGGACTCAATGCGTTGACAGAGGCCGACCGCCTTCTTAAGTCCGGGGTCGCCCCGGACCTCGTCATGGATCGGCTCTCAGCATCATTATTTATTCTTTTTTCCGGGAATTCGGGAGGGAAGCCTGGCGTGAGAGGAAGAACACCTTAGGGAAGACCACTCTCAGTCCTCGCGTGACCGGTCCGGTGAACTGGCCGGCCTCGCCAGGAAAAGAGGAGCTACTTGGAGGAAGCCGCTCCATTGACCTTGAGGGTCAGACGGGAAATCCTCCGGGAGGCGGTATTCCGATGGAGAATCCCACGATTGACGGCATGGTCGATAAAAGGGACAACCCGCATAAGAGCCTCTTTGGCCTCTTCAGGCTTTCCGGCGGAAACAGCCTCTTCAACCTTGCGGGACAAAGTGCGCATGGTGGTAATGGCCTGGCGGTTGCGCTCCCGACGCTTGGCATTTCTTCGAATATCTTTTTTTGTCGACTCGTGATTCGCCAACGTTCCTCCCTATTAACAGCCTAGTGACTTCACAGGGGACAGGGTCCGGAAGTTTTCTCCTGGATCGCCATCCCCGGGCCCTCTGAAACGTCCTGGGGCCACCCGTTGCTCTTCTTCAGACCTTCAAGAGTTTACGAAATAAGAAATATAGAGAATTTCCCTCTTTTTGTCAACCATCCCTTCGCACCCGGGTGCACGTCAGATTTGTGAGATTCTATAAAGTTCATGATTGATACCTGTTTTAGGGCTGACCTTTACCCATATCTGCGGCGTTTGGGCACCGGAGATGTGGGACCGGCCCGTTTCATTTTCTCCAGAATTCCCCAGAATTCGGCGATGCTCTCGAGTTTCTGAAGCCCCTTCCAGAGCACTTCTGTCCCGGGTTCTCCGTCTCCTTTGCGTCCCAGGAACCCGCCCATCTTGGCTGTCATCCGGAGGGCTTCCCGGAGTGTGGGGGGCGTCTTCGGCGGCTCGGGGTTCTTGCTGTGATAGATGCACAGGGCCTTCCACTCCGCCTCCTCGAAGAACACCGTGCAGGGAGCATCGGGGATCTCCCGTCCCCGCTTCATCAGATGAAAGAGCCTCCAGGCGACCACCATGTCGATGGCCAGGCAGGCTTCGAGCCGGTGGTCGTTGCCAAGCTGCCTCTCTTCGATCCGGCATCCAGACTTGAGCGTCCGGTG
>JBMFWG010000070.1:0-5898 GCA_049965515.1 Leptospirillia bacterium
CGGCTTAGTCCGCCGTCGGAATCCCCTTCCTTTCCGCTTCTGCGGCGAGCGAAGCGAGAGGAAGGGGAGGATGTCAATCTCTGTCGATAAATCCGGGACGGATGGCAACCGCCATGCGTAAAACAGCATTTCCGGATGAAGACCCGGCGACCTTGCCCTCTCCCTCATCCATAGCCCAAAAGGTCGGGACCTTTTGCCTGACTCTCATTGAAGGAGCGGGTCGGACCTACAACGGGAAGGCCCTGACCGTGGAGGACATTTCTTGAAAGCTGTTGTTTTGACAGGAGAAAAAGGGGTCGGGGGAATCGTGCTTGAAGAGCGACCTGCTCCGACTCCCGGGCCGGGCGAAGTCAGGATACGGATGCGGGCTCATACCCTCAATCACATCGATATCTGGGTTCTTTCGGGCTCTCCTGCCTATAGGGTTCCATCTCCCCATATCATGGGATCGGAGGGGGTCGGAACGGTGGAGTCTCTTGGTGTTGGTGTGGACCCCCTTCTGGGCCTCTCGCCGGGTCAGACAGTTGCTATTAGCCCAGGTCAAGGGTGTCTGGTCTGCGAGCTTTGCAGGAGCGGATCAGAGTCTCTTTGTTCCTCCTACAGGGTCTTGGGGGGCCACCTTCCTGGGATTTTTTCTGAGCTGGTCTGCCTGCCGGCTTCCCGCCTCATTCCTGTTCCTGATGGGATCGATGCCCTTTCCGCTTCTGCCGTTACACTTGCCGGAGCGACAGCTCATCAGGCACTCGTTGTCAGAGGGGTTGCGAAGCCTGGAGAAAAATGGCTTGTCGTGGGTGCCAGCGGGGGGGTGGGGCATCTGGCCTGTCTTTTAGGAACGGCCCTTAAAATCGAGATGGTGGGGACTTATGGACCCGAAAAGAAACGGGAGCCTCTGAGTGCAAGGTTAGAGATTCCTCTCGTGTCTCATGAGGCGGCTGATTGGACCGATAGACTCAGGGAGTCGAGCGGACAGCCTTTCGACGGAGTTCTTGATACAGTAGGCGGAGCGACAATCCCAAGAGTTCTTCCTTTTCTTCGAAAAGGAGGAAGAGCTGTTGTTGTGGGGGAAACGACAGGAGCCCAGACCCAATTTCCAACTCGAGAGCTTTTTGGAAGACAGCTGTCCCTTCACGGAGTCTATCTGGCGCATAGAATGGATATCGTGGCAATGCTCGGATGGTTGTCTCGCAGTGCGTTTCTTCCCATCGTTTCTTCCGTCGGACCCCTTGAATCTGTCATCCCTCTGCGAGAGGCGTATCAGAGAATGATTGACCGGGATTTTGTAGGAAAGATCGGCTTCGTTTGGGATTTGAAAGAGGGAGAAAAGGCATGAATCGAAAAAGGTTCGCATCCGGTGTGATCCTGACGACAATGCTTGTCATAATATCGGGTTGCGATCTCCCTTTCGTTCAGAAATTTATGGCAGGTGTTCATAAGGAAAACCAGGATGACACCCGCTTCGCCAAAGAGTCGTCTGAATTCAACGAGCTGATCCGAGATAACCGGTTTCGCAAAGCACTGGCTTGGACCCAAAAGTGGGAAAAGGTTCGGGATCTGTCAAATGCCAATCGGAAAAAGGTTTTAAAAGATCAGCAGACAGTTCGGATGCTTGGTGCGGCCTATTATCTTGGGGTTGCCAGGGAACGAAGTCGAAGGAAGCGCTTTCATGGGGCGCTTGATGCCCTTCGTATTGCTCGTACATTTACTCCTTCAGATCCGGTTCTTGTAGGCGAGATCCAAAAGGTCAAGGCCAGAATTATCGTTTCGGGGGAGGCGGGGCAGGATTGGGGCGAGGCAGTTCAGAAACTCCTTGCTCTCAAAAAAAGAAACCCCCAGGATCATACGATTGATCCTACTCTTGGATGGGCATACTCCAAGCTTGCCGAAAGTGAATACACGTCAGGTCGCCTCTCCTTGGCATTTCAGTTTACCCAGTCGGCCCTCGCTTACGATCCTGGCAATGAAGGCGCGGTCAGGCTAAAAGACCGCATCTCGCGCAGGGTCAGCCTTCTTGTGGAGAAGGCGGAAGCCGCCTACCGAAGAAAGGACTTTCTTGCGACTCGAGACAATCTTGCCCGAGCCCTGGAGATCGATCCTAAGAACGAGAAGGCAAGGGAAGACTGGAAGATCCTTCAGAGGACCCCAACGGGTTTGGTTTCCAATCCCTAATTTCCCCTGGGTCAATCCCCACCTCAGGTGGGGAACTCACCAACTTTTGGGATTCCTGGAGTAGCGGAGTTCGCCGGACGTGGACACAGAAGGGATTGCAAAGCGGACGAAATCCAGAGGGAGTGCCATCGCAAACCTTTCGAACATTAACAGAGGAAGATTCGGCTGGATCTGTGCAGGCTGGAACGACTTGTTTGCAGTCGCTGCGGTGTGTAACCGAGAACATAAAAGATCGATGGCTCGTATAATGCTAAATTCCGTGTTGTGTCTGCCGGTGAAAAGCTTCGGATATGGGGCTGATCATAGTCGTTAACCTCCGTGCCCCTTTTCGGAGGGGCGGATGATCTTTTAAACATGGCGCGTTGAGCGGCCTACTCTTTTGACGCCTCCACCTCGGGTGGAGGGGCTAACTTACATCACAGGAGATCGGGAATTTATGAAGACGGATTTTGTAAAAGGCCATGGTTTAGGAAATGATTATATTGTCATGGTTGAAGGTGAGTCTCCGAAGATGACGGAGGCTAATATCCGACTTCTCTGCGACAGGAACTATGGCATCGGTTCCGACGGAATTCTTCTCTTGGGACAACAGACTCCGCCTTTTGGTCTCCGGATTTTCAATCCTGACGGTTCAGAAGCAGAAAAGAGTGGAAATGGTCTCAGGATTTTTTCCAAGTTTCTTTATGAGTATGGTTACGCCAAGGAAACCTCCTTCCCAATCGACACAAAGGGGGGACGTGTGAGTTCGAGGGTGACTGTCGATGCGGATGGCCGGGTCACGGCCGTAAAGGTTGACATGGGGCGATATTCTTTCAATCCCTCAGATGTGGGAATCCCCGGCCGATCAACTCCAATGATTGAAGAAGTCCTTCGTCTTGAGGACGGAACCGAGATCCGTGGATCGGCCGTCTCCGTGGGGAATCCTCACTTTGTGTTTTTTGTGGAGAAGGTCGACGAGAGTTTTATACGCGAAAAAGGACGCATGATCGAGAACAATACGATGTTCCCGAAGCGGATCAATACCCAGATGGTCCAAGTTATTGGCAAGAATGAGATCGAGATCAGAATATGGGAGCGAGGTGCCGGATACACCCTGGCTTCGGGAAGCAGTTCATGTGCGGCCGCAACCTGCGCGGTACATCTCGGTCGGGTCCAGAGTCCTGTTCGAGTTCATATGCCCGGAGGAGTTCTTGCTATCGAAGTCGATGCCAATCAAGAAATTCGAATGGAGGGACCTGTCGAGGAGGTCATGACAGGTTATCTCTCTTTCGACTTGAAAAAGAGACTTGATTAAAGGTTATTGTCTGAGAAAGTCGTAATGTTGGAGGTGATAGAGGGTCATTCCGATAATTCCTCCAAATATCAGAAAAATGGGAATCAGGATCCATGGAAGAGGAATCCTGATATCACCCTTTCCGCTCTTCGGGTCTTCTGGGTCGAATTCGTCAGACATTGTGATACACCTCATGAAAGCTTTACTTATCGTTAAGGTTTGTCTTCCGAAGGTTGTAGTGGCTGGGACTCTTTCCGGAGAAAGACACTTCTCATTAAATTCATGGGACCTTTTTCCGCCTCGGGGAAGGAAAGTGTTCCCATTGTGACAAGATGGGCAAAGTCTCTATCACCACCAAGAAGCATATCTTCCACTCTCTCGACGAGTCCCTGCACACTTGCTGCCTTCATTCCCGGGAGGATAAGGAGATACTCCCGGGGAGTGATATGGGCAATTTCGTCATAGTAACGCAGGATCTTCCTGATCTTCATCATGAGAAGCTGATGATTTGCGAGGTCAATCTTTATCCCGATAAGGCCAAATCCCATTCCGGATGAGCGATACTCTTCGATGAGGGATTCAAGGAGTAAAAGGGCCTCTCGCCTGTCCAGGAATCCTGACTCGGGTTCTCGGGCAACGGGATCAAGGTCCCCAAGGTTAATCCGGATCTGGAAAAGCCCCTGAGAGAGCTCTTGTGCTTTCGTCTGGAATTTGCTGAGACCAGGAAGTTCTCGCTTCAAGGCCTCTGGACGGAATAAGCGTATCTTGCCAAAGAAAGACCGGTTGGCCAGGATGGGAAAGTCTGCCCAATACCCACCCTGCGTGCTGTTTCTGGCGAATTGGATTCTTCTAAAAGGAAAGAGTGTCTGGGTTTCTTCTGCCGGAAGAATGGAGGCCGTGAGCCGTGAGGGGGTCTGTGGGGAGCGGTGGATTCTCCAAAATCTTGCTTCCGGTCCCCACGAGGGAGTTTTTGTGAGAATGATTTCGGCTTTGGAAGCGTGTGAGTCCTGGGCAATCTCCGAGCGAAAAAACTGGTCTATCAGGATTTCGTCCTGAATATTTCGGATAATTGCTCGGGCTTGGGTCTTGATGCGATTGGCCAAGAGAAGCATTCCCTCTTTTTCTCCCTCGCTGGCCTTTTCGGTCAGGAGTTCGAGAAAGAAGGGGTCATCTCCTGATGTTTTCTCCGTTGGGACCCTTAAAAGGAGGCGTTCTCCGCCTGTCTCTCCGGGCAGGACAATCATTGAGGGGCCTGGAGAGGATGTGGAAAACCATGTCCAGAATCGTCCTTTCGTCTCTCCTGTCAGATCCACCGCATTTCTATTGGCAAAGTCGCTTAGGGAAAAACGTGGAAATGAGGCTCTTTCCAGTCCCCACCGCTTGATGAAGGCGTTGTTGGCCAGAATCATATGGTCTCGGGAGAGAAAGAGCGCGAAAGAAAGACTTGACCCGGAAAGAAGGGCGTCAATTTCCAGGAGGGGATCATTGAGGCTCAAAAGGGCAGGGCGTACAAGAAGCTCCATGGGGTGCGGTCCTTGTCGAGAAGTCGGTCAAGCCATCCTTAGGCGACGAAATGTCGCATGAAAAAGGATGAAGAGCTCGATGCCTGACTTTACCACGAGAGAAACGGTTGAAGGAAGCCGCAGGAAATGTGTATCATCAAAACCAATCAGAATTCAGTTCGGAAATCTGGCCGACCCTAGATTGAAGGGAGAGCTGTCAAGAGTTCCGAGGAGCAGGAACACAGGAGGATCGACGGATGGAGCATCGTCCCATCGCATTTGGATATGACATCGGAGAGACGGTTCTTGTAAGGATTACGAACCAGATCGGACTCGTAGAAAGTCGAACACGCGGTTACTGGAAGTCTAATGAATACGATGTTATCATCCCTCCGGAGAACGCTCGGATGCGCGTTCGGGAGGAGAATCTTTCGCACGTTCCCGACGCTTATGTTCTCACTCGTCTTCCAACAATGGCAGGCCTTGAGGCTCCTCCAAAGTTTCTGCATGGTCCTGGAAGTGCACGTGTTGTGAATGCCTCCTTGACGGCAGATTCGGACCAAAATCATTAAATTTCTTGACGGGAAGTTTTTTCCGTTCTGAGATAAAAAAGCCCTCCATCTCGGAGGGCTTTTTTTATCTGGATTTTGAATAATGTGTCAAGTCGTCAGTAACGAGGAAGGGTTCTGTCGACATGGAGAGCATAGGCATCAATGCCTCCCGTGAGATTCTTTACCTTTTCGAATCCCATTTTTTTGAGGAAGTGGCATGCCTGTAAGCTACGAACTCCATGGTGGCAGTAAACAACAACATCCTTGTCCCGATCAATTTCAGAAAGCTTCTTTGGAAGCTGTGCCAGGGGAATATGGATGGCATCGGGAAGCTTCACTCTGGAGTGCTCCCAGTCTTCCCTCACATCGATGATGACCAGGTCGTCACCTTTTTCTATTCTCTCCT
>JBMFWG010000071.1:0-5438 GCA_049965515.1 Leptospirillia bacterium
ATCGAAGGAGAGGCCAACCCCTCTCTCTCCGGAAACCGTTCCGACAACCAGGGGAAAGGAATCGAATCGGATGAGCCAAGCGAGAGCCTCCAAGTGGTATATTGAGTACGCGGCCCCGTCCTTGGGTCACATGCATGGGATTGACGGAATCATCGTCTCCCGGCAGACCCAGTTCCAGAAGGTCGACATCCTGAAGACCAATGTCTACGGGAAGGCACTGGCACTCGACGAGAAGATGCAGTCGACCCAGGAGGACGAGTTCATCTACCACGAGGCACTGGTTCACCCCGCAATGATCGCCCATCCTGCCCCACGGTCTGTGTTTATCGTGGGAGGGGGAGAAGGAGCCACCCTCAGGGAGGCACTCCGTCACCCCACCGTCGAGCGGGCCGTCATGGTAGATATAGACGATCAGGTCATTTCTCTCTCCCGGGAACACCTTCCCGAGTGGCACCAGGGAGCCTTCGATGACCCTCGGGCCGAGGTTATCTCCACCGATGCCCGAAAGTATCTCGAGGAGTCACAAGAAATCTTTGACGTCATCATTACCGACCTCTCGGAGCCTGTCGAGGAAGGTCCCGCCTATCTTCTCTATACCCGGGAGTTTTACAAGATCGCTTGCGACCACCTCTCACCGGGTGGGACGATTTCGGTTCAGGCAGGTTCAGCCGCCCACCCTTTCCTCCTTGCCTTCTCTTCCGTTTACCAGACGATGAGAACGGCCTTCCCCACCGTACGGGGATTTTCCGTCAACATTCCCTCCTTTGGCCTGCCATGGGGATTTACCTTGGCCTCGAAAGGTGTCGACCCTCTCTCCATGAGTCGGGAGGTCGTCGACAGGGTTCTGGCCGAGAGGGGCCTCGCCGATCTGCGTTTCTACGACGGGCTGGCCCACCAGGGAATTTTTGGCCTCCCCCGACATATCCGTGCAGGACTCGACAGCGCCAACCTCATTATTGAGGACAACCACCCCATCTTCACCTACCACTAGGCGATCCGACTCTCCATGGACCAAAGCAAAACCCCTCTTTTCGACGCGATGGTCTCCCTCGCGGAAAGCCGAAAGGTCTCCTTCCATACCCCGGGGCACAAGAGCGGAAAAGGAATATCAACACGCTTTCGGAAATTTGTTGGTCCCCGGGTCTTTTCCATTGACCTGACCTGCCTCGACGAGGTGGACTCCCTCCAGAAGCCCCGGGGGGTCATCAAGGAGTCCCAAGAGCTTGCGGCGGAAATTTATGGAGCCGATCAGTCCTACTTTCTCGTCAACGGAACCTCCGGCGGAAACCAGGCCATGATTGTGGCCACACTCTCTCCCGACGAGCCCGTCCTTGTGACCCGAAATGTTCACAAGTCCGTGATCTCAGGAATGGTCATGACCGGATGTCGTCCCGTCTTTATTCCGTTTCGCTCGGGACACAATGCCTCCTTCCCGCTCAACTACGGAACAGCCGACATTCTCGAAAGTCTCGATGCCCATCCGGAAATCCGGACACTCTACATCACCTCGCCTAACTACTACGGCGTGACGGTGGATCTGGTCAAGGTAGCAGAAGCGGCCCATGCCCGGGGTGTGCGGGTTCTTCTCGATGAAGCCCATGGCCCCCACCTGCACTTTCATCCCGAACTTCCCTCGTCAGGCATGGCCGCCGGGATCGACTTGGCAGTCCAGTCGACCCACAAGATCATCGGAGGAATGACCCAGGCCTCCATGCTCCATGCCCGGGCCGAGCGCATCGACATCGCCCGACTGTCAAGCGTTCTTCGCTACCTGCAGACAACCAGTCCCTCCTATATTCTGATGGCCTCGCTCGACCTGGCACGCATGCAGATGGCAACCGAGGGAACCAAGCTCCTGGGCCGGGCCCTGGAGCTGGCTCGATGGGCCCGATTGAAGATCCGTGAAATTCCTGGGCTCAAGTGCGCCAACCGAAGCGAGATCAAGGCTCTTTCCGCCGGAGAAAACGACCTCGACGAGACAAAGCTCACCATCGATGTCCGAGGATGGGGTGTTACTGGCTACCAGATCTCCCAGCGACTGAACCTTGAGTTCGGAATCCAGGTAGAGATGGCCGATATTGACCATGTGCTGATCATCGTGAGCATCGGCGACCATCGAGGAGATCTCGAGCGCTTAGTTTCGGCCCTCCGGACCCTGGCCACCGAAAACAGGAGTCTTTCTCAGCGCCCACCCGTTCCCTCCATGGTCTTTTTCGACAACCTTCTTCGGATGACTCCACGGGACGCCTTCTTTGCGCCTCACGAGACACTGCCCCTTGAGTCCTCCTCGGGAAGAATCGCCGCGGACATTGTCACGGTCTACCCCCCGGGGGTGCCCCTTCTCCTTCCCGGGGAAGAGATCACCCCGATGGTGATCGATACGCTGTGCCGCTTCCGAGACTCAGGCGCCACCATGGACGGTCTCGACATGACCAATCGTCTGATTACGGTTGTTCGAGGCCACCCCCCCTATTCCTCTCCCCATTGCAGAGAACTTCCAGAGCGAGGAGAATAAAGAGACAGCCTTTCCCTTTGCCGAGGAGTGTATCCATGCGTCAGAAGTGGCCCCTCGTGGCCCTTGTACTCGTCATCGCCCTTTACTTCGGGGCGCAAGACCTCCTTGACCTCTGGGCGCGTCTTCTCTGGTTCGCCTCCAATCATCAATCAGCGGTCTACCTTAAACTTCTCGAGGTCCGAGGGGAGATCTTCGTCGCGGCATTCCTTCTGTTTTATCTTATTTTCTCCCTCATTCTGCGCCCACTTCTTCTAGGGACACCAGGAATTTTACTAGGCCGCCGGATACCCGGAGGTCCGCCCCCGCTCACACTAGAGGCCTCTTTCGTTCGCCGCGCATCAGGGACGGCGCTCCTACTCCTTGCGCTTTTTCTGGCTCTCCCCTACTCGGGAACGGAAAATGCCCTGAGGCTTCTCGCGGCCATCAACGCTCCTGCCACGCCAGAGAGGGATCCAATCCTCCATCTCCCCCTCTCGTTTTACCTTTTTCATCTTCCACTCTATGACGACATTGTTTCTCTGACTCTCGAAGCCTTCCTGATCGCGGCCTTTCTGGCGGCCATCGTGGGCCTGATGACCCGACGTGTCTTTTTAGGGGACGGGACAGTCCGACTCGACCCGAGTCTTCTGCGTCCGATCCTTCATGCCCTCGCCGGGATTTCCCTTGTCCTCTCCATCGAGGCCCTGCTGGCCCGAACCCGAACCCTTCTCTCAAGCCATCAGGGATTTTCCGGAGCCTCCTATACCGATCTCCATGCCCGTATCCCAGTCTCAACCCTTCTGGCCGCAACGTTGGCCCTTTTGGCCCTGGCACTCCTTGTGGAAAGCTTCCGGGAGAAAAAGACCCTCTCAAAGGCCCTTGCCATGACGGCTGGAACCCTCTGGGTCGCCGGGCTTTTAATCTTCCCCTGGGGGCTTTCGCGCTTCGTGGTTCTTCCGAATCAGTTCAACCAGGAGAAGCCCTTTATCGAAAACAACATCGAGGCCACCCGCAAAGCCTTCGGCGTTGACCGGGGAAAGTCCGAAAGGATCGCCAGCATCTCCGACCTGACATCGGAAGATATCACCCGCAACATGGCCACTATCCGGAACATCCGGCTTTGGGATCACCGTCCGATGCTGACAACCGTTCGCCAGCTCCAGCAGATCCGAACCTACTATACCTTCCCCATTCTAGCCACCGACCGCTACATGCTGGACGGGTCTCTCCGGCAAGTGCTCGTGGCTCCCCGGGAGATCTCCTACCCCAACCTTCCGAGTCCCAACTGGATCAATGTCCACCTGACCTATACCCATGGCCATGGCCTGATCATGTCCCCCGTCAATCGTGTCACAAATGAAGGTCTCCCCGAGTTCTGGCTGCGGGACATTCCCCCTCTTTCTTCTGTGCCGATCTCCCTTCTCCACTCGCGAATCTATTACGGTGACCAGGCTTCTCCCTACGCCATCGTCAATACCCGAATTCCGGAGTTTGACTATCCCAAAGGGCGCCAGAACATCTCCAACCATTACGATGCCAAGGGAGGCATTCGACTCTCCGATCCCATGCGGCGCCTGCTCTACTCTTACAAGTACGGCACCCTCAAGATCTTTCTTTCCAGCGCCATCACCCCGGAGAGCCGGATTATCGTTCACCGGAATATTTTCGACATCGTTCACAGGCTGGCTCCCTTTCTCTCACTCGATCCCGATGTGGTTCCCATCATCGGCCCCCAGGGGCGCCTCCTTTGGATGATGGACGCCTATACCACCTCCCGCCACTACCCCAACGCCACCGCCATTTCTGCCGCCAAAGGATTTTTTCACATCAGACGCCTCTTTCAGGGAGGCCACAGAAAGGCGCTGACCTCCTGGAAGGGGGAGATCAACTACATCAGAAATCCGGTCAAGGTCCTTATTGATCCCAAAACCGGCACGGCCCGCTTTTATGTCATCGATCCCTCCGACCCCATTCTGGCCGCCTATCGAAAAAGCTTTCCGTCACTCTTTTCCCCTCTGACCGACCTTCCTCCAGAGGTCGTTCCCCATCTCAGGTTTCCCCCGGCACTTTTCTCCCTTCAGGCCAGCATTCTGGCTGCCTACCACATGACCGATCCTCAGGTCTTCTTCAATCGTGAAGATCTTTGGTCACTCGCCACCCGGGATAATCGTCCTCTGGCCCCCTACTACATGGTCATGCGCCTTCCCGGAGAGACTCAGGAAGAGTACGTCATGATGCTTCCCTACACCCCTGCCCATCGGGACAATCTCTCCGCCTGGCTCGTAGGCCGACAAGACAGGGGACATATGGGCGAGCTTCGCATCTACCGCTCCCCCAAGGAGCGTCTCGTTTATGGCCCCAACCAGATCGAAGCTCGAATTGATCAGCAGGGCCCCATTTCCAAGCAGCTGACTCTCTGGAACCAGCAAGGCTCTCATGTGGTCAGAGGAACCCTTCTCATCATCCCTGTCGCCCAGTCACTCCTGTATGTGGAACCGCTCTATCTTGCGGCCACCAGTCCAGGATCCCTCCCGGAGCTCAGGCGGGTGATTGTCTCCATGGGAGACCGGGTCGTCATGAAAAAAACTCTGGAGTCCGCCCTTGAGGCTCTCTTTTCGGAAGCCCCTCCGTCGGGACTGGAACGGTCAGGGGCACCGGCAGTGACGAGCCACTCGGAAAAGGGGCTGGGGCGATTAAAACAGCTGGGAGAGGAGGCGGAAGAGGCCATGAAAAGGGGAAATCTCTCCCTTTTTGGGGATCGGGTCCAGAAGATCCTGAAGGCCCTTGAAAAAGAGTGATTGGAAGAGAAAGATGGCTCAGCCAATCGGCACATCCTCTGACAGTGATCTCCGTCACTTAAGCCCTATTGGGTGCACGTCAGATTTGTGAGAAAGTCCGTTTTTACAGATTTTCCTGTTTTCAGTGCGTCAGGAGAGGGGCATGC
>JBMFWG010000072.1:0-4460 GCA_049965515.1 Leptospirillia bacterium
AGAAGAGCGCTCTCCACCGCCTCCTGGTTTCGGTGAAGGAGTGCAGAGATTTGGAAGCCCAGAACAACGGGCTCAGCATCCTTCTTGGGGCGTCCCTTGGATAGATGGCCCATGATTTTGCTCGTAACCGCCTCTCCCGGACTGTGGTAGCGGGATTTTTCAAAGAGCGCTTCAAGGGCCTTTTTCGCATCGTCCTCGCAGGAGAAGGACTCAGAGGCGAGGGAGTTGAGCGCGGCCGTGAGGGAGGCGTGCTCTTTCTCGACCCGGGCCTCGAGAGTCCTCTTCTCCAGGAGGAAGTTCTGCTCGGAGTAGACCACGAGGATCCGCTGGGGAACGCCAGCATAGACAGTGCCAACCTCGGCCCACCGGTATCCGGGAAGAGAGGGATCGGTCTGAACCCAGGAGGGGGTGCACTCTTTGGCGTCCCCACCAAACGGTTCAACAAACAAATCAAACGGAACATCTCCCGGTTCCTGTCAGACTTCACGTTCCAGTTCATCGTCAGATCGTGGAAGAAGAGGTGAAGGACTTGAATTTTTGAACGAAATTGAGGATAGCAGTGATCTTCCTCCTGCATCCTTTCTTTTTCATGTTAAGGCCTTAGTCCAACCTATCATCTCGGAAAACGGGGCAGGATGCATTCTTCAATCTTATTGTTAGATCAGTCCTATGCTATCGATTAACAACGACCCACTCATTATCCGGAAGAGCCTGTTTGTCCATTACTAAAAAATAACCGCTGCAGGATTTAGAACTGAGGAATGTGGGGCCTGAGTTAGGCTTCCATGTGCGTTTCGGCCCCCACTACTCTTGCGAACATACGGCAGTCAGGCATTCTCGCTGACACTTCGACAACAAGGAGAAGGCCCCCCCTTCTCCCACATCTCCATCCCCCGAGGAGGATCTCTGGAAGGCCCTCTCACCGACTCCCTGATTGAGACTCTCTCCGTCTCCGGAGGCTTTACCGACATTTACGATACGACCTGCCCGGGACTCTATGTTCGACTGACGGTCCGGGAAAAGAGCTTCATGGTCCGCTATCGCGAGGAGGGAGACCAGATCCACTACATGGTTGGACGCTTTCCCGAGATCTCCGTGGCGGAGGCCCGTCTCCGAGCCTCCGAGATCCTCTCAAGACAACAGGAGATCTCCGATCCTCCCGCTGGACCGCTCCCCCCTTCCCCTAAAAAGGACTCGTTGACCCTCGGGGAAGCCCTTGAAACCTATGTCGAAGCCAAGAAAACTCTTCTTCGGCCCCGGACCATCAAGGATATCCGATACACTATCACCCGCTATTGCGCCGGCTATCTCGACCATCCGCTCGCAACCTTCGACGAAAGGACGGCCATCGGCATATCAAACGGGATCGTCCAGGTCCGGGATGATGGCCGGGAGCGATTCCGGGGGGAGACGGTCCGAAATACCACGATCAGGATCCTTCGGGCGATCTTCAACTACATGAAAGATATCAAGCTCTACTCCGGAGAGAATCCCTTCAGCAATCCCCGCCGGAAGGCCCTTCATTCCCGGGATCGCGTCCGGGAGCTTCCGCCGGCCTACTATATGAATCCCTCCGTCGTCGGTGACTGGGGTCGGGAGGCCTTCCGCCTCAACCAGGACCCCGACGTTAATCCCCGCGTGCGCGATGCGGCCGGATTCGCGCTCTTTCTTCTTCTGACCGGGATGCGCCAGGGCGATGGCAAGCGCCTGACGCCGGGCCATCTGAGTTTTGTCAATGCCAACGATCTTGTGATCTCGCTCAAGGAGACAAAAAACCGGAGAGACTACATCCTCCCCGTGCCTCCCCTGTTCCGGAAAACCCTCCAACAGGTCGTACACATGAGCCAGCCCGGCCCGGAGAGCGCCCGCACACTGTTCCGGATCCGTGATATCCGGGGAGTCTCGCTCCGGATCCTCGAACGGCTTGCGGCGAAGTATCCGGAGCTTTCCGGGCAAAGGCCCCTCTCCCCGCACGACCTCAGGAAGCTTTACACCTCGGCCGCAATCCAGGTCTGCGGCGACGCCAATCTCGCCAACTACCTCACCTGCCATGTGGCGGTCGGAGTGATCGCCAGGAACTACATGTTCATCCCCGTGAGCGCATGGAACAAGTATTCGGAGAGGATCCAGGAGCATATTTTTGATTCCGGCGAGGATGCGGCGGGGAAATTTGATGGCACTGCGATAATCCATGGACTCTTTCCGGCGACTCGTCCCCTCGATCTTCCGGGAAAGGCCAAAAAAAAGGAAGAGGGAAGCCTGGCGGCAAACGAAGGCTCTCCGGAATACCTGGCTTTTGGCCAAAAAGGTCCTGGAGAGGTGCTCCTCGCTATTCCCCTGGACATAGAGGGAAGTCCTTATTGATCTTGCCGGCCAGGCTCCTTCCAAGGCCCCACAGAATCTCGATGAGGAGCGTCTCCCCCCCGCCAAAGACAGCCAGGAGTCGGCCAGACGGTTCGTAGAGGCCGTACCGAGCAACCTTGCGCTTCTCTCCCGGCATCCGACCATGGGACGTCGAGGTCGGGTCCATGGGATGCGAGAATTGGTCACGACAGACTTTCCCTACATCATCCCCTACAGGGTCAGGGGGAGTTGGAGGTTTTGCGAATACTCCAGACCATGAGGAAACCTCCGAAGAAATGTGACCCGATCCTAAAAATGGCGAATGGTCATCGGCCATGACAAAGGTGATTGATCTTGCCGGTCAGGATCCTGCACAAGGCACTCCAGAATCTCGATGAGAAAGCATCTTTCATCGCCAAAGACAGCAAGAAATTGGCCGAGTGATTCGAAGGTGCAGACCTGAGGGATGGGACCCGGCTCATCCGCCGGGGACGGCCGCCCTCAGGAAACAAGAAGGGTGGCGATGACTGACGAGAAACACACTGCCGGGGAGTGGCAGACGACTTCCGCGCGTCTGGGGAAGTGCGGCAGGCCCGATTGGACTCCATTTTGAAAGGCTGGATCGAGAAACATCGGCAAGAATGGTGTCGAAAGGAACATCTACGGAAATGGCTCATGGATTGTAGAACGAATGGACCTTGAACAAGGGATCAAAGAGATTTAGTGAATCTTGAGGAGGGCAATAAAGACACCGAGGAGCGTCACGAAAAGACCGATAATCCATTTCAAGGTCGTGTTTTGAGACTCGGCGATAGAACTTTTCATCTGCCCGGTCAGGCGTTCCTCCAAAGAGTGAAATTGGGCATCCATTTCTGTCCGGTCAGGCGTTCCTCCAAAGAGTGAAATTGGGCATCCATCTGGGCAAAGCGCGTATTCATCTGTCCGGTCAGGCGTTCTTCCAAAGAGCGATTCTGCCCGGTCAGGCGTTCTTCCAAAGAGCGATTCTGTCCGGTCAGGCGTTCTTCCATAATCAGAAGATCGTCCTTTGTCGCAAGCGTCTCCTTGATCTCTTCCAGTACCGCAGAAAGAGCCTCGACCTGGACTTCGGCCTGAGTTTCCGTAAACCCGGCCAATTCAAGCTTTTTTACGTACGTGTGCGTGTCAAACATGGGATAATCTTACCTCATGGGAGAGTGGCGAAACAAGGGGCCCTCGCTCATGCATCTCTTTCTTTCGTCAGACGTCTCAAGTATTAGGAGAGGATGCGGCGGGGAAGATTGATGGCACTGCGGTAGTCAGTGGGCTCTATCCGGCAACTGGCCCCCCAACCTTCCGGGAAAAGGCCGAAAAAGGGATCCGGAGCAAGGGATCAAAGAGATTTAGTGAATCTTGAGGAGGGCAATAAAGACACCGAGGAGCGTCACGAAAAGACCGATAATCCATTTCAAGGTCGTGTTTTGAGACTCGGCGATAGAACTTTTCATCTGCCCGGTCAGGCGTTCTTCCAAAGAGTGAAATTGGGCATCCATCTGGGCAAAGCGCGTATTCATCTGCCCGGTCAGGCGTTCTTCCAAAGAGTGAAATTGGGCATCCATCTGGGCAAAGCGCGTATTCATCTGCCCGGTCAGGCGTTCTTCCAAAGAGCGATTCTGCCCGGTCAGGCGTTCTTCCAAAGAGCGATTCTGCCCGGTCAGGCGTTCTTCCATAATCAGAAGATCGTCCTTTGTCGCAAGCGTCTCCTTGATCTCTTCCAGTACCGCAGAAAGAGCCTCAACCTGGACTTCGGCCTGAGTTTCCGTGAACCCGGCCAATTCAAGCTTTTTTACGTACGTGTGCGTGTCAAACATGGGATAATCTTACCTCATGGGAGAGTGGCGAAACAAGGGGCCCTCGCTCATGCATCTCTTTCTTTCGTCAGACGTCTCAAGTATTAGGAGAGGATGCGGCGGGGAAGATTGATGGCACTGCGGTAGTCAGTGGGCTCTATCCGGCAACTGGCCCCCCAACCTTCCGGGAAAAGGCCGAAAAAGGGATCCGGAACAAGGGATCAAAGAGATTTAGTGAATCTTGAGGAGGGCAATAAAGACACCGAGGAGCGTCACGAAAAGACCGATAAT
>JBMFWG010000073.1:0-4458 GCA_049965515.1 Leptospirillia bacterium
CCCCAGCTTGATCTGGGCGATGTCGTTGAGAATATATCCCCCATCCTCTCAGCGGGGACCTATCATCTTCAGGGTCTTATCTCCGACACGGGCATCAGTCAGAACACCCCCGTATCATCGCCTGGGTCGGTCTCGCCCCCGTCTCCATTTGACGACTCTTCGGTGACAGTCTCTTCGTCCGGAGTTGTTTCTTCAAAAGATGGTGCTGTTTCGGGGCAAATTTATGGCAATTATCTCTCCTTGACTGTGAGCACAGGAGGAAGCCGCTACAACTTTCAGGGGAAGGTGGGGATTCTGCCATCGTCATTTCTCTCGGAGGGAACCGGATACAGCCTTCGAACCGCGGGGCCGGACGGCTCGGGAAATCTCGTGAAGCTTGATGCGGTTCTTGTGCCGCAAAATGCCACTCCTGCATGGGGAGGAATCAGCGGAAGCTCTGAGGACGGAACAGTTTGTAGCAACAGCGAATTCGGATTCCGGATTCATGGCCTCGGCCCTCTCGTAGGAGGGTATACCTACAGCTTGTGCGGAACTGTCGCGAATGCTTCCCCGTTTTTTACAGTCATTAATGGAGGAAGCGGGGAAGACGACATTACCCCGTCTTCGTCGGTGTCGCTAAGTTCGACCATTTCCATGTCAACCCTCGTGAATGGCTCAACGAGCTACCCCTATATTCTTACCGCCTCCAGTGTCCCGTTGGCCTCGCAGACGGGGAATCTTTACTATGTGATGGGAGCCAACGAATTCATTTTGAGCTTTACGGCCTCGGGACAAGAATATGACACCGCTTTCCTGATGAATGAAAATCCCCTCGACAAGCTGTCGGAAGTCAGTCAGGGAAGCGATCACTGAAGGGAAGCAAGACAAAAAAAGAAGGAAAAAGGGGCCAAGATGGCCCCTTTTTTGTATCAAGGATGGGCATGAAGGCTGGGATTATCCTTCGTGAGGATGAAAGAGGGGAATGTCGGCCAGAAGGCCTCGGGAGCGCCGTACAGGAAAGTCCACGAGTTTTTTTCGGGACATGGAACACACCCCGGTGCGGCAGCGATGGTCGAGGATATGTTCCCGCCACTCTTCTTCAAAGTGTTCGATGGCGCTGATGGGAATGTTGGGAGCCGAGGTTCCGAGACCGCAGATGGAGGCGGTGCGCATATACTCTCCCAGGCTTTTGATGAACTCGAGATGAGAGAGCTCCCCTTCGCCCATGACGATTTTCTGGAGAACCTCGTGGATGTCCTCGGTTCCGTCACGGCAGGGGGTGCACTGTCCGCAGGATTCATGGTGGTAGAAGCCCGACATCCAGTAGGCCAGATCGACCATGCAGACAGAGTCGTCCATGACGATGAGGGAGGCGGCTCCAAGAAAAGCCCCGGCCGCCTTGACGGTGGGGTAGTCAAGGGCCAAGTCCATCTGGAAGGGGTAAAGCATGCTGCTTGCCGATCCGGCGGGAAGGACGGCCTTGAATTTCCGTCCTTCTGGTACCCCCCCACCCAGATCTTCAATCAGGTAGCGAAGGGTGGAGCCCAAAGAAACCTCATAGATTCCTGGCCGCCGAATGTTGCCGGAGAGACAAAAAAGTTTTGTTCCAGCAGATTTTTCGTCCCCCAGAGATTTATACCAGGCTCCGCCTTCCTTCAGGATGCGTGGGATTGCGGCAAACGTCTCCACGTTATTCACATCGGTCGGCTTTTTCCATAGACCGATATCGCTCAGTCGGGGAGGCTTGTTCCGGGGAGTGCCCCGTTTGCCTTCAAGGCTGTTGAGGAGAGAGGAGTCTTCTCCACAGATGTAGGCTCCGCCGCCACGATAGATGCGGATGTCGTAATCCCATCCCGTCCCCAGGATGTTTTTTCCGAGATACCCTTTTGCTCGCGCCTCGTCGAGAGCCTTGAGAAGTATCTGATAGGAGTGGGGATATTCCTCGCGGAGATAGATGTATCCGGCATCCGCGTCGATCGCGTAACTGGCCAGAATCATTCCTTCAAGGAAGGAGTGGGGATCCCGTTCCATGATGTAGCGGTCCTTGAATGTCCCCGGTTCTCCCTCGTCGGCATTGGCAACAACATAGTGGGGCTTGGGGTTCTTCATGACATTCTTGAGCTTGGGGGCCATGGGGAAGGCTCCCCCTCCTCGTCCGGAGAGTACTGAAGATTCTATTTCCGTCATGACCCTGGCTCGGTCCTTTGAGCCCATGATCTCCCGGAGCATGGCATATCCGCCTCCGGATTCGTAGCGGTCGATCCAAAGGGTATCTTTGGACTTGAGACCGGTAAAGACAACGGGGTCATTGGCCAGGGGAGGTCCCATGGGAACGGCGGGCTGGGGAGAGACCTTCCCTTCTCGATAGAGTTTGAGAAGGGAGGGAATCTCCCCAGGCGTTACATTGTTGTGAATATTTGTGCCGACAACCAATGTCGGGGCTTCATGGCATTGCCCCACACATTGCGCCGGCTTGAGCGAAAAGACTCCATCGGGGGTTGTCTCATCGAGACCAATGCCGAGTTCTTCCTGAAGGGCTGAGAGGAGAGACTTTCCTCCGCAGTAGACACAGGGTGTGGCAAGGCAGACCCGGATGATATGCCGCCCTTCCTTATGAAAGGAGAAATACTGGTAAAATGTTCCCACTCCCAAAAGATCGGATTGCGAAAGCCCTGTGATCTGTCCGATCATTTCAAGGGCTTCCGGGCTGATGTAGTTTTCTCGTTCCATGAAGTAGTGGAACATCGGAATGACAGCTTGTCCGGCGTTATCCCATTCCTGAAGGATTTTTTCGAGGTCTTGTCTTGTGTCGGTGGGTAGAGTCGCCATAGGGTAACGCCGCTTCCTTGGGAAAGACGAAGCAGCCCTCCTCCTTTCCGATGGATGTGGTCAGGATGAATCAATCAAGCCCTGAATTGTTTTCTCATTATCTATCATGCCCGATTTCTCGGGCGATCTCAATGCGGAGAAACTCTTTCTGCTCCAGAATACGCGTGAGTCATGACGTGGTTCTCAAGGGGGGATCCTCCGGAATTTTTTTAAATGAATTTTAGGCATGGATCTTCCTTCTTTTCTTAAAAACTATCATAATGATAACCAATGGGGCCTTAGCGTGAGGGAGACGTTCAGGGAGTAAGGGAGGGGACATGGGGAGGGAGCCGATGAATCGACGAGAATGGCGAGGGATTCAATCTTGGACGACGCTTTTTCTTTTTATCGTCACCTTGGGTGGCTGTGCGGTGGCTCCGACCGGCTCACCGGATTCTTCCGAGAATTTTCGTGTCCCTCTTCCTCCGGCTCAGTCGAAGACAATTCTTGAAACCATTCAGAAAGACAATCCTGACTATACAATTCGAGCACTTCTCCGCTCGGATGGAAAGGGGACCAATATTCATCTGACGGTCTATACCCGCCAGAAGGTCCACATGGTCGTTAACGGATTTCAGGAGCCTGAACCACATAAACGACTTTATCCCGAGTGTAACCACTGGTTTGACCTGACCCGAAGTTTTGATCCTGCCTGTGGTGGCGGGCCTTACTTGGGAACGGCCAATCTTCTTTTCGGGGATGGGATGGCTCTGGGACTTCTTTTTGATCTCTTTCAGGCAGGACGGTACCCCTTTGCCTATACGACAACACCCTTCCCTGACAAGCTGGCGACCGAAAAGGTGAAAGAAAAGCTTTTAACCGCCTCACGGTAAAATCGCCAAGTATTCCGGCTTTTTGTCGGAAAACGTTGGAGATTGAGCTCTTTCGCCTTCTTTTTCTCTCGAAAGCTCGTTCCCTCTTGACCAATCGGCGAAATTTGGCCATAATGACCGATGAGCCGCTAGCTCATTCGGTAGAGCATCGCCCTTTTAAGGCGAGTGTGCTGGGATCGAAGCCCAGGCGGCTCACCATATTTTAAGCCATTATCTAAAAAATATTTTGTTTTAAAAAAATATTTTTTTCCATAATTACGCCATAGTGAGCTTGTTCGGAACCCACTTTTCCGGAGGCTAAAATTATGGCGGCAATTCGAGAGCGTGGTTCTTATCAATGGCAGGCCCTAGTCATTCGAAAGGGCTTCCCGTCCCAATACAAGACTTTCAATAATAAATCCGATGCGGAAAAATGGGCGCGACTGATCGAAAGCGAAATGGATCGGGGAGCTTTTTTTTCGAGAAAAGAAGCCGAGAGCACGACACTTTTCGAAGCGCTGGATCGTTATCTGATAGAGATCACGGAAAAGAAAAAAGGCTTCTGCCAGGAATCCCTGCGAATCGAAAACCTTAAAATCCACAGTCTTGGAAAACGATTTCTGGCGACAATCCAAGGAAGAGACATTGCAGAGTATCGTGACGAACGTCTTGCAACCGTCTCACCAGCGACTGTCAGAAGAGAACTTGTCATCCTTTCGCATCTCTTCACCGTTGCCAGCAAGGAATGGGGCATGTCAGGTCTTTGAAATCCCGTCCAAGCCATCCGGCTACCTTCCGG
>JBMFWG010000074.1:0-4363 GCA_049965515.1 Leptospirillia bacterium
GGGAACCAGGGAAAAACCGCGCAAAGCCAAACCGCCCGCTTGACCCCCTCTTGGCTTACCGCCTAAGAAGGGGAATGCGCGGGCAGATGTTCAAGTTAACAGTCAAAGCCCTGTTCGGTAGGGTCAACCTCAGAAAACGGTACTTTGAGCCATCCCTCCTTGTGCCAGACCTCGTTCCCATAGTCCCCCCTCTCCCTGACTTAATCGAGTTCCTCTTCATCGGCCCTCACACCCTCCTCGACCTGCCGGATCTCCGGAGAAAGGGGAGCCTCCGAAGGGGATTCCTGGGCCCTGGAGGAAGGGACGAACCGGGCCACCACAAAACGGGCCAGCGAGGGTCCCGCCACCAGGACAAAAAGAAATCGGAGAGTCTGGAGGGCCATGACGAAGGGGACGTCGAGACGGGGATAGGAAGCGGCGATGACCGCCACCGAATCCATTCCCCCGGGAGAGGTGGCGAGGTAGGCGGTGAGGGGATCGATCCCCAGAAACCGCACAAGGAGGGCCGCCACCCCCGCCGCAAAAAGAATGAGGGCGAAGATCGAAAGGAGAACCCGGGGAAGCGCCCGGAGGGCGTGGCGAAAGATCTCCCGGGTAAATCCCAGACCGATGGCCATGCCGAGCAGGCCGTAGGCGATCGCCAGGAACCAACGGGGAAAAGGGGTCGCCAGGTAGCCCAGGGCATGAAGGAGCCCTGCCAGGAGGAGCGGCCCCAGGATCGTGCCGGCGGGAACCCGGGAGAGCCGACCCAGGACAATCCCGGCAGCCACAACGCCCAATAACGAAAGAAAGGACCCCGGGGAGAGAGAGGGAAACCAGGGAAGAGCCGGGGGAGGAACAAGATGGATCCCCGCCCAGATCCGCACGACCAGGGAGGCCGTCATCACCACCACCGCCACCCGGACATATTGCATGAAGGCCACCAGCCGCGGGTCGCCGCCGTATTCTTCGGCCATGACCATCATCGCCTGGGCCGCTCCCGGAGAGAGCCCCCAGACCGCCGTGGTTCCCGGAAGGACTCCCATCCGTCCCAGGATCCCCCCCAGGAGATTGCTGGCCAGGACCACCGAGAAAACGGCTCCGAGAAAGACCGGCCAAGAGTGAAGAATGGTCGAGGCGATCCCGGGGTTGACCGTCTGGCCGATCATGACTCCCACCACCCCCTGGGCGGCGATCTGAAGGGGACGGGGAAGGCGGATCCCGGCACCGGAGATTCCGAAGATGGCCGCCACGATCATGGGACCCAAAAGGAGGGCCGCAGGAAGTCCCAGAAGGGTTAAAAGGGTCGCCAAAAGACCGGAGAGCCCGCAAAGAAGACCCCAACGGACCGGGATGGACAGATTGTCGATCGCCTTCTCCTTTTTCGATCTGGGCCAGAGGTTATAGTAGGTGGAAGACTTTTTTACGGGGGGGAAAAGCAGAGGGACACCGGACCGCGCGCTCCCTCTTGGCTCTCTTTGTTTCCCTTTGGGGAATTCTTTTCTCCCGACAGGGTCGCCGTTTTGGATACTCCTTTCTTGGCAGGGTATCGGGATGCCGAGAGATCGTCAATGCCGGGACGCCCTTGACACAGGGGAGGAAGTGACGTGGGCCAAATAGGCCCTTCTCCTTTCTCCGACACAGCCACGACTCTCAAAGGTGCCACATCATGATGAAAAAAGCTGCAATCGCCTTGGCCCTTCTGATCCTCCTTCTTGGAGGAGCTCTTTTCTGGCTCCACCACAGTCTCAACCATCTGGTCAAAAATGCCATCGAGACCTACGGAAGCCAGATGACCAAGGCCAAGGTGACGGTCTCCTCCGTGGCGATGACGACCACCACGGGAACGGGCATCATCCAGGGTCTTGTCGTGGGAAATCCAAAGGGATTCAAGACGCCCTATGCCCTCAAGGTGGGACGGATCGAAGTGGCCCTCGACCTCTCCACCCTGACCCATCCCGCCATCGTCATCAAACGGATTATCATCGACTCGCCGGATGTCATTTACGAGAAGTCCGGGGGAACCACGAACTTTGATGCCCTTCTCCGGAACGTCTCGCGCCAGACGCCCTCCGGGGGTCAGAGCGCACCTCCACAAAAAACAACTCAGACAGGAAAAAAGCTGATTGTGGCTCTCCTTGTGGTGAGAAATGCCAAGGCGCAGGCCAGTGCGGGATTTATGGGGGGGAGAACGGTCTCGGTGAGCCTTCCTGATATCACCTTACGACATATCGGGCAGTCTGAAGGGGGAGTTTTGCCCAAAGACCTTGGAGCAAAGATCGGAGAGGCCCTCAAGGCGAAGCTTCAACGAGCCATCAGCTTCAGCGCGCTGGCCAACTCCTTCGGACATTCCCTGAAAAATGCCGGCCATGCCATCTCCAGATTTTTTGGACAGTGAAGACTCTGGAGGGGTCCGTCCTCCTTCTTAACTCCTCGAGAGACAGCCCATTCGAGACGTATCATTTGTGAGGAGGCCCCAGGTTGACGTCAGCCCAGGGCCCGGATCGCTCATAGGACCACCCCTCCAAAACCGTGGTCCTCGCGTTCCTTGCCATGATTTCTATGAGCGACTTTCCTGCGAGGCCTTCCAGGACCGCACCTGGGCCTCGGCCTCCGAGACAATCGACCGGTGGCGGGGAGTCCATCCCAGAAGGCGGGAGGAGAGGTCTCCGACAATGCACTGGTCCAGAAGAAGTCCTTCGGCAAATCCTCCCAGCCTCTTTCGGGCCTCTTCCTCGTCCACCATGGAGATCCGGCCCTCATATCCCAGGGCCTGGCTCAAGGCCCGGGCCACCATCGCGACCGTGGGACAGCTTCCGTCGGTGGCATTGTGGATCGTGGCCACCGGACCACATTCTGCTGCCCGAACATAGAGGTCGGCCAGATCGTCCCGATGGACGGGGGACCAGTGATTTTGTCCATTTCCGATGATCTCGACCCCCTTCTCGCGCGTGGCATTGGCCAACAGAAATCCGATAATTCCTCCGGCCCCGCCATAGACCAGGCCCGGCCGGATCACAAGGGGGGTGAGACCCCGGCCGGCCGATTCCAGGACAAGCCGCTCCACGGGAGGTCGCCAGGAGACCACCGACGGGGAGTGCTCCGGGATCGTGTTGTCGGGAATATTCTGTCCCCGGGTATTCCCCAGAACCCAGACCCCGCTGGTATAGAGAAATCGTCGAAGACCTTTTGACGACTCGAGTGTCTCAAGAAAAAATGTGACGCACTCCCGGTCGAGGGTCCCTCCATCAGCACCTGGATTCATCGCCGCATGGACAAGAACATCGCAGTGCTGGATCTCCTCTTTGAGCGTCCGGAAATCCTTGAGGTCCCAATGGATCGCCCGGGCTCCAAAGCGTTCCACAAGTCTGGACTTCCCAGAAGACGTAACAGTGGCCGCCACACTGTGTCCGGTCCGGCAAAAAGCCTCCGTGACCGCATTTCCGATATATCCTGATCCACCCGTCACAAGAACGCGCATCGTTATCCTCCCTGTAAAATCGGTGATCACCTGGTGGACTTTCCCCTTTCGATGAGATAGTCTCAAGGCGTCTGATGCTTTCGATTATTGTGAGATATTCCCCCTTTCACTCTCCTTGCCGAGGAGGCGCCATGAGTCACATTCTCGAGGAGGTCCTCTCCGCCAATCAACTTTATGCAAAAAATTTTGGAAAAAAAGGGGATCTGGCCCTTCCCCCGAGCCGCCACTTTGCCATCCTCACCTGCATGGATGCCCGAATCGATCCGGCGAAGATGGCCGGACTTTCCGAAGGAGATGCCCATGTCATCCGGAATGCCGGAGGACGGGCCAGTGATGACGCCATCCGAAGCCTTGTCATCTCCTACAAGCTCCTGGGAACGAAAGAATGGTTTGTCATCCACCATACCGATTGCGGCATGATGCTCTTTGACGATAGCACCATGAGGCACCTTCTTTCGAAAAGCCTCGAGACCGCCACCATCGGGGCAAAGGGCTGGGAAGACCATGGGAAGGGACCCGGATCAAAAGAGGCCTCCTATGTCAGCTTCCTGACCTTCAAAAACCTGGAGGAGTCCGTTGTGGAAGATGTCCAACGCATTCGGCGCTCTCCCCTTGTTCCGTCCAGAATCCCCATCTACGGCTTCTATTATGATGTCAAAACCGGAAAGCTTGTCGAGGTTCCTGACGCCATGAAGGCCGGAAGGGCCTAGCACGCTCCGATCCCAAGACATTTTGGAGAGATCATAAGTCTTTTTCAGGGGATATCCTGATACCGGGTGAGCGACAAATTTTAGGACCAAAAATAATCTTGCAAGTAACTATTTTAAGGCATGACTGTTGACTCATAACCTCAGGCTGCCAACTTGCTGGCTTTGCGCTCCCAGAACGACTCGTAGCGGCCGC
>JBMFWG010000075.1:0-3817 GCA_049965515.1 Leptospirillia bacterium
TCTCAAGCAGGCGGCATGACCCTAAAACAGGTATCAATCATGAACTTTATAGAATCTCACAAATCTGACGTGCACCCAGCCCTATTGAACACATAGAGATTCAAGAGTATGCTAACAATTATACGGTTAGCTTACCCCTATAAGGAGAGCACTCTCATGAAAACAAGAGTAATGATGATAAATGCCGGGGTCCTTGCAGGAGGGATATTTGTGGCTTTGTCCTTGACATCTCCTGTCATGGCCCACCCAGGAGGAGCTCCTCCCCCCGTCCATCCCCCCATTCACCCCTCCATTCATGGAGGGCCAAAAGGTGGCGCCAATATAGGGTTGGCTCACATGAGCCCAACCCCAGCAAACTTTGGCCAGACGGTCTCCGGAGTCGCCTCGACCCAAGGGCAGACCATTTCGCAGGATGCCAAGTCGGGAATGAGGGGCCAGGCACTCTCTGCCGTTGCTAATCAGCATGGACAGATTGTCTCCGGTGTGGCGACGGGTGCGACCACCCCACCCCCACCACCACCTCCTGGTGGAGCACTCCCGCCACCCGCTCCAATACCAGCTCCCTAGAGGTCGCGATATTTCTGACTGGGCATTTTATTCTAGAAAACAGAAGGAATGCCCAGTCTCCTTCCTCCTGTTATATTTCAATAGGCATAGTAAAAAGAGACCCCTTCGTACCCCCCGATTC
The DNA here is from genome assembly GCA_049965515.1 of Leptospirillia bacterium. Taxonomy (GTDB): domain Bacteria; phylum Nitrospirota; class Leptospirillia; order Leptospirillales; family Leptospirillaceae; genus UBA4572. The sequence goes on from JBMFWG010000075.1 coordinate 689, forward strand.
CCGGCCAGACAGACGAGTTGAGCACTCCCGCCTCCAAAGAGAATATCGTATGAAGGAAAGGAAGTTCTGTCGAAAGCACCCCTCCCACCTGCACGGCCTCATAACTGTCATTTCCTTGGGCAATGACCTCGGGACCGGCATAAAAAAGGGCCTTCCGATGAAAAAGCTCCCCTGCGTCCATCATATAGCGGCCCTCACCTAAAAGATAATTGATGCTGCCGATGTAACTTCCAAAAACGTCCAGCGACCCCGGTCCCAAGGAGTTTAGAAGGAGCTCGGTCTGAAGATAGACTCCTGAGACATCACTGACAGGGGTCAATGTTTCGTCGACATTGAAATACGCCCCGCCGATGTCTCCCTCCCAAAATCCCCAGGACGTCGGGATCCGCACACCAACAGCTCCGATGCCCCCGACATAAGATTGACGAGTCAGTCCATCTACCGACTGTTCCGGTGAGATCGCTGGCTGATTAAAGGTAATCGCGTTTCCGGCAACAAAAACATGAAGAAATGCGGGTTCCGTCCCTTGAGAGAGAGACTTGACCCCCGAGAGAGGAAAGAGTCCTCCCACCATGGCATCATAAAAGGCTGCTTGCTGGGAAAAGATCATCTCTCCCCCGGAGACTTCTAAGATCGGAGAGGAATCGGCTCGGCAGAAGGAGGGGACTATCAGAAAAGATAATCCGACAAAAACAGCGACAAGAGCCGTGGTCGGCCCTTTTCTTCGGGAGAATGGAAGCACGCAGAACTCCTTGATTAAGACATCACTGAAAAAAGAGAATAGAAGAGAGATCTATGGAGGATTCAGGAGATCTCGGGCAATGGAGAGAGCCGAAGGGGAGATCTTTTCCCCGCCCAGCATCCGGGCGATCTCCCGAACCCGATCTTCCCCCTCGACAAAAAACGCCCGGGAAGTTGTTTCTTCGTTTTCAGAAACCTTCTCGACGAGAATGTGATGTTCGCCCTTCCGCGCTACCTGGTGAAGATGGGTAATGGAGATGACCTGTCGGGTCTGTCCGATTTCCCGAAGAAGGTCTCCTAAAACCTCACCCACCTCCCCACCAATTCCGGAGTCGATCTCATCGAAAATGAGGGTCGGAACAGGATCCTTGTCAGCCAACGCCCGGGTAATCGCCAACAAAACCCGAGAGGTCTCCCCCCCAGAGGCCACTTGGCCCAGGGGCCGATCGGGCATGCCTGGATTGGCGGAAAAAAGAAACTCCACCCGCTCTGGGCCGTAGGCTCCCCCCAGATCTCCCTCGTAAGGGACCAGCGAGACAGTAAAGGAAGGGTGATCAATTCTGAGCCGCCGCAAGGACTCTTTCACCGCCGCAGCAAAGCTTCCGGCCATCGTTTTACGCCTCGCCGAAAGCTCTTTGCCAACCTCCAGCAAACGTTCATGAAGACTTGAGACCTCCTGATCAAAGATCTCAAGTTCCCGGTCGATGGCCTCCGGATCTCCTCCGCCAGATTCCGCCAGAAAGTTGACTATCTCTTCGGGGCGGACATGATATTTTTGGGCTAGTCGGCGGTAGAGGGAAAACCGGCTCTCCAATGTCTCAAGTTGTCCGGGATCAATCTCAAGCCCCTCCTGATAATGCCGGAGCTCCCCTGCCAAGTCCTTTAAAATTTCCCGGGCCTCTCCCAATCGCTCCTGGAATACCTGTGCCGCCGGATCAAACCCCAGAATATGATCAATCTCGCCGGAAATACGTCCGAGGCGGACAAGGACACTCTCTTCATCCTCGCTGAGCATTTGGTAGGCTCTTCCCGAAGACTGAAGGATTTCCTGAAGGTTCAATTGGGCGGACAGGGTGGCAGAAAGCTCCTCGAACTCTCCTGGTCGGCCGGAGAGCAATTGGGCATCTTCTTGCCGCTCCCTAAGATCCGAAAGCGAGCGGTCAAGATTCGCCTTACGTTCAAGGATTTCCAGACGTTCCCGCCGCTTTGACAGAATCTCCCGGCGGAGGCGCTCGTAGTCTGACGACAAGAAGGAGGTTCCGGCATACTCATCGAGAAACGAACGATGATTTTCCCCGCCACTCATCCGAAGACTCTCTCCCTGTCCGACAAGGTCGAATAGGTGAAGAACCAGCGAAGAGAGCTGGGAGGTGGAGACCGCCTGCCCGTTAACCGTCTGCCGAAGACGACCATTGGGGGAGATAAGGCGCCGGATCACAATATCGTCATCCGGCGTGATAATTTCTGAAAGGGCGTCAGGAATGGGGGAAAAAAGAGGAGTAAAAGAGGCTTCCACAATGGCTTCGGAACTTCCGGGACGAACAGAGAGGTTCCGGGGCTTTTGGCCTGCAATGAGAGAAAGGGCGTCGACAAGAAGGGACTTCCCGGCACCGGTTTCACCCGTGATTACGGTCAGCCCCTTGTCGAATGATAGAGAGATCTCGCGGATGGTGGCAAAAGAGGCCACCCGTAGGTGCAAAAGCACGCGGTCAGGCCGCCAAAATTTCTTCGATCTTGTCCTTGAAGGTCTTCTTGCTCTGGGCGCCCACAAGTTTGCTGACGATTTTACCATCCTTGAAGAAAATAAGGGTCGGGATTCCCATCACCTGATACCGAACGGCAATCTCCTGGTTATCATCGGTGTTGAGCTTCATGAAGGAGACGCGCCCCTTGTATTCCTCTGCCAGCTCATCAACCACAGGAGCCACCATCCGACAAGGACCGCACCAGGGGGCCCAAAAGTCCACCATGACGAGGCCTTTTGACTCAAGGACCTTCTTGTCCCATTCTGCAGTAGTGATTTCCGCGACATTTGCACTCATAAAAAACTCCTTCTTTTAGGTTTTGAGAGCCAAACAGACCCTGTCGAAGAACTTCACGGAGCTTCTGTCGACCAACATCCCTCGGGTTCTTGTATCTTTTCATTCTACACGATCCGTGTTCCCAAGGGAAAGACAGGGGATGACCCGAACATGAGGCTCTCCCTGTCCTGAAGAGATTTACAGGAAAAAAAAGGGGGGCCGGAGCCCCCCCTTTCGTTTCAGAGACAATCTTAGTACATGTCGCCCATACCACCGGCGCCGGGCATTGCCGGACCCTTCGCTTCTTTCTCAGGGATGTCGCAGATCATTACCTCGGTGGTCAAAAGCAGACCAGACACGGAGGCCG
>JBMFWG010000076.1:0-3515 GCA_049965515.1 Leptospirillia bacterium
AAAAGGACCGGGATGCACTTCCTTCACGTCTTAAATCGATCAATCTATTCTTATTCTCTATTTTTAACCAACAAATTCTTCTGAGGAGCCAGAAAATATTTCAAACGTATCAATGTTTGGTTAAATCGCGAGGCAAGTCAGAAAAGAGAAATTTGGGAGAAAAAATCCGGAGAGAGGAGCGTTTTGAATCCCCACTTTTTACACTTTGGCCACGGATCCGAGATGGACTTAACAAAAGGAGACTCTGATCCAAGGGGGAATCTCTTTCGAGTCTCAGCGATCCGGAAGGTGATCCTCCTCCCAATTGAGGCGCTCCAAAACAGGACAGGACTCCCCGTGGTCGGGGGAGAGACAATCGGCCACTAGGCTATCTAGCGCCGCCTCCATCCGTCGTAAATCCCGGATCTTGTCCCGGACAAGGGCAAGCTTCTCCTGAGCCAAGTGGAGAACTGAATGACAGGGGCTACCCTCCTCCGTGCGAAGTTCCAGAAGCTCCCGGATCTCCCCCAACGAAAACCCCGTCTCCTTCGCCCGGCGGATGAACCGGAGCCGGTGGATGGTCTCCGGGGCATAGTCTCGGTAGCCCGACTCCGTCCGTCGAACGGGAGGGATCAGCCCCTCTCGCTCGTAAAATCGGACTGTATCGACGCTCATCCCGGCCGCGCGTGCCACCTTGCCGATTGAAAGCCCCATCTTCTGCCTCCTTTGCCTTGGGGACAGCCCCTACCCTGCGCAGCAGGAGAGGCGTCCCACATCCTTGCTGAAAGACTGGGCGCAGAGCTTCAGGCTCTCCACGAGGGTCAGATACGGAAAAAACATCCGGCCGATCTCCTGAACGCTCTGCCCTGCGGCCAAAGCCATCGCCGCAGACATGACGACCTCCCCTGCCTCGGGGGCCAGCACGGTGCAACCCAGGAGCTTCCCGCTTTTTTCGTCGGCCACCAGCCGGATCCATCCCCGGGTATCGAAGTTGACCAGAGCCCGGGGGACCTTGTCGAAGGGAAGCGTTCTCGCCACCGGAGTATACCCCCTCTCCCGGGCTTCCTCTTCGGTGAGCCCCACCCGGGCGACCTGCGGGTCGGTAAAGATGACTTCGGGAAGGATGGCGAGGTCGAGAGGGTCCTCTCCGGCTCCCATCATGTGAGTCGCCGCCCGGGTTCCCGAGGCCGCCGCCACATAGACAAACTTTGGAAGCGTCGTGCAGTCCCCTGCAGCAAAGATTCCGGGGACACTGGTCTCAAGACGATTGTCGACCACGATCTCACCGGCGTGATTGGTCTTGACTCCAATCTTGTCGAGTCCGAGACTTTGGGTATTGGGGTACCGCCCCGTGGCCACAAGAAGGGACTCTCCCGTCAGCGTTTCCTTATTGGAGAGCGTCACGGAAAAAACCCCCTCCCGATAGTCCACCCGGGAGGGGCTCGCCAATGAAATGATCCTCACGCCCTCCTCTTCCAGATAATGCCGAAGATCCCGAGAGAGATCCTCCTCCATCTTCGAGAGGATCCTCTCTCCCCGGATCACCACGGTCACCTCCGCCCCCAGCCGCCGCCAGGCCTGACCGATCTCCAGAGCCACAAAGCCTCCTCCGAAGACAATCAGATGGCGGGGAACGTCGTTGGCAAAGAGGGCCTCGGTTGACGTCCAGTAGGGCGTCTGAGCGAGACCCGGAATCTCTGGAACATGAGGGCTCGACCCCGTGGCGATCAGGATCCGGTCGGCTCCCAGTCTCCTTTCTTGCCCGTTACTCTCCCAAACCACCACCGTCCGGGGTCCATCAAGCCTTGCGTCTCCGGTCAGGACCTCGACTCCCGGCGTCTCCCGGAGAATCCGGGCATATTTTTCTTCCCGAAGATCACGGACTCTCTGGTGCCGTTCTTCGGCCAAACGGGCGGGGATGATCCGGGGGGGCTGTGGCGGGATCCCGGAAAAGGGAGACTTCGTCATCGTATGGACCTGATGGCCCTGGCGCACAAGGATCTTTGAGGGAACACACCCCACGTTGACACAGGTCCCCCCCAGGGTGCCACGCTCAATCAGGGTCACCCGGCCCCCCAGCTCAGTGGCTCGAAGGGCCGCGGCAACGGCGGCTGAGCCGGCTCCGATAATCACGAGATGGCGGGGAGAGGGACTGGCCTCACCTGACCCGGAAGCGTTTTGACCTTCCCGGGCCATCTGGGAGGAGGTATCTCCCTTGGAGCGAAGATCATAGCCCGCCTGTCGAACCGCCGTCTGTAACGTCTCGAAGGAGGTTCCGGGCTCAACCTCGGCTGCGCCTGCCCTTGCCTCATAGGTGACCACGGCCGAGCGGACACCGGGAACTCCGCGGAGAGTCTTTTCCACGCTCCGCGCACAATGGTCACAGGTCATTCCCTCGACAAAAAAATCTAGGGTCTTCATCTTATCTCTCCTTATTCATCACTTCACAATCCCTCCACAAAGGCCACCCTTCCTCTTTCTTTAGGGGGTCTAAGACGAACCCCTCTCGCAGGAGGCCCCGGGCCGGAATGCGCTCATCCTGCGCCAAAGATCCCGGCCGGTCAACAGGAGCAGTCCCACGAGTCCCGCATCCATCGCCGGATGGTAGAACTTCATCCCGAGAGGAAGAGCCAGTGCCGAAAGAAGATAGGCGCCCAAAAGAAAAAGGTTTTTCCCTCTCCGGTAGCTCATGAATGCCCCCCATCCACCAAGCAAGAGCGATCCGACCATCAAAGGAAAAAGCAGATGCTTTTTGACCAGGATCCCCAGCCCTACCGCTCCCATGAAAGAGAGCATGGCAGGAATCCCCAGACAGCAGAGTACCGCCACAAGAGAGATCCCTCCGGCCAACAACGTGGCCCCCAGGGAGAGCCCCTCTTTCCCCCTGTGCGGGGAGTTATTCGTCTCCATTTTTTCCTCCCGATTCTAATGTGGAGCGCCTTCGCCTGCACTTTTTGCGTGATCCTGTCCTTAAGGTTAAACCCTTGACCCAAGTCCAGAGTCAAGATGCTCCTCTTTCCCCACCGATCCCTTTTTTGCCCCCGGCTCCTTGGACCCGCTCCGTTGCTGTCCGCTGGTGAGGGGATCTCCTCCTCCACAGATTCAACAACATTCCCAACGACGACGGGACTCAGGATCGTTGTCCCCCTCCCTTGACCTTGGGGCATATCCTGACGATAATGGGTGATCTTTTTTCCTTTCCGCCCACACGATGCATTGATAAAGGGTGAGAGATGAATGATGTCGCTCTGCATGACCGCTTTTTCAAGTCGACCCTGGGCCATCCCGATCGTCTGGGCAAAGTGCTCAAGGCCTTTCTTCCCCGGGAGATCGCCGCAGCTCTTGATCCCGGATCGCTGGTGCCGCTGGCGACAGAGTCGGTGGGAGAGGGGCTCGACCGCTCCCTGATGGATCTGGCCTTCTCGGGCCGCTTTGGGGGGCAGGAGGCCCGGATCCATCTGATCGTGGAGCATAAAAGCGCCCCTGATCCCCGGACTCATTTTCAGATCAACCGCTATCTGGGAGAGCTGTGGGTC
>JBMFWG010000077.1:0-3428 GCA_049965515.1 Leptospirillia bacterium
CGGCTTAGTCCGCCGTCGGAATCCCCTTCCTTTCCGCTTCTGCGGCGAGCGAAGCGAGAGGAAGGGGAGGATGTCAACACTTATCACAAGACTTCTTGCCTTTCCAGATTTTCGCATCGTCACCATTGACAGAGAGGAGGGAACTGTCGTTCTGACGCTCGAGAGGGAAAAGAAGACCTTTCGATGCGGTTCTTGTGGAAAAGAGGGCCTTCCCGGAGTTATACCAGGACTCTCCGGAAACAGGGCCACGATATCTGGTCCGGCCTGTCCCGGGCCATGACGGGACTCCCCTTCTTCCCCGTCCGACGCCCGATCCTTCCCTTCGCCCCCGAAAGCCCGTTCTTCAGATTCTTTCAAAACCTCTCCGCCAACACTCGCGTACCTTCCCTTCGTTTTTCTCCCGGGGAGAGAACTGAGTTACAAAATTGTTGATCTTTGCCAGAAAGTTCGTACAATGGAGTCTGATGGGATCCTTCTCCGCCCTCATTCACATATAAAAAGAGAGCACAGAATGCTGTCTGCCCCTGAAAAACATCGCCGCTCCCCCAGGAAAACGATGCGTCTCTTCTGTCTTTTCCTTTTGATGACTTCAGTATTTTTTGCCGAACTCCCCACGGCACAGGCCCGATCATTGGCCTTCATCGAGCACGTTCGGGTGGGGCTTCACCAGAAGACCGTCCGGATCGTCCTGACCCTCGACCGGCGTCCCCCTTCCCCTGTGGTCAAAAAGCAGACCACGGCCCGTGCGGAGATCCGGCTACCCGGCGTTATGCCGGGAGCGACAGTCCACCGGCGCCTTCTGGTCCGGAACCCCTCCTTCCGCCGCTACCTTTCCGCCGTCTGGATCGACTACGATCCAACAGACCGCAGTACCCGGCTCTCTCTCCGATTCGTGCACCCGGTGGGATCGCCCCATGTCTTTGTCCTGAACCGGCCCATGCGTCTGGTTCTCGACTACCCCCTTCCCGGAAAGCCCTCAGGGGTCGCCCCTCGCCCGACCCCCCGGAAGGCGGCGGCTCCCCACAAGCCCCACCGAATCGTCATCCCGGGGAAGCCCCTCCCCTTGCCTCCCAAACCGGCCCCGGCTCCAGCCACCCCCGCCCCGGCAGCCCCGTCGCTTCCCACCGCCGCTCCTCCGATCCCCGGCGAGGGGAGTGGAGCCCCCCGGGCACTCAATGCCCTCTTTTCAACTCCTGTCCACCGATTCCGGGTCGTGCTTGACGCCGGCCACGGAGGCAAGGACTGCGGAACGATGTCAGTAAGCGGCGTCTGCGAAAAGACTCTCGTCCTCGACATTGTCCGGCGACTGGCCGCTATCCTCTCCCTGGATCACCGCTTCACCGTCATCCTCACCCGGACAAGCGACCGCTTCATCCCCCTCCCTGAACGCACCCGGATCGCCAATGAAAGCCGGGGCGACCTCTTCCTCTCGGTTCACGCCAACGCCGATCCCGACAGAAGCGTCCGCGGCATCGAAACATTCTTGTTGAACCTCCATTCAAGCGATCCCCGCGCCCAACGAATCGCCCAGCGCGAAAACAGCGCGCTGGGGGTCTCCCAGGGAGATATCTCGGCCATTCTCCTGACACTCAAGATCAACCACAAGAAAAAGCGCTCCTGGGAACTGGCCAACGTCATCGACCGCAATCTCTCGGAGACCCTCCGCTCCGACTATCCGGTGCGGGACCTGGGGGTGAGACAGGCCCCCTTCTATGTGATCATGGGCACAACAATGCCGGCGGTTCTGGCCGAAGTGAACTTCCTCTCAAACCGAACCGATGCCGGCATGATGGATTCTGCCCGCTTTCGTGAAGATACCGCCCGGGGTCTCTATCGGGGCATCCTCGCCTATTACCGGACGGTTCACCCAGAAGAACGCGCACTCCGGGCCAGCGCCCACGTGGCCGGCGGAGGATTCGCTCCTTGAGCGACACTGGCTCCGCCCACTCCGCCGAGGCCGCCCTGGCCCGGGAAAAAAAGACGCTCCGAAAGGCCATAGTTGCCCGGCGGGAGGCCCTGGCCAAGGATCTCTGGAAATCCCACTCCCTCAAGGCGGCACAGAATGCCCTGTCGCTTTTGGAGACCCTTTCCCCCCAAACAAAAGAAGCCTCCTCCCCCCTCACTATCACCGCCTTTCTCTCCTTCGGAAGCGAGATCGACACCCGTCCCTTGATCGGATCCCTCCTGGACGGGACTCGCTCCCTTCGCCTTCTCCTTCCCTCCTTGCGCCAGTCGAAGACGATTATCCTCCGCCCCTATGACCGGGAGACCCCGCTCCTTCCCGGCCCCTTCGGCATCCTCGAGCCCGAAACGGCACTTGCCGTTCCTCCCTGTGAGGTGGATGTCTTCTTCTTGCCGGGAATCGCCTTCGACCAAAGAGGAGGGCGACTAGGGTACGGAAAGGGCTATTTCGACCGCCTGCTGGCGGAAAGGAATGCCCGCGGCATCCGGGTAGGACTCGCCTTTTCGAATCAGATCGTCGAAAAGGTTCCCACCGGCCCCTACGACCATCCCATGCACTATCTGGTGACCGAGGAAGGGTGGGTGAGTTGTGGTTGACCGGGAGAAGATCGAGAAGGGGTTCCGAATGGTTCTCGAAGGCCTTGGAGAGGATCTCTCACGCCCGGGACTGGCCGAAACGCCCGCCCGGGTCGCAACACTTTATGCCGACCTCTTCTCCGGACTTTTTCAGAAACCGGCCGAGACCCTCTCCCTCATCGAAGGGGAGAGCTTCGACGAGATGGTCGTCCTCAAGCGCCTCCCCTTCTACTCCATGTGCGAGCACCACTTTCTCCCCTTTTTCGGCCATGCCAGCATCGCCTACATCCCCGACCACGGGCGCATGACCGGACTTTCCGACTTGGGGCGGGTCGTCGAAACCTATGCCCGCCGGGCACAGATCCAGGAACGGATGACAAGCCAGATCGCCGACTGCCTCATGGAGACGCTGATTCCCCAGGGGGCCATGGTCATCCTCGAAGCCGAGCATCTGTGCCTCTCCATGAGGGGGCTTAAAAAACCCGGAGTTCCGGTGGTCACCAGCGCTGTCCGGGGGATCTTCCTCAAAAACGCCAAGACCCGCCAGGAGCTCCTCTCCCTGATCCGATCTTCCTGACTCCTCCTTTTCGGGATTTTTTCTTTTAAAAGGTGAAGGTGTTTTTTGTCGTGCACCGGAGAAGCGACTCACGCTTTTCGACATGGACCTCTCCTGACGCCATCGCGTTGACTCCCATCCCCACACTCGAAAAAAAGGGGACTGGAGGACTTTTCTCATACAGGCTTCCTCTTCTCGAAGCCGGTCCGTTGACTTTTCCCCAAAAATCCATGAAGGCATCGGCTCTGATTCTCCTCGATCAATCCTAAAGTCTCCATGAAAGGATTTCATGAGCACGGCACCCACGCCCCACGACTCTTTTTTCAAGGATGTC
>JBMFWG010000078.1:0-3325 GCA_049965515.1 Leptospirillia bacterium
TCAAGAGCCAAAATCACACCCTCCAAGTGGCGCCATTAAGGCGGTCAGGGGTGGCGCCATTAGGGCGGTCAGTGACAGGCGTCTCGACCGGAGAGAAGGTCTGTCCGGGATGCCCCTTTTGTCCTCCCGGCTTCCTGTTTGTGGGAGGACGAAGACTCTTGGGCGAGGGATTCAAAGGCCGTTCGATGACGGGGGCTTGCTCGAGTTCTGGCTGTTCTTTGCAATCGGGGCATCCAATGAGCTGACGCGAGCCGGCAGATCTTGGACTTGGGCCTTAAGGGCCAGAATGATGTCGACAAGGACAAGGGGAGAAGTGATCGCGGTCGATTCAAGCTCTTCCCGGGTGAGGACCCTGAGAGAAGAAGGCAAGGATCCCGCCGGTCTTTCGGGATCTTGAGGGAGTGAGGGGAGCGCGTTTTTGTCCATGCCCCCAATCTATCAGATCGCCCCAATCTATCAGATCGAAAGGTCAGTGTTCAGCACTCAGGGGATGAAAGGGCTCAGGGGGCGGGCGTACCACTGAACTGGTACGCCGTTAGAATGATTTCCTCTGGAGCCCGATATGCTCCAAGAGTCCATGCCCCCAACGAATTCGTCTTTTCCGCCAAAAAAGAGCCCGTAGGAGTTTCTTGTGTATGGACGGCATCGGGATCGATTCAGGCTGTCATGCCACCTTGTAGGATTCTCACGATAGTTGCAACGGTGCGAGGCCAAATTCCCACTCTTCCCAACACTCCCATTTGTGATAGTTTGTAGAGGTGTGTTCACTTGCGGAATTTTTTAGTCCCCGAAAGGATTGGGGAGGCTCCCGCGAGCCGGGAGATCGCCCGATCTTTTGCGATAGGCCCTGGAAAAGGGAGGCGGGAAGTTCTCGCACGACAGTCTTTGGCCTGGACTTCACCTCGAGGGTCCTCTTTGAGACCCCTTTTCCGGACCCTCTCTCGAGAGATTCCTTTTCATCGACAGGAGGAGATCGCCATGAGTTGCAGGCCTCAGAGTCTTCCTCGTCTCCCGGTCATGTTTTTTGATTCTCTTTACTCTCGCTTGAACGCTGCAACTTTTGTCCGGATTTTCTCCCGCTTTTGCTCTCTTTCTATTGTTTCAACGCTTTTTCTTGTCCTTTTCCTCTCATTGCCGGCTTGGGCGGTTAACTCTCCAAGCCCCGGAGGAGGGGATGATGACAGCGATGGTGGCGGGGTCTTCGGAACCGTGGACTCCTTTGGCTTCGTCAATGACGATAGCAACGGGACCCCTATCCCCTGGGTCTGGGACTTTCTTCTCTTCGGAACACTCGGGACCGGGAGTCAGTTCTCGGCGGGGACGATGGGGCTGAACTCTTCCGGCACGCTGATCTATGGGGGACCCCAGAAGGCCGGGGCAACGGGGTATGGAGGGGGCCTGGGACCGGAGGTCTGGGTGGCTCCCTCCCTGGCCTTTCGCCTTCTTTTGCAGGGGAGCGTCTATATGAACGGTCTCCAGACCTCAACCTCCTCCACCGGGATCAACCTCAAGATCACCGACAAGCCCTTCTTTGGCTATGCCGCCCTGACCTTTGGGCCCGTCTTCAAGCTCTGGGGCTCGGCAAACTACTTTCTCTATGCGCCCGTGGATCTTGGTTATGCAATGACACTGACCAGCATCGGCTCCCCGGCCACGGTCGGGGCCCCCTCCACCCTCTCCTCGGCCACCGGCTCTTCCATCTATGCCGACTTCGGGATCGGCCTCAATCTTCGCTTTCTCATGCTGGAGGCCAAGGTGGCCTGGCTTCCCACCCCCAACAGCTTCGGCTACGGGGCCGACAACTTTTTCTTTCCCCTTACGATCGGATTCGACCTGTAGGTGATGTTCTGTCTTCGCTGTCATAGGGCATACATTTATCGTCAGGAGGAGCGATGTCCCTTCGCCCTGGGCTTTATGAACGTCTTATTGATCGGAACATGAAGGAGTTGTTGAGGGATCTCTCCGAGATGGGAGGCCGGGCCCTCAGGGAGAATCCTCCCGATGCCGAGGTACCGCTCCTCTATGCCCGATATCTTCTTCCCATTGTCCGGCTTGCGGTGGCGAAGATTCGGGAAGAGCGGCGGGAGAGAGGACGGGAGCTCGTCAACCGCCTGGTGGGAGAGATTGCCCGTTTCCTTGAAGACAAGAGCTGGGAGGGATTCCATCTGCCCTCCCCGGCGGAACTTCTTCTGGAGGTGGGGGCCCCCGATCTTTCAGGAAGGGGAGAGAAGGATCTCCGGGAGGAGGCTCCCCTGACCTTCCGGCCGCTCACCGGGATCTCGGAGCATACTCTGCTGACGGGGGCATCGGGCGATCCGCGCTTGGCGCACGAACTTGAGGCAGAAATCCTCAGTGCCTCCCGGATCGACTGGATGGTGTCATTTTTGCGCTGGAGCGGACTTCGCCTTCTTCTTCCCGCTCTTGAAAAGGCCGCCAAGCAGGGCATTCCCATCCGAGTCATCACCACGACTTACATGAAGGCCACAGAGGCCCGCTGTCTCGACTCGCTGAGCGAGATTCCCGGCATTCGGATCCGGGTCTCCCTCGATGACACCGAGACCCGCCTCCATGCCAAGGCCTATCTCTTTCCTCGGGAGACGGGCTACTCCACAGCCTATGTGGGCTCCTCCAATGCCTCCCGCACGGCCTTGTCCACCGGCCATGAATGGAACCTCAAGATTGCGGCCTCCCTCTCGCCCGATCTGTGGGAGAAGATGGTCGCCTCCTTTGAAAGTTTTTGGAACAGGCCGGAACTTGTCGAGTACGGCGAGACAACTCGTTCTCTTATTCGTCAAAAACTCGAAGAGGGCCGGGAGTCTTCGGCGCTCTCTTTGGAGGGGCTCGCCCTTGCGCCCTATCCCTTTCAGGAGAAGATCCTCGATCGCCTCGCGGTGGAGAGAGAGGTGCATGGCCGCACCAAAAATCTTGTTGTGGCGGCCACCGGGACCGGGAAGACCGTTATTGCCGCCTTGGACTTTCGCCGTCTCCGCGAGAAAAATCCCCACACCCGCCTTCTTTTTGTCGCCCATCGGCGGGAGATCCTGGATCAAAGCCTGGGGATCTTCCGCCGCGCTCTTGGTGACCCCAATTTTGGCCGGATTCTTCACTCTGGTGGGCCTCCTGTTGCCCCGGATCACCTCTTCGTCTCGGTCCAGCTCCTCTCCTCCCGAAATCTTCTGGACTCTCTCCCGACAGACTTTTTCGACGTAGTGATCATCGATGAGGTTCACCACGGAGAGGCCCCCACCTACCGACGGATCTTGTCCCGACTGGCCCCCCGGATCCTTCTGGGGCTGACGGCAACCCCGGAACGCAGTGATGGCCT
>JBMFWG010000079.1:0-3266 GCA_049965515.1 Leptospirillia bacterium
TAAAAATAAATCGTAAGTATTTAATATTAAAAGATATTAATTGAAATCATTCTCGCTGGAGTTTTGAAAATGGCTCAATTAATAAACTATTTATGTTCGAATATTCTGGTATGATGGGGCAGGGAAGGAGCTCCTGTGACAGGAGGTCTGGCAGGACCGCCAGTCAATGTTCGCGACGAATATGACGGCCCGGGTAGAGACCAATGAGGCTGAAAAGAGAATTCCGTGCCTCATCATCCCACAGATCGTCGGGCAATTTGACCCTTTTAATCCCGGAGGATAGGGATGATTGTGTTCCGAGAACGGGTCGGCCTTAAAGCGCGGGCTTAGTCGCATCTTCGATGTCTTCGCCGATAAGGAGCAGGCAGAGTTTCTCAAATCTCTTCTCAGAATGAGGACGGTTATGATCAATCATAAAATCCTCGATGAAAAGTTGCGAAACATCCGCACGAAAAAAAACATGAGCGCCCCCTATTGCCAATGAGCACGATGCCACTTCCCCCAGGGAGTATCGGGACACAGGGATCCATGAATGGTTCTGAAGAGACCTTCTCCGGATTGACCACGGAAGTGGCGTCCGAGCGCCTTCGGAGTGTGGGTCCCAATGCGGTCTCACTGTCCGAGCCCTCTCGTATCCAACTTTTTTTTCTCAAGCTCTGGGGTCCGATCCCCTGGATGCTGGAAACCGCGTTCCTCCTTGAGTTCTATCTTGGAAAAAAACTCGAGGCGGGCATCATCATCGTTTTGCTCTTTCTGAATGCCCTTCTGGCTTTCCTCAAGGAGCAGAAAGGTCAAAAAGCTCTGGCCCTCCTCAAAAGTCGACTGGAAATCCGTGCCCGGGTCAGACGCGACGGAGTCTGGCAAGAAATCAATGCCGAAGAGCTGGTACCGGGAGATCTTGTCCACATCCGGACCGGGGACTTTGTCCCTGCTGACATGGATCTTTTATCGGGATATCTCCTGGTTGACCAGTCCTCTCTCACGGGAGAATCGCTTCCTGCAGAAAAGAATCCGAAAGACAATCTCTGGTCGGGCTCGCTTGTCCGCAGGGGAGAGGGAACCGGTCTTGTGACCCGAACGGGTCCCCGGTGTGCGTTTGGAAAGACCGCGAAGCTCGTTCATGATGCGTCAACGCTGAGCCATTTCGAAGAAGTTGTTCTCCAGATCGTTCGTGCTCTCCTTATCTTTGACCTTGTCCTGGCCATCCTTCTCTTTCCTATGGCACTTCATGCCGGTAGTTCTCCCGCCAGTCTCATTCCGTTTGTCCTTATCCTTCTTGTATCGGCAATTCCTGTCGCTCTTCCTCCCACCTTCACCCTGGCCAATTCCCTTTCTGCTGAAAGGCTTTCCCGAAAAGGCGTCCTTGTGACCCGTTTGTCCGCTATTTCCGATGCGGCGGTTATGGAAGAGCTCCTGTGCGACAAAACGGGGACGCTTACGGAGAACCGGCTGTCGGTTCAAGAACTTAGGCCCGTTTCCGGGGTTTCTGAAAAAGATCTACTGGAAGCCGCCATGGCAGCGTCAGATATCTCGGCACAGGACCCGCTTGAGATGGCGATTTTTGATGCGGCGAAAAAAAGAGGGATCAAACCCTCGGAACAGGATCGAAGAATCTCTCTGGTTCCCTTCGACCCTGCCACCAAGCGAACGGAGGCTGTCGTTGAGTCAGGGCAAGGAGCTAGGTTCCGGATTGTTAAGGGATCCCCAGGAATTATGGCCATGGCCGGAGTTCCCGAAAAGGATCTCGAGGGGCTCGATCTGTCCGGTCAGCGAACGATTGCCGTGGCTAAGGGGGATCTTTTCCCGGAGGCACCGCTCAAGATGCTCGGACTCCTGTCATTTTCTGATCCTCTTCGGAAGGAGAGCCCCGGGGTTGTCCATCGACTGAGGAATCTTGGTATCCGGGTTCGGTTGGTCACCGGTGACACCCCGGAGGCGGCCGCCGCTGTGGCTAAGAGTTTGGATCTTGCCCTTCCGCCATGTTCGAAAATGGCGTCTGACGAGAGTCATCTCATGGACTGTGAGGTTTTTGCTGGCGTGATGCCGGAAGACAAGTTTCATCTTGTAGAGGCCTTGCAGAAAAAAGGACGAATTGTCGGAATGACCGGAGATGGGGTCAACGATGCTCCGGCTCTGAAACAGGCTGAGGTGGGGATTGCCGTAGCAAAATCCAGCGACATTGCCCGGGCGGCGGCGAGCATGATCCTTGTGACCCCCGGTCTTGACGGGCTGGCAGGAGCAGTGGAGGAAGGTCGCAAGGTTTACCACAGAATCCAGAATTATGTCTTGAACAAGATCGTCAAGACCCTTGAAGTGGCCCTCTTCCTGTCGGGGGGACTTCTCCTGTTCCAGACCTATGTTGTGGATTCCCGAATGATCCTGCTCCTGATTTTTACGAACGATTTCGTAACCATGTCCCTGGCGAGTGACCATGTCCGGTTTTCTGTTCATCCGAATCGCTGGAATATCGGTCGCCTTATGGCGATGGCCATTCTGATTGCCTTTCTATGGCTGACACTGACACTCTCGGTCTTCTATGCCGGTCGGACCTGGCTCAACCTCTCTCCTGGCGGCTGTCAGACCCTGGGATTTCTGACACTGGTCCTCACCGGACTCGGCAATGTTCTGGTCATCCGGGAAAGGGGGGCGCTCTGGATGACCAAGCCTTCACGCGCATTATTCTTGGCGATTGTCGGGGACCTGGTTGTGGTGGCTGTCCTGGCAGGAACAAATCTTCTGCTGACACCGCTGCCGCTATCGGTGGTGATAGGGGATATTTTGCTTGTGGCTACGACCACTCTTCTGGTCGATCAGGTCAAGGGAGTTTTTCTGAGGCCTTAAGTTCGAGAATGCCGGGGAGAGAGCACCTGACTAAGGGAGGCGGCAAAAAACTTGTGACATTGTGCCTCGATTGACCGTTACTTCGAAGGGAGTTATTGTCAAATCTAGTGTATGGACTCGCAGAGTGAGGAACTACGCGGCGCATCCTGCTTCCTTCTGTTCCGAGTCCTGAATTTCCGGTTTCTTTTCGACTCCATCCACAAAGAGCGTGCCTTTGAGGACCTTCAAGATCAGGGTGTATCCCTTGATCTTTCGGAAGCGCTTTTCAGAGGATAGGGCGACCTGAAAGACCAGAGCCAGAAGAGTCTCTCGGGAAAAACATCCTCGAGCCTGCTTTGTCCGGTGCCGGATCGTCGAAAAAGTTGATTCGATCGGATTGGTCGTCCGGATCGACACCCAATTGTCGGATTTCACGAATCTGACCC
>JBMFWG010000080.1:0-2932 GCA_049965515.1 Leptospirillia bacterium
TGCGCGCCATCGTCTCCTCCGGTTCGAGTTGAAAACACTCACGTCTCCGAAGGAGATTCTATCAAACAGGATCCATGGAATCCAAATTATTTACGGATAAGTTCTTAGTGTCTTGCCCCAACTCGTTTGGAAAACCCCCGGCTCTCCAGCGTTAGACCGGGAAGACGGTATTTCGGTCCATCCCATACTTTTTCATTTTTCGCCACAAGGTGATACGACTCATAGCAAGAGAACGGGCTGTTTCGGCAATCCGACCCTGATGTTTCGCCAGGGCCCGAATGATCATGTCTCGTTCAATCGCACTGAAAGCCTCCCCCACTCGACTGGAAGCGCCTTGGGGAATCCCTTCATCAAGGGAATGGGAGAATGCAGGCCTTCTTTTTGACTCAAGTATCAAACGAATTTCCCCCGGCAGGTTCGCCGGGGTCAGGACCGAATCTTCTGCAAGGCTCAGGCAAAGCTCGACGATATGTCGAAGTTCTCGAATGTTTCCTGGGTAAGGATATTGGCACATCATGCCTATGATTTCCGATGAGAACTCCGGTGCGGTCCTTTTGTGTCGGGCCGACCAGCTTCCGCGAAAGGTTTCAACAAGAAGCGGGATTTCCTCTCGCCGCTCCCTCAAGGGGGGAAGTTCGATGGTCATCCCTCGAAGTCTGTAATAGAGATCTTCTCGAAGACGGCCTGTCTGAAGCAGTGTCGCTGGAGAGACGTTTGTGGCGGCTAAAACCCGGACATCAAGTGGTGTCGGACGATTCTGTCCAATCCTTTCGATCACGCCTGTTTCAAGAAACCGTAAAAGTTTTGCCTGGACCTGAAGCGGAATGTTTTCAAGTTCGTCGAGAAGAAGTGTGCCGCCATCGGCCTGAAGAAGCTTTCCTGGGTTATCGGCCACGGCTCCGGTGAAGGCTCCGCGGGTATGGCCAAAAAGGGCATCATCGATCAAGGTTTCCGGAATGACGGAGAGATCGAGGACGACAAAAGGTTTGTTCTTGCGAGGCCCCATCTCATGAATTCGCTTTGCCAGGACCTCCTTTCCTGTTCCTGTCTCCCCTACAATCAGAACGGGAATTGTTGTTGGTGAGATTCGGGACAGTGTCGGCTCCAGAGCCCCGAGCCAAGATCCACGAACTTCCAGCGAGGGATTTTCGGCAGAAGACATTCCTGTTGCGGGAAGGACGGTGTTGTCGGAGCTCCGGGAAATCTGTTTCAGAAGGCCGACGGTCTCGCCCTTGTCTGTGATCAGGGTATTCTTGACCTGAAGGTTTCCGGCAGCCTCTTCCATGCAAACTGATCCAAAGACCCTTCCGTCAGAATCTTGAGCGAAGTCTTCGTTGAGCAGGCAGGAGGCGGAGCAAACCTTGTCCTTCAACGCATGGGCGCAGGGAATTCCGACTGTTTCCCCCTCCTTGGCCCCAAGAAGCCTTAAGGCACTCTCGGAGAGCCATTCAATCCGGTAGTCTGACCCTATCAGAAGGAAGGCGGAGTCGGTCCCATCTGCCAATCTGCTTGCGAGAAGTTTATAAATATTTGGGGTTGATGAAGGCACGGAACCTCCGAAGAAAAGTCCCGGGAACGTATGTATGAAAAAAAGTGGCGGAGAGAGAGGGATTTGAACCCCCGCTGGGGTTCCCCCCAGAGTTGATTTCGAGTCAACCGCCTTCAGCCTCTCGGCCATCTCTCCGTGGTGTTGGATTCGATAGTGAAAAACTATCATAGTTTCCTCGAAATCTCAAGAATATGACCGGGAGAATTCGCCTTTCTTAAACGCTCCCGAGTCTGCCGGAAGTCGGATTTTTGAGGACAATTCATGAGCTTCCTGGGAACGGACCTTGTCATAAGAGAAGATCTTTTTCTGAAATCTTCCCACAAGATGAAATCCGTTGCCGGCTTTGTTAAAATTTAGAGAAAGAGGATATTCTCTCGGACCAGAGCATGAGACCTGTGAAGGAGCTCATTGAATGGAAGGGTGGGAACATGGCAGGTTATGAAAAGGTCAGGGAGATTCTGGAGCAGCAAAAGCGAGAGATCCTCTCCGGTGTTGAGCGGACTCTCCAAACGGGAGTTGAAAAAGGAGTGGAACTCTTTCCCGATCCCGCCGATCTCGCTTCTGTTGAGGAAATCCAGGGATTTTCCTACCGACTGAAAGAGCGGGAGAAAAAGCTTCTCCGAAAAATTGACGAGGCCCTCGAGCGGATTGAAGAGGGGTCCTTCGGGATCTGTGAGCGTTGTGGGGAAGCCATTGAAGAAAAAAGGATGCTAGCCCGCCCTGTCACAACTTTTTGTATATCGTGCAAAACGATCCTGGAAGAAGCGGAGCGGGCCGAACAGATTCGCCGATGAAGTCTTCGCTTCTCATCCTGGGGGCTGGCAGAGGCTTGGGCCATGAGTTATGCCGCTTCTTTTCAGCAGAGGGGCACTCTGTCATTGGGGGCACTCGCACCCGGGAAAGCCTGGCGACACTTCAGGATGATTCTTCCTTAAGTCGCGAGTGGTTTCGAGGCGAAGCGATTGATCTTGCCGACAGAGAATCTTCCCTGAAATTTCTTCAAGGGCTTAAAAACGAGAAAACCCCTGATCTTGTCGTCTATGCAGCGGGCTATCTTTCCGGGCGCAAACCTCTTTGGGATCTTTCCTGGGAGGAAATTGATCGCGAAATCTTGTCGAACTTTGCAGGTCCACTTTTCTGGTCAGTCGAGCTGACTCGTGCCTTCTTGATGGCGGGAAAAGGGGGGCATGTCTTTGTTTCATCAGGTGTTGTCCGTCTTCCCCGTCCATCATGGGGAAGCTACGGAGTTGGCAAAGCTGCTATCGAGGCCTTGTCGAAACAAGTTGCCCTCGACCTTCCACCGCCCCTTTATCCGAAAAGCGCCGTAAAACTCCGGCCTTAAGGCCGGGGATATAAGGCGTGTCCCGTCTCGTGGGAGAATAG
>JBMFWG010000081.1:0-1841 GCA_049965515.1 Leptospirillia bacterium
CGTTGAACTGCATCCACCCGGTCCGGACAGGATTTCCGTTTTCGAAGCGGATGGTAAAGCGCGGAATCCGGAACTTGAGTCCCTTCTCGTAGTGTTTTTCCCGAAGAAAGTAGTCCATGATCTCGGTCATGAGCGCGTTCAGGGAGCGACGGGAGGGCTCTTTGGCCAGTTCCTTGAGACGGGAGCAAGACGAGTCCGGAACGCGCGTCACGATCGGTCGTTTTGCCAGGTCTTCAAACGATTTCCGTCGTCTTATCAGCCTCCCTTCGCGAGATACCGACCCGGAAAGACCATGTTTGGGCACTGTAATGTCAAAACGATATCCTGGCCGGATTTTCAAAGTCGGCTGAATATTCATCGAGTTCCCCAGATACGACTCCATCGTCTGACTCATGTTCTCTCCCACCGATCCCGCCGCCACTTGCCCCATGGTCGGCCCTTCCTTTCCGCTTGCAAGGCTTGCGAAGCGAGAGGAAGGGGAGGATGTCAAATGTCAGTTACTTGAGGAAATGCAAGAGCAGAAGAATCCTCCGAAGAAGGATCCCCGGCCGGGGATCCTTCATGGCAGACCCTGTTTTTTCCAAATTTCTTGGCGGCATACATCAGATTGTCGGCCCGGCGGACAAGGGAATTCATCCGCTCTCCCGGACGGTATTGGGTTAACCCGATACTGATGGTTACATTGGTCCCATCAGAGCGCTTCACATCCTGTTCGATCCGTTGACGCAGTGATTCTGCGAAGGAATGTGCGTGCTGGAAGGATTGGCTCGGGAGCAAGAGCAGAAACTCCTCTCCGCCAAGACGGATAAAGTAGTCCCCTTTTCGAATCACTTGGTGGATGGAGTCTGCTAGACGAACAAGAACCCGGTCTCCCGACTGATGGCCATCCTGGTCGTTGATGCGTTTGAAGTCATCGATATCGAGCAAGGCCACAAATAATTTCACTTAGGTAAACCCCCACGTCGAGTGGGGGACTCACAAAGTTTGACAATTCCGGGAATAAAGAAAAGCCTCCTAACGTGGACTGCTCAAAGTCACGAAAGGAGGCTCAATGGGAAACGAGGAAAGTTTATGTCACACGAGGTGGGATTGTAAATACCACGTGGTGTGGGTTCCAAAATACCGGCGAAAAATGCTTTACGGACAGTTGCGCAGAGAGCTTGGAGAGGTGTTGCATGACTTGGCGCGGCAAAAGGAGAGCCGGATTTTGGAAGGCCATTTACAACCGGACCATATCCACATGATGATCGCGATCCCACCGAAGTATTCGGTGGCCCAGGTGATCGGGTTTCTCAAAGGCAAAAGCGCGATTTTTGTGGCGCGGAACTTCATGGGCCAAAAAAGGAATTACACGGGGATGCATTTTTGGGCCCGTGGATATTATGTGTCAACGGTGGGAGCGGATGAAGAGGTTGTGCGGCAGTATATCCGGAACCAGGAAAAGGAAGACAAAAAGCTCGATGCGCGAATGGGACAATAGAGGGAGTGCCCCCTTTTAGGGGGCGGATGATCTTTTGAACATGCCGCTTTGAGCGGCCCACACTCTTTTTGAAGCCTCCACCTCTGGTGGAGGTGCTCACTGTGCGCCCAGCATGGGCGCGATCCTGGAGGTGGAAGTCCTCCCGTAAGCTGACCACAGCGAGCGAAGCGAAGCGCAACTGCGTAAGGGTGACCGAGCGTGGGGAGGAAGCGTGGAGCGAAACTGCGAGCCGATGAACAAGAACCGGATAGAAGGCGCTACCGATCAGGGCGAGCAGGCAGTGAACTGCAAAGCCCTTCGTGGTCAAGGAGGAGTAGCGTAGATTCGGCGGTTGTGCAGTGAAGGATCGCATTCTTACCTG
>JBMFWG010000082.1:0-1196 GCA_049965515.1 Leptospirillia bacterium
ATTCCTTGAAAATTGCTCTTTATCATACACTTGGTAAATTACCGGATCCGCCGGGTACCCACGGATTCAGCTGAAGAGCCAAATGATTTGGGGTAATTGGCAGGACCCCCGTAAAAATACTAGGTTTTGTCAGGAAAAATTTTTGTCTGTAATTATCGCACCCTGAAGGTCAGGGGTTCAAATCCCCTACCCTCCACCAATAAATTCGCCATTCCTTGAAAAAATCCCTCCTTAAAAATTGACTTTTTGGAACACTGAGCCCGAAGAATTGTGACGTTCTTCGGGAGGTGTTTCAATGGCGACGATCGACAAGCGTGGTGACCTGCAATGGAGGGTCCAGATCCGGCGGAAGGGCTACCCGGTCGTACGGAAGACCTTCAGTTCCCGTGCCGAGGCCGAAGCCTGGGCGCGCATGGTCGAAGGGGAAATGGACCGGGGCATTTTTGTTTCCCGGACCGAAGCAGAAAGCACCACATTGGCCGAAGCCCTGGACCGGTATGAACGGGAAGTCACAAGTCACCAAAAAGGGGCTGTTCAATATGCCTCCTTGATCCGAATCTGGAAAAGAACCCCTCTAGCCGCCCGATTCATTTCTACAATACAGGGATCTGATCTGGCCAAGTACCGCGATGAGCGGCTGAAATTGGTGTCACCGAAGACTGTCAGTCACGAACTCGGACTCTTGTCTCGTCTATTTCATACGGCGATCAAGGATTGGGGGATGGGGGGACTGGTCAATCCCGTGTCCCAGATCCGGAAGCCAAAGCTGCCGAGGGGTCGGGATCGCCGGCTTCTTCCGGAAGAGGAAAGAGCCCTCCTGGAGGCTTGCGCGTCATACGGGGGAGATATTGCGGGGATCGTCCGTTTTGCCCTCGAAACGGGGATGCGCCGCTCGGAGATCGCCGGGATGACCTGGGATCGGGTCGATCTCAAAAAACGGACGGTGACACTCCCGGAGACAAAGAACGGGGAGAAACGGATCGTTCCGCTTTCGACGGAGGCCGTCCGGATCCTGTCCGGACTGCCAAGACGTCTCGATGCCTCGGTGTGGGGAATGGAGGCGGATTCGATCACGCAGGCATTTCTCCGCGCCCTCTCCCGGGCCCGGAAAGCCTACGAGAAGGAATGCGAGAAAAAGGGTGAGAGGCCGGACCCTTCTTTCCTGACGAAACTGACCTTCCACGACCTGCGGCACG
>JBMFWG010000083.1:0-909 GCA_049965515.1 Leptospirillia bacterium
ATAAATATATCTAGGAACCGTTTCTACCTTAGGGAATTGACCAAATATCATTTCAAACCATGTTTCTGGACGTTGGGGAGGTGGCCAAGATGTTTCATGCTTAGGAAGCTTTTCAATGAATTCCATTTTAGCATATTCTTCGCTTGAAAGATCAGCAATAGTTGGCATACCTATATTTTGTGGATACCCCAAGAAACTAGCTATTTTCTTAAAAAAATTTCCTACCACTTCATAAAAAGCAGTTCGAACTGGACCAAATTTATCGTCTAATTTCATTTGTAATTTTAAATTAATATCCAGTTAATAATAGAAATAATAATAATAGAACAAAAGTATGATCAATCAATAATTTCGATTTCTAATTAAAGATTATAAGAAATAAGTTCAATTCTATCAATACTTTTTTTTGTACTTTTTAACTTAATTATTTTTAAAAATTTTACGTATCGGGATAGTAGGATTTGAACCTACGACACCCTGCTCCCAAAGCAGGTGCTCTACCAAGCTGAGCTATATCCCGAATCAACTACTCAACTAAGAAGACTCAGATTTTTATAATATCCATATTACTAAATTTTTATTAATTAGACAAGCTTTAGTTCGAAACTCTCTATAAATAAATTAATCAAAAGAGTCTTTTGATTAATTTATTTGTAAAATTTCTAGATCGACTTTAATAAACTACGTAAAATAAACGATTTTAAAAAATTTTTATTCTTTATTCCAACGTCCTTCAATATAATTAAGAGCATCTTGAACAGTAGAAATTTGACTAGCTGCTTTATCCTCAATTTCAATTTCAAATTCATCTTCAATTGCCATAACTAACTCAACAACATCTAACGAATCGGCTCCTAATTCTTTTCCAAAATCTGCTTCAGGTCTTACTTTTGCTGGTTCAATTCCTAG
>JBMFWG010000084.1:0-824 GCA_049965515.1 Leptospirillia bacterium
CCCGCTGAGATCCGCATCAGAAAAATCGCACCCCGCAAGATCGACCTCCGAGAGGTCGATCCCCGGGAGAGCCTCCCCGACCCAGACCCGCCGCCCTTGAACCCGCCAGGACAAAAACTCCTCTCGCGTCACCCTCCGGATCCTTTCCTTTAAGACTCTCCCGCCTCCATATCGCCTTCCAAAAACCTCGAGCCTCTTCCGGCAGGATCCTTCGACTCTGACAGAAAACGAAAGGGAGTGGGTATGACGGAGATCATGCGCACTCCTTAGAGTTTTTTGATCGGGCCGGGGACAAATCACACCGGGTCACAGATCGGATCAGATCTTCGGAGACTGTTTTCGGGAATTTTGAAGGAAACGAAGAGAGACAACCAGGAAGGATCCAAGACATAAGAAGAAAGGGGAGCGGGATTTCCGCCCCCCCGGAAGTGCTTGAATCTAGAATACGAAGGTCGCGCCGAACTCGATGGGCATGTAGAACATGTCCTGGTTGGAGGCGCCGACGAGGCTATTCCCCTTAGTGTCCGCCGCCGTTGCCGTATCGGCCAGCCCACCCATATTGGAGAGATAGGCGATCCGGATGTTGGCGAAGAGATCGATCCCGGCCAGGGTATCGGAGAGCTTGGCCAAGGGAGTGGTCACACCCACGCCGAGATCGGCGTAGAGCGGCATGGTCGTCCCGTCGAGGGTTACCGCGGGACCGCCGTCGAGGAAGATCTGGGGGTTGACCCAGGACTTACCGCCGGTGAAGTCGTAGAGTCCGCCCAGCGTAATCGGGATGACGGGAGTTCCCGCCTGGCTCGTATTGGCATGAAGAACATTTC
>JBMFWG010000085.1:0-816 GCA_049965515.1 Leptospirillia bacterium
CAAGTTACAGGCAGTTGTAAAATCTTCGAATTTCCATTGTCAGCAACAGATCCGAAAATTTCACATTTTCAATCATAACTTCACCAATACAGGTCGTATTAAAACAAGCAACATATCGACATCTTTATCTCATCAAGAAAAAGAGATCAAGCTATTGTTTGTTGAATTTGGTCATGTAGATCAAGAGTTACAGCCACCGAAGTGGATTTTTCTGGCAACACCAAAAAAGTAGAATCAGTGTTTCACGCGACAGGACTCATATCTCAGTCAGTATTAGCCCGATTTTTAATCTGAAAACGCCGTTGTAAAGTCGAAGTTTTGCTTGAAACAACGAGCCATCATTGAAGGAAATCCGCCAGGAACTTCAAAAGTTATTGTAGTCGCCGTGTTATCAAATTTCGAAGAGGTATTTCAAGTCCATCGACTTTCGGAACTCACTACACCTCAAGTATCCATCTGATTGACCTGATTCCTGTGCCAATCTATTTGGAAGCTATCAAACTATCAGGTTCAATTCAATAGTCAAGTAAAAAGAGTGGATAGTTGCAATGTTATTGAGATATCAAGAAAGCAAGTTTATTTGCAGAGTTGGAGCTCAAGTCAAGTTACCAACTGACAACAAGGATCACAGAACCGAAGGAAATCAAGCCAGAGTGTCACCAGAGGTGCCACCTGAACCAAGAACTGTGCTGCCAGTCCAAAAATAGGGGTAATCCCTTGCAACATTTTTTGAGAACATTTTTCAAAATGGTCAAGCGATCAACCAATGGCAAGGGAACAGCAACACCAAAGAGGCAAAGGGCGCTTCCATGGAAG
>JBMFWG010000086.1:0-810 GCA_049965515.1 Leptospirillia bacterium
TGGCTCCATTAGAGCGATCCGGAGGTGGCTCCATTAGAGCGATCCGGGAATGGATCCATATGGGCGGTCAGTAACAACCGGGAGCGTCTCCCGAAATTCCTCCCAGTAGTGCCTCAGCGTCTGTCCCTGGCCGAGCTTTTTTCTGACCGCATTCCAGTCGACTGCGTTGGACCATGGAGCCCGGTAAGAGTCACCGCTCTCTTCTGTCGGCCCCCCTTCTCCCTGGGGGTCCCAATACTTCCGGAGGGTGTTGCGAGAGATCTTCAACGTCCGTGCGATGGCACGCTTCCCCAATCCCATCGCCTTTAAGCGCTGGATTTCGGCAATCATCCGTCCTCCTTTTCTTTTCCTTGCCATACTGACCTCCTTGTGAATAGGTTAAGGTTATAGATCCTATTCAGGAGATCGGTTTTGACATAAAAAGACAACGTCGTGTTTGGTGGGTCAGTTTGCGTGAAATTGGGTGGGTCAGATTGGATGAAATGAGGTGGGTCAGATTCCGTGAAATCGGGTGGGTCAGTTTAGGTGAAATCCATCACTGGGCGGCTTCCCCCGGAGAATAGTCCAGAATGACCGTGGCCAAAGAGGCCGGATCGTTCTGGATTCGCGCCTGAAGAAAGCGCCGGACGGCCGAGTCGCTTCCCGTGTACCCGTAGCGTCGGCACAAGGTCTTGTGGATTGTCGTCCAGCGAATGCCTTCCTGCGCCCAGGAGAGAATCTCCTTCTCCCACGCCGCGACCGACGAGACTCCCTCCGGGCGCACCCGGGGAGGATCCAACGCCAGTGCCAGGACAGGATCGTCCGGAAGAA
>JBMFWG010000087.1:0-799 GCA_049965515.1 Leptospirillia bacterium
GGGCGATGTAGCTCAGTCGGCAGAGCAGGTGAATCATAATCACTCGGTCGGGGGTTCGAATCCCTCCATCGCCACCATATTCCAAGCCCACTTATAAGAATCACCTTCGAAGAGATTTTCCTTCTGTACATGGCCGGAACATGGCAAAAATGAAAACGCAGTCTTTTCGCCTGATGGCTATCCCCCGGGTTATACTCTCTCCGGAGGCGAGGGTGTGGAATGCCTCGGCCGTCTCCTTCCAGGACAACCGCTTGGCCCACCTGGACAGAAACCAGGCGAAGGCCTCCGTAAGCGGGCTCTTGGGGTTGTGGGGAAGCGTCCATGGCATGCTTTCCACCTTCACTCGACACCGGGGACAGTCCACCCGCCGAGGCGAGTAAACAAGAAACACCGGTATTCCCCAAAGCGGGACGAACGGAAACCATCTCGTAGGGAGCCGATCATAGCCGGGACACCGTTTGAAGCAATTTCCACACTGCGGACGACTGTTGGATCGTGGCTCGACAAAGATTTCAATGGCTTCTTTCTGCTCAGAAGCCCATTGGGCCTTGGTATAGACGAAGGACTTGAATTTCTGAACGAAATTGAGGATAGTAGTGATCTGCATCCTGTTTCCTTTCTGCCTCGTCCGCAGAATCTGTGGGTAAATAAGTAAAGCATTGCCCTTCTCTTTTGGTATGATTGTTTTTTGCGAGAACGATCAACCAGTTGGAGGAAGAGCAATGCTTGTTAAAACTGTACTGAATCGCCTTGTCCGTTTCAAGTCCTTTGTTTTTGGGAATGTCTTTTTCAAGGAGGT
>JBMFWG010000088.1:0-789 GCA_049965515.1 Leptospirillia bacterium
CAACAAATGCGGACACGTCAATAGGACAGGAAAACGGGAGGACCTCCTCTGGACGTGCGACGGATGCGGTGAAGGATGGGACCAGGACGAGAA
Organism: Leptospirillia bacterium; assembly: GCA_049965515.1. Classification (GTDB taxonomy): domain Bacteria; phylum Nitrospirota; class Leptospirillia; order Leptospirillales; family Leptospirillaceae; genus UBA4572. Next base: position 94 of record JBMFWG010000088.1, read on the forward strand.
TGCGGCCAAAAATCTCCTGAGGACTGCGGAAATCGCGAACGGGGAGCGATTGTAAAAAGCCGGGAGGTTCGCGGAGGGTGCGTTTTCGCCACGAATCTCCCAAAAACCCCTGAAAGGAAACGCCCCTTCCTCCCCAGAAAAAAGGGGTTCGCGGAATACCGGCAAAAAAACATTGATCGGCAAGATGTTGCAACAAGCCTGTGTTTGAAGCCTGCTCAATGGCTTGGTAATTGAGACTAAAAGCAAGTTAGTATAAGCGTGGGTTTTTCCAGAGTGTTTGAAGCCTGCTCAATGGCTTGGTAATTGAGACTCCATAGCCTGTAAAATTTTTGGACTTCCGACCGTGTTTTAAGCCTGCTCAATGGCTTGGTAATTGAGACAATGGCACGAAGCGCCTCAAAATCTGATGACGAATGGTGTTTGAAGCCTGCTCAATGGCTTGGTAATTGAGACACTATTCGCCTCAAAGACCGGATTGGGGGAGAGGTGTGTTTGAAGCCTGCTCAATGGCTTGGTAACTGAGACTGGCCCATTTTTCACTATCGTACAAGAAGAAACTGTGTTTGAAGCCTGCTCAATGGCTTGGTAATTGAGACTTTTGGCGCAACCGCTTCATTATCTCTCCCTCTGGGTGTTTGAAGCCTGCTCAATGGCTTGGTAATTGAGACTTTGGTTCCGGTGCTTCTTCAAGTGAAC
>JBMFWG010000089.1:0-781 GCA_049965515.1 Leptospirillia bacterium
AAAAGGGCATAAATTCGCTTTAAGCGCTTTTATAGGTCTTGCTATGGCCGCGCTTTTAAGGAAAATATTAATCTTTTCTCTTGCTCCAGGAAAATCTAAAGAGGTGGCAATATTGGGATTTCTTGTACTGGTACTGGGAATAGTTTACTGGCTTATGAACAAAAGTATCAAGTCATAACTTGAATAATAAACAAAGACATCATCATAATCATCATAAAATAATGCAGAAAATTCTTTATATATAAAAAATTATATTGCCAGCGCTGCATATTAATGATAAAATAAATAAAATAAGTTTAAGTTTCCAAAAAAACGGGATGTGGCGCAGCTGGTAGCGCACCTGCTTTGGGAGCAGGGGGTCGCACGTTCAAATCGTGTCATCCCGACCATATTTTAAAAGGCTTTGCGGTAGATTTAATATGAGGATTTAAAATTGACTGTCGGCTAAATTGTAGTAATAAAAAATTATAATAGGTTCTTGTATATATAAGTCGAAAATACAAGCCCTAAAGATCCGAGCCAGGACAAAATTAACTCGCCGATAACGTTTAAATTGATTAACAGAGCAAATCTGCTCCCTACATAATGCTGACCTATTTCAATAACGCCAATATGCGCGAATATACCAATGCTTAAAAAGAAAAAAATTATAACTGCAGCATAATAAGCATAGTTTCTTATTTTTTCAGACATCTTATCATCTCCTTATTTATTAAGTTCTTTTAATTTGTTTATTGCAATAAAGAAAATAAAGATATTACAATACGGGCTTTTATTGAAG
>JBMFWG010000090.1:0-743 GCA_049965515.1 Leptospirillia bacterium
CGGTCGTTCCGGAAGAGAGCTTCTCTGCAGGGGGGGCCCCTCTCCATATCGGCTACCGGTTGCCGGGGCAGTCCATTTGGCAACCTGATGTTCGCTCCAAGGAGGTCCCGGATCCTCCCCGGACACTCTCTTCACTCTGGAAGGGAAAACCTCTCCCTTCCGCAAGGAAGGATCGTCTCCCGGTTCTCTCTCTCGGCGATGCGGCAATCTGGATCCCGGGATGGCTCGACAGGACCGGAGATCTGTACAGAAGTTCAAAAGGGCCTTTTATTTCGATCACATTTCAATTACGGGAGCCTTCCTGGTGGAAAAAATTTTTGGAAAACCCCTGATCACCCAGGAAGAGATCCTCCATAGAGTGCGAGAGCTGGGACTTCACATCACTCGCGACTACGAAGGAAAAAATCTCGTCCTGATGGGAATCCTGAAGGGGGCCTTCGCCTTTACTGCCGACCTTGCCCGCTCTATCGGGACCCCGGCACAGATCGACTTCATGATGACATCACAGTCGAAGTCCGGAGCTGGGCGAGTTCTTTCCTCTCCCTCGCTCGAACTGACTGGCACGGACGTTCTCGTGATCGAGGACATCGTAGACAGTGGCCACACGGCAAGGATCATTCTCGACGCACTCGCTCAACACAACCCCGAAAGCATCCGGTTCTGCGCCCTTCTCGATAAAACCGCCGGCCGGGAGATCTCTTTCGCTCCCGACTACACCGGATTCTCCATTCCGAACAAGTTTG
>JBMFWG010000091.1:0-727 GCA_049965515.1 Leptospirillia bacterium
ATTCGCAACCTCTTCCAGCCGCTCGAATCAGAAAACGGAGAACGTTACATCCAACCGTCATTCAATGCCAGAAGAAAAGATTGCTTCTCGTCCAACAAGAAAATTGGATTACGGGAAAAAGTCGGATACTTTCCTTTCCATTATTCCCTATATCGCTTTTGTAGCAGCAATCTATGAAGTGTCTATACAGCGCGACTCTTTTAATATCACGGTCCCTATTAAGCAAGGATTGGCGTCGACTGTCTTTCAAATTCTTCTTAATTACTTGACCGCATTCGCAATTTTGTTCTTCGCATTCATTCTGTTATCTATTCTGTTTACACTTGCGACGCGCGAACCGAAAGGAAGGTGAGAATTTGACATATGCCAAGGACGGCCACGCCGTCCGCACTATCCTCCCACTGGACTGAAGTCCGAGGTTTGTCGCGCACCGGATCACTTTGTCACGGAGTGCCCAAATGTTTGTCATCCAATTACGTCGCTTTGGAAGCATCATTCTGTTGGTTGCGTTGGGGGCCTGTTCATCTGTCCCTCCAGCGTCTCTCTCACCGGAGGCGCATATGACGGCGTTCAATAATGCCGTTGCCGAATTCTCAGATAAGTTTGCTGAGTCGAAGGCCATCTCGGACTTTATCCGACATTTTCGTGATGTCAAACCCACCGTTGAGATTGCTCGCTCACGTGGCCTCTCCACTTTTGAAGAACGTCTTCTCAATCACCGACTTAT
>JBMFWG010000092.1:0-339 GCA_049965515.1 Leptospirillia bacterium
GGACTTGGCAATGTCCTTTTCCTGGGATCCTTTTTTCCACCCGTGAAGAGCAGAACTTCCTGCGGATCCGTTTGAGTGTAATACACGCGATATCCGGGGCCGACGTCGATCCGGATCTCCCAAATCCCCTCCCGGCAAAATTTGTGATCGCCAGGATTTCCCGATTTCAATCGGTCCAACCGTCTCACGATGGCGGTTTTGGCCCGCTTGTCCAAGAGCCCTCGAAACCATTCCTGAAAGGGAACCAGTCCATCAGGACCCACATAGAAAGCGACTTTCATAATGCGATGGTAGCTTTTAGGCGAACGGAAGTCAAATATTTGGTAATGTAACAATGTG
>JBMFWG010000092.1:349-726 GCA_049965515.1 Leptospirillia bacterium
AGACTTGAAAGAGGGTCTTGAAACAAAAACGCCCTTCTGGATATGGTTTGAATGTCCTCGCGAGACGTTCACCAACCAGAAAGGGCGTATGGGATGACCCCATAGAAAGACGATCTCAAATTTGATGAAATGGTCCCCCCTCCCTTTCCTAACGGCCTCACGTTGGGCGGTCAAGTCCTGTAGTTGCTGTCAATTGTCTCCCCAAGACATGGACCCGATGGATCATTCGACGACCGAAAGAAGGGAGGGGTTTTTGAACGGCTCCTGTTTCTTCCACTCCCAATATTCGGTCATGTCGAAATATTTCTTTCCCGTACTCCATTGTTCATGGAACTCCGAGAGAAGGGCGCCAAGGAGTCGGAGGGCCGAATCTTCGT
>JBMFWG010000093.1:0-723 GCA_049965515.1 Leptospirillia bacterium
AGTTCTCCCTGGAGAGCTTAGCCGTGAGTGTCCTCGTGGCTGAGGTCAGAGAGTCGGCGCTAATGAGCGGCCTTGCGGCGCTCTTTTGGGGGGATGTCTATAGGGGACGGGGGGAGTTTAAAACCAGAGGCATCGGAAAAGAGGATAAAGAGGCGGCCGAAGAGGGAGGGGCTACCGCACGGCCCAGACGAGGTCGGGTTTTGTGCCGATACGGGAGACAAAGAGGGAGAGGGCATGGTCGAGGGGGATGTTCCGGGTCTTTCCTGTGGCGAAGCGCCGGATCCGGAGGACCATTTTGGGGGAGCTCTGACTGTGTCCCGTCCGGTAGATGCCCAGGATCTGGATCCGCTCCTCCTGGTGGAAGAGAGCCCGGGAGAGGACCTCGTCGATCGGGCCCTGGTCGAAAAGGCCATGGTGCAGGAGATTTCCCTTGGCATCATAGCTTTGGACGACGATCCCCACAAAAAACTTCGGGGTGCCGAGAAAATGGAAGACGAGCCTCCGGCTTTTTTTAAAGGCGGACGTTCGGGGAACTAAAAGGGCGCCTTTTGACTTTGGCGAGTCGAGTACCAGGGTGTGGAGGTCGACCGGAGCGGCCGATGGCTCGCCGGCAAAGGCACAAGGGGCGACGAGAAGGCCCGAAAGAAACAGAAGAAGAGAGAGGGAACGCAGGCGCACAGAGACTCCTTTGTCAGGGGATCAAGACGGTGGGGACATGAGAAC
>JBMFWG010000094.1:0-719 GCA_049965515.1 Leptospirillia bacterium
ATGAGGATTACACCTCACCATCACCACACTTCTTCTGACATTGCATTTCAGAACTGCCTGTTTCTGTCAGTCCAACAAAGCTGATGACGTAGTCCATTATTGCTCTGAGCATTGCTGGTTGGTGGATGGTGGTCTTTTGTGCCTCATGGTTGACCCATTATTAATTTGCACTCTTAGCTACTGACTGTACTGCGGAGCACGTTGGAAGAAATATGAAAAAAGAAAAAAATTACTGTACTATACATGAATTTGAACCAGAGGATAAAGAGGGTTACAAAACAGGATGTAGAATTCGGATTTCTTGATGAAAGAGCGATGACTGTTCGCTTTCCCCTCTCCTCTCACTTTCTTTAGTTAACTGATGTAGTAGTAACAGGTTGTTGCTCATCATCTCTTAAAGTGTAATACCAACATTAACTAAAGAAAGCATCATTTGATTGTTGTTGAATCTGTCTGAGGTACAGGCAGAAAAAAACAAGTGTTTTCGTGAAGAAACGAGATTAAGCGGTGAAGGTATCACCCAGAAGGTCAACAGGGGCGCAGAAACACGATTCCCCACGATTACCGTACAGCTGTACGCGATTTCAGTACCAAGAGTTCCGAAAACTCAGATTTCGAGAGAAAACTGCATCTGTTGCAACACCAAAACAGCGGAACAAGATTTGAAGCGACTACTCAACCGATTTCGCCCGTTTAACTTTCTACAGTCTTCTAGTAAC
>JBMFWG010000095.1:0-675 GCA_049965515.1 Leptospirillia bacterium
AACCGCAGCCAGGGACTCCAGCGTGCCCGCCCGCCGGGCTTGCAGCCAGTACGGAAAGGAAGCCCCGGTGCCGGCACCGATCTCCAGGACCCGCCCGCGACAGGAAGCGACACAACGGCGCCGTTGCGGCCCGAGAAGCCGGCCGTCGGCGGCCCGCACCATCAGGTCGTAGACCCCGGCGAACACGGGATGGCCACGCTGCCGCAAACATCCACCTCCTCTCCGCCATCCCTCGCCGGGACCGGTGCGGCGCACAGCAAAGGCCCCGAGGCGCCTTAGCGCCACGGGGCCTCAAACTCTGGTGCGCCCGGCAGGATTTGAACCTGCGCAAACCAGGCTCCGGAGGCCTGTGCTCTATCCGGGCTGAGCTACGGGCGCGACGGCGCAAGGATACCACGGGGCCGCGGACCCCGTCAAAAGGTGGCTGCCGCGCCCTAGCCACCCATGGCGGCGATCGCCGCGCGCAGGGCTTCGGCCGACCGCTCGGCGCCACCGCGAGGGCGGAACTCCAGACCGATAAACCCGTCGAAGCCGGCCTCCTCGATCGCGGCCACCACGTTGCGGTAGTTGATCTCGCCCGTGCCCGGCTCGAAGCGCCCGGGCACGTCCGCCGCGTGAAAGTAGCCGATGTGGTCGATGTGCCGGCGGATCGTGGCGATCAGATTCCCCTCCATG
>JBMFWG010000096.1:0-656 GCA_049965515.1 Leptospirillia bacterium
CTGGATGGGTGTGGGTGTGGTATATCCCCGCTCGGTAACAGCAAGAACAATTTCTTCGGAAAGACCAAGAGCTGAAAAAAACATCGCAAGATTCCTGACATTAAAATGGGTGAATCGGTTTATCTAAGGCCAAACGTTTCTTGTGGGGATCCGATTTGAAGATGTGACAGGAATCTGCTCGACGAGAAATCGTAACTAGCCTGTCGATTATACGCTTTTATTTTTCAGTGTTGTGGATGGCAGAATCTAGATGCGTATTCCGGCCAAGATTGCCACCCCCTGAACCTTCTCTAACCCCCCATCCCCCAATCCAAAAAATCACGGATACTCACTAGATCAGATCTAAAAAGCAAAAAGGCCCAGGAATATTCTTCCGAAGGCCCTTCGCCGACCGGGAATCCCCCAGTCCCAATGAATCAAATATTCCATAGCCTAGTTATTCTGTCAATTAGGCATTTCTTTTTTTGTCTTAGGAAGACCGGCTTGACCTCAGTGCCGGGTCGCTCGGGCAATGTTCACCTCTCGGGAAGAGGGAAGTCAAATGCCGCGAAAGGGGCAATCTCAGCTTTCCAGTCGCGGTTTTGAGGATGCGGGAGCTCCTGTCCCTGGAACTTCCCGTGACGGGAAGGAGGTTCCTGCAGGTGAAACCGAGGCAG
>JBMFWG010000097.1:0-253 GCA_049965515.1 Leptospirillia bacterium
GTTTTTGGGAATGTCTTTTTCAAGGAGGTTGAAGGGGAAGAGGCGGTGGTGGTCGAGGTTTTTCCTCGGAAAGGGGCCAGGCCAGTCTGCCCGGAATGCGGAAGGAAAGGGCCTGGATATGATACCCAGCCGACCCGAAACTTCCAGTACCTGCCCCTGTTTTGCTTCAAGGTCTTCTTCCTGTATGCGCCCCGCCGTGTGAACTGTCGTCTCCACGGAATTCATGTCGAAGCCCTCCCATGGGGATCGGGGA
>JBMFWG010000097.1:263-655 GCA_049965515.1 Leptospirillia bacterium
GAGCACATGACCAACGACTACAAGCTCTTCTTGGGACGATGGGCCCGCAGGTTGTCTTGGAGCGAGACGGCCCAGATTTTCCGAACAAGCTGGGACACGGTGTACCGGGCCGTTTCCTACATGGTGGAGTATGGTCTGAAACACCGCTCTCTGGAGGACATCACCCAGCTCGGAATCGACGAGATTGCCGTGTTCCGGGGCCACAAGTATCTCACGATGGTCTACCAACTGAACGCAGGAGTTCGGCGCCTTCTCTGGTGCGGGAGCGACCGGAAAACCGACACCCTTCTGACGTTTTTCAAGGAGTTCGGCCAAGAACGGTGCGCCCGTATCGAGTATCTTTGTACCGACATGTGGGCGCCTTTTCTCGATGCGATCCGGCAGTGCGCTCC
>JBMFWG010000098.1:0-651 GCA_049965515.1 Leptospirillia bacterium
CTCCCGAGCGCATCTCGGCCATGAAGTTTCTGAGCGACAGACGCTCGTTGACCGATTCTTCGTCAAAGATCTCGCCGTGGGAAGAGAGGGCAAGGGCTCCTTTTTCCACGACCTTCGCGGCCAGCGGGACATCGGCGGTGATAACGAGATCACCGGTGGCAGTCATCTCGCAGATGGTGGCGTCGGCCACGTCGAGCCCCGCCCCGACCACCACCCGCGTGAAGAGGGGATCGTCGGGAATAAAGAGCGCGCGGTTGGCAACGAGGACCAAGGGGGTCAGAGTCCGGCGGGCCGCGCGAAAGAGGATCTCCTTGACCGCTCCGGGAGAGCCGTCGGCATCGATCATGATCTTCAGTGGGAAGGCTCCTTTGTTTTGCCTGGTCATATTGGTTCATCTACAGAAATCGAAGGAAGTTTTTTTGTTGCAGGAGCTCCTTTTCTGGACCCTGGATGTTGTCACATTACCGCAGGGGGGGCCGAAGGGCAAGACGCCCTGCGATAAAAAAGGGAGCCAGGGGGCTTTGTGTGAAGGGAGATCCTCGCTTAGGGAACTCCCCGGGAGGCCGGATAGAAACGGGTCTTGTGGGTTTTTCCTGATCGGAGCGGAAGAGAGTTCTCCCTGAAGAGCTTAGCCGTGAGTGCCCTCGTGGC
>JBMFWG010000099.1:0-644 GCA_049965515.1 Leptospirillia bacterium
GTGCGGTCGCCCCCCACCTCGACGGAATTGCCGCCATCAACACCCTGTCTGCCACGATCATCAACCCGGAAGGCCGCCCGGCACTACCGGGAGAGGGACGGGAAAGGTCGGGCGTCTGCGGAAACGGGATCCGCAAGGCTGCGCTCGGAGTCGTCTCGCGCCTGGCCCGGGAGATCTCTTCCCAGAAAGTCTCTCTCTCACTGATTGGTGTCGGGGGAATCATGACGGTGGAGGATGTCGACCTCTTCCTCACCTCGGGGGCCGACTTTGCGATGGCCGCTACAGGGGCAATGTGGGACCCATTTCTGGCCTACCACATGAAGCAGCAGAACCTCAGGTAGACTCTCTCTTTTGGCTTTCTCTTCCGGGGAAAAGCCTGGAAAAGTACTCCTCGACCTCCTGCCGATAGCTCCGGTAGGGGTCAAGCATATAGAGGATCTCACCCTCGTCGACCTGAATGCCAAACCACTGGATGATGTAGTCGAAAATCCCGGGCGTCTCCATAATCGTCTGAATGGCGATTGCCCGACCCTGGGCGCGGGTTCCGACAGGCCCGTCCCGAAGTGCCTGACGCGTCGCCGAGGGGGAGACCAGCCGGCGATGCGTCCCCTCCTCTTCGAGGGGAAAGAAAAGACCCGTCTCAG
>JBMFWG010000100.1:0-630 GCA_049965515.1 Leptospirillia bacterium
GGGAGAAGTTTGGAAGGACCATTCCCTTCGCCTCCCAGGGCCGGCTGGCCTTCATCGGAGCGATCATCGTATGGCTTCTCTACGCCACATCGGTCCTCGTTCGGTGGAATCGGCGCTTCAGGGGAAAACAGGCGGCCTATCTGTCGATATCGGGCTTTCTCGTCTTTGCGGCAACAATGCTCGTTCTGCTCTTTTTCTCAAAGGGCTCCCATTTCATACTCTAAGACCGGGATCCTGTCAGGCTTCTCCCGGAGCAAAGAGACGAGCCAGGTGACAGCGGAGACCTTCATTTGATCAAGATCACCCTAGCCGGCGTCAACCACAAGACGGCCCCCGTCGACATCCGGGAAAGGATTGCCTACCCCAAGGAGCATCTGGCTCCTGCGGTGCGCACCCTGGCCCATGAAGAGACCGTCCTCGAGTGCCTCCTGCTCTCAACTTGCAACCGGGTCGAGATCCTCACCATCACCTCGAACATCCATCCTTCTCCGGACTTCTTCACCGAATTTCTTTCGCGAACCCATCCCTCGCTGAACGGGGTTTCCCTTCGTCCCCATCTTTATTACAAGACGGACACGGAGGCGGTCGAGCACCTCTTTCAGGTGACAGCGAGCCTCGACTCCATGGTTG
>JBMFWG010000101.1:0-626 GCA_049965515.1 Leptospirillia bacterium
GGAAATCAATGAGTCATCAGGTCGAGACGCTGGCTATCGAAGGGGTCGCATCCGGTTCGGATGTCCGTGCAAAGTGGGGAAGGGCGGCTCTTGTCGTGGGGGCTTTTGTGTGGGTCCCGGTCACTCTCTATCTGCTTCTCTTTGCCCCGCTTCCCATGGTTCATGATATGGTGCATCCTGTTCGGCACGCCTTCAGCTTCGTCATGTGCCACTGATCCCGTCCCTGTAAGAAAAAACTTAAGAGGAGGTCCTCCACGGATCTCCTCGTTTTATTTGTCATTCCCTCCAATCGCGCTCGTAGCTCAGTCGGATAGAGCAACAGCCTTCTAAGCTGTGGGTCGCTGGTTCGATTCCAGCCGAGCGCACCATATTTCAAGCCATTCTTTACAGGTCCCCTTTTCGGCATAAAATGATTACCCGACATATACCCGTCGCAAAAAACAAACAGTCTAAGGGGTCTCTATGCCGTCGATCAAAGAGAAAATCAGACTCACCGATACTTTTATAAAGAAGTTGGCGTTGTCCTCTGGAAAACAGGAATATTATCAAGATACTGAAGTTTCTTCTCTTTTTTTACGGGTGGGGAAAAGAGAAAAAGTATTTTGTTTCATAAAACGGCTCAAGGG
>JBMFWG010000102.1:0-618 GCA_049965515.1 Leptospirillia bacterium
TGGTTAAGTAACCCCAACTTCAATTTCCGTCCGTTCAAACCAGTTTTGGCGCCAATCGAATCGGTAGACTACATATAGTCGGGTTCTATTCAAGAAGCAAGAAGAACAAGCGGATATTTCAAGAGTTAATTGGAGACCAAGCAAGGAAGGAAGTTGGGCAAGAACAAGCTCAAGTCAACCCTCATTCAAGTATCAAAGCGAGTATGAAGGCTTTGAATCAAGTCAGAGTGTCACCTGGGGTGCCGCCTGAACCAAGAACTGTGCTGCCAGTCTCAAAATAGGGGGAATCCCTCCCAAAATTTTTTCGTGAGCAAGTGGCAAAAAGTGCCATACCCAGCTCAAACATGGCTAGAGAACCACAACAAAATCGAGGCCGAGGCCGCTTTCAAGGAAGAGGCGGTCGGTATGGTCGTGGAGGTGGAAGGAAATCCCAAAGAGGAAACCAAAGGATCCCATCTTCCACTGTCGCACAACAAAAATTGATGATGTTTGCCCTAATTCACAGGGCAAACCACAAACATCAACATATGCAACTGTGAAAGAAACAATTGTACAACAAGTCCAGAAGACATTCAAAGATGGACAGGATGCTGCTGAATCAATTGAAAAAGGAATAAT
>JBMFWG010000103.1:0-608 GCA_049965515.1 Leptospirillia bacterium
CTTCAAAACCGTCGCACAACTATTTTTTACCCTGCCGACTGGATTGCAGGAGTGGTCTATATGAAGTAAAACAACGATGACAATGATGATGACAATATTGACAATATTGACAACATAGACAATGATGACAATGAAAATGAAAATGAAACAGATGACACAACCGATGATGAAGAGCAATATGATCATGTTGATCAACAGGAAATCGAAGAACTTTTTGCTGAAGAGCCCCACAATAACCGGCAAGAACCTGAAGCACAAGAAGAGGCCAATCCAGCCGACATGGCTGAAGAAGAAGAAGAAGATCAAGATGAAGAGGCTACTCAAGACAATGTTAAACAAGAGTCTGAGGAAGAAGCCAACCAACAGCCACAACCTGAGCGAGTGCAACCAGCTAGAAACCGCAAAGCTCCAGAGCGTTTGACATACGCTCAAACCAAGCATGTTCAATTCGATGTCACCGTCAAAAGGAAAATGTTGAAGAGTATAATCCGCAGTTGGCAATGGTTATTGCACGGTGCATGACAGAAATTAATTCCAAGGCTATGACACTTGGAGCAAGTTTTGCTCAACAATATATTTTACAAAAACGCCTCATGAAATTTAAAAAG
>JBMFWG010000104.1:0-606 GCA_049965515.1 Leptospirillia bacterium
CGCGGACTTTAAAAAAGGATTTTTGTGGGCTTCTTCCGAATCAGTGGGAAAAGGAATCTATCGAGCGATTCAAAAGAAGAAAACGATCGTCTATCTCCCCGGATTCTGGCGATTGATTATGTTGGTCATTCGGGCCATTCCGGAAGACATTTTCAGGCGAGGGATGATTTCGTAGTTTGATGCGTATTCCGATGAAAATCTGGCCCAACTTTCGATTTCTCAAAAAAATATCGAGGCGCAGTAGTGGCCTGAGAGATCGACCTGCTGGAATTTAGTACGACATTTGGGCGGTTTCCGGCTTAATCCCACATTCGGCACTTCTCTATAACGACAAGAACTATTTTCCGGACCCCGGACTTTTTTAAAAAGGCTCTCATGAGAAAATTATGGGGAGAAACACTGGAGAACGATCCTTTTTACAACCCCAACCTCTCTTTTGACACACCCAATCATGATCTCGCATTTCCTCCCCGTATATCGAAACTGCCCGATGTATAGAAGAGATGACATCTTATGACTAAGCCTATTCATACTACAGACCATCCTCATCCGAAGATCCACTATTTTATTAGTTGGCGCTGAAAAAGTCAGAATCTAAGTTATTGA
>JBMFWG010000105.1:0-593 GCA_049965515.1 Leptospirillia bacterium
TGAGGAAGTGCGCCTTCATAAGGCGGGGGCTTACGAGGAGAAGTTCTTCCAAGGCCTTTCGGGCCTCACGCGTCAGATTGGACCTCCGGGACAGGAGAACGAACTTCTTCCCGGCCAGAAGTCCCTTCAGCGCCTCTCCCTGCCGCTTGAATTCCTGCTTTCTCACCTCGTTGACCGCCTCAGGAGGTGCCGGATCACGTGGAACTTGTCGAGTATCACCTGGTGGGCCTTGGGACAGTGAGCCCGAAGGCTCTTCCGAAAGGGCTTCCGCATGTCCATGACCCCATGGGTGACGAGGCGAGCCCGGTCCTTTCCGAACCAGATCCAGAAGGGCTTCAGGTCCTTCTCCTTGCGTCCCTCCACGATGTTCAGAAGTTCCGGGCCTCGAGGGCCTTCCAGCGCACTGATCATGGTCCTGTAGGTCTGGCCCTTCCCGACTCCGATCTCGTCGAACCCCAGGACACGGATTCCGTCCAGGGATTGCTTCGAATGGATCTTCTCCAGCCAGGACTTGTCGATCTCCTTGACCGTTCCCCGGTGCAGATCCAGAAGGATCCCCACGGCTTTGTGGGTCATGACCTTGCAAAGTTCAT
>JBMFWG010000106.1:0-590 GCA_049965515.1 Leptospirillia bacterium
GTTCGATCGCCGCGACGTCCACCGCGCCATCGACCTTGCGGAACAGCTCGGCCTTCTTGTCCGGCTGCTCGCCGTACCGGATCGCGTCAACGAGCAGGTCACGCAGGGCCTGACCTTCGAAGAGTTCGCCAAGCACGTCGTAAACTTTGCCACCGAGGGCCTTTCGCGCTTCCTCCAGCTTGTCCAGAAGGCGACGATAGACCTCGCCTTCGCGGGTGTTGGTGGCACAAAGATTCCAGAGATGGCAGATCTCGGTCTGGCCGATGCGGTGGATGCGGCCGAAGCGCTGCTCCAGGCGGTTGGGGTTCCAGGGCAGGTCATAGTTGACCATCAGGTGCGCGCCGCGCTGGAGGTTCACCCCCTCGCCGGCGGCATCGTTGGCGATCATCACCCGGACCACCGGATCGCTGTTGAAGGCGGCGATGGCGGCACGGCGGGCCTCGCGGGCGATGCCGCCGTGAATGACGACGACGGACTGGGCATCGCCAACGCGGCCACGGATCTTGTCGGCGAGATAGTCGAGCGTGTCCTTGGGCTCGGTAAAAATGAGGATTTTTCGGCGCAGGCCCGAGGCCGCGTCGAGCATGATC
>JBMFWG010000107.1:0-555 GCA_049965515.1 Leptospirillia bacterium
GAAGTGATCAGTCCCGGCAAGCTTCAGAATTCGATGACAATCAGCAAGATGGTAGCCGGACAACGTGTGCCAAGAAATGTTCTGGTTATGGAGATTTTGCGTGACTACGGATATGTCGATGCTCGAGGAATGGGAGTGAGAACAAAAGTCATTCCTTTAATGAAGAAGTTCAATCACTCGGATCCGATTTTCGAGGCAACGGATGACTACTTGAAGACTGTTCTTCCCAGAAAGAAGTCGAATGGATAGAGTCGTCGACGACCTTGGCAATGCATGCGTTTTGCCGATGAAATGAACTCGGATGTGCAGATGTCACTGACCGGCCATATGGATCCATTCCCGGATCGCCCTAATGGAGCCACCCCCGGATCGGCCTAATGGAGCCACCCACTGCAAAGGAAGGCAAACAAGCGGAGTTTTTGGTGCGGGAATTTTTTCCCTGGCATCTGATCCGACGCATCGGGGTCGTCAATGAGGCCATTAAGACGCATGTGTTGGGAATTCTGGATCGTGAGGCTCATCAACCGATGGTTGAGGTCAGGCGTGAATGGTACT
>JBMFWG010000108.1:0-548 GCA_049965515.1 Leptospirillia bacterium
TTATGAACTTTATAGAATCTCACAAATCTGACGTGCACCCATCACGGCGGACAAGAACAGCGCCGTGATGAGCCTGATCGACCGGATCGACGAAAAAGACTGGACGCCCTTTCCCGGTGCGGCCGGGGAGTCTGTCGAGGTGGCCGAGACCGTGCACACGATGGCTGGAACCCCCAAGGCCTTTCGTCTTCTGGTGAAGAGGGTTCGAGACCGGTCCACCCCGATCGGCGCGCTCATGGTGTCCTACCGGTATTGGGTCGTGGCGACCAATTTTGGGCGGGAGTGGAGCGCCGCACAGGTTCTCGCCTGGCATCAACAAAGAGGAGACTTCGAGAATTTTTTCAAGGGGCTGAAGAACGACGTGGGAGTGGGCTATCTGCCCACCGGAGCTCTTCACGCCAACGCGGTCTGGTTCCGGATCGGCGTGCTGGCGACCAACCTCTTCGTCGGGTTCAAACGGGACCTTCTTCCGGCCTCCTGCCGGACATGGACGCTTGGCACCGTCCGCTGGAAGGTCTTTTCCCTGGCGGGACGGATCGTCCGGCATG
>JBMFWG010000109.1:0-545 GCA_049965515.1 Leptospirillia bacterium
ACCGCAAGAGCCGAACCGTTTCCGGAACGGTCAAGAACGTCACGGTGAGACGTTCCGGAGACCGCTGGTTCGTCTCGATCCAGACGGAACGGGAGATCGACACGCCGGTTCACCCGAATCCCGGAATCGTGGGGATCGATCTCGGCGTGGCCCGCTTCGCCACGCTCTCCGACGGGACCGTCATCGCCCCGGGACGCTTTCTCGCCCGGCATGCGGACCGGCTCAAACGCCTCCAGCGGGCTCTCTCCCGCAAGAAGAAGGGCTCGAAGAACCGGGCCAGTGCCAGGAAAAAGCTCGCCCGGCTCCACCGGAAGATCGCCGACAGCCGGACCGACTTCCTCCACAAGGTCTCGACTGCGATCAGCCAAAACCACGCGGTCGTGGTGATCGAAGACCTGAACGTGAAGGGGATGTCGGCCTCGGCCTCCGGGACGAAAGAGTGTCCCGGAAGAAATGTCCGGCAGAAGGCCGGACTCAACCGCTCCCTCCTGGATCAGGGATGGAGATCTTTCGTCCGGATGCTGGAGTACAAAACCGCCGGAGCC
>JBMFWG010000110.1:0-545 GCA_049965515.1 Leptospirillia bacterium
TGGGTCAGATTCCGTGAAATCGGGTGGGTCAGTTTAGGTGAAATCCATCAGCTACCGCACCCTCCGCTTCCGCGCCGGCTCCCGGATGGCCTTTTTTCAGAGATTCGCGACTCTCCTTGAGTGGGTCCTCTTCGACAACTGGGATCACATCATCGCTGTCATGTTCGCCAAACTCCGGGTCGATACCGGCTGAGCGCTCCACGGGGATCGCGGTTCTTCCATCATTTTATCCCTCCCGCAAAACTCCACGCCCCATCTTTCTCCTGAATTTCGAAAAAATCCCAAATATCGTCCCCCGAGTCCTGAATTCATGGAGCTCAAGAGACCTTGCTGACCCTTGACGCCCCATGATCGGGATACTGAACCTCGATCCGTCCCCTTTCTGGACAACCTTCGAGACTTTTTTCGGGCTCGTCGGTCCCTCTTTTTGTCCCTGTGTTTTTAAATTTTGAATCCTTGTGAGAGGAGGGGGCCTTCATGTTTTCTTAACCGCCTCATAACATCTTTGGCAAATAGGCCAATTGTCATCGTTTTTTCCCGTATCT
>JBMFWG010000111.1:0-538 GCA_049965515.1 Leptospirillia bacterium
GGGCATTTCGCCGTAGCGACGAAGAACGTGGCCACCGTAAGGCATCCACTTCGCCAACGCATCGGGATAATCCACCGGCTCGGGTTCGACAATGCTTTGGTGCGCCATCGCCGCCCGGCAGAACTCCACTGTTCCGACCGGCATCCAGCCAGACCTGGGAAGAGACGGGATATCTTCCATGCGGGCCAGCTTCGCGTCGCCATAAACGTAGGCGGCCCAGGTTTCCGCCTGGGAGTAGCCGATTTGCGCGATAATTTTCATCTGAGCCTCAAATTCTTCTCAAGCTCCGCCCTTCAGGGCGGGGTAGTTGACTAGGATTTGTATTCTGGGGGGAGCAATCCTATATCTTGACACCGGTGAGGTTGGCGCCCTCGAAATTGGGGCCGACGATGGGGCTATCGATGATCGCCCCGGTGAGATCGGCGCCGGTAAGGTCCGCCCCGGCAAAGTGCGCTCCAAAGGTCCAGGCGCCACGGAGATTGGCGCCACGGAGATTGGCACCGGCGAAATTCGCGCAATCTAGGTTTGCGCCTGATAG
>JBMFWG010000112.1:0-530 GCA_049965515.1 Leptospirillia bacterium
TGGCAGTGAAAATGGAGTGCCCGCTGCTGACGGGAGATAAGGATCTAAAGGCAGCTGCTGAAAGTGAGCACGTCAGGGTGCACGGAACATTGTGGTTGGTCAGCGAAATGGTGCGGACGGGAAGGATTTCTGTACTGGTGGCCCGGGGTGCCTATCACCAAATGCGTGTCAATGGACGGCGTTTACCATGGGATTTAGTGGAAAAGGTGTTGACTACTCTCGACAATGAGCAGCCAGGTTAAGGACAAACTCTATGGTAAATATGGTGAGCTGCTTGGGTTTCGATCCCAGCACACTCGCCTTAAACGTGAGAAAAAACCCGACTTTGACGGAGAATGACCGAGCGTGACAATTCCTTACAGAGGTTCTGTTTTCAAGGGTCAGGGAAGATTTCTGTCAGTTTTTGATAATGACTGAGAATGACCGTTTTTGACCCCTGACGGACACCTAAACAGACACAATTAAAAATCAGGAGTGATCTTCAATGATCTTTTTTTACCGTTTTTTATCCTCGAACCGGCACCAATTCC
>JBMFWG010000113.1:0-528 GCA_049965515.1 Leptospirillia bacterium
TGTCCATACCCATCATGGTTGTATCGATGCCAGCAGGGACCAAAGGGGGTCTCGACCTTCAGAAGTTCATCGACAACCGCCACCGAATCGACTATCACCGGATCCGTGGCTTTCCGAATTCCATAGCGGACCAGTTCCAGAAATCCCCCGTCGACGATGTCCTTTGCGAGGTAGTCTATGGGCTCTCCTGGGGGCTGGTTGTGAAGGGCGAGTATTCCCTGATTCGGGTTTTCTGAGGCTTCGGGATCCGAAAGATCCACGGGATGAATGCGGATATAATATGTCGAAATGCCGGAAACGAGGGACCCCTCGGTGGTGACGGTCCAAGCTTCGACATGAGACTCCAGAAAATCGGCATAATCTTCCAAGAATGCAGCGGTTTCCGGGTCTTCCCGCTGCCTGGCGAAATCCGCGGCACAGATCAGGGCGGCGATATTGACGGCCAACGTCGAGGGGGAGAAGCCACTGCTCTCTTCCCATCGCTCCTGGGGGTGTTAGCCCCAAGTAGTAATGTCCGCTCTCCCAAAT
>JBMFWG010000114.1:0-527 GCA_049965515.1 Leptospirillia bacterium
GAAGAAACTTCCCTGTGTTTGAAGCCTGCTCAATGGCTTGGTAATTGAGACAGAATCAACAGTATGTCGGCGTACCAACTTGTCGTGTTTGAAGCCCGCTCAATGGCTTGGTAATTGAGACCTCTGTTTAAGAGCCTCAAGACTGATCGCATCCCAGTGTTTGAAGCCTGCTCAATGGCTTGGTAATTGAGACTTCTGATTCTGGATCATGCTGTCCGGGAGGGCTCCGTGTTTGAAGCCTGCTCAATGGCTTGGTAATTGAGACATAAAAGGCTGTATTGTTATTGGAAGAGGATGGAGTGTGTTTGAAGCCCGCTCAATGGCTTGGTAATTGAGACGGTCAAGTCATAGTAATAACGGACAAACAAAAAAATAAGATAAAAACAGTGCTACGATTCATTAAAGAGGAATCATGGCCAATGCACTCCTTTGGCAAACCTCGCCATTCATGGCGGGAGAGGTGAGCCTGGACGAGGGATAAATTGAAAAGGAGGATCTCGTGGCTGAAGAGAAGGATGGGACCAGGA
>JBMFWG010000115.1:0-525 GCA_049965515.1 Leptospirillia bacterium
CCGCCTGCGCTGCGGGCCTGCCACCGGCTGTTGTGCTGATGGATGCAGGCTATGGGGTCAATACCGCTCTGCGCCAGGGCATTACCGACCTGGGGCTTTCGTACGTGGGCGGTATTTTGCCGAACACCACGGTCTGGGCGCCCGGCTCAGGACCCTTGCCTGCCAAACCCTGGTCGGGTCGTGGTCAGCCCCCCAAGCTGCTGCGCCGCGATCCCCACCACCAGCCGCTCTCCGTCAAGGCCCTGGCACAGAGCCTTCCAGCCAAAGCCTGGCGCACCATCACCTGGCGTGAAGGATCTGCCGAGCCGCTGACGTCCCGCTTTGCCCGCGTGCGTGTTCGCGTTGCCCATCGCGATTACAAGCTCACCGAGCCGCGGCCAGAAGAATGGCTTCTCATCGAATGGCCCAAGGGTGAGGCGGAGCCCACCAAATATTGGCTCTCCACCCTGCCCGAAAAAATCACGTTCACGCGCCTGGTCAATCTCACAAAGCTACGCTGGCGTATCGAACGCGACTATCAGGAGC
>JBMFWG010000116.1:0-517 GCA_049965515.1 Leptospirillia bacterium
GGGGAGGGCGGTCAGGTCTCCTGTTGACAACGCCACCAAAGGATTTTGGGGGGATTTTAAATCCGCTTATTGGACGGAGGGGTTAATGGATCATAAAGTTGCTTAGATAAAGGCCAGACGGGCATCCTTCTAAGCTGTGGGTCGCTGGTTCGATTCCAGCCGAGCGCACCATATTTCTCGATATTCTCTCGAAGGTTAGATGTTTTAGGGTAAAATTCCCCTCTCTTGCCGTGTCGTTTTGTCGACGGGCACTATTCGGCTCCTCTAAAACTTGGCAATCCGGACGTCCTTTCGACTCCCTTCCGTCCCGGGCTGTCGACCCCCCTCTCCGCAGTGTCTCCTTTCTGACGTCTCCTTTTTTTTTCTATTGATGGTCTCTTCGGCCTGTGAGAGGGGGGAGGTCTCATCCGCCCTCTCACAGGCACACCTCCAGAGAGTTCCGGCGCCCTCTTTGCTTACCCGGATCGCAACATGCTTTCCCGGTTAAGAGAGCTGGTTTTTGAGTTCGAGCGCCTCC
>JBMFWG010000117.1:0-513 GCA_049965515.1 Leptospirillia bacterium
GTCAACAGTTTCTCTGTTGCAACAGTTGCAATGGCCTTGAAGTTGCGAATTTTTTAGCTCTTTTTTTCAGTACTGATTTCTACGTAGAGGTTACGTAGCGAGTCGGAAACCTTCCTTCTTCAGTGTCTCGGTAGTGTGGCTCTTCTTCGCTCGGTCTTGTCGCTTCTTTCAAGACTGTCTTCCTCTTATCATGTAGAAGACTGTAGGAAGTTGTTTGGCCAAAAACAGTTGTGTTTTGGGGGAGAATCTTGTGTCAACAGTTTCTCTGTTGCAACAGTTGCAATGGCCTTGAAGTTGCGAATTTTTTAGCTCTTTTTCAGTACTGATTTTTACGTAGAGGTTACGGAGCGAGTCGGAAACCTTCCTTCTTCAGTGTCTCGGTACTGTGGCTCTTCTTCCTGGACCACTTTGTCTCTTTTCTTGCACCTCTGTCAGAACCTCTGACAGTTGCAATAACAATGTAATAAGAGGCTCTCTTTAGATAATGTTGGTTTAAACACTTAAGAGCTTTAC
>JBMFWG010000118.1:0-506 GCA_049965515.1 Leptospirillia bacterium
TTGGCGGATTTTCGTGTTTGATGGCTTGCCAACTTTGTAATTACTTGATGTAGACAGTGGTAGTCTTTGCTCTATATGCCGACCGATATTGGCGAATTTACAAGTTCCGATGTAAGTGACGCTTTTTTTTCCTTGTTGTTGTTGACAGTGAAAATCACTTCTGACACTGTAACTTTTGATCGACTTGGTCGATCTCAACGATTCCCGTGCGGATCTCTTCGTCTTGATGAGACGAATACAGCGATGTCTTTAAATTGAAAATCGGACCAGAATTGGTTGACTTACGATCGAAAACGTGGATTCTTGTTTTCGACCTGCTGGCAGTAAGAGAATCTTGACCTGTTCCTCTTCTGTTGTAACTCAATGGATTCTTCTTCGATCTTGTCGTTTCTTTTTTGACTGTCTTCCTCTTATCAAATAGGAGACTGTAGCAAGTTGTTTGGTCGAAATTGCTTGTGTTTTGGTGGAGATACTAGTGTCCTCGGCTTCTCTGTTGCAACAGTTGC
>JBMFWG010000119.1:0-504 GCA_049965515.1 Leptospirillia bacterium
CACAGCATGTCTCAATTGCTATTGATCCTCAAACAGGTGATGTCTGGATCCGATAAAAAAAAAATCGGACAAAACAAATAAAGAGAAAGTAGAAAATGACATATTCAAAGAGAGGCTTTAAATGCTCTGCCTCGGGTCGCAAGACCGGAGTGAAACCAGGCTCGATGAAGCAGGAATTCAGCTTTGAGCCTGTTGAGGCAGGTTTGAGTATGTCTGATAGAACTGAGGATGTCGAAGAACGGTTAACATGCTCAACGCAGAATTCCCTCTCTTAGGCTCTTTCGCCAAGAGAGGGATGAATGCTTGCATTGCCTCAAGGCCGGAGTTTTACGGCGCTTTTCGGATAAACCGTTCGATCCATGATGTGGCGTGGTCGCAATTCTTCTTTTTTCTCTCGTACAAGGCTGAGAGTGCCGGTCGGGAGTTCAGGAAGGTGAATCCGGCCTATACGTCCCAAACTTGTTCCTCCTGTGGACATCGGCAGAAAATGCCGCTCTCCGAACG
>JBMFWG010000120.1:0-502 GCA_049965515.1 Leptospirillia bacterium
GATAAAACGCTGGTGCCCGATCCACTGGAGAAGGATCTGTTCCTGGGCGGGAGTGGGATATGCGCGAAAGCGCTTGCCGGTCTGCATAGGAGCATGCTACACTTGGCCACATGGAAAATCAACCCAACAAGTCAAGCTCCCATGCCGTCTATTCTCTCAAGCTGCATATTGTTTTTGTGACAAAGTACCGGAGAAAAATCCTCACGCCGGAACTTCTTGACTATCTGCATGACGCCTTTGGCGAGATTCTGGCGGACTGGCGATGCACACTTTTGGAATTCGGAGGCGAAGCGGATCATGTGCATCTTTTGGCGGAGATCCATCCGGCACTGACGATCTCCACCCTGATCAACAATCTGAAAACGGCCTCTGCCAGACGGGCCAGAAACCGCTTTGCCGAGCACTTGAAACCGTTCTACTGGAAGCCGTATTTCTGGCATCGCGCTTACTATGTGGGCAGTGTCGGTGGCGCCACGCTGGAAACCGTGCGGCGTTATGTCGA
>JBMFWG010000121.1:0-501 GCA_049965515.1 Leptospirillia bacterium
GCAGCAGCGCCAAGGCGAACAGCCCAAGCCCCAATTCGAGGGACATGAAACCCAGTTGCGCCGCGGTGTACCACGCCAGCATGGATTTGACCGCCGTCTGCGTGGTCATGACCAGGGACGCGATCACCACGGTCACGAGGCCCACGACACCGAGGGCAAGCAGCGGACCAGGCTCACGAACCAGGAGCGGGCTGGTGCGCAGCGCAATGATCGCGCCGCTGTACACCACGCCGGCGTGCATCAGCGCGGAAACCGGCGTCGGCGCCTCCATGACCTGGATCAGCCACCCATGAAAGGGAAAATGCGCGCTTTTCAGAACAACCGCCATCACGATCAACCAAGCGGCGATCTGAAGCGAAACCGGCAGGCTCCCCGCCCGCGCCGCGAACCGGGCGATCGTGTCGAATTGCAGGCTACCCGTGGCATGGCCGATCAGGATCGAGGCCGACACCAGGCAGACATCCGCCGTGCGGCTGAAAATGGATTTCTTGTGCGCCGCCA